>CALFBH010000142.1 GCA_937951615.1 uncultured Saprospiraceae bacterium | reverse complement strand
CCATCGACCATCGACCATCGACCATCGACCATCGACCATCGACCATCGACCATCGACCATCGACCATCGACCATCGACCATCGACCATCGACCATCGACCATCGACCATCGACCATCGACCATCGACCATCGAGTTAATAGTTTTTGAATTTGAATTTGACGTTTGAATTTGTATTTCCACTCACCGACTAATAATAAACTCAACACTTTCAGGACTAAGTCGAACATGACTCACCTGTTCTGATTGTTCGGAAAGGCTAACGGGGACATAATTGTAGTTCTCGACATCTACTTTAGTGAAATCAACAATAGCCTTGAATTGTGATGCAGTAACGGTGTTATAATCACTCAATCCTACACGACAAGTAACATTAATTTTTGCGGGATAAATGGTGAGCAGTAGACTATCAGGTGCATTGATGATAGAAACAGGCAGGCTTAATGTCTTTTCTGTAAATTTCTCTACAGGAATGGTACAAGTAATTTTTGTAGAAGAGAAGCTCACTTGTTGATTGGAGTGCGGACGAAGGGCGACAAGCTGATTAATGTCTGTTTTGATACCGTCGGAAAGTGGTTCAACAGTCCAATGCTCAACAGATGCGATGAGAGATGCGGGACCATAGATGGTGATGCTGTCTGGGCTGAGTGTAGGGGGAGCGGATGCCTGAAATTGTGGGGCAAATTTGGGCGTTTTCGATAGTAATAAAGGGATACGTTTGCCGGCTTTGTCATCGAGCCTCACATTGATAGACTGACTGGGTGGGCGAACTTCGACTTGATAGGGGAGTTGTTGCCGAACATGGGCTGCCAACTGTGCCGGGCTAATGGTTTGACTAGGACGATCTGCGAGATTGAGCGAAATGTCGGGTGTTAGGTTACGTATATAACGGGCAAATAATGCCCAGCCGGTACCTTTTATTTCGGGCTTGATAGAACTTGGGGGCGTTTCTGCGAATATTTTATTTCCTGGCAATTCATAAGTCACATCAACAGTCACATCTGTAACATGGTTTTGCGCCATTTTCATAAATATCCAAACAATAAGGGCAATACCGATGCAGCCCATCAGTATTGCCCTGTCTGTTTTCAAGAATGCTCTTATACGGTCTTTATGAGACATCAGCGGTTTCTGAAGCAGATTTGGACATCTCCATGTTAATCGTAGATTTTTCGACCGTCAGATAAGTTTTATTATATACCTCTAAAGTGACGGTACGTTCATCAACTTTGGAAATCTTACCGTGGATGCCACCTGCTGTAACAACAGATATACCCTTTTCCAGACTTTCCACAAAACTACGTTGCTCTTTGGCTCGTTTGGCTTGCGGGCGAATCAGAAAGAAGTAGGCGACCAGTATGATTGCCAGCATGAAGAATAAATTGGGGTCGAGTAGTTGCTGTTGCAATAAAAGCATTGTATCGTTTTTACTTGTCGTAATTATTACTTCTTGTTCGTAGCTGTCGCTGCGTTCTCATCTTTCTCTACTGTTCCGTCGATATAAACAGAAGTCAGTTTAGGCCACGTGTTTGCAGTTACATTAACTGGTTTACGTTGTCTTCCTGATTTGTTTTTAGAATCAAAGCGAACAGAGATTTCTCCACTTGCACCTGGTGCAATAGGGTCTTTTGGAAACTGAGGAACTGTACATCCACAAGTAGATTTTGCCTGCTCAATCATCAAAGGCGCAACACCTGTGTTTTTGAATTTGAAAGTATGCTCAACAATTTCACCAGCTTTTACCGTACCATAATCAAAAACTTCTTCTAGAAAAGTAATCTTTGCTACATTGACAGTATCGTCTGGAATTTGATTAGCGACAGCCTCTTTTACTTTGTTGGCGTCATTAATCACTGGATTTGTTTTAAGATCTGTAGCCGTTTGCTCTGTCTGAGCGGAGTCTTGCTTGCAAGCTGTGAAAGCTACTGTTAGTGCTAATAAGCAGAATAATACGTTTTTCATGTCTTTCTTTCGTTTTAGAAATATTTTTTAAAAAATCGAGCGCGAAATTAACGCTTTTTTACATAAAATAAATAAAATTGGCTGCAAATATACGGATTTAGAACTAAAAAATTAGTTTATGCAACTAATTTTTTAGTTCTTTTGACCAGTTTGCATTTTTTCTTTGTTCCTGACTAGTTACTAATTAACCAGTTACCAATCACTATATTATCAGTTCTTTTGACTGATTTGCGGTTTGGTTTGCCCTTCTACTGGAGCTTTCTTGACTGTGCCATCAATATAGACTGTTGTGAGCTGAGGATTTGTATTGGCTGTTATATTGACTGGCTTACGTTGTCTGCCCGACTTGTTTTTGCTGTTGAACTTTACAGAGATTTCACCGCTTTCACCAGGCAATACTGCTTCTTTTGGGAAAGTAGGAACGGTACATCCGCAAGTAGATTTTGCACCCTGAATAAGTAGGGGAGCTTCACCTGTATTGGTGAATGTGAAGGTGTGTTCTACCACATCACCAGAAGTTATCGTGCCATACTCGTAAACCTGCTCTGTAAATTCCATCTTAGCAACTGGCATGACTGCCTGTACCAATGCTGGTGGAGTCTGGCTGATTTCCTGCTTGGCTTTTTTAGCTTTTCTTGCCTTTTTTGTAGCTTCTTTCTGACCAAAGGCTGTCGCTGCGATACACAGCATGCATAAACATAGGATTAAATTTTTCATATTGTTAAACTGTTTAAAGAATTCATTTTTATGACTTGAATTCTGTGATTAAAAAATGATTGCAAGGCAAAGATAAGGAATTAAAACTAAATAATTAGTTAAATAAAACTAAAAGTTTAGTTTAAGGATGAGAAATATTAAATTTTATAGCTGTTTTATGTCGATGGTCGATGGTCGAATGCCTTTCGGCACTCTCTTCATCACGATTGCAGCTATGGACTATGGACCATCGACCCAAACTAAAATACTATCGACCATCGACCATCTTGGAAATAAAAAAGCCACAATCGCAATGCAATTATGGCTTTTTTATTTCTAATGGAGTCAATCGCTAACTAGCGAATAAAGATACTAAACTCCACCCGACGATTTTGAGCACGTCCGGTACTTCTTTCATTATCAGCAATTGGTTGTGTTTCTCCGTAGCCGATATAGCTCATGCGAGAAGAGTCAATACCTTTTTTGACGAGGTAATTGAAACATGCTTTAGCACGATTTTCTGATAACTGTAGATTTTGCGCATCATTTCCTTGATTATCGGTATGTCCGGCAATGCTCAGGCTATAATTGCCATTATTTAGCATGATTTCCGATATCTGATCCAATACACCATAAGAAGATAATTTGAGCGTAGAACTACCCGTTTCAAACTGTACAGAGCGCATCGCATAATCCATCACTTCCTGAACGGCTGTAGTCACGACAGGAGCAGGTTGCTGTGTAATGACTGGTGCTTCTTCCTGTTCCGGGCAACCGCCTTTTTCAGGAATACCAGCAGTTGTTGGACATTTATCTTCAGAATCAATAATACCATCTTTGTCAGTATCCGGGCAACCATCTGAATCTTTAGAACCAATAGTTCCTGGACATTTGTCATCTGGGTCAGGCGTACCATCACCATCAGAATCCGGGCAACCGTCGAAGCGAGTCAGTCCACGTTTTTCAGGACATTTATCTTTGTCGTCATTGATACCGTCTCTGTCGCTATCTACTGCTGGGCAACCTTCGTATGCACGCTTACCAGCTTCTTCAGGACATTTATCTTTATTGTCTGGAATGCCGTCGCCATCTGTGTCTGGACATCCTTTAAAGCGGGCTAAACCAGCTTTGTTTGGACATTCATCATTGATATCCTGCACACCATCATCATCAGAATCAGGGCAACCGCTAAATTTAGCAAGTCCTGCTACGTCTGGACATTTATCCGCTGTATCATCTACACCGTCACCATCCATATCTGTTGTTTCGATGACTGCATCAGGTTTTGTATAAGGATCGCCGCCGCCAAACATGAATTTCAAACCAGCAGTATGGCGCAGGTTATTATATTCTTTCATCAGTGAATAACGGTACTCCGACTGAAGTTGTAAACGGACATTTTTGCCCAATTTGAAATCAAACCCAAGACCTGCGGGAATTTGCGCATCCATATTTTCATCCAGTTCCTGGATATAATTGGCGCCAATACCTGCAAATAGATAAGGAGAGATGAAAGAGGTTTCTTTCAGCAGGTATCCATTATTCAATTTGTAGATCAAATTGAGGTCGAGGCTACCAAACAAACTGTTGGTGGCACTAGACAAAGAATCCGCAGCGGGAAAGTTCACTTCTCCGATACGGAGTGGAAATCCGATATTGAAAGAACGGTTGAGGAAACGGGTGTACTTCATTTCACCACCATAAGTAAAGTTATCTGGTTCAAAATAGCTCTCTGTCAGAGGACCATTATAATCAGACACTAAAAACTTGTAAGTCAGTGCATTTCTGTTTTCAGATATTTGCGCGAAAGCGCTGTTGAATGCTACCATGAAACAAAAGAGGGTAAGTGCAATAGCAGTCTTTCTCATGTAATTAAAAGTTTATTATTTTTTAGAATGACAATTTCTTTAAAAAGAATACCGAGTGTCGGTAAATTTGGACGCAAAAATATACAAAAGTTTGTTGATTATGTGTTTTACACGACTAAAATGATAAAAGTTGTTATAATAGTTGTAAGAATTAGACGCATTGATGGTATTAAAGTGTCAGAAAAATTTTGAAACAAAGATTGGCACACGATTTGACTTTCATTGAAAAAGAATGTTTTTAAAACGATAATTATGAAATTACTAAGCACCACAATAGTTATGTTGCTGATTGGATTGAGTTTGTTTGCTCAAGTAGATCCGAGCATGATAGAGAAAGCTAAAGCGCGAGAAGCATCTGACCCGGCAGCGACGGAGATATTGGATGCTGTTCATGCAAAATATAATAGCCTTGAAGCTATGCAACTCGAGTTCAAACTGACGATAGAAGGGGAGATGTCAAGTGAACAACAAGGTAAAATGTACCTCAAAGGAGAGCAATACCGCATGGAACTGGCTGATCAGGATGTAATTTGCAATGGAAATACCGTCTGGTTTCACCTGAAAGAGAATAAAGAAGTACAGATTAATAATCCGAATCCAGATGGAGAAGACTTTTTATCACCTGCCAAAATGCTCAATGTATATAGTGAAAATATGGTGGGACGAAAGCTGGAAGATGTAAAAGAAGGTGGCAAAACACTTCACAAAATAGAAGTCAAACCACGCGAGTCGCACGAAGAAATTACAAAACTACGCGTGACAATAGATAAGGCGAGCAAAGAATTGATGGAAGTCATTGTATTTACCCGTTTTGGTGATCGCTATACTTTTGAATTTAGCGACCTGATAGAAAATCCAAAATTGAGCAATACCTTATTCTCTTTTGATCCGGCACAATATCCCGATATTCATGTCGAAGACCTCAGAATTGATTGAAAAAAAGTGCCTGGACTCAACTAAACGCCACTTTCAATTTATGTAATTGACTTATTGTCAATAGTTTTTTGAATTTGAATTTGACGTTTGGATTTGTATTTCCACTTAATGAAAGCTATTTTAAAAGGCTAAACTATCTATCAAAATAGGAGCGGTTTGCATTAGGTTGTAAACCGTTTTTTCGTGTCTAATTAATAATGTACCCCATCCGCTGTTGCAGTTCACTGCGTCACATTCCGATAGCTATCAGAACTAGACAGATGATTTTTTTGCAGAAAATTTCACGCATTCATGCAACGAAAATCCAATTGTGAACGTTTTGTTAAGTATAAACACTTGTGTTGTTAATATTTCTATAAAAAACATATATAATTAAATGCTAAAATTTGGCATTTGTGATGATTTTTTTGTATCTTGTATCTTTACTAAAACTATTGTTCAAAACCACATAGCCCAGAGACAATGAAGAATCTAAAAACATTTATGCTTGTGTTCGCACTCCTCCTTACAAATGTAATGAGTGGGCATACTTTGCCAGCTACCGACCCGATTCCGGGACCGGGCGATCCTAAAGCAAAAGTGCTATTAGATAGTATTTGTGGATATTATGAAACCTTTAAATCCATGAAAGTGGATATGGTTTTGACGAGCAGTTTTCGGAGTTCCATTAAGACCGATACCATTCGCGGTTTTGTGGAGGGCGAAAAATATCGACTGGAAATGCCCAAGCAGGATGTCGTACATGATGGCAAAAAAGTCTGGTTTCATGATAAAACCGTTAATAAGATTTTTAATAAAGAGAATAACCCACAGGAAACGAACTTTCTATATCCTTCAAGAACCCTGAAAAATTGGGAAAATCAGTTTGACTACTCTATTGTTGGTGAGCTGGATTTGGGAGAACGCACTTTCCTCAAAATGGAATTTACATCAAAATCCAAAGGATTGGGCAATACACCTGCTCCAAAGATTAATATGTTTGTGGATAAACGCAATTTTCAAATTTTGAAAATTACAGTATTACAATCAAATGGAGACTTCCTGATGCTCGATTATCACAACCTTGCACCAAACATAAAATTTGATTCAGCAATTTTCGTGCTGGGTATTTCTTAGCGCATGTTTGGAGGCTACACTTTGGGCTGTTCTTGCCAAATTTTATCCTGAACTTCGTTACACCTCATTCACGTAGCTACGGCTATGCTCAATCGGCGTGCCTCATTCAGAATAAAATTTGACTGCGTTCGCTCCAAAAGCAGCCTCCAAACATGCTCTTTAACATTTTTTTAGGAACAATTCGCTTGCATAGTCTTCGTTTTTGTAGTTACTTTGTATTTCAAAGTGCTTTTAATTTACAAAAATAGAATTATGCTTCATGCAATCGGAAATTTTTTCAGGGACTTTCCCCATTATGCACTTCTGCTCTTGGTATCAGGTGCGGTAGTTGTTTTGCTTAATTTGCTGGTTATGATATTTATGCGTCAGCGATTTAGCGATCAACAACAATTTCGTATTACGCTGCTATTATGGGCTTCTACCTTGTTTTGTGTGCTGTTACTAGCTGCTCGCGTCGAGATGACGGGAAAATCAGGGCGTCTATTTATGGTTTGGAATTTGTTTTTAGCCTGGATACCATATTGGTTGACGCTGCTGCTCAAATACAAAAATACATATAGAAAAATGGGATTGGGAACAATGGCTTTACTCATTGTGTGGTTGGCATTTTTTCCGAATGCGCCTTATATGGTCACCGATTTGAAGTATCTTGTTAATGCTCCTACTAATATGCCATTTTGGTTTGATTCTATTATGATGTTGTCTTTTGCCTGGACGGGGCTAATGTTGGGGTATTTTTCATTATACAAGGTACAGCAATATTTGCTTGAGCTAACGAATCCAATATTCAGTTGGGTATCAACAGTCGCTATAATCATAGGAGCGAGTTACGGTATTTTTCTCGGACGCTACCAACGTTGGAATAGCTGGGATCTTGTAGTACAACCTTTGGATGTTATCAAAGACATATTCGCCACAGTAAGCTCTCCGCGTGCGATTGGTATGACGCTTGTCCTATCTGTATTCTTAATACTGGGCTACCTGACAATGACCCTATTGATTCCTAATGAGTCTGAAAGTCGTCGTTAAAATTCTCTAATTCCTCGAATAAAAATGCGATTTAGCCAGAAAAGCCATTATATTTGATGAAAGCATCAAAAGGGGGAAATCCAAATTACAAAGAGAAAAAATCCAAAAGAAAAAATTTGGCGAAGCCAAATGATATTTTGGAATTTGGAATTTTCAATTCGTAATTCGTAATTAACTAATTCGTAATTAAATAAATATGGCATTAGGTATTCGTTATAACGCACCCGTCATCCTGACTTTTTCCATTCTGGCAGCAGGGATTTTTTTTCTTAGTCAGTCTCTGGGAGAAGGATTCAATCGCTTCATTTCGCTGAGTCCCTACTTGGATATATCCAACCCGCTGGAGATGCCGACCTTGTTTACTTATGTCTTGGGGCATGCGAGTATTGATCACCTTTTAGGTAATCTGACTTTTATCCTTTTGCTGGGTCCCGTTATGGAAGAAAAATACGGTAGCAAGAATATACTCATCATGATTTTGCTGACAGCACTCATCACGGCGATTATCAATATTTCTTTTTTCAGCACAGGCTTGTGGGGCGCGAGCGGTATTGTTTTTATGCTGATTATCTTGATTTCATTTACTAATGTAAAAGATGGTGAAATTCCACTGAGCTTTATCCTTGTGGTCTTGCTATTTATTGGAAAAGAAGTCTTACACAGTTTGCAGGCAGATCAGGTGTCGCAGTTTGCTCATATCCTCGGTGGCGTATGCGGTAGCTTTTTTGGTTTTTCTGGTATTATGCGGAAGCGGGAGGTGTAGTGATTGGTGATTGGTTGAGTGGTGACTGGTATAATGGTGATGCTTAAATTGAACCTAACATGAACTGGACAAATCCTGTCATGATTATCTGTGCCTTTCCTGGGCTTGTTTATCTCTTAGTAGGCGTCCTACTTTGGCGAAAGCCACCAAAAAAAATCAGTCACTCGTATGGTTATCGTACACCGGGTTCTATGTTGTCGCAGGAGCGATGGGACTTTGCGCAGCCTTATGCGGGGCGGCAATTTGCTATTGCAGGAATTGTCTTGATGTTGTGTAGTCTGATGAGCTTGTTTGGCGATATGGACATGAGAGACTTTTGGAAAATCATGGTCTTGTTTATGCTGATTACTTTCCTGCCTATTGTCCTTACGGAAATGACTTTAAACCGCCATTTTCCCAAAAATAAAAACAAACAGCCCTGAAATTTAGTTTGTATGACAGGAGATTTTTCTTCCAATCAATAGACTTTCTTCTGAAATAATTTCCTGACCTTAGAAAGCCATAGTTTTGATTACCCCTGGCTGAGTGTGCAATTGAAGAAAGCCTGATAGTTGCTTTCGACTCCGCTCAATCAACTGTATTTTAATTTCGCTCAATACAGGCAGTTGCCTGAGCGAAGTCGAAGGCAACACTGAGCTGGTTTGGTAAACTTGCGAGAAGCATCGAGAAAGGGAAGTTTGCTAAACCTACAATCAGAAAACTATAGAAGGTTTAGCAAACTCGCTCCACAAAAGCACACACACAAGTTTACGAAACCGACGAACAACTCGTTTCGACTTCGCTCAACCAACTGCAATTTAGTTGCCTGAGCGAAGTCGAAGGCAACACTGACAGGCAATATTTTGAGAATATGAACAAGTACTTCCAAATAATTATAGACAGTTATAGCGGCTACGCGGGCTATTTGTGGAAAGAGATTACAAATCCTGGTCTGCACAATTATTTTTATATGCTGCTAGGTCTGTCCGCTTTCTTTTTTCTATTAGAAATACTGCGCCCCTGGCGAGCAGAACAGCCGCGTTTCAGGAAAGACTTCTGGCTGGACTTCTTCTATATGTTCTTCAATTTTTTCCTCTTTTCACTGATTATTTATAATGCGGCTTCCAATGTATTTGTCCAGCTATTCAATGACTTTTTGGGACTATTCGGACTCAGCAATCTGGCGGCTATTCAGATAGGTAGTTTGGGTGTCGGGATACAATTGATGATTCTTTTTGTCCTACGCGATTTCATACAATGGTGGACACATCGCCTCTTGCACCGCTTTGATTTTTTATGGGAATTTCACAAAGTGCATCACTCCGTGGAGCAGATGGGCTTTGCAGCACACCTTCGTTATCACTGGATGGAAAATATAGTCTATGGTGCGATTCAGTACATCCCACTGGCGATGATTGGTTTTGGAATTGACGACTTTTTTATCGTCTATTTTTTCACCACACTGGTCGGACATTACAACCACACCAATATCACAGTGAGTGGTGGTGTATCGGCAACGGTCTTAGGCGCATTAGTAGGTGTTTTCCTTTTATTACAAATGCAGTTAGACTGGCTGCAAAGTATCGGTTTTGTCGTAGCGGCGGCTGGTTTATCAGGTATAGTCCTAGGTCCTTTTATGAAAATAATTTTTAACAGCCCCGAAATGCACATCTGGCACCATGCCTACAACCTACCAGAAGAAAGACGATACGGCATCAACTTCGGACTCACCCTTGCTATTTGGGATTATATTTTTGGTACTGCCCACATTCCACATGATGGAAGAGATATTAAATTAGGTTTTCCCGGCGTAGAAGAATTTCCCACAACATTCGTCGAACAAAACCTACATGGCTGGAAGAAGAAGTAGTGGATTGGTGATTAGATATTGGTAACTGGTTATTGCGATATCAGTAACTGGGTTGATTGAGTAATTAAGTTGGTTGAGTAATTGGGTATATTGAGTTAATTGAGTAATTTTTCAACTCGCAACCCGCAACCCGCACGCAACCCGCAACCCGCAACCCGCAACCCGCAACTCAAGAAACAAACTTCTCCAAAATCTCCAAAAACTCCCCAGGAGCCTCCGCATGAACCCAATGCCCCGCATCAGCAATCGTCTGTAATTCTGCCTTAGGAAACAAAATCCGAATAGCCTCCAAATCAGCAGGAGCAAGATAATCCGATTTTCCTCCTTTGATAAACAAAGTCTCCCCATCATACACATCATCCACTTCAATCGGCGCGAGAATATCCTGATAATGCGCATGAATAGCGGACAAATTCATCTTCCATTCATACTGCCCACTCTCCTTAGAACGAGTCAGGTTCTTTAATAAAAATTGCCGAACCGCTAAATTATCAATGCCCTGTGCCAGTTGAAGATCAGCCTCTTTTCTATTTTGTATTTTGGGTAAATCCACCGCAAACAAAGCCTCAAAAATAGCCTGATGTCCACCCACATATTGCTTCGGGCCAATATCGACCACAACTAATTTTTCCACCATATCAGGATACGTCAGTGCAAACTGCATCGCCGTCTTACCGCCCATAGAATGACCAATAATCGTCGCCTGATAAGCCCAGCGTTCCTCCATAAAGTTCCGCAAATCCTCCGCCATCACCTGGTAATTAAAATCCGCATGATGCGGCGACCGCCCATGATTCCGCTGATCCACGATAAAGACGGTATAATTCTTCGCCAGCTTCCGCGCAATCGTTTGCCAGTTGTCCAGCGTACCAAACAAACCATGCAAAATAACCAAAGGCTCGCCTTGTCCAAATTCTTTATAATTAAGTTCTATCATGGAAATGTGTTGATGTGTTGTCGTGTTGATGTGTTGATGTGTTGTCGGTGATAAAACCCTTAGTGACCCTTCGTTCCTCAGTGGTTAAAAAACGTCTCGATGCGCCACCCAGTGATTGAGTAATTAGGTATATTGAGTAATTGAGTTTTCAACCCGCAACTCGCCAACCCGCAACTCGCCAACTCGCCAACCCGCAACTCGCCAACCCGCAACTCGCCAACCCGCAACTCGCCAACCCGCAACTCGCCAACCCGCAACTCGCCAACCCGCAACTCGCCAACCCGCAACTCGAAAACTATAAAATCTTATCCAAAATATCAGGAATCACTCGCCTCGCCTCCGCATAACCCAACTTCGACATCTCTTCCGCCGCCTTAAAATCAAAAACCTGATAATCAAAAACGCCTTTTGGTTCAATCACAAAATCACATTGCGCCAGTCGGGATTTCACATTCGACCAAATCACCAAATCAAAAGTCCGCATACCGATCTCAATCATACTATCCACTTTCTCAATTGGCGTAGCACCACGAGGCATCACATTCACGCCAATCACGACATCACAAATTTCCCGAAGCGGCTCAACAGGCAAATTATTCAACAAACCACCATCGACATAACGACTGCCATTCATATCCACGGGTTCAAAAACAATCGGAATAGACGAAGAAGCCACCACGGCATCAAACAAATTCCCAGAATTCAGAATTTCATATTCGCCGGAATTAAGATTAGAGACACAAACAAACAACTTCTTTTTCAATTGTTCAAACGAATCATGCTTGATATGCTCCGCCAGCAATTTACGCAAGTAATCCAGATTAGTCAGTCCCTTACCCGGCAAGCCCGGACGAATCGCTTTCAGCAAACTCTGATCCTTTGCAATGTCCAGCATTTGCGCGGGCGACTTGCCAGCAGCATACAAAGCACCAATAATCGCCCCTGCACTTGCTCCTGCAATGTAATCGGGGAAAATAGCATGTTCTTCCAATGCTTTCAGCACGCCAATATGCGCCATGCCTCTCGCGGCTCCGCCTGATAATACAATTCCTACCATTTTAATTAATGATGAACGATGAATGATGAATTTTTTAGGAATGCAAAAATAGGGCGGTGATTTTAATTCTCTGCATTTTTTTATCATTGTATAAACATATATCTTCGCCATTATAATTTTTTTAAATTAAATGGTTGATAAAGTCTATTCACTCATTCAATAATTCATCCATTCTATCATTGCTCTTAGAATGCCGAAATTTCATACATTAAAAGTAAAAGAAGTCCGAAGAGAAACACCCGAAAGTGTCTCCATTGCCTTCGACGTACCCGCACCTTTGCAGGCAGATTACACCTACCAGCCAGGACAATATCTGACCCTGAAAAAGGACATCAAAGGCGAAGACGTGCGTCGCTCTTACTCCATCTGCACCAGTCCTTCCGAAGAGGATTTGCGGGTAGCCGTAAAGTGGGTAAAAGACGGACGATTTTCGACTTACGCCAATGAAAGCTTACAAGTCGGAGATGAGTTGGACGTGATGACACCCATGGGGAAATTTGGTGTGCACATTAGCGATAAGCCAGACAAACAATACGTCGCATTCGCGGCAGGGAGTGGCATTACGCCTGTTATTTCTATTATGAAAACGGTCTTGGAAAAAGAACCAAGCAGCCATTTTACCCTGTTTTATGGCAATAAAAATTTCGACTCCATCATTTTCAGAGAAGAAATAGAAGCCCTGAAAAACAATTATTTAGAACAAGTCAGCGTACACCATATACTCAGTCGGGAAGCATTAGGCAGCCCCTTATTTAAAGGACGAATCGACGGACAAAAATGCGAAGCTTTCAGCAAAGTATTTTTTGAGGCTAAAGCAGTGGATGATTATTTGCTTTGTGGACCAGAAGAAATGATTTTTGCGGTAAAAGACCAATTGGAAGCCAGTGGCGTAGATAAAAAACGGATTCATTTTGAATTATTTACCACTGCTGCCACGAAAAAAGCAGCACCACTCGTTGTGCCAGAAAATGCAAAAAATGAGGACGACAGCCAAATCACCATCATCATAGACGGCGATGCGATTGATTTTCCATTGGGTGCGTACAGCGATAATATCTTAGATGCCGCACTCAAGCAGGGCGCAGATTTACCATTTGCCTGTAAAGGCGGCGTGTGTTGTACCTGTCGGGCAAAAGTACTGGAAGGCGAAGTAGAAATGCACGTCAATTATGCCTTAGCACCAGACGAAGTAGAAGCGGGTTTTGTGCTGACCTGCCAAGCCAGACCCAGAACGCCAAAGGTGGTAATTAGTTTCGACGAAAAATAAACGTGTTGATGTGTTGTGGTGTTGATGTGTTGATGAAAAACACGACAACACCACAACACGACAACACATCAACACAGTCAGATGACGACACATAAAGAATTACTCTCCGAATTGAAGAAAAAAGAATACGCGCCTATGTATTTGCTGCATGGGGATGAGTCGTATTTTATAGACCTCATTACAAAATATGTGGAAGACAAAGTTTTAAGTGAAGCGGAGAAGGGATTCAATTTCACAGTATTATATGGCAAGGAAACCAATTTTTCTACTGTTGTAGATGTTGCTCGCCGCTATCCGATGATGGCAGAACGTCAGGTCGTCATCCTCAAAGAAGCCCAGCAAATGCGGGATTTGGTGAAACTGGAGGCTTACGCCAAACAACCCACGCCGACAACCCTGCTGCTCATCAGTCATAAGCACAAAAAGCTGGACGGGCGGACAAATTTCGCCAAAGCCATCAAGAAAAACGGCGTCATCTTCGAGTCGAAAAAACTCTACGACAATCAAGTACCCGACTGGATCACGACTTATTTAAAAGAAAAAAAATACCAAATCACCCCAGATGCCTGCCGCTTAGTCGCCGATTTTCTAGGCACCAACCTATCCAAAATCTCCAATGAACTGGACAAACTACTGCTCAATATTCCTGCTGGCACAAGCATCAGCCCAGCCCATGTAGAGCAGCACATCGGCATCAGCAAGGACTATAATGTATTTGAATTGACCAAGGCATTAGGCCAGGGCGACATCCTCAAAGCCACCCGAATTGCCAACTATTTCGCCACCAACCCGAAAGATAATCCGATGCCCAAAATCGTCGGCGCATTGTATAATTATTTCAGCAAAATCTATATTTGCCAGTTTCACCGCAATGTCTCCGACGATGCCCTCGCTAAAGCCCTCGGACTCCGCTCCGCCTGGTTTGTGAAAGATTATAAACAAGCGATGCGAACCTTCAATAAGCCGAAAACGGAAAACGCCATCGCCATCCTCCGCGAATATGACTTGAAATCAAAGGGGGTGGACAGGGATAGTACGCCGGAAGGGGAATTGATGCGGGAGATGGTTTTTCGGATTTTGCATTAGAGGGAATTGTCCATGGTTGGTTTAGGAACATCCCATGAACGTTACTAAAAGTATAAAAAACCATTTGAATAACCAGATTGAAGTACGAAAGAACGCAACTATACCTATAGATTTTTTAATGCCTTTCCAAATTTTTAGAATAATAGCAGATGTCTTTGGGTAAGCTAATGAGATAACAATAGGGAATTGTTTCATCCATTGCCAAATTTTATTAAATTTGTGCTTCATATAAAAGTTGTTTAATGACAAATGACTATATGTTTGGGAGGCAGTACCATTGCCTCCTTTTTTATTTTTATCTATTTTTTTTAATCCTTAACCACTATTTGTTATCTTTGTGAAGTAAAGGTATAGTTTTTTCTTTCAAATTTTATAATTTTTTTTATAAAATTATTTGTCAGTAAAAAATATATTGGATTTCTAACTACTATTATTCTTTGATAGTTTCAGTATTAAAGAAATAGCGGTTGTTGTGATTAAGCTTTCAAATTGTATTTATGCGGGGTGCGAAATATCGTCACCCCGCACATTTAGCATGGAGATTGTGGACGTTAAATTAGGGATGAATTGAAAGAATTGAAATTGACTAAGGCAGGTGAATTTAAAACAGGCGGTTATTTATGAGAAAAGATTCGCACACGCCCCGTACCAGTACTGGCAACCCTCACATATTGCGAGTTATGATGCGTATGAAAATCTTATTGTAAAGATGGTTGTTTTTGTACTTATAAGCAAAATTTGAGGATGCTGAAAATGTTTTTTGCCGTTATTTATCTGGATAATTGAAAAACAATTTATATTTTTACTGAATCATAATGGTAAGTCATTCAGTTTTTTGCAAAAAAAATGGAAACAAGCCGAAACCTGTCTCCTTGTTTTCACAACAAAATAATTTTTATTGTGATTAGCTTAAAATTGTACAACAAATATATTTATTAAAAACGGAAAAACAAAGTAACCATGAAAAAAATACTCGGATTAGATATTGGTATAGCTTCTATCGGTTGGGCTTATGTTGAAGAAAATAATGAAAAGTCGCGCATTATTCGGTCAGGTGTACGTATTGTACCCGTTACAGAACATGAGGATGATTTTAGGGCGGGGCGTTCAATTTCTATCAATGCAGACCGCACCCGCTATCGAGGAATGCGGCGGAATAACCAGCGTTGGAAAGCAAGGCGAGACAAAATGCTGGCATTGCTTAGGGAAAGAGACATGTACGATGAAGTCCTGATAGATTTAAATAAACTCGATTTGTATGCATTACGCGCCCGTGCTGCTGAAGAAAAAATCACATTGCAGGAACTCGGAAGAATATTGCTTCATCTGACACAAAAACGAGGCTATAAAAGCAACAGAAAAACCGATGCTTCGCCAGATGAGACAACAGAATATCTGGAAAAGATAGCAGGAAATAGCACAATGCTCGAAGATAAAGGACAGACGATTGGGCAGTATTTTTATGAAGAATTTAAAAAAGACCCACATACAAAGGTCAGGCAAAAAATGTTTTACCGTAAGGATTATCAGGATGAGTTTGAAAAAATATGGAGCAGACAGCAACAAGAATATCCGAAAGTTCTGACAGACGAATTGAAACATGAGATCGGTACACGCACTTTATTTTATCAGCGTCCGCTTAAATCGCAAAAAGGGTTGGTTTCGCGCTGTCAGCTTGAGTTGGCGTATCGGGTCGCACCTAAGAGTTCACCTTTTTTTCAGGCATTCCGTATCTGGCAAAACATTAATAATCTTGAAATTACAGATGATGAACTGAGGACTTTTGATTTGACTTTGACAGACAAGCAAAAACTATATGCTTTTTTAAATAAAAAAGACGGGTCAAAAAAATCGGGCGTACTTAAAGAACTGGGCTATTCTTCCAAGAAATTCGACCTGAATTTTGACGAGGTGCAGGGCAATCGTACCAAAAGTCGCTTACTCAAAATTTTCAAGGACAGTGAGATTGATGACACAAGTATTTTAGATTTTGACCCTTTTGTGGAAAATCCTGAAAATCAGCCTGCTTACCGACTTTGGCATTTGCTTTATTCAATTGAAGAGCCAGAACATTTATACAAAGCACTCATTGAGAAATTTGGATTTACAAGAGAACAAGCGATAGCAGTCAGTAAGGTAAAACTGGAAAAAGACTATGGTAGTCTTAGCACAAAAGCCATTAAAAATATACTAGCTCATTTGATGAATGGGGAGAAATATAGTAATGCCTGTGAGATGGCAAAATACAAACACTCTGACTCTCGTACAACGGAAGAAAATGAAGAACGACTTTTAATAGATAAGATTGAATTAATAAAACGTGGCGAATTACGTAATCCTGTTGTGGAGAAAATTTTAAATCAACTGGTCCATCTGGTCAATGAAATTATTGAATCCAATGAATTGGGAAAACCGGACGAAATACGAGTAGAACTTGCTCGCGAGCTAAAAATGAATGCCAAAAAACGCCAGAAAGTCAGCAAGTCATATAATGAAAGAAAGAGAGAAAATGACAAAATAAGGAAGGAGTTACAAGAGGAGAATGGTTTTAAACATGTTAGTCGTAATGCACTTGACCGCTATAAATTGTGGGAAGAAACAGGTGGAATTTCCGTTTACACAGGAAAAACTATTCAACTTTCAAAGTTATACGATACTGGTTTATATGAGATTGAACACATTATACCGAAAGCACGACTATTCGACGATTCCTTTTTGAATAAAACGATTTGTGAATCAGAATTTAACAGGGATAAAGGTGCAATGACTGCACACGATTATATGCTTTCAAAGGGGGAAAAAGAATATCAGGCTTATGTGCAGCGAGTCAAACAAATCAAACTCAAACCCAAGCGGGAACGCCTGATGATGAGTGAAAAAGACATTCCAGAAGGTTTTATCGAAAGACAAAAAAAAGACAGTCAGTTTATTGCTCGTCGGGCTATAAAATTGCTGGAGCAGGTTTGTCGTCATGTACATACCACAACAGGTTCTGTAACAGACGTGCTGCGCCACCAATGGGGGCTGACGGATATGATGAAGGAACTCAATTTTGAAAAATATAAAAAACAAGAACGGATTGAGTGGAAACAGCGCAAAAATGGAGAACGTTTTTATACAATAAAAGACTGGTCAAAACGAGACGACCACCGACATCATGCAATGGACGCCCTTGTGGTGGCCTGTACAAAGCAGGGCTATATCAAGCAACTAAATGACCTGAATAAAACCTTTGAACATGAAAAGACACAGGGCAGCCTGCGTACAAGTGCAAGAAGATTTTCTCCACCCTGGACTACTTTCCGACAGGACGCCAGGAAAGCACTTGCGGATACCCTAATCTCTTTTAAATCGAAACAAAGGGTAGCCACTAAAAATAAGAACAGAATTAAGCATAGAGATAAAAACCGCGAACCACAGACGGTGTGGACACCACGAGGCAAACTTCACAAAGAGACGGTATATGGTAAAATGAAACGATATGCGGAGAAAAAGATACCGCTTAACGGCAGATTTTCACTGGATACCTTGGAAATAATGGCTCATCCCATTGAAAAAAATGCGATTGAAAAACGTTTGACGGAATTTAATAATGACCCGAAAAAAGCATTTAAAGGACTGGATAAAAATCCGATAATTATTGAAGGAAAACGCAAACCACTTACAGAAATTGTCGTTTGGGAAACGATTTATACCATTAGAAAGTCCTTGAAAAATCTGAACGATAAACAGATAAAAAAAGATATTCTGGACGGGCGAATCAGTCGTCTGGTAAACAGTCGCCTTGCTGAATACGGTGGAGACCTGAAAAAGATGGTCGCAGAACTGGACGAGAAACCTATTTGGCTAAATGAAGCACAGGGTATCTGTGTAAAATCGGTTAAACTGAAAACTGATTTGAAAGACTTAAAACCACTTCACGAAAATGAAAAAGGCGAAGCTATTGATTTTGTGAACCTTCGCAATAATCACCACTTTGCCGTTTATGAAGATGATAAGGGAAAATTTCAGTTTGAAAAAGTAACTTTCTGGGAAGCTTTTGAACGCAAAAAAAACGGTTTACCCGTCATTAAAACCCAACATGAAAATGACTGGCCATTCATTGTGTCTTTGGCGATCAATGAAATGATGGTTTTCCCAAAAGGAAATGAAGACATAGATGAAGCTTTTATTTTGAATCCTGATAATTATGTAGTCGTGAGTGAGCATTTGTATCGGGTGCAGAAGTTGTCTTCAACATCTAAAGGCGCACCGAATCTTACATTTAGGCATCATTTAGCAACTACGCTGAACGATGAAAATACTCAAATTCATCTTCAAAGTTTAGGGCATTTACTTAATACCTACAAAATTTCCATCAATCGACTTGGCATGATTACTGATGTACAAAAGATTACACCCGTGAAAAAATAACATTTAAAATGTTGGGCAAGTGTAAATTCATAGTTTGTACTTGCCCCACTTCGATTTCCAAACCCAAAAGTGTAACCCATGATAAAGCGCACTTTATATTTTGGTAGCCCTGCCTACCTGAACATTCATTTACAACAATTGGTCATTAAGCGGCCGAACCAGCCGGATTTTAAACGTACCGTGCCAGTAGAAGATATTGGTCTTGTACTGCTGGACAATCCGCAAATCACCATTTCTCATTCGGTGATGCAGCAATTATTGAAAAATAATGTAGCCTTCATCACCTGCGATGAAAAGCACCTGCCTACAGGACTGCTGTTGCTGCTCAACGGGCATACGACCCAGAGTCTGCACTTCCGGCATCAGGTCAGTGCATCCGAGCCATTGAAAAAGCAACTGTGGCAACAGACTGTTATTGCAAAGATCACCAATCAAAGCCGCCTGCTGGGGCATTTGGGCATTTCCAATAATAGGTTTCCTCCATTGATCCGTAAAGTACAAAGCGGAGATGTGACCAATGTAGAAGGTCATGCGGCACAGGTTTACTGGCAGTCTCTATTTCAGGATTTTACCCGCGAACGATTTGGCGATTATCCCAATAATTTGCTCAATTATGGCTATGCCATACTGCGGGCGATGGTGGCGAGGGCTTTGGTCGGGTCAGGACTGTTGCCCACGTTGGGGATTCATCACCGCAACCAGTATAATGCCTATTGCCTTGCAGATGACATCATGGAGCCTTATCGCCCTTATGTAGATTATCTTGTGGTGCAAATCATGGAAGAATATGATGAACCCATAGAAGATCTCACGCCTGGAATAAAAGCGCATTTACTGGAAATAGCAAGTATGGATACGGTGATAAACGGCAGGTGGGGACCGCTAATGACCAATATCACACGAACCACGGCTTCGCTACATCAATGTTTTGCAGGAGAAAAGCGTAGAATACTTTTTCCTGAATTTGGAACAAGATCCTGAACATGAATAATTCAACCCGTTTAAACCAGTATCGCATTATGTGGATTGTAATTCTTTTTGACCTGCCGACCGATACCAAAAAAGAAAGGAAAGCCGCAAGTAGCTTCCGGCAAAAACTCCTGAAAGATGGCTTTACTATGTTTCAGTTTTCGGTCTATATGCGCCATTGTCCGAGCCGAGAAAATGCACAGGTGCATATCGAGCGAGCTAAACTTAATTTACCACCTTACGGAAAAGTTGCCTTTATGCACTTTACGGATAGACAATTCGGAATGATGGAGGTGTTCTTCTCCACCAAAAAAGTAGAAACTCCAAGAGCTGCACAACAGTTGGAAATGTTCTGACAAAAAAATAAAGCCTGATTTCTTCATTAGAAATGAAAAAATCAGGCTTTGGTGGTCTTGAACACGATAAAAGCGGTCGTTTTTAAAATCCTAACAAGTTGTTTAAGTCCTTGTTAGTCAGTTTTTTACTGCGGTGACGTTGTGTTTGACCACAGTAAAGATACAATTTGAAAGCTAATCACAACT
>CALFBH010000141.1 GCA_937951615.1 uncultured Saprospiraceae bacterium | reverse complement strand
CTGTAACTGTTACCATATCAACAGCTGTACAGCCATTCATATCTGTTACCGTTACCATGTAGGTCGTCGTTGCAGCTGGTGTAACACTTGCCATCGCAGCTGTACCAGCTCCGTTGTCCCAGGCATAAGTATAGCCCGGTGTGCCACCTGAACCACTTGCTGTAAGTGTCGCTACTTCTCCGGCACAAACTGTCACGTCTGCTCCAGCTTCTGCTGCTACTGCACTGGCTGGTTGAGTGATCGTTACACTCAAGTTCGCCGTACACATATTTGCATCCGTTACCATCAGATTATAAGTACCCGCTGTAAGACCGCTCAGGTCTTCTGTCGTTGCTCCATTATCCCAAAGGATGGTATAAGGGGCTGTGCCATCTGCTATTGTTACATCCGCTGCTCCAGTCGCATCTCCAAAACACAGAACATTCGTCTGACTGACTAATGTTAATGTTGGACCGCCCTGGTCGCTTAAAGTTGCTGTTGTCGTCGCTGTACAACCGTTCGCATCTGTTACTACGATGTCATAAGTTCCAGCAACTAATCCGGTATAGATGTTTTGTGCAGAGAAACTTGCACCACCATCTATACTATACATCAATGGTGCTGTACCTCCGCTGCCTGTAACCATCAACTGACCATCAGGATTACCACAAGAAGGATTAAATGTTGCTACATTATCAATAATAAGAGTTGATTCTGTAACTACAACTTCATCAGAAGCTGTACAGCCATTTCCGTCTGTTACTGTTACTCCATAAGTTCCAGCAGCAGTTACGTTCAATGTATTTGCTGTGCTTGCATCATCCCATAAGTAGCTTAATGTTGCTACGCCAGTTGTTGTTGCTGTCAGTACAACAGGGAAGTCACCAGTACAAACGATTAAATCGTCTCCAAGTGTTACTGTTGGCAATTCGCAATCTCCTATGAAAGCTGCTGAAGCAGAAGTATAACAATATGCATCAAAAGGTGCTGTTATACCATCCGATAATATCGGGTCTCCGGCAGAGATTGAAGTCAAGCCACCGACTGCTGTTTCAAAGGCTGTCAAATCAGTATCATCTACATTAAAGGCATAAACCGTGAAATTCACGCCACTTGTCAATCCTGGGAAATTTCCATTTGGATCAGTTGTTATAATTGCATCTGTATTATCATTATCTACCAGAACATATACCATGGATGCTCCATTGCCATTGGCGGCAGCCTGCGCATTAATTGTATAAGTTCCCGTTGCACAATCACAAACTTCTTGATCTACACAATTCAATTGTAAAACATCATAAGTCGTTATACAACCTGTATCGTCCGCATCAACTATTGTTAAAGTAATTTTATCGTTCTGATTCGTATAAGTAAATGGTCCCATGGTCACCGTACTTCCTGAATAGGTCACATCTGTAGCACCAGCGGCACTAACTGTGTAATCTGTACCTGTTCCATCTCCTCCCATTATACTCGCAATGTCAATATAAAATTCACCGGTATTGGTATTTGCACAAGTTGGCAATGCCTCTACAAGGATGTCAGTACAACCTGAACAAGTTTGTGGAACATTAACTGTTACATCAATTGTACACATTGGATCATCTGCATCCACCAGTGTTATTATAACACTGCTAGCTGCTCCTGCTGTAGTAATATTTACATTCGGAGAAGTATATTGAACACCTGCACCATAGCCACCTGTTTCAGCAGCACTCAATCCGAGTGCAGTACCGTCGAAAGTGAAACCATTTGCAAAAGTTACATCATCCTGAATGACATCTGTTATTGTAAATGTAAAGAAATCGTCAGTCGTTATACTTGCTGTACCTGCATCACTACACGCGCCTTCTATTACTGTAGCTGCGCTAATGTTACAAGCTGCACACATACAATCTTCAATGAAAGTAGCTGACATGCTGGTGTAACAATACACATCAAATGGAGCAACTACACCATCAGACAATACTGGATCGCCTGCTGTTATTGTTGCTAGTCCTCCAACTGCCGTTTCAAAAGCTGTTAAGTCTGCATCTTCTACATTAAAAGCATAAACGGTGTAATTGGTATTATCAGCCAGTCCGGGGAAAGTTCCCGTCTGGTTTACTGCTAATACTGCATCGCCATTATCATTATCCACTAAGGCATATAGCATGGAGAAACCATTCCCATTGGCAGCAGCTTGTGCATTGATGGTGTATGAGTTTGGATCCATTGTACAATCACATACTTCTTGTGCTACGCAATTTAATTGTAATACTTCGTAGCTTACGTTACAGCTAGATGGTGAATCATCATCACTTACCGTAAATGTAATACCTGCGTTTTGGTCAGTATATGTAAATGGTCCGACAGTCACAGGTAATGCAGAAGCATCTACTGTGTAGCTATTTATACCATCATTGAAAGTAAATATATTCGATGTAGTAATACCTCCACTTAATGCCGTGATCTGTACATCAAACGTATTGCTGACTCCATTACAAACGGGGAGTGCCTGTACCGTAATATCAGTACATTCCAATAAGGAAATTACGGCAGGATCGTAGTCATCATTATCCAAAGGATCATCAGGATTGTCATTGATCTCATTATCACTACCTGTTTCAGGTGCTGTAGCTGAATTATCTCCAGGCGTACTATCTTCGTCGTCTCCTGAATCCATGGTAATCTCAGCATTATTGATAATTGAACTACCTGCAAAAGCAGGGTCAATTTGATACTCCATATCAACACATACATCCTCGCCTGCGACGAGGTTATCAATGGTGTAAACACCACTGCCATTATCAGTTATCGTTACTGCTGTACCTTGTGTTGTTGTCGCTGGGAATGGAGCAACTAAACCAACTAATGTCAGTTCGCCGGCGTTCGTTGAACCATAATCTGTTACTTCTGTATTTGTCGCATCGGTCCCACCTTGATTATAAACACAGATCGTATAAATCACATTATCGCCAGCCGCAAATGGACCAGGAGAAGCTGTGGTATTTAATACTTTCGTCAATGCAAGGTCGAATGCAGGACAAGTCAGTGTATAAGTTCCCGTAGCTTCGCAACCTGTTGGTGCGCCTGGAAGACTTACTTGCCAGCTTACTGTAACATCAGCATCGCCTTGTGAAAGGCTTGGTGCTGTTGTACTGAAAGTTGTTCCACCATCTGTGCTGTATTCTATAACTGCTGTTGGACAAGTACTGGTTACTGCGGCTGTACAAGTTCCTCCTGCTGGTGCAGTGGCTTCTGGTTGTGGCCAAACAGTTAGTGTAAATGTGCCAATAAATTCGTAAGTATCATCTGCTGCGTCTACTGTTCCCTGATCGCACTCTAAATAAGCGTGTACAATCTGGTCTTCTGTTGCGCAGCTTGTCGGGTCTGAGTGTATGCCTGTGATTCCAGTAACATCACTGTCAGGTATCCAAGTTGCTGAAGCATCATCCAAAGTAGAAGAGTATAAAACTGCTCCCCAGCCATCTGGGTCTTGTGTCGCATCTAATGGATTGGCAGTTGTAACCGCTGTTTGCCAGTCTGTCAATTCTGTCATGAGTCCGCCATCGCAAATCACAGGAGTGGGGTTGGCTACTGTTGCAACAACTGGACATGCTCCACACATACAATCTTCGATGAAAGTTGCTGACATGCTGGTGTAACAATACACATCAAATGGTGCAACTGTACCGTCAGACAATACTGGATCACCTGCTGTTATTGTTGCAAGTCCTCCAACTGCTGTTTCAAAAGCTGTTAAGTCTGCATCTTCTACATTAAAAGCATAAACGGTATAGTTGGTATTATCAACCAGTCCGGGGAAAGTTCCCGTCTGATTTACTGCTAATACTGCATCGCCATTATCATTATCCACTAAAGTATATAGCATGGAGAAACCATTACCATTGGCAGCAGCTTGTGAATTAATCGTATAGGAATTTGGATCCATTGTACAATCACACACTTCCTGTGCTACGCAATTTAATTGTAAAACATCATACATAACCGTACAACCAGGATTCCCTTCGTCTTCTACCGTTAGGGTGACTTTGTCGTTTTGATTCACATAAGTCAATCCAGTAATTATACCAATTGCGGCTTGTCCTGTTGAAGAAGTTCCTCCTAATGATTCTGTAATCGTATAAGGTCCTGTTCCGCCAGTGATGGTATAAGTTATATCAAATGTACCACCTGCTGCTGCGCAGGATGGTGCTGCTGTAAGCATAATATCAGGGCAAGCACAAGTTAGCATATAACTTCCAGTTGTTTCACAACCTGTTGGTGCGCCTGGAAGACTTACCTGATAGTCCACAGTTATATCAGCATCGCCTGAACTCAGGCTTGGTGCTGTTGTGCTGAAAGTTGTTCCACCATCAGTACTGTATTCTATAACTGCTGTTGGGCAAGTGCTGGTCACTGTACCTGTACAAGTACCTGCACCTGCTACCATAGCATCAGGCTGTGCCCATACTGTCAGTGTAAATGAACCCACCAAAGTATAAGTATCTGCTATATTATCTAATGGCATACTCGTATCACAACCTACATAAGCATAAACCACCTGAGCTTCTGATGCACAAACATCTGTGCCAGAATGTACTCCAGTAATATTGGAAACATCACCATCAGGCATGGTAACTATTGTACCATCAACCATCACAGATGAATAAGCGAGGCTGCCTGTTCCATCAGGATTCTGAGTGGCATCTAATGGATTAGCTGCAACTACTGCTGCCTGCCAGTCTGTTAATTCTGTTCCAAGACCTGTTGTTGTACAAATGACTGGCACAGGGTCGGTCACTGGAACAACTACGGGACAGCCCGCAGGACAAGTCAGTGTATAAGTTCCTATTACTTCGCAACCTGCTGGTGCGCCTGTAAGATTTACCTGATAGTCCACAGTTATATCAGCATCGCCTGAATTTAGGCTTGGTGCTGTTGTACTGAAAGTTGTTCCACCGTCTGTGCTATATTCTATGACTGCTGTTGGACATGTACTGCTTACTTCGGCTGTACAAGTTCCACCTGCTGGTGCAGTGACTTGTGGCTGTGGCCAAAGATTTAGTGTAAATGTGCCGATAAATTCGTAAGTATCATCCGCTGCATCTGCTGTTCCTTGATCGCACTCTAAATAAGCGTGTACAATCTGTTCTGCTGGCATACAAGTCAAGTATGTGTCTGAGATTCCTGAAACGTCACCGTCAGGTGTCCAGGTTCCCGAAGCATCATCCAATGTTGATGAATATAAAACTGCTCCCCAGCCATCTGGATCTTGCGCGGCATCTAATGGATTTGCAGTTGTAACAGCTGTTTGCCAGTCTTGTAGTTCTATCAGTGAGCCATCGCAAATTACAGGAGCAGGGTCGGCTACTGTTACAGCTAACGGACAAGCTCCACACATACAATCCTCAATGAATGAGGCTACCATATCGGTGTAACAATAACCATCAAAAGGTGCTGTCTGCGAAGCCGTAAGTGCTGGTGTGATTGGCGAAAACACTAAAGTATTCAGGTCTGCCTCAAAGGCAGATAATTCGCTATCCGCGACATTAAAAGCATAAACATTATATAAAGCACCATCTTCAGGAAAAGGTCCAAAGTTTCCTGTCTGGTTTACAGAAAATATAACACCTCCTGCATCCGTGACAGCATACACCATACTGAAACCATTTCCATTTCCAATAGCCTGTGCATTGATTGTATATGGGTCTGAAGCTGCACAATCGCATACTTCCTCCGGCGCACAATTAATTTGGAGGACATCATACATAATTATACAACCAGGATTTCCTTCATCTTCTATCGTCAGTGTAACTTTAGCATTTTGGCTTGCATAAGTAAGCCCTGCAATCGTGCCTGTTGCTGCCTGACCTGTTGTGGCTACATTACCAATAGATTCAGTGATGGTATAAGGTCCTGTTCCTCCAGTGATGGTATAAGCCACATCAAAAGTAGCTCCATCAGCAGGGCAGGATGGTGTTGCTACAACACTCATCTCTGGACAACTTGAACAAGTTGTGGGTATAATAACCTCCACCACTGCATTACATGCTGGATCCTGGTCATCAAGAATGACAAGCGTAACCGTCGTTCCGGCTAAAGCTCCAATTGTGATGTTACCTGAATTATAAGTTGTACCGTACATTCCTGCTTCTGTTGCAGTAAGTCCGAGTGCAGTACCATCAAAAGTATAGCCTGTAAAATCTACGCTACCTTGCGTTACGTCAAGCGTAAAGCTAAAGAAGTCATCAGCATCTGTTGCATTCGTTGCATTATTATCACAAGCTGTTGCCGTAGCTGTAGCAGCGGTAATATCGCAAATAGAGGGACAAACACAAGTCTGTTCAACTGGTAAAGGCATGGTATCTTCATAACAATACGCATCAAAAGGTGCTGCCTGCGAAGCTGTCAAAGCAGGTGTAATCGGAGAACCCACCAGCGTATTCAAATCTGCTTCCAGTCCTGCCAATTCTGCATCCAATACATTAAAACCATATACATTATAAACAGAAGCATCTCCTACTAAGCCTGTAAAAGTTCCTGTTTGGTTCACAGCTACTACATTTCCTGCTGGATCGACTAGAGCATATAACATACTGAAGCCATTTCCATTTGCTGATGCCTGTGCATTAATATCAAAAGTTTCGCCTGGGCAGGTACAATCTGCCAAAAGTGGCAAACAACCTAATTGTAAAACATCATAAGTCGTTGTGCAAGTTGGATCGGCTGCATCTACGATTGTCAGGGTCACTTTATCGTTTTGATTTACAAAAGTAATTCCTGATATTGTTCCACCTGTATTGGCAATTGTCGTTGTTGTTCCTCCCAGACTTTCTGTAACCAGAAAACTTGTACCCGCAGTAGATAAACCGCCAGTAATACTATTGATAATAATATCAAAAGTAGTCCCATTTGAAGGACAGACTGGCATCGCTTCAATGACAATAGGTTCGCAAACCGGACAGACGTCCGGTACAGTTGTTACGGCTGCTCCTTCTCCAAAAACAGTATTATCTACATCACATACACAACGTGTAGTTACTGTAATTGCTGTTGTTTGGTCATAAGTTGGCAAGACTGCTGTTCCTGCTGTTGCGAAAGCATCTAATGAATATTCTATTGTTGAACCAGTTGGGCAGGTTGGTGCTTCTATTACACCACCTGACAAGGTCATATTATCTGCTTCGCATGTACTTTCAGAAGCCACGGTTACTGCTGGTGTTGAGGCTGCAATAGCTGCATCACAAGTAGGCGCACAATCAGGATGTATGGATACAATTCCTCCTGCCGCAAATGCAGTACCATCCCAAACGACGGCTTCTCCATCTCCGACTAGATCAGTATAAGCACCATTATTACAAGCTCCTGAAATACCAATCATATCTCCACCATTATTAAGAGACTGCCAGGTAGCAGATTCGTAATAAGCACATCCTGCCGGCAAAAGTCCATATTCAGCTACCCAGTTGGCCTGTGTAGTTGTTCCTACGACCAAACACCCTCCAGCAGGAATCACGAGCGGTGTGCCAGAAGAAATTATTGTTCCATCTCCGTCCGTTACATCTCCATCATCATCAAATTCAGCTTCTGAAACATCAATTCCCGCAGCACTCGTATTGGTCAGAATGAAGTACTCTCCACCTCCTGCTGTCCCATCTGATAAACTGCTACCATTACATACATCATAAACAAATTCTGTAATGAATATGCCATCGGTAGGGCATTGTGCCTTCGCACTATTTACACTTCCAAAAACCAACAGTACCATACAGCAAGTCAGCAATCGGAAATTTATTTTAAATATATTTTTCATATTTCATTTTTCGTTTAATACATCAATAAATTTCCGGCAGCAATCAATTGCCTGGAAATGTGGTGATGAATGGCGTTGCGGGTGCGGGCGCAGTAAATGCTCCAAAATCATCAAAGCAGTTAGCGTTTCCACTGTCTATCAATCTGATAATGACCTGATCTGTACCGTTTGCCGTTAAATCTACATTTTCTACAAACGGGCCTGCACCAATTGCATTGCCTGTCGAACCTGCTGTAAAAGTCGCTCCATTGTCTGTTGAATATTCAACATCAAAAGAGGTCTGTGTAGGATCTTGTCCCATTACATTGGTCATTTCAATATCATATACTCCACAAAATTCAGTTAGTGCTATGTCGGCAGTAAAACCACAAGGTAATGGAGGTGCGCAAAAATCAACTTCCGACCAACTGCCGGATGGATTTGTTCCTACACCTGTATCTCCGTCTGCGTCACATTCTGAACCTGGTGCATTACTAAAGAAGTAAATATGCTTGACCTGTGTAATGACATCAGTGGCATTGAGTCCAAGATTTGGGCTTGCACTTGCTGCGCTTACGCCATTGGTAGCGGCAGTACCTGAGCCTGTGTCTTCCCCCCCTTGACCAGATGATGCACAGTCATTCATGACTGCATTTTGGTCATCTGTAGAATATGTTCCTGCTCCAGTAGCACCCACGTGTTGTGAGATGGTTGTTCCTGCTGCATATATACTATTGCAATAAGTGGCTACATTCGCCAGATTGACGGTAGGCAATGTAATCGCATTACCATCTGCATCTGTAGCGGCAGTTACATAACCAAAAGAAGCTTCGTAACCTTCTGATGAACCATTATTGCTGGACTGCGCCAAATCGAAACCTCCTGCAGTTGTGGTAAAGCCATTTAGAAAATCAATGGTTACACAAATATAGCCATTCGCGCAGGCACAATCATTTGAAGTAGATGCACCAAAGTCTGACCCTGAACTAGGACCAGGCAAAGGCAAGGAAGCAGAACCAATACAGGCTTCTATTAGAAAGTCTGCGGCATCTCCACCAGTTGCGCAAGGTGCGCTCACTACGGCTTCCAAGGTGAGTTGGACATCCGCTGTTCCGTCTGCTCCTGCGGCCCCTGTACTTGCATCATAAATATCGAGTGTGTTGGAAGCCATTGCTCCTGAATTTGGTGCAGCTGCTGTTGCGCTGACACACAAATCGTCGAAATCCCCTTCTCCAAAGCTGTTGCAAAATTGCGCCAGCATCAGATCGTTTCCAGATACAAGAAAAGCGGTCACCAGTAATATCAGGCGATATGTTTTTCTTATTTTTAATATATTATTCATAATTGATCATGGTACTTGGTTATATTAATTACCCGGATTAGCTGGGAAAGTCGAAATTATTGCCTCACAACTTGTGCAGATAAAATTAACTGCAACAGTTTCTGTCAAACCACAAGGTGTCGTTACTGTAAATTGTACTGTACCTGCATTGCCGTTTACGACAGCAGCAGGGTACATCGCAACTCCACCTGTGCCTGTGTTACCAGCAAATGTACCCGTCAAGAATTCGTAAGCACAAGTGTAACCAGCAGGTAGTGTAATTTGTGGGCTGTTATCGCAGTCACCTGTAAGCGGCATATAATCTATACCAGTATCAACAGCAGGAGAAGTCGCTGCGAAAGGACCAAAAGTACAAGCTGCCTCTGTATCGTTTACTGTAATATTGGCATCTGTACCGATTGGGTAAGTGAATGTGGTTGCTGCATTGGCAGTCGTTGCAGGGTCATCACCAGCGATTGTTGCATTAGCATCTGTGTAAGAAACTGAAGCATCAGGTCCAGCTGTTGTTGTTAGTGTTACGGTATAAGTACCATCTGCATTACAAACTGGTGTTGTTGTATCAATGGTGATGTCTGTGATTTCGCAAGCTGCGGTAGGTGCACAACCAGGAGTGATAGATACTATAGGTCCAGCTTCAAATGCCATTGTTGTAGCATTCCAGACTACTGCTTCACCATCCCCTACTAAATCTCCAAAACTACCATTATTACAAGCTCCTGTAACACCAATCATATCGCCACCATTATTGAGTGATGGCCAAGTTCCTGTCGTCGTCACAAAGGTACAACCTGTTGCAGATACAGGGCCATATTCACTCTCCCATGCAGCTTGTGTATTTTCGGCAAGTATCACACATCCTCCTGCCGAAACCATAGTACCCGCTGGAACTGTACCTCCACTTACCGGAGGTACTACATCGTCAATCGTTGCATTGCTAATATCAATATCAGCAGCAGATGTATTGGAAAGAATGATGTACTCTCCCCATCCATTAGCACCAGCAGAACCATCGCCCAATGTACTTGAATTACATACATCATATACAAATTCGGTAATAAAGAGGTCGCAACCAGTCGCTGCGCAATCATAAGCTGCACTTACTGTTGCTACATCACAGCCCGTAGGCGCACCAGTATTGGTGATTGTAAAGACTACTGTTCCAGCTGCTGTTTCAGCAGAAAAATCCGGCGCGGCACCATTTGCATCATAATCATTTGTAATCGTATAATTGGCACAAGCTGATGTGAAAGAAGGTCCACAAGTGCCATCACCTGTAAGTCCTGTTGTATTGATAGCTGGCCATACATTGACATCTACCGTACCCGCCGAGATCAAGCTGCCGTCTTCGACACATTCGATAGAAGCGAATACAGGCACAACTGCTGCCATACATCCGTCTCCTGCTGCGGGATAAGCTAATGTTCCAGCATAAGCTGTTGTAAATGCAGCATCCAGCCACCAGCTTACTGTACCGCTGCCTACTGCTAATGTTGCATCATCAATGACCAAAGCACTTGCATCAAGTACGGGAGTTCCTCCGTCGCAAATATCCTCTCCACCGCCGACTGGCGTAGTGACTACTGGGCAGGCAACAAAAAGTGAACTGCTCAAGCCCCAACTACAATCATCTCCAGCTGTACCATCAACAACTAATAAGTAATCACCAACAGGCAATGTTTCTGATAATTGTGGGGCTACATCACCCGTATTTACAGAACAATTACCACCAGAACCCTGTGAAGCAGAACAATCTGCCGAAACAATAACCATCTGCATACTACCTGCACAGATAATATTTTCCAGTCCAAAAGTAACCGGCTGCGGAGTGCTGGCATCTACGGTAAAACTGTAGAATATGGTATTATCCACTGTACCGATACAGCTATTTGCATCATTTGCACCTGCACAATCTGAGCCGTTGGCAGTATAATTACAATACGTGCCATTAGCAGCAGCTAAAGGAATCGCCATTGCCACATCGTCACCTGGTAGTGGTGTCGCATGAATTTGTAGTTCTATATCTCCTCCCTGATCGTCTTCTTCTGATAAACGCAGGTAATAAGTACCTGGTGTAAGTCCTGTGTACATAAAAGGGCCATTACTGCTGCCATTGGCTAAACCTCCTGTAAAGTCAATACAATCATCAACTGCTGTCAGTGCGCTACAGTCTCCAGCACCTCCATCAGAATATAGGGCTCCCGTAATATCTGTCGCACAAAGAAAGCCAGAACAACCTCCCCAATCAGCTACATCAATGGTAATCCCAGTAGCAGGTGGGGCAAGGGTAAAAGAAACCCAGGTGGCATTATCGCCATCAAAGGCACAGCTGGCAAGATTATTTGCGGCGTCATTAGTTCCCGTGATAGAGAAGGTCATATTTGCGATACAAGGGTCTAAAGTACCTACATCTGAGGCTGTTGCACAAGTTCCCTGTGCAAAACTATTGGCTGCCATAAAGCAGCAGGTTATTAATAGTAATAATATTCTTTTCATGATATTTTTAAGTTTTGAAGTATCTGATTATTATGGTCAAGTATTAGAGATTAATTGGGTTTTTTAGCATTTTTATTTGCTGCACGACGAGTGACTTTTGCCTGATTTCTTTTGGCTTCAGCCTCTTTACAAGCTTTTATATAAGCTTTTCGTTCTGCCGCTGTTGCATTTTTATTATGAGCCGGCATTTTAATTTCTTTGGCTACTTCTTTTTGAATTTCAGCCTCTGTCAATGTTTGCTTTGCAGATTGAGCCTGCATATTAAAAGCAAATAATAGCAAACATAGCAATGTGATGTTTTGAATCATTCTTTTCATGTTGAATACCTTTTTTTGTTTGATCTAGTTTATTGTTTGAATTTAAAAAGCTGTTTGAATCTGAAAAATTCAAACAGCTTCTAAGCTTAATTTCCGTTTGCAGGGAATGTTGCAATATTTGTATTACAATTATCTACTGGAGCCATTGGGCAGTTGGATACTGCATTGGGATAAGGTGTACTGGCAGCAGCATTACTTGCTGTGCCGTCCAGTGTATTTATTGGTGCGACTGTCCATTCTGAAATGGCAAATGTTGTGCTGGCAACTGCGTCATTGCTGACCGCCCAACTATCTGTATGTTCCCAGGTAGGTGTCGTCTCGCAGCCTGTTCCATTATTTGGGTCACAGTTAATGTCTCCAAAGACATCTACGACTGCTCCGCTACAAAACAATTCTATAGCATCATCTCCATTGATACTTGCTGCACCATCTGTATAACAAGGTGCGAAGCCCAGGTAAACTTCGAAGTTTGTGCTTTCATTTGCTAACCACACACAATCTCCAGCACCTAGCGCATCAGCAGGAAAAGTAAATTCTTCACCATCTGTTCCTCCTCCATTATTGGCTGAACCAACAGCATAGATACTTAGGTCGGCAATAGCTCCGGAAGCACAAAATTGTATGCCTTTTGGAGTTCCTCCACTCAATGGTCCGTCAATAACACCTGCGATATATAAATTGCCGCATTGTGCCTCGGCTGTTTTGGTCATTCCACAGATTATCAACAGCAGAAAAACAGGAAGTAATAATTTTATTTTTTTCATTGTATTGTTTGTCTTTTACTTTTATACTAAAATATGAAACACAATAATAGCTTTAGAGCTATGAAAGTTGCCTTTAAAATCAATCTAAAATAGGTGTAAAAATGTAGCAGAAAAACCACTATTGCATACAAATACCTTGTATTGCAGCAATGAAAGAAAACTATATCTAAGGGATTGTTGAGTAGTATGACAATCTAACAGATATATTAGGCTTTAGTAATGTATTTGGTTATACAAATAAAGTTTATTCTACTGATGGGTGTGATATTAGACTTTATTGTGCAAAATTAAAAAAAAAAACACACTTTTAATACTATTAGGGCATTAAGTAAGCATGAACAAAGGGTTAATTAACATTTAGATTGTCACAAAAAATTAATTTATTGCCTTTTATAAATACACGAAAAACACTATACCTTACATATTTTTTGTACCTACATATAAGTCCGTTACAATTTGCATTTTCAGGTCGTTTTGGGCAGGAAAAAGAAATTTTGAGTTTCGTGAAGAGAAGGATTATATTGAATCAGCTCATTTTTTATACAAATAAATATCTCGTAATTCAGTGTTTTCATCAGGTCAAAACATCGGGTTCTGTTTTCATTGTCCCAAAGTTCTGCATAAACTACGGGGCGGTTTTGTTTGATGAGGTTTTGTGCGCCTGCGAGTACAAAATACTCAAAATTTTCTACGTCCAATTTAATGCCTTTAATCGCTTTTCCTTTGAGTACTTCGAGGTCGTCGAGACGATGTAATTCAGCCTTGTAACGTTTGCCTTCATTGAAGTCGGTGAGGTCTTCATGTACGACATGACTTAAGCCGTGCATTCTGACTTTATTGACTTCTGGCAGTACCATTTCTATTTCTCCCGTTTCATTGCCGAGTGCCATTTTGTACAAATTGACGTTATTACATTTGTGGTGTTGTACTACTTTTTCCAGCGTGGTGTAGTTTGGAGGTAGTGGTTCGAAGGAATATACTTTTCCTTGAGGAACACGTTTTGATAGCAAGACGGTTGTTACACCGATATTGCTACCTACATCTAGTACGTGGTCGTCTTCTTTGAGCAAGGCTAATAATTGAAAAAAATCGCCTTCTTTTTTATCGTATTTGAAGGTTTTTATTTTGAATAGGGCAAAGACAAAGAGGTAGCGGTCGAAGCCGAGTAGGGTGTGTAGTATGCGTTTGATGCGTTCTTTCATAATAAGTCAGTTGGAGGGCAAATGTAGGGCTTTTTTGGGAAATGGGTTGTGGGTTGCGAGTTGTTGGGTTGCGAGTTGCGGGTTGTTGGGTTGCGAGTTGCGGGTTGTTGGGTTGCGGGTTGCGAGTTGCGGGTTGTTGGGTTGCGGGTTGTTGGGTTGCGAGTTGTTGGGTTGCGAGTTGCGGGTTGTTGGGTTGCGAGTTGCGGGTTGTTGGGTTGCGAGTTGCGGGTTGTTGGGTTGCGAGTTG
>CALFBH010000140.1 GCA_937951615.1 uncultured Saprospiraceae bacterium | reverse complement strand
ACAGAAAAACAAATAATTGAAGTTCAAAAACAATTAAATAACAGACCGAGAAAGAGGTTTGGGTACAAAACACCCAATGAAATATTCGCGCAAAAAATCGAACAGCAGTTCGATGTTGCATTTATTACTTGAATCCAAGTTCCAATAAAAAAAGCGCACAAAATATCTCATTAATAATTGATAATCCGTGAAATAATCATTTTTATTTACGAAATAAATTAAACACATATATATACTACTATTTCAATCACCAAGCTAAATGTTTTTTTTGTGACAAAACAAAAAAACATTTAGCGACCTCTGTCCCTTACATTACATGCCAATGACTTGGCATAATCTCTCCTCTCCCTTCTTTTGCGTCTCGTTTGATAACAAAATAATTCGTCTAAGCAACGTTCAAAAAATAGAAACTTATTATTTTAGCATCACTAAAGATATATTTTGGCACTGCTATTGCTATGTATTCAGTATAAATGAAAAATTATTTTAGACTTGCCTAAAAAATAAACTACTAATACTGAAAGATGAACACTATACTTGTCACCTCTGCTGCGGGTCTTCTTGGCAGCCAGTTAATTGATAATTTAAAGAATACCCATACTATTGTAAAAGCTGCCGTAAGGAATCTTGCGAAATCTACTCAATTAAAGGCGCGTAATGTAGAATTGGTGAAACTGGACTTCAATGACCCGTCCACTTATGCTCCAGCACTCAAGGATATAGATAAGCTTTTCCTCATTGTACCATTAATACCTAATCACGTAGAGATCACCAAAGCAATTGTAACCGTTGCTAAAGAAAATGGTGTTAAAAAGATAATCAAGCTCTCTGGTTTAGGTGCTAATATGGATAGTGGATCTCAAATTCTTCGTTGGCATGCAAAAACAGAAGAAATCGTTCGCAAATCAGGCATTTCTTACACGATACTGCGCCCTGGAAATTATATGCAAAACTATGTGCAAGGTTGTTATAGTCATACCATGTGCAGCGAAGGAAAACTCATGCTGCCTCAAGGACAGGCTAAAATCAATCAGGTGGATGTAAAAGATATTGCAAAAGCTTCTGCTGCCGTCCTGACTAATTTTGGTCATAAGGACAAAACCTACAACCTGACTGGTTACTCCTATACAAATAAGGAAATTGTCGATTTACTTTCTAACATTACCGGTAAGCATATCACATACGAGGACATATCAAATGAACAGGCTCGCTTACAGATGAAGCACTGTTCCTGCAATAATTCGGACTGGAGGATAGAAGCTATGATGGAATTGCATCAGGCTTGTAAAGATGGATTGATGGAAGCTTATTCTCTGGATTTAAAAAACCTAATCGGTAAAGGACCGACTACTTTTGTGGAGTTTGCTCTTAAAAACAAATCTACATTTATCGACTGTTAGATAAGTAAAAATACAAATATAAACGTCAAATTCAAAAAACTATTGACAATAAGTCAGAAAGTGGCGTTTAGTTAAGTCCAAACACTTATTAGGCTTAAAGTCCTCCCCAGCCGCTATCGCACTTCGCTTCGTCACAAGTCCACTCGGCTTCTGGTTTTTTTGTAAAAAAAACTGCACTTCGTTCAAACCCTTGGAAAAGACTTTGTAAGATATATTTCTCCTGGCACACATCCACCATCACGGGTATAACCTGACCAAGGCCCTTCCAAACGTAGTTTTTCACCTGGCAAAAGCTTCAAACGATATTTTTTCAGGCACCAAAAAAAGTCTTCGACCATTTTTTCTCTGAGTATTTCTTCTTCTTTAAGGTTGAGGTATGTTCCATCAAAAGTACCTGAAAAGTGCATAGAAGCATAAATGTCCATGTCCTCTAAAGCAACAAAAGCAGTTCCACTTACCTCTTCATTATCAGATGCTTTTAGGTATATTTTAAACGTGTATTGAGCGGCTACTCCTCCTTGATCCTGTGTAATAAGACCTTCCCAAGTACCAGAAATATTCTGCGCATGGCTTCCTGTAAGGGCAAAACAGGCGAACAAAAGCATCAATATTATTTTTTTCATTGCGATAAAAATACAGAATTTTTTATAAATCATATAATCTGCCTCATTTCTTAACACTTTAGCACATGTTTGGAGCTTATAATTTGGGCTGTTCTCACCAAATCTTATCCTGACTTCCCTTACTCTTCACTCATGTCAGAATAAAATTTGACTGCGTTTGCTCCAAAAGCCCCTCCAAATATGCGCTATCTCCCTACTATTCCTTAGATTTGCACCACAGAAAAAAATTATGCGGAAAATTGCGATTTCGGATATACATGGTTGCGTTCTAACGTTCAAAAAATTGCTACTCGAAGTCCTTCGATTCAGCAAAGAAGACGAGTTGTATCTATTGGGGGACTATATCGACCGAGGACCAGACTCCAAACAGGTTTTCGATTTTATTTTCAACTTACAACATGAAGGGTATCAAGTGCATTGCCTGATGGGTAACCATGAGGAAGCTATGCTTGCCTGTGCCAGAGGCGATGGGCATTTGCCTAGTTGGAAACGCTATGGTGGACAAATAACACTGGATAGTTTCGGTGTCAGCCAGCCAGATGATATTGCGAAAGACTATCTTGATTTTCTTCAGGATTTAAAGTTCTATTTTGAAGTGGATGATTATATTTTGGTGCATGCAGGACTTAATTTTAGAGCAGCAAACCCTCTTTTAGATAGAGTTGGCATGCTTTGGAGTCGCGACTGGGAAGCTACGGTCAACAAAACCTGGCTTAATGGACGTTCTGTCATTTATGGACATACCCCAGTCAAACGTGTCCAAATAGAAACAGCACTTTCCAATTTAAGTGAAAACCAATTACTAAATATCGACGCCGGCTGCTATGGCAGTTATAGTCCTGAATATGGAAGTTTATGTGCTTTTGACCTGAGCAACCAACAACTATATTTTCAGAAAAACATTGATGATATGCAGGCCTGGCGGGCGCATGTTGGGAAGTGATTGAGTTGGCGAGTTGTCGGGTTGCGAGTTGTCGGGTTGTGGGTTGTCGGGTTGCGAATTGCGAGTTGTGGGTTGTCGGGTTGTGGGTTGATCTAGCGTATTTTGCGTAGCAAAATAATTACTACGCAATTAACTTAATACACCTAATAACTCAATCAACTTAGGAACTCAATCAACTTCAAAAAACTGGTACACCCTTTGCCTTAGTACAGATGTTTACTCAACACAAATATTCAGATCATGTCTAAAAGCTCTAAGTTTTCTTATTTTCCTACGCTTCTTATTGTTGGCATAGCCACGATAGCTTTAGCGCAATCGACTAGTCCCTGGTCACTCAAAAAAGATAAAAACGGGGTAAAAATCTATACGCGAGCAGTAGAAGGTTCGCAATTAAAAGAATACAAAGCTATTGTCAATATACGTACCGATGTTGCCAGTGCACAGGCACTTATTCTCGACCTGGATTCTTATACAGAGTGGCAACACAATTGCAGCGTTTCAAATGTCTTGAAGAAAAATAATGAGAACGACATATATGGTTATAATGTAACCGATGCACCCTGGCCAGTTTCTGATCGAGAAACTATTGTGCGGACTGAGGTTTCAAAAAATGGCGAGGTCGTTCTTTTAAAAATGACTGCAACACCCGATATGATGCCAGCATCGAAGGGTATGGTTCGTGTGCCTGCTATGACTGGTTTTTGGACATTAACGCCGAAAGAAGGTGGCATTACAGAGGTTGTACAACAGGTTCATGCTGATCCGGGTGGTAATATTCCCGACTGGTTGGCTAATTCTGCGGTGGTGGATACCCCTTATAATACTTTGTTGAATATGAAGAATAGGCTGGAACGGTAGCAATATCAGTTTCAGTGGTAATGAAACGCTTGTTGGGCAAATTCTTTGAGGCTTTTACATCTCATATCCAGTTTTAGTTCTTTTGCAGCTTCTGCATCTTCGGGTTTCGTTTCGATAAAAACAGTTTTCATACCAAGATTCAAGCCAAATTCCATATCGGATACTGAATCACCAACCATAATAGATTGTTTAAAATTGATTTTTGGAAAATCGGCTTTTGCCTGATGTGCCATGCTGGGATTGGGTTTGCGGCAGGTCAGTTTGTCTTTTGCTAATTCAGGACAATAATAAATCGCATCTAAACGCCCTCCTGCAGCTTCGATACTTTTTTGCATATAGCTGTGTATTTCCAGAAGTTGAGCTTCTGTCATGACGCCTTTGCCTATTCCCTGTTGATTGGTGACGACAATAATGGTATCAAATAATTTAGAAAAATGAGCAATAGCAGCTAAGACTCCTGGCAAAAAATCAAATTCTTCTATACTGGTTACATAAGTCCCCGGAAGCCGTTTATTAATCACTCCATCCCGATCCAGAAATAGTGTCCAGCCAGCATTGATTTTCCATTTATCCAGCATGGTCTGTTGCTTTTCCTTTTTTGTCCACTTCAGCAACTTTAACCTTGACATCATGGTTGATTTTGAGAAACTCGACCATATTGAGCAAATCCTGTTTTTGGTCTTTGGATTCCAACTGAAGTTCATATTTATACTCCTTATTAGACATCGGGATAATCATATAATTCCCAGGTTCATTGGACTTAAACTCTTTCCCTTCTGGTACTTTTTTGAGCTCAAATCGCAATTCATCCAGTTGTTGCTGCGGGATTTCGTAGCGTTCATTCCCTTCCATCAGATATAAGGTTTCTTCATTGAAAAACACCTTGCCGCCCGATACTCTTTTTTTGCGAAAGATATTATAAAACATAGGGATAGCCAATAAAGCCAGACTTAGAAAAAGCAGGGTATAAATAATTTCTGCATAAGGTTCCATATCTGCCCATTTCATCACCATATCGACAAGGTCTATTTTTCTGTCGCCCATATAATCAAATATCCCCATCGTGAGCAAGCCGATGGCCGATATACCCATTATAATCGCCCGTTTATTGATGGTACGGGTCTTAATTAAATCTGCTGAAAATTTAAATTTCATACTTATAGTGATTAATAACTGGTTGATTCGTAATTAGTGCCTAGTGCCATCCGTACTAAATAAAATGGTATATTTTTTTGAATTTCGAATAACGAATCTCGAACACCGAATTTCGAAGTGTTTTGCCATACAATTCACCTCAGTATTCCAGTTTTACTTGACATTTCTTCCTTACTAAATGTTCATTATCCATCTTAACTAAGTGCTTGGACTCAACTAAACGCCACTTTCAATTTACATAATTGGCTTATTGTCAATACTTTTTTGAATTTGAATTTGACGTTTGAATTTGTATTTCCACTTACTACTTCGTTATTCGATATTCATCTGTTCGATATTCGATATTTTCCTATTTCCCTAATATACACTAAAACTTAGTGCTGAAAGCACTAGCCTAGTTCTTCCTGTGCTTTTTGGTAATCTTCAGGAATACCAATGTCTATAAAATAATTGTCCGTATCTTTTCCGAAGACCTTTAGCTCACTAAAATAACGTTCCATCAGGTCTTTTTCAAAAGAAAAACGTTCTGGCAGTTCGTAAGGCTCAAAAATACTTGTTTTCATTAAATAAACGCCACCATTGATGAGTCCTTTTGAGCAGTATTGCTTCTCATTAAAAGCAATGACTCTATTTTTACCATCCAACTCTACCGTGCCATATCGGTCAAATTCTTCCATAAATTTAAGGCTCAACGCTAAGTCTGCCTTATTCTCAATAAAAAAATGGTGCAATTGGTTTAAATCAACATCAAAAAAGGTATCTCCATTGAGTACAAATACAGATTCACGCTCGCATAATTCCGTTGCTTTTTTGATGCCTCCACCAGTTCCGAGTGGCTCATCTTCTACAGAATAAAGTATGCGCATATTTTTATACGCTTCCCCAAAGTGTTCCTGAATCACCTCACCTCTATAGCCGATTGACAAGATAATTCGTTCTATCTTATAGGGCAATAAAGCGTCTAATACATATTCCAGAAAAGGGCGTCCATTGACAGGCGCCATAGGTTTGGGCATGTCTTGTACAACGGATTTTAGGCGTGTGCCGAAGCCGCCTGCGAGGATGATAGCTTCGTTTGGATTTGGTTTCATTGATTCACTGCTCGATGGTTTCATTGAGGGGTATTTTTACCAAAAATTTCATTTTCGACCAGTTCGCAGATAATATGTCCAATAAGAATGTGGCTTTCCTGAATTCTTGGTGTATCCGTAGAAGGAATGTTAATGAGGTGCTGACAAAGGGCTTTCATTTTCCCTCCGGTTTCTCCAGTCCATCCAACTGTCACCATACCTTGTTCGCGGGCTTGTTGGATGGCTTTGACTATATTGCCGGAATTTCCGGAGGTAGAAATACCAATCAATACATCGCCGGGACGTCCTTTGGCTTTGATGAGTCGGGCATAAATATCTTCGTAACTGTAATCATTGGCAACTGCGGTGAGGTAGGAGGTATTGACATGAAGGGCTTCCGCAAACAAAGGTTCTCTATCCATATAAAACCTGCCTGACAGTTCGGCTGCGAGGTGCTGGGCATCTGCTGCGCTGCCTCCATTGCCGCAGAACAAAATCTTTCCATCGTTTTTTAAAGACAAAACAATCGCATCAGCAACTTGCTGAATGGATTGTATGAGCAGTTCATTATGGAGTAATTTCTGCTTGGTTTCAATACTTTTCGTGATAATCTTTCGGATGTCCATATTTGTGTTGTCGTGTTGTCGTGTTGTCGTGTTGTCGTGTTGTCGTGTTGTCGTGTTGTCGTGTTTTGCGGGGCAAAACACTCACCTCAACACATGCGCACATCGTATCTGCTGTACCCGTCGTAGCCTGCCGATAGGCGGCTATGATTGTGGTCACAGCTTGTTATGTGCTGGCCTTTATTTTGACGGCAAATATCATTCCTTGAGTTTGTCCTTCTTTATTCAATTTTGTTGTATTTAGTTCTCATGAAAATAATTATTAGTCGCTTGCTAATCCGTAAATAATGTACCAATGGTTTTCAATTTCAAAAACGACATTAAAATCCCAAAATACTGGATAGTACATATTTCCTCTTAAGTCAGATAAGTAAAATAAACTCTTGCTTTGTTCTATAAATTTCCGCAATTCCAGCTTATATTCTCGTTGTGTTTGGATATAATTTTCTTCAGCGATATCATTTAATTGAAATCCAGAATTTATATCCCCTCTATATGCGAAAGCTTCGGATATTTGCTCCCAAAGTTGTTCTTCTTCAATCTTTTCTAACTGAGACTGCTCTTCCAATTCTTCTTTAAATGCTTTTTGAATCGAAATCCATAAATCGGTCTGGGTGGATGCATACCCAAAATCAATACAATTGAATGTCGTGGCAAAATTTAATCCGGACATTAGTTTTTCTAACACCTTTTGAAGTGACTTTAGTTTATCCATTTTATTTTTCATCTGCTTGCACATAACAACACTATCATTTCGACTACGCTCAATGCAAGCAGTTGGTTGAGCGAAGCCGAAACCAAATCACATCAACACACGCGCACATCAACACTTCAACACATTTCCCACTTCAACACATTTTCAGTTAGCTTTCCAGGTGCGTAGTCCTCTTTCTGTAAAGGTAAAACGTTTTAGAGAACCGCCAAATTGTTCTAGGGTTTTAGCGACTTTATATCTCGCATTTCCTGGTGCATAAAGCATCATATAACCACCACCACCTGCACCTGATATTTTTCCGCCTGTTGCGCCTGCTGCTTTGGCGGCATCATAGATTTCGTCTATAAAAGGATTGGTGACTCCTGGTGCGGTTTGTTTTTTATACTTCCAGCCAAAATCTAAAATTTCGCCTAATTTATCCAGTTTGCCAGTGAGTAGGGCTTCTTTCATCATGACCGCCTGCTCTTTTAGCCTGTGTCCGGCTTCGACGGATTTTTGCTTTTTTTCTTTAAAATTGGCTGCCTGTCCCTTGATAATATCGGACGATAATCGACTGGTTCCTGTATGATAAATCAGTATGCTGAATGCCAGTTCACTCACATATTCCGACTTGATGCGGAGGGGATTGACAATCACTTTATCATCGGCATAAAATTCCATAAAATTGAATCCGCCGAAAGTAGCCGCATATTGATCCTGCTTACCACCTGCCATCTCAAGATCGACCCGCTCTATCTCATAAGCCAGATGTGCAATGTCATAATCGCTCAATGGTAGTCCTAGCCATTCTACAAAAGCTCCTAGTATCGTCACAGTAATTGTAGAGGAAGTTCCCAGTCCAGAACCAAAAGGTGAATCAACAAAAGTAGTCATCCTGAAAGAAAGCGGGCGTTTGGTATAATCACGAACGACCCGATTATAAACGCCTTTGAGTAGGTCTAACTGCCCATCGATTTCTAGTTGCTCGGTGGCATCTAGCTCTATCAGCTCTTCTTTATCGGCTGCATAGAGGGTGATTTTTCCATCGTCTGTAGGTTCTATTGTCGCACTAGCGTATAGGCTGACGGTTGCATTCAGTACTGCCCCGCCATAGCGGTCGGAGTATGGGCTGACATCTGTGCCGCCACCTGCGAGTCCTATTCTTAATGGGGCTTTTGCTCTTATTATCATCTGTATTGAGTTTATTGAGTTGCGGGTTTACGAGTTGCGGGTTGCGGGTTTACGAGTTGCGGGTTGCGGGTTTACGAGTTGCGGGTTGCGGGTTTACGAGTTGCGGGTTGCGGGTTTACGAGTTGCGGGTTGCGGGTTTACGAGTTGCGGGTTGCGGGTTCAATCATTAACTCGCAACACGGCAACTCGCAACTCTCAACACGGCAACTCGTTTCAACTCAGCTTTCCGCTTTTTCCGTTTTCTCCGCTTTTGGTTTATTCATATAACGAATGAATCCACCAGTCATTTTCCGGATGGCTGTCATTTCTTCTAATAATTCATCCAGTTTTTCTTCATTGATATACTCCAGATCCGATGCTAGTAGTATTTGTGATTCCAACTGATGTGAATAATCTATAGCCTCGCTAAGTTTTGGGATCGTCTTTTCTTTGTAATTTCTGCTGATTCCTGTTGCAATGGCTGTTGGGATTTCTATGGCAGTTCTGCGCATTTGATTTCCTAAGCCATTTTGCTCAATTTCGGGGAAAGTTTGAGCGATTTTGAAAACTTCTGTGGCCAAAGTTCTACTTTTTTGCCAAAATGTCAATTCTGAGTAATTCATTTTTAATGTTTTTAATGATATAAAAAAATGTGTGTACATTAATAAAGAGGGTAAAACATCAAAAATTCCATAAATCTCAGTAAAAAAATTTCTTCGGTGCTGCCGCATCCTTTTGAGACGGGGGCGTTTTTAGGGTATTATTCTTATATTAAATCATTGATTTTCAAAATATTGCAACTTCATCACCTTTTTATACTCAAAACAATTATAACGTGTATTTTTTTTTGCCACGAATGCACGAATTAATTACGAATTACGAATGAGTTAATTACAAATCAATCTAATTACTGATACATCAATGGTCAATTTTTGCCAGGAATGCACGGTTTTTTTGGTGCAAAAATTTAGTCGTGGGTTGCAAATTATGGATTGCTTTAAACTCGCAACCCGATAACCCGCAACCCGTATCACCTCGCAGCTCAAGCTATTTAATGACTAATTTTCGAGCCATCTGCTCGCTTTCAGTTTTCAATTCTACCATATAAAAACCAACAGGTAGGTCCTTAATGTTAATTGTTTGTTCCTGCTTGGTCAGTTTCATTTGACGAACAGTCACACCCAATTCATTGACAATAGAAATGTGGCTTTCGCCCAATAACTGATTCGTCTGTTGGATCGTAATTTGCTCGCTGGCTGGATTTGGGAAGATTTGCATGACGGACTCCTTTTCTGGGTCTTGTATGGCAACTTCTATTTCCAGGTTTTCAAAAAATTGAACATTGCCGTCAGCTTCACCGACAAATAAATCCAGGTCGCCATCTCCGTCAATATCGCCAAATGTAGGGAAGCTTAAGTAATTTACAGACACCAAACCAAACGGGTTGGCCTGTACTGGTGCAAAAGTGGCTAAAGCGTTTGTACCTGTGTTTTCAAAATATTGCAAGCCTCCATAGTATTCTCCGGAAAGAATGTCTAAATCTCCATCACCATCAAGATCAGCAGTAGCAGGAAAAGCATAGGCGTAAGTATTGCCCAATCCAAACGGATTTTCCTGAATACCCGCAAAAGCCGGTTGTGTATTTGTGCCAGTATTTTCAAAATAAGAAATCGTACCCAGGTAGCCCACAGGGTTAATTCCGCCTGTCAGCATATCAAAATCACCGTCATTGTCCATATCAGCTAAGTCCGTCGAAACCGTTATAGGTGCATTAGGCAATAAGCCAAAAGGATTGATTTGCTCTGTTGCAAAATTGGGCGCAGTGGCTGTGCCTACATTTTCATGGTATAAAAAGTCCAACTGCCCATAGCCCGTGATGCCCATTCCAAGCATATCTATGTCGCCATCATTGTCTACATCTGCAAACGAAGGAAAAATATAACGATAGGCACTAGTGGTGAAATTGAATGGATTTTTTCGTGGTTTTCCAAATATAGGGTTTGTAGCCGTTCCTTCATTATTATAATAAATCAAGGTCGCTTCGTATTCTCCATATTCGGCAACAAAGAGATCAAGGTCACCGTCTCCGTCCATGTCCACAAGCTTAGGAATTGCTAAGTCGACAACCGGCATCATAAAGAAAGGATTTTGTACAGGCGCGGCAAAATTCTGTGCCTGCACTGCACCATTCAGCCCAATGAGCATAGCTGCTCCTGCCAGTACTTTTTTGAGTTCTCTTTTGGTAAATAATGAACGGATTTGTCCAAATAATTTGTGAAACCGACCAGACAGGCGACTTTGTTGTTCCTGACTTAGTTCCTGCCATTTTCGGCTTTTTACCAAGCCATTGATTTGCTTTGATAGGTTGCGAAATTGCCGCTTGCGCAGCGAATAGTTTTGTTGAATCATAATTTAAAATTTTGGTTGCGGGTTTACGGGTTGCGGGTTGCGGGTTGCGGGTTACGGGTTGCGGGTTACGGGTTGCGGGTTACGGGTTGCGGGTTGCGGGTTGCGGGTTCAATCGTTAACTCGCAACACGACAACTCGTAACTCATCAGCTCGCTTTATTTGACAATTAATTTTTTAATCATTTGCTCGTTTTCGGTTTTCAATTCTACCATATAAAAACCAGTGGGCAAGTCCTCAATGTTCAATGTTCTTTGTCCATTGCTGAGTACTTGTTGCTTGACTTTCATCCCCAGTTCATTGATGATGGACAGATGAATATTGTCATGTTGCCCTTCTAGCTCAATGGTAATTTGTTTGCTGGCAGGATTGGGAAAAATTTGTAAGGCTGATTCCTTTTCTGGATTTTGTACTGCGACTTCCATTGCCAAGTTTTCAAAAAACTGGGTATTGCCATAATATTCACCAACGAATAAATCCAGGTCGCCATCGGCATCAATATCACCTAATGTAGGCAATGCATAATAATAAGTTGAACTGATTCCGAAAGGGTTGGTTTGTGCTCCTCCAAAAGTAGCAGAAGATGCAGAGCCTACATTTTCATAAAAATACATGACGCCATATTGACCACCAGCCAATACATCCAAATCGCCATCCTGGTCTATATCTCCCACCGTAGGAAATAGGTAATCCCCCCCAGGAACTGGAGCAAATAGACTCGTTTGTAGTGTAAACACAGGGCTGGAGGATGTTCCTGTATTTTCGTAATACTGTATTATACCAGTATAAGATGAATAAGCCCCCCCTCCTACAATCAGGTCAAAGTCGCCGTCATTATCAAAGTCGGCCAATACTGGTCTAATTAGATTAAATGCATTGGGATTATTAGTAAACCCAAATGGATTAATTTGCTGTGTACCAAAATCTGGTGCAGTTGGTGTTCCGACATTTTCATGATAAAGCAAAGCCACACCAGTTGCATTGGTATAGCCGATAGACATCATATCAAAATCGCCATCATCATCTATATCCTCAAACGAAGGAAAGATGTAGTATTCAGAATTGGAGATAAAATTGAAGGGATTTTTGTCGGGCATCCCAAAAATCGGATCAGAGGCTGTGCCTTCATTTTCAAAATATACCAGACTAGGTGAATTGCCTGTGCCATACTCTGAAATGAACATGTCTAAATCGCCATCTCCATCAATATCCACCAGATTTGGAATAGCTAAATCCACCACTGGCATCAAAGAGAAAGCATTTTGTACTGGCGCAGCAAAATCCTGTGCTTGCACTGCACCTGACAAACCAATGAGCATAGCTGCTCCTGCCAGTACTTTTTTGAGTTCTCTTTTGGTAAAGAATGAGCGAATCTGTCCAAACAGTTTGTGAAGGCGGCCAGCCAATCGAGTTTGTTGCGCTTGGCTCAGCTTCTGCCACTGTTGGCTTTTCATCAAGTCATTAATCCGATTTGACAGATTGCGAAATTGCCGCTTGCGCAGCGAATAGTTTTGTTGAATCATAGTTTAAATTTTTGGTTGCGGGTTTGTGGGTTGCGAGTTGCGGGTTGCGGGTTGCGGGTTGCGGGTTCAATCGTTAACTCGCAACACGACAACTCGTAACTCATCAGCTCGCTTTATTTGATTATTAATTTTTTAACCATTTGTTCCTTCTCAGTTTTCAATTCTACCATATAAAAACCAGTGGGCAAGTCCTCAATGTTCAATGTTCTTTGTCCATTGCTGAGTACTTGTTGCTTGACCTCCATACCCAGTTCATTGATGATGGACAAGTGAATATTATCATACTGACCTTCTAAGTCAATAGTGATTTGCTTGCTGGCAGGATTGGGGAAGATTTGTAAGGCTGATTCCTTTTCAGGATTCTGTACAGCGACTTCTATTGCCAAGTTTTCAAAAAACTGGGTATTGCCATAATATTCGCCAACAAATAAATCCAGGTCGCCATCATTATCAATATCTCCAAATGTGGGGAAACCCAGTTCAACAGGGGAAGTCAGTCCAAAAGGATTGGCTTGTGCAGCAGCAAAAGCGGGTGCAGTATCTGTTCCTGTGTTTTCAAAATATTGAAGTGCGCCATAATATTCTCCTACAAGAATATCAAAATCGCCATCATTGTCCAAATCAGCAACAGTAGGGAAAGCCCATGTATTCGTCATGCCAAGTCCAAAAGGATTAGACTGAATACTCCCAAAGTCAGGAGCTGCGGCAGTACCCGTATTTTCATAATAAGAAAGCACACCCAAGTATGCCTCATTAACTGCATCATAATATTGTCCGCCTACCAGCAGATCATAATCGCCATCATTGTCCATATCGACAAGCTGTGGATTGACTGCAAGTGTAACGCTCGTTTGTAAACTAAAAGGATTAAGTTGCACAGCCGCAAAATCTGGTGCAGTTGCAGACCCTACATTTTCATAATAGAAAAAGTCGAGCTGGTAATAACCAGTAATCCCTAAGCCCAACATATCAAAATCGCCATCATCATCCATATCTGCAAAAGTGGGAAAGATATATTGATAAGCTGTCGTGCTAAAATTGAAGGGATTTTTTACCGGTTTTCCGAATATAGGATCTGTAGGCGTTCCATCATTGGAGAAAAATACCAGCGCAGGTGGCGTATAATCTCCATATTCACTGATGAACATGTCCAGGTCACCATCTCCATCAATATCCACCAGATTTGGAATAGCTAGATCCACCACTGGCATCAAAGAGAAAGCATTTTGTACTGGCGCAGCAAAATCCTGTGCTTGCACTGCACCTGACAAACCAATGAGCATAGCTGCTCCTGCCAGTACTTTTTTGAGTTCCCTTCTGGTAAAGAATGAGCGAATTTGTCCGAATAATTTGTGAAACCGACCAGCTAGTCGACTTTGTTGTTCCTGGCTCAATTCCTGCCATTTTTGACTTTTTACCAAGCCATTGATTTGCTTAGACAGATTGCGAAATTGCCGCTTGCGCAGCGAATAGTTTTGTTGAATCATAGTTTAAAATTTTGGTTGCGAGTTACGGGTTGCGAGTTACGGGTTGCGGGTTGCGAGTTCAATCGTTAACTCGCAACACGACAACTCGTAACTCATCAGCTCGCTTTATTTGATTATTAATTTTTTAACCATTTTTTCGTTTTCAGTTTTCAATTCTACCATGTAGAAACCACTGGATAAGTCTTGGGTATCCAGTGCTCGTTGTTGCTTAATAATGAGCGGATTTGTCCAAATAATTTGTGAAATCGCCCTCTTATTCGGCTTTGTTGTGGGTGCTTAAACTCGCAACTCATCAATCCGCAACTCACTCTCCTGGCTGTGGTCTAGCCCAGAAGGTTTTGTCTGGAATAGATACGCCGAGCTTGTGTTCGGGTTTGAGTGTATTGAGGATATTCGGTCGGATTTTATTTGGTAGAATTTGTATGTCGTAAATTTCATCTACGGAAGCCTGGTATTTGATTTCACCATAATAACTGCCTGTTGGCAAATGGATAATGGCTACACCGGCATTCAGGGATTTATCGGCGATGCTGAGTTTGGCAAATGTAGAAGAGTTTTTGCGTAAGCGAGACAAACCAATAAACAGAAATTCTTTGTGGTAGGCCATGCCGCGTACAAAGCCGTCTATTTGAGTAATTACCTCGTAGGTCCCTCGTTCTGTGTTTATTTTTGCCAATTCACCAGTCGCAGAAAACAAGACGTATAAATCGCCATTGAAGATGCGGGGAGAGTGTGGCATCGGCAGATTTTCGGCAATGATTTCGTTTTTTTCAATGTCCATCATAATGCCATTGGTCGTCACGACCTCGCGCCAACTTTGGGCTGTGTTGCCTTTATTGAAGGCTGTTGCATATTTGGGTTTACCGTTCAGTTCTGCCATGCCATTGAGGTGACAACGATCTTCTGATACCATGTCGGTGATAAATGGCGGCTGCCAGTAAGGCGTAAAATTATAATCCGTATCAATGGATACGATAGTCGAGAAAAGTGTATTCACACCATACAGTTTTCCATCGCCTCCCCAGGTCAAATCATGAATATCCAATGCACTGGTATGGTAGGTGGCGCGTGGCATATACAGGGCGTCGTAAGTGTCGGGTCGAGCTGGATAAAAACGGGCAAGTTCCGGCGAATTTTTTAGCACAACGATTTCATCTTTGCAGGCAATCGCCATTTTATCACCTTCTTCACTCAGGGCGATGCCCATTGGTTTGGCAAAGGTACGCGGCAATTGTATCAGCGATTCTGCATTCTTTGGCGACAGCATGACCACCTTGCCAGCTTGGTAGGTGCTTATCGCAATACTGCATTTCAAATTGAGCAGCAATTCGGGAACATTTGGGGAGTAAGAACAGGAAAAAGGGGCAAGATTTTTAGGTATATTGTTTTGCATAAGCGGAATTTGGGTGGGGAATTTAGTAATTGAGTGTATTGAGTAATTGAGTATATTGAGTTCAGAAACTCAAAATAACAATAATTATATTGTCGCAACAAAAATTTGACCAAAGTTTAATATGTAAAAACAAACAGTGGCAGTATCAGTATCAGTATCAGTATCAGTGGCAGTTTCAATAATAGTTTCCTAATATCCAGTTACCAGTTACTAATAAACAATTAACCAATCTTCCGTATCAATGGGTTAAAGGCTTTTGATGCCAATAGTACTTGATCGCCTACAGACAGGCTTTGTGCGGTGTATTTATCAGTAACAACTTTCACAATGTGGCTACCTGTGAGGGCAGTCACGATATAAACGACATCTTCCTTTGCAATGTCCACTACTTCGCCAATAAATTGAAATTTTCCGCTGACTTGCTTGCTGGTGAATACTTCTAGCGGCGTTCCTTCTTGGGTAATTTTGCCTTGTCGGATTTCATATACATAGTCTGCCATTTTGAAAATCTCTCGGACTTCATGGCTGACGAGTATCGTGGTCAGTTGGTATTGACGATGCATTTTGAGGATGTAGTCCTGCAATTTGTTCCGCATATCGCGGTCGAGGGCAGACAGTGGCTCGTCGAGCAATAGCACTTCCGGACGGCGCACCAATGCCCGCGCCAAAGCCACCCGCTGCTGCTGCCCGCCAGAGAGCGTGGCGGGTTTGCGATGTTGTAAATCACCAAGTTCTATCATGTCGATGAGTTCGTTGATGATGCTCTTGTCTTGTCCTTTTTCTAAGGCGTATTCGAGATTGCCTCGCACCGTCATATTTGGAAATAGAGCGTAATCCTGAAAGACGTAGCCGATTTTTCGTTGCTGGGTTTTAAGGTTTATTTTTTGTTCGCTGTTGAGCCAGTGTTGTCCATTGATTTCTATGTTTCCGCTATCGGCTGGCAGGAGTCCGGCAATCATGCGTAGGATGGAGGTTTTGCCTGCGCCGGATTCGCCGTATAGGGCGATGAATTGTCCTTTCTCTATATTGAGATTGACTTCCAAGTTCATCTTCCCACTTGGTGCGTTTAGGTTTTTATGTAGGGAAAATTTTAGCATTATTGGGATAAAGATACTCTGTACATTTAAAGAATTGTTGCAACAGTTTGGTCGATAGTCGATGGTCGATAGTCCATAGCTGCAATTTAACAAAATTCCTACTTTGTAAGCAGCTTTGCACGCATTTTGCAAAGCAAAATGAAATGCTGAAAATGACCTGAATATTAAAAAAAACAGCCATCGACTATGGACTATGGACCATCGACCTATAACTGTTACGAATTGTTTATATTTAACCATTTAGTAACGATAAAAAGGATTTAATTTTTTCTGAATGACTTTTGAATGATGCTGCGTGTGGTCGCCGTTAGTACGTTAAATGGGCTAAGGCTTAATTTTGGATCTTTACCTTCTCCTATCCTGCGGAGTTGTTGTTCGTACCAACCCAATTCTAATAAGCCGCGTTCGTCTATGAATTTTATGCCCGTTTTAGGTACTTCTAATGTCACTTTTTCCAATGTGCCGTTGAGCATTTCTTTCGGAAAATTGGGATACAAAATAAAAGGTCGCGCCGCGCCGACTAAGTCGATGGCGCCTTCGGCGAGGGTGTACTCCATCGCTGCTGCGGTACGAAAACCACCCGTTACCATAAGCGGGGTCTCGGTGACTTTTCGGGCTTTTTCTGTGTAGTCGATAAAATAGGCTTCCCGTTCACGAGTGCTTTGTTTGGAGAACATCATAGCAGGAGCTTCATAGGTGCCGCCCGAAATTTCAATCATATCAATACCTTCTTCTGACAACATTTTTATCACCTGTACTGATTCCTCCTCTGTAAAACCGCCACGCTGAAAATCAGCCGAGTTTATTTTGATGCTGATGGGATAATCTGCACCAAGTTTTGTCCTCATTTTTCGATAAATTTCCAGCACAAAACGCGCTCGATTATTAAGGCTTCCACCCCATTTATCTGTCCGAATATTGGTGCGAGGCGACAGGAACTGACTGACGAGGTAGCCATGTGCGCCATGTATCTGTACGCCGAGAAATCCAGCTTCTTTGAGTATTCCAGCAGTAGTCGCATAACGTTCAATGAGGTCTAAAATTTCATCTTCTTCCAATGCCTTCGGTTTAGCAAACATAGAAGACATTGGTCCTAACTTCAAAGGAACAGATGAGGGCGCAACGACTTTTCGATTGATTAAGCCAATTGCCTGTCGCCCGGGATGGTTAATTTGTGTCCAGATTTGTGCGTCGGTGCCTGCTGCTGCCTGCGCCCATGTTTTCAATAATTCAACATGCGTTTTATCTTCCACCACAACATTATTGGGCTCGCCCAGTGCTTTGGAATCTACCATGATATTTCCTGTAATCAACAAGCCTGCGCCACCTTCTGCCCAACGTCTGTACAAGTTAATCAGTGTAGGCGTAGGTGCGCCCTTCATGTTTCCCAATATTTCACTCGTCGCAGATTTGACGATGCGATTGGAGATGACTGTTCCGTTTTTGAGGGTGAAGGGTGAGGATAGATGTTTTAGTTTTTGCTGCATGTGTGCAAATTTAAGGAATTAAGGAACGTGTATGAAATAAATCGTAATTTATGCTGTTCGAAAAATTAAATGCTTTGCGCGAAAACTCAGAAAAGCATAGAAAAACGTTAAAGTTTTCACTTTTTTACAAAAAAGATGAAAGTAAGTGAACCTTTTTGGTCGAAATATCGTCTTGTATATGTAATTTGAAACGAAACAATTAAGTTTTTTATTTTAAAAAAAATCATTAAACGAAATATAATTCTTTAATGACATTAATTTGACAACTTTTTGTTTTATTATTATTCAACCTTAAAATCTTATATCATGTTGAGACGGAGATTCAGAAGAAAGTTCTTGGTAGCTGCTGTAAGCGCACCGACGACCAAGAAAAAATAAGTGCGATAAGCACCTAGTTTTTTACTAAATAAAAATTATTATTCAACCTTCAAAATTTATATCATGTTAAGACGTAGATTCAAAAGAAAGTTCTTGGTAGCCGCTGTAAGCGCACCAACAACCAAGAAGAAGTAAGTGCGATAAGCACCCAATTCTTTTAAACAGATAAAAAGGCTGTCCATTAGGGCAGCCTTTTTTGTTTTTACTGAAAAAATTATATTTAGACTGACGCAATCCGTACTTTTAAGGCTGAGTAGTCCTTCCAGTTAATTCTGTCGGGTAATTTGGCGAAATTTGGTCGACACTATTAACTAGAAAGGCTACTGTGAAATTACTATCATTTATTTATTTGTAAAACAACACCACACCATGAGCCAGTCTAATAAGTATTTAATCCCTTTTATCGCCCTCACAAGTCTCTTTTTTATGTGGGGCTTTATGACGGTTATCGTCGATGCCTTTGTTCCTCGATTGAAAGAAGTTTTTGAATTGTCACTCGGACAAGCAAATCTGGTGCAGTTTGCCTGGTTTACGGCTTATGGCTTGATTTCTATTCCTGCAGGTTTGCTGATTTCCAAATTAGATTATAAAAAAGGAATCATTATCGGACTGGCAATTTGTGGGATAGGTTGTCTGCTTTTTATTCCGGCAGCTTCTACTCGGATATTTGCGTTTTTTCTAATGGCTTTATTTACGCTGGCAGGTGGAATTACCATCTTGCAGGTGGCAGCTAATCCATTTGTCGCAGTATTGGGTCCTGAAAAATCGGCGAGTAGCCGGCTGAATCTGGCACAGGCTTTCAATTCTTTTGGTACGACTATCGCACCGATATTTGCTGTGACCTTTTTACTCAGTGATGCCATCAAATCTTCTGACCAAATTTCTGGACTTGATGTAGCTGCGAAAGAGGCTTATTATGCCAGTGAAGCTTCTGCAGTGCAGGGACCTTTTTTATATATCGCTTTGTTTTTCCTCGCTATGGCAGCCCTTTTTGCCTTTGTGAATTTGCCTAAAATACTGGGACAAGATGACCAGGGAGGTGGTTCTTATGGCGACGCGCTTAAATTCAAGAACCTGAAACTCGGTATGCTGGGCATCTTCGTTTATGTTGGTGCAGAGGTAGCCATCGGCACCAATCTGGTCAGCTATTTTTTGAGCATGGATTTGGATAAAGTTGTCCCGAAAAATTCTTTCATGAATGGTATTGCGTCTTTTGTATCGGAGGTTTTTAATGGTAAACCCTTAGCGGAAATTGATGCTAAAGGTATTGTCGGGACTTTTGTAATTTTTTATTGGGGAGGCGCGATGATTGGCAGGCTGATAGGTTCTTACCTGACCCGCATTATTGATCCGGGCAAAGTGCTGGCGATGTTTACGATTGGCGCGATTACCTTGCTACTCTTGACGATGAATACTGGCGGTTTATTTTCTATGTGGACTGTGTTGGGCATTGGTTTGTTTAATTCTATTATGTTCCCCACTATTTTCACCTTGGCGATTGATGGGCTGGGCGATTTGAAACCTAAGGGTTCGGGCTTGCTGTGTACAGCTATTGTGGGTGGTGCATTCATTCCGCCTTTATTGGGTATAATGGCTGATTCTATTGGTTTTAAACTGGCTTTTATTCTTCCTATTTTGTGCTATTTATACATTATGTATTATGGTTTGAAAGGGCACAGAAGGGTGGCTTGATTTGAGATTCAAACTCAAACGTCAAATACAAACTCAAAAAGGAAATGACGTTTACTAAACCTTCGGAGGTTTAGTAAACGTCATTTTCTTTTTGAACAATTTATTCCTACCAAAATCTAAATAAGATATAGCCCATCAGCAAAATCAGCAACACAGAATGGAAGCGGTAGTCTTTGTACCAGGGTAGTCCTTCCATTCCATCACTGAGCAATTCTTTACGGAAAGTATATTCTTTAATTTTCTCAGCAGAAGGTGGAGCGGTCATGTTGCTCACTATAACGAAGATCAGTGTGCTGACTCCTACCATCAAACCAACATTATAGGTGTAGTGCAGTGAGGAGTACTCATACACGCCCGCTACAAATAAAGCGATGCCCATCAGCGTGCCGATGACAAGCGTCCAGAACGCGCCGTCGGCATTGCCTCTTTTGTAAAAAACACCCACCAGAAAAATCACCACTATTGGAGGAACGACAATAGAAAACATTTGCTGCAAATAAGACCACAAACCACCAAAATTGACAATAAGTGGTGCCCAGACGGCTGCAACGACCATTAAAACCAAAGTAGATATACGTCCGTAATTGACAATTTTTTCATTTGAAATATTTGGATTATTGGGTTTGATAAAATCAATGACCAGCAAGGTAGAAGCCGAGTTGAGCGTAGAATCCACACTCGACATAATCGCAGAGATCAAACCTGCCAAAACCAGCCCAATCATACCTACCGGCAACACTTCCATCACTATTTTTGGAAAAACTGCATCGCCATTTACTAGTCCAGGTAGTATGCTGATCGCCATTGCACCAGGAATGACCATGATAAACAAAGGAATAATTTTCAAAAAACCAGCCAACAAAACACCCCAACGCGCATGACGGACATTACGTCCACCCAATATCCGCTGTACAATGTACTGATTTGTTGACCAATACCAGAAGCCCAGAAAAGGCACGCCTAGCAATAAACCTGGCCAAGGCAAGGTCTCGTCGCTCAAAGGACGCACCACCGAAAAATGACCTTCTGGCACAGAAGCCAGCACTTTATCCCAGGAAAAATCTAGTCGTTCATACAACATATAAGTCAGCACTGTACAACCCACGATCAGTATAACCGCCTGTATAGCATCGGTATAAACCACTGCTCGTAAGCCACCAAATGCCGTATAAACACCAGCCACCAAAGCCAGTACTAGCGTGACGTGCCACAAGACAAGATTGGGAAAGAAAGCCTGCATCACAACTGCACCGGCGTAGAGTCCACCAGCCGTATCCACCACTATACTCATCACAATCGTAACAATAGAAAAGAAAACCTGAGAACGCCGGTCAAAGCGTTTTTCCAGAAATTCGGGTATCGTCGTAATGCGCGAACGCAGGTATAAAGGCACAAAAATCAAAGCCGCAATAATCAGCGGCAAACCCGATAACCATTCATAGACCGAGTTCACAATACCCGTCGTATAAGCAGCACCCGATAATCCGATAATTGTCGAACTGGAAATATTGGAAGCAAATAAAGACAGGCCAATCAGCCCCCAGCCGAAAGTACGCCCTCCCAAAAACAGGTCGTCCCCTGTCTTGGTTTTTCGCGCAATGAAGAGCCCAATACCTAGCACTATAACAAAGTACAATATGATAATAGTGAGGTCGATAGAGGAGATTCCGGTATTCATAATTTTTTGTTGTGTTGGTTTCTTTTTGTGTTGTCGTGTTGATGACTAATATATACATTACTGATTAGGCACTATCCTGACTAATCTTGCCATGCCTGATGGCGGGACTCTTAACTTGACCAGCCTAGTATTCAGGCTGATTTCTTTTTTTGTAATTTCATTGCCCATACAATCAGATACTTGCGCTTCATATCCATCAACATAGGTACTAAAATCGCATGCTATAAAAGCACTTCGCTTTCCATTAATCAGGTCTATTTTTTCAAAATTTGTATCGACTTCCACGACAACATCTTCATACACGCCATATACGATGTGTCCGTCTTTATGCGCTTTTAATATCGGATAATTCCCAAGTGGACTGACAGGTACAAATTTACCATCCAATAAAACTTCTTTATTTTTTATCCAGTATTGTGTATAAAATTCTATCATTTTCCTGTGATCCTCCGGCGCGTCTTTGAGCATGACCGATAATTGCAAGACAGAAAATAAAGCATTGAGAATTTGTAAGGCAGCAATTTCTACCGACTCTTCATAATGCCAGGTAAACATATCGGAATGCACTGCCGTGTTGCCACATAATAATTTCACATCAGTTATGCGGATGCGATTACTCACCGCATCATTAGGACAATCAAAAGCGCGAAACATGTTTCCAAATTTCCGCATGGCTGGCCCAACATATTTCTGCCGAAATTCAATGGCAATATCTGGCTTGATGGCACGCAATGACTTCATCACATCTGTCATCAGTCGATCTACAGCTTCATTGACATTGGCATAGTCGCGCCCGTTTTCTTTGGTCAAAACTGTTTCTGGATACACCTGAAAATCGTCGATAAAATCCAGCTTAAAAGCATCCAGATTATACGTTTTCAAAGCATGAACATAGGTCTCAATCAAGTACGCCCGCACGTCAGGGTAACGCGGATCAAATACAGGCGCCCAACGATGGTTTTCAGTTAGAAACTTCCCTTTGAATTGTTGATAAGCCTTAGCATGAATGCCACAAAATGGCACAGAAAACCATAAGCCGACTTTCATTCCAATCTTGTGCAAATTGCTCACAAAATCTGCCATATCTGGTATGCGTTCTGGCTGCCAGTCGCCGCAATAATCGTAGCCTCGATTTTCATCCATTGTCTGCCAACCATCGTCGAGTATAATGAGTTCGCAGCCTATTTCACGGGCAATTTTACATTCTTCATATAACTTTTCTACCTCCAGATTTTGGTGAAATTGATACCAGGTCGAATAGAGCGGCACACGCGCCAGCTCAGGCACAGGCGATGGCTTGAGTGCATCATGCTTAGCCCACCAGTCCGACACTTCCTGCAAGGCTTCTGCGTACAAAATGTCCCGCATATCCACCCGAATATTTGCCTTATAATTTGTAATTTCAGGATGCCGTTCTGTAAAAAAAGACAGGTGGCAATAGAGGTGATTGTCTTCTTCCCGCAACAAGGCGTTCATTTCCATTTTATTAATGGCATCCGAACAGGCAAAGGTGAGTACATTTTCATCGCTATGCCCAAAAACACTGACAACTGGCGCGTCCACCGAAACACGAGATTGTAGGTGTTCGAGTTCCCAGTCGTATTGCTGGCGTTTGTCATGTAGGCTCGCGCTCGTCCACACGCCTTTTACATTCAAGGAAGGCATCCGCCAGCGCAGCGTCACCCTGGACGGCGCAGCAGGCTGATCTGCTTGTATGCTAAATTCGTAATGATATACACCTTCCGTATTACCGATGAGTTTCACGGCTCTGTCAAATCCATCGGGCTTGCCGAGGATGGTCATTTCAGGGAAATTATTTATAGGAATCGTTCTATCCATTTTTCTTTTTTTGTAGGCATAAGATCCGTAACGTCACCAATCACCAGCAAGCAATTACCAATTACCAATCACCTCAAATGCCTTTATCCTATCCGAATTTTGTCCGGCTAAAATAATTTGCTGACCTGAATTGGTTTTTATTTTTATTAAATCTCTCACATCGCCCGGCACATAAAATCCGCTTTCTGTACTCTTTATGGCGGTAAAAATTTTGTCCTTTTTTTTCAATAAAATGCCTGTTGTGCCATCCTGCCAGCCGCCACTGCTTTCTGCTGAATAATCATTTCCCGCAAGGAGTACATCAACTTGTCCGTCTTGGTCAAAATCATCTGCAAGAATTGTCTGTATGGGTGCCCACTGACATGCTGTGGGTAAAAAATGTGCTGCAAAACTGCCATTTCCTTTGTTTTCAAAATAGCAGCTTTGTAGCTGGTTGACTTGTAAAGTATTTTTTTGATTTGGGGTGAGCAGGGTGTTAAAATCGACTTTGCTGAAATCGCTATAATTTTGGTATCTGGTCTTTAGTTTGACCACTTGTTTCATCACATCATCGCGGGCGTGTATGGGATAAAGACGACGTTCTCCGGCCTTATTGAAATCGTATTTACCAACAAGCGGATCAGGGCTTCCGTTCTTATCATAATCACCTGTAAAGAGGACTAGTGGCTCTTTGTCGGAGGCTTCCAGGCGAGTATTGAGTCCCTGATTTCCGGCAATAAAATCTATATCTCCATCACCGTCCATGTCTTTCGCCGCAAGGCAATTCCACAAGCCTTGTATGGCTGCTTTTTTGCCATTTTCATCTTGAATATCCGCTTCGCTTCTTTCCAGTTTTCCTTTTTTATTTTTAAAAAATATAATGGGCATCCACTCCCCTACCAATGTTAGGTCTTGCCAGCCATCTTTGTCTATATCTGCCCAGGCTGCATCAGTTATCATGCCTGTATATTTCAAGTCTTCGGGCGTGATGTCTGTGAATTTTCCTTTTTTATTTTCCAATAAATAGCTACGCGGCATTTCCGGAAAACGATGTGCTTTTACACGTCCGCCTACGAATAAATCTTCATCGCCATCTTTGTCAAAATCTGCACTGATGACGCAGGAGCCAGAAGCAGTTATAGTTGGCAGCTTTTCTTTGCTTATCGCAAAATTGCCTTGTCCGTCATTCAGGTACAGGCGGTCTTGATAGGCTGCGCTTTCTGGTTTAAACTCTGTGCCTCCACTGACGACATAAAGATCAACATCTCCATCGTTATCCGCATCAAAAAACAAGGCATCGGTGTCTTCATATTCTGAATTAAGTGATGAAACAGACTGATATTGTCCATTCTTATTTTGATGAAAAATTTGTCCGGCAAAGCCTTTTGCTCCACCGACAAATAATTCTTCTCCTGGCTGATTGTCTATATTTGCGACAGCAAAACAAGGTCCGCTACGCGAATATTGATGCAATAATAAATGCTGTATGTGATAATCGTGAAAAGCATTTTCTTCTTGTTTGAAATCAATCAGATTTTCTGGTTTTAATGTTTTCAAAAAACCTGAATTTTCCTCACGCTCTGCTTCCCGCTGTTCCACTTCCATCCCATTTTCAATATTGATTTCTAATTGCTGATTGGCAGAAACATTGTACAAATACTCCACTTGTCCATTTTGCCACAGGACTTTTATCGAGTCGATTTGCTGGCTTTCGCCTAAACCAAAATGAATTCTAGTATCTACACTAGAAAGATAACCACGCTGCGGCGACTGAAAATGATATTGTTGCCGTTCATCATGGTAAATGAAAATTTTCGTTCCTATGCCGTCTGAGTTTTCCGAGAGTCCTGTAAGTTTTATTTTTAAATAGTGTTGAGTAGCCGTGTTTGTTGTATTCTGTAAAACAAAGGCTTTGTCATTGATATTATTGACGATAATATCCAGGTCGCCATCATTGTCCAAATCGGAATACACTGCGCCATTGGAATAGGATTTTTGGGACTTCATCCATTCCGTAGACCGGTTGGTAAATTGTGGGCTACTGCCTGTTGTTGTGCTAGTGGTATTTTCGTAGAGGTAATTATTTATCTGGACGCCTTTCATGTCTTCCAGCACTTTTTCGAGGGCTGTCCTGCGGGCTGTTGCTGTTCCAAAAGTACTGCCCTGTTTGCTATAATTCACAAAATCCAAATCCGTAATATCCTTTACATAACCATTGGTAATGTACATATCGCGGTCGCCATCATTATCAAAGTCAGCCAGTAAAGGTGTCCAACTCCAGTCTGTTTTATACACCCCAGCCATGTAGCCTAAGTCACTAAACCGAAGTGGCTGCTCCTCCAAAAAACCATTATTGATTTGTAGCGTATTTCTCATAAACTGTGCTGTGTAGCCTTGTTTTTGCGACAGCATAAATTTGTCATAATTCATAAACCCGACCATCGTTTTTTGTCGCTCATGATAAGCAGGCAGCATATCCACCACCATGATGTCGGGCAAAGCATCATTATTGACATCTGCAATATCGACGCCCATGCTATTATAGGTTTCATGTGCCAGTAAGTCTTGGCTAACTTCCTTGAAACCCTGATGCTCCTTATTGACTAATCCCTGATTTAAATAAAGTAAATCTTCTGATATAAAATCATTGGCAATGTAAATATCAGCATAGCCGTCCTGATTAAAATCTTCTATCGCAATGCCAAGTCCATAACCTCTTTTGTCAATCCCTGTCTGCTTAGATACATCGGTAAAAGTCGGATGTACTCCATTTTCCCCGGCGTCGTTTCGTAGTAATTGGTCACTAGTTTCTTTGTGGATATAATGTTTTGGAGCAGGCGAATTTTTGTCTTTTGGATCAACAATATTATGTAATAAATAAACGTCCAAATCGCCATCCAAATCGTAGTCAAAAAAGGCAGCTTGTTGTGTGTACAAACCATCTTCCAGTCCATATTCAGCTGCTTGTTCTTCGAATTTCGGCAAGCCATTCTCATCTAAGCCCTGGTGGATAAATAGTTTGTTTTTGCATTGTCCGCCACACATTTTTCCGCCTACGCTGAGATAAATATCCTGCCAGCCATCGGCATTGACATCGGCTATGGCAACGCCAGTTGTCCAGCTCGTCGTCTGAAAATTTGCAGTTTTGCTGATGTCTTTGAATTGCAAATTTCCAGTATTGAGATAAAGCTTAGAACTTACTTGATTACCTGTAAAGCAGATGTCTGGCAAGCCGTCTTTATTAAAATCACCAATCCCTACTCCACCGCCATTGTACAGATAATGAAAATCCAGAATATTGATAGAATCATTTTCTGTGATGTCATTGGAAAAATGAATCCCGGACTGGTCGGCATCCAGATATTCAAAACGAGGTGTCCCTGTTTTTTTGCAGGATGAAAGACTACTTATTAGTAGAATAAGTGCATACATTTTGGCATTTAATAAATCAGGTTTGCCGGGCTTTTTAAGTCCGACAAACTCCGATTTATATAAACCAATTGTGTATGAAAGCATTCTATATCTTAAAGTATAGGAATTGCTGAATTGTTATGATTGTTTCACACTAATCACCAATCAACCAATTACCAATCACTAACTAGTAGCCTGGATTTTGTTCCAGGTTTGAGTTAGCATCTACTTCGCTTTGTGGTATCCAGATATACTCGTGTTTGCTGGTCTGAAATGTCCCGCCACTTAGTGATTTTGGATGCGGCCCGTGTAGAGAACTAGCGCCCATATAATCATCTGCCAGTTCCCAGCGTACCAAATCGAAGAAGCGATGTCCTTCACCCGTTAGTTCCAGTACCCGTTCATCTATGATCGCCTGACGCATATCTGCCTGAGACAAGCCGCTAATCTGGCTTACGCCTGCGCGGTCTCTGACCAGATTGACATAAGTTTCTGCGTTAGCAGTTTGTCCCTGTTCATTGAGGGCTTCTGCCAACATCAGTAAGACATCTGCATAACGAATGATTCGCCAGTTGGTACCTACATTTGTACCTAGAAAATCTACGTCTTCCCGTTCTCCAACATCCATTCCTGAATATTTTCTAGTAAAAATAGGCTCCATACCATCTGCCTGTGCTACGGCGATATCGCCTGCAAAATCAGTCAGAAAGGCAGTGCCTCCATAACCTGTAGAACCCGGATAATCATAAGCCAAAGTCTGGTCACGGCGAATCGTTTCTCCATTTGTTTCAAACAAGTCTTTCACCCATGAGTTGATAAAATGGCTCTGATCTGGCGACTTTTCAGGTGGCGCGTAATCAATGTGAAAATTCCCCATTGTACCTGCGCCTGGAATATCTGCACCCCATACAAAGGAAGCTACACCGAGGTATTGCAATTCAAATACAGACTCTTCATTATTTTCATTGGTCTGATCAAAATTTTCGTGGTAACGTGCTGCGGGTAGCAGATCGTAATTTCCATTTGTCACTACGTTCATCAGTGCTGTAGAAGCTGCTGACCAGTTTTGTTGATATAGGTAACTTTTGCCTTTCAGCGCAGTAGCAGCTCCAGAAGTCGGCCGACCGGCATCATCGCTGCCCCAGCTTGCAGGCAGTAAAGTTTCTGCCTGTCCAAGGTCTTCGACAATCTGATTCCAGACGGCATCTCTAGTTGCCTGAGATGGGAAAAAGTCATCTCCATCTTTTGCAGTTTCTATCACGAGTGGCACATTGCCATACAGATTGAGTAGATACCAATTGGAAAAAGCGCGGACGAAATAAGCTTGTCCGAGAAATCCATTGCGCTGGTCGCCATCAGGTACATTTTCTGCATTCACATTTTCCAGCACGCTATTCGCTCGATAAATAGCTTTATAGCATTCCTGCCAAGGCTCAACTGCCCAACGCGCTACACCAGCTTCTCCTTGAAACGTGGACATCGCAGTATTGACTCCAAAAGGACGAACATTAAATACATCCGAGCGCAACATTGCCCCTGTATGGATGATTCGTCCCCAGAAAAATGTACCTGTCAGCGGATGGTACATTCCATTAACGGCAAGTGCAGCATCTTCCGGTGTTTTCCAGAAAGTCGCTGAAGAGACAGTATTCGTATTGTCCTGATTGAGTAAATCATCTGAACAACTGAATGGAAGGAGCAAGCAGAACATAAAGGCTAGTCCGGCTGCATATTTTGTGTATTTTTTCATTTCTTATTATTAAAAATTTGTAATTTTTTTGTCCATAGTCCGCAGTCCATAGTCGATGGCTGTTTTTTAAGCAATAACAATTTCACTCAGCTTTTTTAAGCATTTTGCAAATGCAAAATGTATATACATCATTGTTTTTTCCATCGACGATGGACTATCGACTATCGACCTAAACTATCAAACAACTATCGTCTGACGACCGATGACCGACGACGAAACTTTAATTTCCTTTAAAATGTAGCTTGTACGCCAAATACGATACTTCTAGCATTGGGATAAGCGCGACTGTCAAGTCCTCTACCCAGCAATGGATTCACGCTTGGGCGATAGCCATAAAAACCTAAATCCACATTAGCACGTCCACCATTGGTAGAAGATACATCTGGGTCGTAGCCCGAATAACCTGAAAGTACAAACACATTTTGCGTATTCACGAACACGCGTACATTACTTAGCCAGTCTACATTAATTTTGTCATCTAAGGTGTAACCCACTTCAAGGGCTTTGAGTCTGAGATAAGAACCATCTTCGACAAAGAAAGAGGAAGGCGCACTGTTTACAGCCTGATCTAGTGTAGTTGCACGCGGAATGTCTGTATTCGTATTGCTTGGCGTCCAGGCATCCTGTACTACACTGAGTTTATTGTCATCTGCCCAGAAAATATTGAATAATTTATTCAAATTGTAAATTTCATTGCCTTGTACACCTTGGAAGAACAAACCAAAATCAATACCTGCAATACCGCCAGTAAAGTTCAGTCCATAAGAAAAATCGGGTGTTGGATTACCGAGTACAGTTTGGTCCTCATTATCTACAATGCCATCACCTGTCAAGTCTCTTCGAATAAAATCACCAGGTTGTACACTAGAACGACGAGCTGGATCATTGGCAATATTTGGATCATTATCAATAGCTGCCTGATCTGCATATACCCCTTCTACTTCAAAGCCCCAATACACACCAAGTGGTTGTCCTTCAATAAAACGATTGACACGTACTAAATCTTCTGTGGTGGATGGCCCGATGACCGGATTTGGTAGGCTGACGACTTTGTTTCGTACAGTTCCAAGGTTGGCACTGATGGCATAATGGAAGTTGCCCGACTTGCGATAAGTGGCTTCCAGTTCAAAGCCTTTATTATTGACTTGGCCGACATTTTGAATGACGGGTACACTAGAACCGCTACTTGCTGGTAGGACGACACCAACCAATACATCACTAACATCTTTATTGAAATATTCCGCAGACAGCGTCAATTGGTCATCCCAGAACCCCATATCTGCTCCGATATTGGTTGTCCGTGCTGTTTCCCATTTGATATTCTCCAGATTGAAAGAAGTTTGTGCAAAACCAGGAACAGTTTGCCCACCAAAAGAGGCATTAGAGGTCAGGTTATAGACAGATTGAAAAGCATAATCAGGAATGTCCTGTGAACCCAATTCTCCATAACCTGCTCTTATTTTCAATGAATTGACTAAGCCACTTTCCGGCCAGAAGTCTTCTCCGCTTACTTTCCAACCTACTGAGAAGGATGGGAAATAACCTACACGATATTCTTCCGCAAATTTGGAAGAAGCATCGCGACGTAGTGTAGCTGTTACCAAATATTTATCATTAAAAGCATAATTAACCCGTCCGAAAACAGAACGCAATGCGCTGGTGAAATTACCTCCACCAATATTCTGAACCGTACCTGCTGCGCCTACTGTAGCAATATCGTTATTCGGCAAATTTTGTCCATAAATAGCCACTTCTCTCAAATCAGAGCGCAACTGACCAAAACCGACTACCGCATTGACACGGCTTTTGCCAAATTCATTATTATACCCCAATGTAGGTTCTACCTGAATCAGTGTTCCTTCTGAACGCACGTCTGTCAGGTCATTTTCTGTGTTACTATTAAAAACCGGATCCGTGTTACTCATAAAATAGGTCGGGCGGAAAGTCGTTTTAACGCTATTGAGATAATCAACACCTAGATTCACTTTTGCTGTCAATCCTTCTATGATTTCATACCCTACATTGACATTGCCCAATAAATTGCGAGACAGGCGTTTATTCTCTTCCAGGTTTGCCATCGCATATTTATTGATGCCACCAAAATTGTGAACAGATGCATCTGGCGCTTCATAACCGCCTTCGTTTTCGGGAGCATTTTCTCTTAGTATGGGTGCAGTAGAACCTTCAAAACCAAACCATTCATTTTCCTGCAATTCGGAAGAAGTCAGGGAGAGGGATTCATTAATAGTCAATTTGCCCAACTTGAAATAGCTGTTGGCGCGGGCATTATAACGTTGAAAACCAGAACCGACGAGGATGCCATCCTGATTGAAATAATTACCAGAAATAAAGTAGGTAGAATTTTCGCTACCGCCAGAAGCAGAAATACCATAATCTTGCAATCCGCCATTATTCAATGACAAATCTTGCCAGTCTGTACTCACACCATTGTCCTCCAGTACGAAACCTGTACCATCATTTTCTTCCAGTTGATTACGATAAGCTACAAACTCGGATCCGCTGAGATAATCCAGCATTTTGCTAGGCGATTCTATACCTGCCCGCATGTCCAGATTGATTCTTGCTTTACCTGCTTTTCCACGCTTGGTCGTGACGAGTACAACGCCATTCGCTGCACGCGAACCATAAATAGCTGCTGCGGAAGCATCTTTAAGTACTTCAATAGACTCGATGTCCTTCGGATTGATTCCGCTCATATTGTCGGTGAATGTTCCATCAATGACATACAAGGGATAAGAATTGGTGAGTGAGCTGACTCCACGAACAAATACATTAGCTGCACCGCCTGGCTGTCCGCCGAAATTCTCCACTTGAACACCCGCCATTCTGCCCTGTAGTGCAGATGTTGCATTACCTACCGTGACATTGGAGAGTTCCTTGCCATCTAGTTTAGCGACTGAGCCAGTGAGATCGCTTTTACGCTGAACACCATAACCGATTACAACCACTTCATCCAGCAATTCGGAATCACCTTGCATAGTGACATCGACCTGTGATCTGCCGTTTACGGCTACTTTTTTGTTTTGAAAACCAATATAAGAGAATTCTAATACGCTGCCTTCCGGCGCGTCAATGGAGTAATTGCCGTCAATGTCGGTTACTGTACCTTTTTCAGTCCCTGCAATGACAACATTTACACCAATCAGTGGTATTCCGTCTGAGTCGATTACTGTACCCGTAACGGTGGCGGTCGGGCTGTTGAGTGTTGTTGCTGAAAGCAATATTGGCAATGCCAACATCAACAAGCCAAGACAGAATATAGCAGGTTTTTTTCGTTTGAACCCGCTACTCATTTGGTAGGGAAATAACTTCATTCTATATTTACTTTTTGTTTTGTAATTGGTAATCGGAGAATTGTCTCTATTACCTTTTATATTAAATCGCAGTTCGCTTCTGGCAGGAGGCGGACTGTTTTATTTTCTGGGTCGATGGTCGATGGTCGATGGTCGATGGTCGATGGTCGATGGTCGATGGTCGATGGTCGATGGTCGATGGTCGATGGTCGATGGTCGATGGTCGATGGTCGATGGTCGATGGTCGATGGTCGATGGTCGATGGT
>CALFBH010000139.1 GCA_937951615.1 uncultured Saprospiraceae bacterium | reverse complement strand
AATTTGGAAAATGAAGAAGAAAAGTCGGCTGACGATGGTTGCTTATCCACACGTATGATGATTTCCAGGACGATGAACTCCTGAATAAATTGAATCGTCAGACGACTCAGGTTGCTTTTTAATTTGATGCGTTTGCCCTAGTCACAATGAGAGGGACGCAATATTCCTAATTACCAGTTCCTAATACCCAATTACCCCAATACCCAAACCAGCAGATTCGTAATTAAGGGCTTGGACTCAACTAAACGCCACTTTCAATTTACATAATTGGCTTATTGTCAATACTTTTTTGAATTTGAATTTAACGTTTGGATTTGTATTTCCACTTAACTCATTCATAATTAAGCTTACCCGACCACAATATTCACCATCCGCTTCGGCACGACGATAACTTTACGCACCGTCTTACCTTCCGTCCATTTCTTGATTTCCTCCAGTTCCAAAACAATTTTCTCAATATCATCTTTGGAAGCATCTGCTGCAAAACTGGCTTCTGCTCGTTTTTTGCCATTGATACAAACCGGATAAGTCACTGTAGCTTCGACCAAATAAGAAGCATCAAAATCAGGAAACTGTGCAGCGACAACAGAGCCGGAATTGCCCAATTTTTCCCAGATTTCTTCGCAAACATGTGGAGCAAAAGGAGCTAAAGCCACCGTCAAAGGTTGCAAAATAGCCCGTTTATTACAGTTCAATTTTTTCAATTCATTCACGGCGACCATAAAGGCACTCACACAGGTATTGAAAGAAAAACGCTCAATATCTTCTGTACATTTCTTGATACAAGCATGCAATATTTTCAACTCGTCTTTGCTCGGCTCGTCTTCTGTAATGCTGAATTGGTCATTTTTGAAAAACAAAGCCCAGTAGTTCCTCAAAAACTTCGACACGCCGCTAATGCCTTTTGTGTCCCAGGGTTTTGCGGTCATAATTGGACCTAAAAACATCTCGTACATGCGGAAGCAATCTGTACCATACTGGTTAATCACCTGATCGGGATTCACGACATTAAACTTGGATTTTGACATTTTGCCGACCTCCGAATGCGTGACTAAATGCGTACCTGTAGCATCCTTTGCAGGCGTAAATTTCCCTTTATGATAAACGCCTCTACTGCACTCAAAAATTGCATCCTGGTATAATGGACGCCAGTCAATAAATTTTTTGATGCTTTCTATATCCATGTACGATTTTGGAGAACCGTATTCGTTGATATAATCAATGTGTATAGGGATTTTTGTAAATTGATTGAATAAGTCATCTCGCTGCACTAAGCCTGCGCACATAAAATGTGCATAGCCATCTTTCTTCTCTTTGCTCATGTACATGAACTCAATCACGCCCTGAATCATGCCCTGATTAATCAACTTCTTAAAAGGCTCTTGCGTAGGCACTCTGCCTCTATCGTAGAAGAATTTATGCCAGAAACGCGAGTACATCAAATGCGCCACAGCATGTTCTGAACCTCCAACGTATAAGTCCACATCCTGCCAGTAATTCACGGCATCCTGACTGACAAATTCCTCGTCATTATGCGGATCCATATAACGCAAAAAGTACCAGGACGAACCAGCCACTGCTGGCATGGTATCTGTTTCGCGAGTATAACCAGCTTTAGAATTGACCCATTTCTCCATGCGCGACAAAGGGGATTTTCCACCTTTCCCAGGCTTGAAGTCTTCCGTGTCCGGCAATTCTAAAGGCAATTCGTGCAATGGCAATGTTTCTGCCAAGCCATTTTCATCGTACACAATAGGGAAGGGTTCGCCCCAATAGCGTTGGCGACTAAAACCTGCATCCCGCAATTTATAATTGACCTTGGCTGTGCCAATGCCCATGCCTTCCACTCGCTTGCAAATTTCTGTAATGGCATCCTTGACTTCCATGCCATTGATGAAGTCGGAATTGATGATCTTACCCGTCTTATCACTCAAAGTCGCGCCCGGATAATCAGATTTATCGACCACCTCAATAATCTCCAAACCAAATTTTTCGGCGAAAGCCTTATCTCTATCATCATCACTTGGTACAGCCATGATCGCGCCCGTACCATAACCAATCAAGACATATTCAGCAATCCAGATAGGCACTTTTTTCTTGGTAAATGGATTGATTGCATAAGCTCCCGTAAATGCACCCGTCACCTGCTTATCCGCCATACGTTCTATTTCCGAACGGGCATTGACATAAGCCAAATACTCATCGACTGTCGTTTTTTGATCGGCAGAAGTCAGTTCAGTGACCAAAGGATGTTCAGGAGCTAAGACCATATAAGTTGCCCCAAAAATCGTATCAGGACGAGTTGTATAAATTTCAATTTTTTCTTCCGAATCAGCGACCTCAAAAAACAGTTGCGCACCCTCGGAACGACCAATCCAGTTTTGCTGAATAGCTTTCAAAGAAGTGGACCAGTCAATCGTCTCCAAGCCACTCAATAAGCGATCTGCATAAGCCGTAATTCGCAAATTCCACTGCGGCATGGCTTTTTGTATCACCGGAAAACCACCGCGCTCCGATAAGCCATCTTTCACCTGGTCATTCGCCAAGACTGTCCCCAATTCCTCACACCAGTTTACATAACCTATTTCGCGATAAGCGAGACGATAATTCATCAAGACCTCCGCCTGATCGGTTTTCGACATCGCCTGCCAAGCTGCGGCATCGAATGTCTCCGTCTGCATAGTAGCTGCTTTTACTTGTTGATTCCCTTCTTTTTTGAAGGTAGCCACCAAATCAGCAATGGGCAAAGCCTTGTCTTCGGTATTGTCATAATAATGATGAAACAACTCCGAAAAAATCCACTGTGTCCACTTATAATATTTCGGATCACAAGTCTTCACTTGCCGACTCCAGTCGAAAGAAAAACCCAAAGCACTCAATTGTTCGGTATAGCGCACAACATTCTCATTGGTAGAAACCGCAGGATGAATGCCCGTCTGTAAAGCATATTCCTCAGCCGGCAAACCAAAGGCATCGAAGCCCATCGGATGCAGCACATTGAAGCCTTTCAGCCGCTTGTATCGCGCAAAAATATCCGAAGCAATATAACCCAGCGGATGTCCAACATGCAGCCCCGCCCCAGAAGGATAGGGAAACATATCCAGTACATAATATTTGGGCTTATCACTGTCATTCGACACTTTATAAGTATCGTTTTCTTTCCAGTGTTGCTGCCACTTTTTTTCTATGTCGCGCGGCGTGTATTCCATATTAAGTTTAAGTTTAAGATTAAGTCGAAGTCTAAACGTCTGTTAAACAAATTTTTAGTGACCCTTTGTCCCTTAGTGGTTAAGATAAGAAGCAAAGAGGTCGTCTGTTTAAATTAAGCCGCGAAAATACGCAAAATCTTCCCTTTTTGTCCAAAGTCTAGAATTATTTAATTATTAATGGGGGAATTACGAATTACGAATCCAATTTCGCCAATTCAAAAACCTGTCCTATTTGTTTTCTATTGAGGCTATTGGGCACCATGCGCATCATGAAATTTCTGAAGCGGGCAGCGAGTGGATTTTGCAGGTGCGCCATTTTACCTATAGTCCAACTGGTTTTTACAATTTTATTGACTTTGACTTCACGCAGTTTTTGAAATTTGGCGAAAGCCACTTCTGCAGGAAAATTTGCTATACATTCAGCCAGTAGATAAGCATCTTCAATTGCCTGACCTGCGCCTTGTCCCATATTGGGTGTGGTGGCATGGGCGGCATCTCCTATCAGGCAGGTATTTTGTTTCGACCACTTGGACATTGGTTTTAAATCTGACAATTCAGCCAGATGAATAGCATCGGCAGGCGTGGAAGTGAGTAGCTCCTTGACTAGTGGATGATAGTTATTGAAGTAGGAGAAGAAATCCTCTTTTATTTCTGAGGGATGATCTTTATAAGATCGCACTGCAAACCAATATACTTTCCTGGGTGCAATTTTTACAAAACCAAATCTATCACCTAGTCCCCAGGATTCCGTCACTGCATGTTGATAGTATTCGGGTAGCTCCATGTCTGTTACGCCACGCCAGCATATCTGATGCGCATTGCGGACAGTGCTGTCTGGAAAAATACTTTGCCGCACTGCGGAATGAATACCATCTGCTCCGATGACCAAGTTTGCCTCGCTACTGCTGCCATCCGTAAATGTTAGGGTGATTGCTTCGTTTTGCGTGATGCTCGATAGTTTTTTGTTGAGGTGCAAGTCGTCTGTTGCCAATTCATTTAACAGGACTTGTTGTAAAGCTCCCCTGTGAATGGCAATGTTTTTACAGCTGTATTTTTCTTCAAAATACTGAAGCGATATATAAGATAAAGGACTCAAATCGGCATTGACGATACTGGCTACGGAAATGTGATTACCAGCCTGTGCTATTCTATCTTCTAAGCCCAGTTTTTGATATACCTGCATGGCATTATTAGCCAAGATGATGCCTGCGCCAACTGGTTTTAAAACAGGAGATTGCTCAAATATTCTGACCTGAAATCCTTTTTGTTTTAAGGCAATTGCAGTCGTCAGCCCGCCTATGCCGCCTCCTATGATGCTGATTGTTTTCATTGAAAAAATTATACTTATATAGGAATGGTACAAAAATAGAGGACTCATTCTATAGAAGACAAAGTTAAAGCATTTGCGGTAGAATACTGATTAAAGTACGAGGGAATCTAATTTCAAAAACACTGCCATTGCCAATTTTACTTTGGATATGAATTTCTCCTTTAAGCTGTTCGACAATTTTCTTACAAATGGATAGTCCTAAGCCAGTTCCTTCATACTCATTTTGATTGTGCAACCTTGAAAACATAATAAAAATGTCATCGTGATATTCTTTGTCAATTCCGATTCCGTTATCTTTCACAAAAACAGATAAAAAGTCTTGATCTTCCTTAGTGAATATCTTAGTTATTGGCGCATTAGATATGTTATATTTAATACTGTTTTCCAAAATATTTTGGAATAATAGCACTATAGATGAATGGTTTGCCTGTATAGATGGTAAGTTATTTAATTTAATAATCTCGGCATTTCTTTCTTCAATGTAGTCTGACATAGACTTTTGCAATTCATCTACTATGACATTCAAGTCTATGGTTTGTATTTGGTTTTCTTTTCCTAAATGGGACAGTTTGGAATATTCTAAAGTGTTATTTATAAGGCTATTGAGTCGTATGCCTCCTTTTTTAATGAAAGAAAGGTATTCATGAATTTCTTCATTGTCATTTGATGTAAGTTCTCTTTCAAGCAGACCTGTAAAGCTAACAATGTCCCGTAATGGTGTTTTAAGGTCATGAGAAGCAATGAAGGCAAATCGTTCTAATTCTTCATTTGATTTAGCTAAATCTATATTTGAATTTTCTAATTCTTTGGTTCTTTCTGCGATTTTCTTCTCAAGAATTTCATTATGATTATTACTCTTCCGGTAAGCAAAATAAGATAAGAATACTAATGATAATAACAGGCAAGCTATGGTACTTGCTAATCCTGCTATTTTTTTGCTGCTATCATTGCTGATTGTGAGGAGCTGATTTTCCTGCTCATTTTTGAGTAATTGGTATTTGTATTCTGAATTAGAAATTTTCTCCTTGGTCTTGATCTTATTAAGACTATCTTTCCTAGCGGCTAATTGTTGTTGAATTTTTAAGGCTTTTTTGTAATTACCCGTTTCGTATTCTATATCGTATAATGTGTTTAGGACATCTTCAAGATACAAATTGACGGATTTTTTTTCGAGGTAGTCCAATGTTTCACGGATTATTATTCTTGCTTTCTGATACTTTTTTTCGCAAAGATACACGTCCCCTAAAACCCTTTGGCTATAAATTTTCCCCAAAGCATAATCTGTATGATTGGCAATATCAAGTGCTTTATGAGCAAACTCTTTGGCTTCTGAATATTTTTTTTGATGTAATTTAACGTCTGCAATAAGATAGTTTATGGTACAAAAAGCAGAGGTATCTATATGCTGACTGAATTCAAGTGTTTTTTCAAATCTTTCGCAAGCCTCCTCCCATTTTTCCTGCTTCATCAAAACATAACCTATGTTTCCATAGCTATAAACTTCATATTTCTTATATCCTTTTTCTTTACTTATTTTGAGGCATTTTTTTAGATATTCCAAGGCAAGATCATATTCTTCTTCTTCCCGATAAAGCAGTCCAATATTATTGAGTTGCTTCATGGCTGACATGTTCAATCCTAGTGATTCGTTGATTTTTAATGCATTATGGTAGTTTTCTATAGCAAGCTCTCGACTTCCTGTGTACTGATAATTTGCGCCTAAGATGTGATAAGCTTCTGCCCGTAGTGTGTCATTTTGTACTACTTTAGAATGTGCCAGAGCATCATTTATCAACAAAAGAGCTGTATCTAAACTGCCTTTTTGCTGATAAGCCTGAGCAATGCAAAGGTTAGCGTCCAGAAGTTTATCTTCGTCAAAACCCAGACTTAATTTTTTCGCTTCACGAGCAGCTTCCATAGATACATGAGTATCTGTTTTGAGTTCGCTTTTTGCAATGACGAGATATTCGTTAATTTTAACATGACGCTCTTTTTTACTTAAAGTAATATCAGTACTATAAGCTAAACACAGATTTGCGGCAGCAAAAAAGATAAATAAGGTAAGAAAACGTGACGTATTATTTTGCAATATGATAATGAATTATTGATGTACTGTTTTTAACGGCTAAACTTGTAATAAGTTACATGAATGTTTATGTCGGGGAGTAGAAATTATAGGTCGCTTTTCATGACTGTAATTGGTATTTTTGTTTCAAAAAATCTAATGAATTAAATATATTCAAAACTAGAGCTATATGATTGGTTTTACAAGTGCAAAAATTGTCAATAATAAGGTTTCTATTTTTTAATTTATGTAAGTAGGCGCAATATTAAAAGCTTTTTTATTTACTTTTGATAAGGATTCAATTTTGGAAAATAATGAAAACACCTTCGACATTTTTATACGATTTAGTGCACACACTTACAAAATCAGAAAAGAGATACATAAAAGTACAGTCTGGTTCTGGAGAGAAAGATTATATCCATCTGATGGATGCCTTGATAGCTCAAAAGACGTTTGATGAGGATAAGCTGATTAAGGATAACGAAGGAGCTAATTTTGTAAAATATCTGGCGGTCAATAAACGATATCTCTATGAATTATTACTCAAATCACTGGCTCATTTTGGTCAAAAAACATTAGAAGACAAAGTGTATGAAAAGATTACAGCAGCTAATGAATTGATAGAGAAGGGCTTGTTTCAGGCTGCGTTTAATGAATTGAAAAAAGGACATAAAATAGCAGAAAAATACGAGTTATTTGGCTTGCAAATTATGCTATGTGGTATTGAAAAAAGATTGCTCTCCCAGAAACAATTCAAAACGAAGGACGACCATGCTATTCATCAGATTTTTAAGGTGGAGACGAATAGTTTAGAGCAATTAAAAAACACCAGGGAGTATTGGTATCTTTTTCAGCAGATTGCCCAGTTTGGAAAACGCTTTCAAAGAATTCAAAACGAAGAGCAACAAAAACACATCGAAAGTCTTACTGAATCTCCCAAATTTCAACATCAATCTTTAGCGACCAATTTTAGGAGTAAACTTCATTTTTATCAGGCAAATGCTGCCTTTCAGTTTATCCTGGGTAATGTAGAAAAGGCCTATAAAATCAATAGTCTTTTTTTGGGCTTATTGGAAGAAAAACCCCACTTCCTTAGACTGTATGCTGAAGATTATATGGCGACTTTGAATAATATGTTGATTGATAGTCTGATCATTGGGAAATACGATATGTTGGAAGAAGGAATCGCCCGCTTGGTTCTTTTGCTAGAGCGACCAGAATTCAAATCAATTAAGAATATAGAATCCCGGGTTTTCAGACAACGATATTTATTGCTGATGAACTGGAGTCTGAAACAAAAGGATTTTGAGAAAGCAATGAAGTGGATTCCGGAGATTGAAAAAGGGCTGAAACAATTTGGGAAGAAAATAGAAAAGCATCATCGTGTTACTTTTTATTATCTGGCAGCTTATTTGCTCTTTCAGAATAGTCGTTATGATGAGGCACTTGAATGGAATAACCTAATTCTCAATGACCCTAAAGAGGATGTTGTAAAAGAGATTTTTTACTTTGCCCGAATCCTTAATTTACTGATTCATTATGAATTAGGAAACTATACTTTACTGGATTCTCTTTTGTTATCGACGCCCAAATATCTAAAACCCAGAAGAGCAATATATTCGACTGAAAAAGCTTTGTTTCGATTTCTCAAAAAGCTATTAAATTGTATTGATAAAACAGAGAAGAAAAAACTCATCACCGATTTTAAAGATAAAATTGATGATCTCTTTCAGAATCCTAATGAAAAATGGATGTTTAATTATTTGGATTTGAGATTGTGGGCTTTGTTGTCGAGATACTCGGTCGTAAAATGAGTTTTCTGCTTAGGCTGGGCAAATTTAGCCTGATTATATTCACTGGATTTTCCTTTGGGAATGGATAAACTGATCCAGTTCTCGCCTTTTATCATGCGCCCGATAAACACAATTTGTCCGATATGATACGCATAATGTGCCAATTGCCGATTCATGGCTTCCACGATGGTATGTCCCTGATTACGAATATAAACAATGGTGTCAAAATTGTCAGTATGGATGGAATCGAGAGCGGTAAAAAGGCAGTTCCAGCCTGCTTCCCATTTTTCTAGCAATTCAGCTTTACTTTGAATATCCTGCTCAAATTCAGCTTCTCGCTGCCGCGATTCTTTCTCTCCGTCCGTCGTCAGAAAATCTGTCCAACGCGAGAGCATATTACCCCAAAGATGTTTTACAAGAATAGCAATAGAATTGTTTTCAGGCTTATGTTGCCAAAAAATATCAGCCTCATTGATTTGGTCGAAAGTCTTATCGCCGAGCATTTTGTAGTATTCAAATTGCTTGCGGGTGCTTTCCAGGTAGTTGTTTTGCATAGCGTGCCAATAGGTCAAAAAAAATGCTCACATCAACACTGCAGGATTTTTTGAAACCCCTAGAAACATGGATGGGGTTGCCTTTGTGGTTCAGTAATCTCCTTGTCTTCGAAAAGAACTGGACAAGTCAACAGCTGGAGCCCGCCCTAGTCACTCAGAGTCATTCCCCAATATAAGAAGTGTTGAATCAAAAAATAGTTTGCAATATCAATATGAGCTGAACAAGCCAACTCCAACAGGAACACAATTCAATCTGCACCGGTCTTTGTTCAGCCTGTCAATATTTTTGTGAATGAACTTTTGCTTCCGCTAAACTACAACTTTTTAGCTTGCCTGTCAAGGGTATTTTAAAATTGTGGAACGTTTATTTTTTAGAACTTGGTTTCGACTCCGCTCAACCAACTGACGCTCAATCAACCAAAGATTATAGTTGCGAGATTCAGAGTTGATTTCGACTCCGCTCAACCAACTGAAAATTATAGTTGTCTGTGTGTAGCCGAGATTCAGTTTTGGTTTCGACTCCGCTCAACCAACTGGAAATTATAGTTGTCTGAGCGAAGCCGAAGACAACCCTAATTACCAATATACCAATCACCAATACACCAATCACTAATCACCAATAAACCAATACACCAATCACTAATCACCAATAAACCAATCACCAAAATCACTTATAAATCTTCCGCTTATTCAAAGCGGCCTGATATTTCCGGGCATTTTTCAAATGCTGACTATAATTCTTCGCAAAATTGGAATAGCCCGAAAAGTCTTCTTTGGCACAGAAAAATATATAATCGTGCTTTTCGTAATCGAGTACCGCTTCAATATAAGGAACAGAAGGCAAAGCAATTGGACCAGGCGGTAAGCCTTTGTTTTTGTAAGTATTATAAGGCGATTCAATTTTTTTATGCTTATTCAGAACTCGCCGAATAGAAAAATCGCCTAAGGCAAAAACAAGCGTCGGATCAGCTTCTAAGGGAATGCCCTGTTCCAGTCGATTCATATACACTCCAGCGATAGTGGGGCGGTCTTTATGCTTATTCGTCTCTGACTGAACGATAGAAGCAAGTGTGACAACCTCCACTGGTTTTAGTCCAATTTTTTCCGCACGGGCTTTCCGGTCACTATTCCAGAAACGCTGATACTCTTTGTCCATGCGCTCCACAAATTCCTGTGCAGTTGTCGCCCAGTTGAACTGATAAGTGTTGGGAACATACATACACATATAGGTATGGTCATCAAAGCCATAAGCGGTGCGCACATTGATGTCTTTGAGCAAAGTGAGCAGACTAATAGAATCCGCAAAAATGTTTTTGGTGGCTTTGCCTGCTAGCTCCTGTGGTGTTCGGGAGCGATTGAAGGTTACATTTACTGGAATGTGATTGCCGGAACGCAACATATCCACGAGTCCATTGGTACTCATGCCGTTGCTCAGTTTATAGCGTCCGCGATAAATATGGTTCGCCAGATTTTTTCGTTCTGCCACCCAGCGCAGCGTCCCCATGCTTTTGATATAGCCAGCATCTTCCAATTGGGAACTGACATCGCTCCACTCATCGCCCGGCTCTACATATAGCCAGGCAGTTTCCTTGCCGCCTAAATCTACATTGCTGCCAAATATTTTTTTATAAAAATCATAACCAAAATACCCAGCAACCAGTCCTAAGACCAGTAGTACCAGCAAAATTCGGATAATGATTCTTCTGCGCTTGGGTTTGATTTCTTTTGTCATGTTAGGTTTGATCTTCCTGTTCTAAAATGTTTTACGTATCGGCGACTTCAGTCGCCGTGATGTAAGACGGCGGCGGATTGATTTTTATTAAATAACCGCCTATTCTTTTACACGTAGGACTGAAGTCCTACGCTTTTGTGAAACACACGTAATTGTTCGCAAAAGCGGTGGGTTTGAACCCACCGTATGTATGAATTATCGGCGGTTATTTAATGAAAATCAATAAGTCGCCGATACGTTATACATACTCAATAATCGTAGCATAGCCCTGCCCAACACCCACACACATCGTACACAAAGCATAACGTTTATTTTGTTTATGCAATTCCAGCATAGCCGTTTGCAAAAGCCGCGTCCCCGTCATACCCAGTGGATGCCCGATGGCGATGGCACCACCATTTGGATTGATGCGCGGGTCGTCATCTGCGAGTCCCCATTCGCGGGTACAGGCTAGGGCTTGTGCTGCGAAGGCTTCATTGAGTTCGATAATGTCCATGTCGGCCATGGTCAGTCCGGCTTTTTGTAAGGCTTTATTGGATGCACCCACAGGTCCGATGCCCATAATGCGCGGCTCTACACCCACAACGGCGGAAGACAAGATTCTTGCTTTTGGCGTCAAGCCATATTTTTTCACCGCAGTTTCAGAAGCCACCAACATAGCGGCTGCGCCATCGTTCAATCCAGAAGCATTACCTGCTGTTACAGAACCATTTTCTTTTTTAAATGCCGCACGTAGTTTGCCCAGCTTTTCCAAGCTCGTATCCGCACGTGGAAATTCGTCCTGCTCAAAAATAATAGGATCAGCTTTGCGTCTTGGAATTTCTATACGCACCACTTCCTCCTGCAGCCTGCCAGATTCTAGGGCTTTAAGGGCTTTCATCTGCGACCAATAGGCAAATTTATCCTGATCTTCCCGACTGATATTATATTTTTCAACTAAGTTTTCAGCCGTTACACCCATGCCATCTGTGCCGTAGAGTTCATGCATTTTTTTATTGACAAATCGCCAACCGAAACTGGAATCGTGCATTTGTGCATCCCGACCGAAAGCCTTGGAAACTTTGGAAATCACCCAGGGACCACGTGTCATGTGTTCTACTCCACCGGAAATAAATACGTCGCCATCACCCGTCTGTATCGCCCGGTGTGCTTGTATCACAGTAGACATGCCTGATGAGCAAAGTCGGTTCACTGTTTCGCCCGGCACACTCCAGGGCAAGCCTGCGAGGAGCAAAGCCATACGCGCTACATTACGATTGTCTTCGCCTGCCTGATTTGCACAGCCAATCAAAACATCGTCGTAAGCATCTTTCGGCACTTGTGGGTTACGGGCAACAAGTTCTCGAATCGGAATAGCTGCTAAGTCATCAGTACGAATAGGGGAGAGGGTGCCGGTAAATCGTCCGATTGGGGTGCGAATGGCGTCTATGATGTATGTGTTCATATTTGTGTTGTGGTGTTGATGTGTTGTCGTGTTGTTGAATTGAAAATGACAAGGCGCGAAATTTCTGTGAAATTTCGCGCCTCAAAAATAAAAAATGTTTACGCTTGATGTTGGAAATCAGCGTTTTTATTTTACTGATATATTTTGTCTAGTAGACTTCGAGATTTTATAGTCTGTTTAACAGCCTCTACGGGATAAATGAATTTCCCTGTTGCTTTGGTATCTTTCGTATCTTTTCCAGTCTTATTCAAAATATCATAAGCCTCTTTTGTGGTCAGTTTTGGATTAATAGATTTCATCAAACCCAATAAGCCGGCTACATGTGGGCAAGCCATGGAAGTGCCGTTATATGATGTGTATTTATTGTCAGGTACCGTAGAATAAATATTCACACCCGGTGCAGCAATGCCCATATCAACATCCGTTACATAATTGGAAAATACGGCTCTTTTTATATCTGAATCTACTGCACTGACTGCAATCACGCCTTTTGCACCTGCGGGTATATAATCTTTGGCATTTCTATTTGAATTGCCAGCTGCTACGACGACGATAGCTCCTTTCTTGTTGGCATATTTCACTGCCTTTGCATAAGCACGCTGGCGTTCGTCGTTGCTTGGTCCACCTAGCGACATAGAAATGACGTCTGCGCCTTTATCGGCTGCTTTTATCATGCCTTGTATGATGCCGCGTTGTGTTCCGCCACCATAATCTGCCAGTACCTTGATGCTGGTTACTTCCGTGAAAGTATTATTGGGCGTGAATGAAGCGATGCCTTTTGCATTATTGGTGACCGCATTGGCAATACCTGCACAGTGTGTACCGTGTCCCATTTTGTCGCGATCATAACGCACATCCGTTGATTTATAATTGGCTGCAATGTCTTCATGTTTTGCATCAATTCCAGTGTCCAGAATAGCGATGAGTGCTTTTTTCTTAGGTTTAATTTTGCCGGAACGAAGCAGGTCATAGAGCTTGTTCATTTCTAGCTTAGGCATTGCCCATTGATTGGGAATGCCAGGATCATTGATGCCGTAGTCAATTTTATTGCTCGCTTCATTTGTGCTTTCCATTGGAGTTACACTGATTAACTCATTCTCCTCTACATCATCTACTAATCCCGATTCCATGAGTTCCTGCTCAATTTGTTCACGTTTATGTGCATATTTTGAAGGAATGTCCAATAAGAGATAGTCATCAAGTTTTGTGTCTTCTGGCGAAGCAATATTGCCAAAAGCAGGTTCATATTTGATGTCGTATTTTTCGAATATACGATATAATGCATTAATGTCTTTAGCTTCATTAACATCAATCAATAATTCACCAGCTTCATCTATTTCAACCAGGTTTTGCGGAAAGCTCTGCTGCAATTGCCCAAAGTAAAAGAATTTGATAAATGCACCAAGTCCAAGAAACAAAGCCAGTACGGCTAGTTTATTCTTACTCATCAAACTGAAAGTCACTGCCAAAACTGCCATGATAGACAAATCGCGACATAGGAGAAACATCTTATAATTGATGGCGCCAGAAGAAAAGAGCAAGCCGCCAAGATAGACGACCATAGACAGCAAGAGCGTTTTACCAAATAACTGTCCCGCCCATTTATTTTCTTTGAAAATAAACCAGAGGATCAGCGAAAACAAAGCAGTTAGAAAACCGAAAGTGTACAGGGTAGTTAACATGATATTGATTTTTTAGTGATTGAATGTTTTGAACGATAAATGATGAATGATGAACGATGAATACAAAACATTTTGCTTCGCAAAATGAGTCTAAAATTCATCGTTCATCATTTATAGTTCATCGTTATTTAAGGCATAAGCGTATGAAAGGAAGTGATGCGCACTGGAGTACCCCACATAAAAACAGAGGCAAATTCCTCTACTTCGCGGGCTTTTACCGTTACGGTTGCACCTTCTTTTTTGATTTGTTCTGGCATATTGACTGGACGCCATTGATTAGATTTATTATCCACAATGCCCCAGCAGCCAGGACCGATATTTTCGTAAACAACTTTTCCTGTGATGGTCATAATTTTAATGCTAGTTTGATTTTATCGTTACTGATAAGACGTAAGTATTCACGTTTATAACAACATAGATAGTGAAAATTGTTGTACTTATTTAAATTTTAACGTTTTGGTAGGAAGGTTTAAATTTTGAATTTTTGAAAGAATTTTTTATTTATATGAATTTATTTGCTGTGATTGTGTTAAAGTTTGCACAAAAACAAAGAAATGTCCATCAATTTTAAACAAGGCATAATGTTTGTTGTTATCAGATAATACTTTGACAAATTTATTTCATTATAGAATTAGTTTGTGATTGGTTAGTTAGATGATAGCGGTTCCAGAGATAACTTTGGAACCGCTTTTTATTTAGAATGCCGGATGTGCTGGTTTATTAGCCAATATACCTTCGATTTTTTCCATGACTTCATTCGTCAATAAGGGGACAACTTCCAGCGAAGTCAATGTCTCTTCCAAGTGATGTAATTTAGATGCTCCAAGAATAACGGTACTGACATTTGGGTTTTTAGCACACCAAGCAATGGCCAGTTTAGGCATTGTTGTTCCGATTTCTTTAGCCACTTTAGTTAGCTCACGGGTTTTTTCAATGCGTTCGGCAGATAGGGAACGTTCTTTCAGCCATTCCATGCCTTCTTTTGTGAGGCGGGTATTTTCAGGAAACTGGTCATTATACTTGCCAGACAATACACCGGAAGCCAACGGCGACCAAATTGTCGTACCCAGCCCAACTGTTTTATAAATCTGCGAATACTCTACTTCAAATTTATCCCGGTGGAACATATTGTATTGCGGCTGCTCCATAGTTGGTCCGATGAGGAGGTATTTTTCAGCGACCATGTGCGCTTCCATGATTTCCTGTGCGCTCCATTCTGAAGTTCCCCAGTATAAAATTTTACCCTGCTCAATCAGCGAATTCATCGCACGTACTGTTTCCAGTATAGGTGTATTTTTGTCAGGACGATGGCAAAAATACATGTCCAGATAATCTACCTGCAAACGCTTGAGCGCAGCATGGCAGGCTTCTATGACATGCTTCCGACTGAGTCCTTTTTGATTGGGTAAATCACCACCCCAAAAGACTTTGCTCGACACGACAAAAGTATCCCGCGACCAGCCCGTCTTTTTCAAAATTTTGCCCATGACAACCTCGGACTTCCCATGTGCATAGACCTCCGCATTATCGAAGAAGTTTACGCCATTATCATAAGCCAGTACCATGAGTTTCTCGGCCACATCATCGCCGATTTGACTGCCAAAGGTGAGCCATGAACCAAAAGAGAGCGTGCTTACCTGGAGTCCTGATCTTCCTAAATTTCTGTATTCCATTTTTTATGTGTTGTGGTGTTGTTGTGTTAATGTGTTGTCGTGTTGTCAAACGTAGCACAGACATTCCTATCTGTAATTGTGTTAGTGTATTATTGTTGGAGTTTTGCCAATTCTTTCTCTATTAGATAAAGAGGGACGCGACAGAGTTCTCTAAGTTTTCCATTATGTTTTGTTTCCCATTCCACTTTGAGTTGATAAAGTGCCGCCTGCTTTCTTTGTGGCTTATTCCATAAACGTTTTTTTATTGACCTGATTTCTTGTTTTGTCAATTCATAAAGTTGCCTTCTCTTTTCGCATATATTGCGTTCATTAAGATTCAAAATTTTGTCCAAATCGCGATTAATGCGTTCATCTTTTGATGCTATTTCCCCTTGTATGGTGTAGTATATTTGCTTTTCTCTATCAGCTACTAATGGACTGACGAATAAATCCTCTTTTTTGTCAAATAATGACTTTGATTTATCACAGGTATTAGCATGTTTAGGATTGTCGGTATTTCCATTGCAGACAGCAAGCATATTTTTATAATCTAATCTCAAATCTGGTCTCCCGTTTTCTCCTTTATATCTGGTTTGCGATCTATAATGTTCAATCTCAGTTTTAGATTGTCCCGATAACTTGGGGTTAGGCTCGCTTGAAATACGTCGCATACAATATGCACATAAAAAGCCTTGTGTTTCTAACAATGATTTCCGAATTTTTTCTTTGCAAGTCTCTTCTTGATCTTCTTTTTTTCTATTAAGATCACCAAAAGTAGCTCCGACAATTTTCCTGAGTTCAGCCAAGCAATTTGGTTCTTTCCCGCTTTTAATATACTTCATGCTTCAGAAGGGTGTTCATATTCAAATTGGAAAGCCATTCTTGCTCCCTTTATATCTGTCCGTTCTGCCCCATAGTCTTCTTCAAGTTTTTCTAGTAATGCTAATACTGTTTCCCTGTTTTCTGTTTCTAAGGCACGATAATACTCGCTAAAGCGTTTTGCTAAATGCTCAGGACGTTCCTTAACGCCAAAAATATCCCATAAAATAGCATTGCTATCCGCTCCATATATGGAAGGCGTCAAAGGCACTTTCTTAAAATCCTCAATGATATGCACAGATTCCTTTTTGACATTGGACAAGACCTGCTGGGAATGGGTCGTGACTAAAAACTGAACATTGGGAAATACATGCGTGAGTGCGGGGATGATATCGCGTTGCCACGAGGGGTGGAGGTGGAGGTCTATTTCGTCTATGAGTATTATGCCTGGTTGCTTCAGTATATCTTCCTGTGAAATATTGCCATCATACGCAACTGTGAGACGCCGGGCAATATCACTAACGAGGAGTATGACCATTTTTTCGCCATCTGATAAATCATGGAGATTAAATGGAATGTTGTTTTTTTCAATTAAAAGAACTGTAGAATAAGTGGCTGTATGCGAATCGCCGTTTCGGATCATTTCAACATACAGGTTTGAATACTCGTCACTTTTAATTTGGCTAAAGAAACTATTTAAAGCGTTTCTGACTGGAATTAATCGAGGGTTTTGATACTGCGGATTATTCCTCACCTTTTGGCGATTCTCATCATTTTCTTCATTAACGTACCAACCCAAAAAAGAATTAAAACTTGTGATTGAATCTTTGGAGTGAACTCCTTTGTATAAGAAGCGGTTGGCTCTATAGTATGAAGTTGCATCATTGATTTCATTGTTTATGCTTTCATTTCCATAACTATGATTGAAGGGTTCTGCAACTAAATCAGATTTTTCTTTTCTATCTAAATCAATAGTGATATAAAAACCTGCTGTTTTTTTGCTTTGAGATGAAACAGTTATACTAATATTCCCTTTTCGTAAACCAATAGACAAATCATCTTTTGGAAATGTGATGATGTCTTCGGTTTTTACAATGTTCTTCAATAGTAAACTCATAGCATCCAAAACACTAGTCTTCCCCGACCCATTCACCCCCACAAATACATTCACATTAGGATGAAGTTCAAATTCCACCTTTTCCTTAAATCCCCTAAAACCTTCTAATGTCAGTTTTTGTATTTTCATTGACTTCGTTTTACACAAAAATATAAATAAAATCGGAATTGACCATTAATTTGATTTGCCCTATTTGCCTAGACTCAACTAAACACCACTTTCAATTTGACTAATTGTAAATAGTTTTTTGAATTTGAATTTGATGTTTTGGATTTGTATTTCCACTTATTTACCGATTACTCCGAAGGTGTAAAATGTTTATAGCCTCACAATTTACCAATTATATGCGACTCTGTAGGAGTCGAATCAGCCTTGAGCTAGATTTTTCTATAAACATGCCATCCCTTCTGGATGATTTAATAGCTGAATCAATTGATTAATAATTCCGAATAAAATTTCTAAAAATTGAAAAACAACACCAACAAAAACTGTATAATCATCGTACCATCCATCAAACCCGTAAAATAATAATCATGTTCAAAACGAGGAGAATAATAGATAAAAAGAAAGGTGGAAAAAGCAGACAATAACAAAGCAAAAAACGTATTTGGACTAGGATAAGTCAAATATACTAAGACCATGAAAGTCAACAATAAAGCAGCAGCGAGCCAAAGCGTTTTGGAAATACCCAGCATAGCAGGAATGGTGCGTACCTTATTATGTTGATCTACTTTTAAATCGCGTATATCAAAAGGCAAAGTAATGGCAAAAACAAACAGACTACGCTCGGCAAACATCAGCCAAGTCTTAGGCGTTTGCAATAAATTGAGTTCCGCAGCAGGTAATAGCACAGTCACGTAAGACCAGACACCAGCAACAAGAAAAATTTTGATCATATCTATATCTCGCAAGCGCAGACTTTGCCGACCAATAAATGGAATGACATAAGCGAGGGAAAGTAAAGCAGGAATAAGAATAATAATTTGCACAGAAAAGGAAACCCAAAAGAAGCAAATTCCACCGCCCAATATGGCAATTCCAGCATAGAACCAGATATGCCAACGATATTCCTGAATGACTCGATATCGTTCCACATCAAGAAAGTCCTTCACTTTTGACATGCCGACTAATCGGTGCAAAGCATAAATAATCAGCGTAGCAAAAAAGACGAGTCCAATAAGAGGTGTAAAAGCAAGTTCCTGACCAAAAAGCAGTTGAGTCTGCCAGGTCATCGCGACCGCACAGCAGGCAATAAATAGATTGCTGTAGAGGATGAGATCAATAAATTTCTTTAGGAGCAAATGTATTGAGTTGATTGAGTAATTGAGTTACTGAGTTGATTGAGTCGAACACTCAATTACTTAATACTTAATCAACTTAATAACTCAGTCTATACTAAAATACTTAAAATCGTGATCTTTCTTAATCTTCCGCAAGGTTTCATAAATCAGACGGATGACATTTTTTACATCATCTTTATGCGCCATTTCTACGGTCGTGTGCATATAACGCAAAGGCAGTGAAATCAAAGCAGAAGGAACACCTTCGTTAGAATAAGCAAAAGCGTCGGTATCTGTTCCGGTAGAGCGAGAAGCTGCTTCGCGTTGCAGCGGAATTTTTTTCTGCTTTGCAGTATTCACAATCAGGTCTTGCAATTTATTGTGAACAGCAGGCCCATAAGTCACGGTCGGTCCAGCTCCTGTCTTGATGTCGCCTAGTTCCTTGGGCGAAAGCATAGGTGTATGTGTATCATGTGTAACATCAGTAACAATTGCCACATTGGGCTTTATTCTTTGCGCAATCATTTGAGCACCACGCAAACCAACTTCTTCCTGTACCGAATTGACGACATAAAGCGAATAAGGCAATTTGACTTTATTCTTATGCAGTAAACGCGCTACTTCTGCAATGCAAAAGCCACCCATTTTATTATCGAGTGCCCGACCTACGTAATAACGATTATTCATCAAGATCAACTCATCGGGATAAGTCACTACGCAACCTACATGAATTCCCATGGCGAGTACTTCCTTTTTGGTATTTGCCCCGACATCAATAAAAAGAGTCTTGATAGAAGGTAGTTTTTCCTTATCACCTCCTCTACGGGTATGGATAGCTGGCCAGCCGAATACGCCAGTTACAAAACCTTTCTTGGTATGAATATTTACCCGTTTGGAAGGTGCAATGATATGGTCAGAGCCTCCATTTCTGATGACATTGATGAAACCATCGTCAGAAATATAATTGACAAACCAGGAAATTTCGTCCGCATGAGCTTCAATAACTACTTTATAAGGCTGCCCGGGATTGATAATACCCATAACAGTCCCATAATTATCTATTTCATATTCATTGACATAAGGGCGGATATAATCCAGCCACAATTTTTGTCCTGGTGCTTCAAAGCCAGTTGGCGAAGCATTATTTAAGTATTCAAACAGAAATTTTTCTGCTTTTCTAGTCACTGTTGACATATATAAAAGTTTGGGTTTTGGAGCGAGTTGTTTTAAACAATAGTTTTACAAAGGTAAAATAATATTAAAAGTCGAATATGCTTTTACGGCAAAAAATGAATACAGTTTCGTTATATAGAAATAAGTAAAACTATTTGACCATCAAAACGCTTGCCGCCATTCCTGCAACTGGACAGCTTCTTCTGCCGTAATATAGTCGATTGCCTGTGCCTCTTCTAGCAAGGCATCATAATTGCTGAGCGTTTCCAAAGGGCATTCTGCTTCTGCAAAAGCTGTTTTTGCACGTTCAAAACCATAGGTAAAAATAGCTAAAACACCAGCTATACGACACCCGATACTCTCCAGAACCCCTACGGCTTTCAGACTGCTTCCGCCTGTTGAAATGAGGTCTTCTACCACGAGTACCCGCTCATTGCCGCGCACTTCGCCTTCTATCAGGTTTTGCAGACCATGACCTTTAGCTTTGCTACGCACATAAGCGAACGGTAAATCGAGTGCATCAGCTAGCAAAGCACCATGCGCAATACCCGCTGTCGCAACGCCTACGACCATCGTGATTTTTCCAAAATTGGCAGCCTTGCTGACTAATCCGGCTTTTACGGCTGTACGAATAGCAGGATAGGACAAAGTCTTTCGATTGTCGCAGTAAATTGGAGATGATATACCTGATGCCCAGGTAAATGGATTTTGCGGGCTGAGTTTTATTGCCTTTATTTGCAATAATTTCCGGGCAATATCGGCTTCGAGATGTTCAGACATTTTAATAATAAATGGTAAATGAAGCGCAAATGTACAAAATATACTTAGATCAAACAGCTTTTCACCTAGTCAGTCGTCAAGCGATAGACAAGTTGCCCAAAGGCAAAACGCATCTTGCTGGAGAATATCATGGAAAAACAGCCTTATTGCTGAACTACATCGACATGGCAGAAAAAAGCGAACGCTACGAAACCGTCACGCTTATTGCGACAGATGTAGAAAAATTGAAAACAGATTTTTTCTCTTTATTTAAAATTGTAGAAGCAGCAGGCGGACTTGTTTATAATCAGGCAGGCGAAATTCTATTTATCTATCGACGAAAACATTGGGATTTGCCGAAAGGCAAAATAGACAAAGGAGAAAGCAAAGAAGACGCTGCCCTGCGTGAAGTCGCCGAGGAGACCGGTTTACAGGAGGTCGAACGCCATGAATTGCTTTACACGTCTTACCATGTTTATAGAAATAAAAAAGACAAACGCTGCCTAAAGCCCACCTATTGGTATAGAATGACGACCGAAAAGACAGCATTAAAACTCCAGCATGAGGAAGATATAGAAGATGCCAAATGGATGACAAAAGCTGATTTCTTAGCTGCCGACCTGCCTACTTTTGGGAGTATAAATGATGTTGTTGAAATAAGCTGATTAACAGCACTGCATTTGAGTTTGAGTTTGACGTTTGTATTTGAATTTATTTAAACAAACTATTCAGCCCATCTTCCAGCATATCAGCAGAACATTCATTAAAGGCTTCCGTATATTTATCAAGGGCATCGCCTTTCAATTCTTTGGCATATTGTTCCTTCAGTTCGCTGCATTGGCGAAGCAAAGAGCCAAACTTTTTTTCTTTCATATTATTGCGAATGCAATCGCAGACTTCATTGGCTCTGGATTCTGGAGTACTGAGTACAGCATCACAACTTTGAAAAGCCAGAAAGAGCATAAACAGGAGGATAGAGAATAATTGTTTCATAATTTTAATAATTTTATTCCGAAATATCAAGGTTCTCGCTATTTCCTTTTCTCATTTCGTTCCCGCAATATTTCTATAAAGGATTTATTGGTGATTTTTGTTTCTACCCAGATGGAGAGTTCTTCTATACCGGAAGGTTTCTTTTTAGCTATAAACTGATCTATATCTTTTTTGAAGTCCAGGTAAAGCTCTTTTCTCATCGCAGGCGTCCTTGCAATTTTCTTTAAGTGTCGAAGTGCCAGGGACTGGAAACTATTTGGGTCAATGTTTTTTAGTGTTTTTTTATAGGAGTTGAAAATGTGATTGACGACTTGGTCGTTGTTTTGTTCAAGATGAATAACAATCTGGAGAATATCTGAAAATTCCTGTATATTTTTTTTGACATCTGATTTATCGCCATATAGAATTTTATCCAGCCACTTCCAGGCATTTTTATAATCTTTAAGGGCAAAGAATAGAATCGTCAAATTATAATAGAAACTAATTAGCCTCGCTTTATTCATCTCTTTGCTATGCTGCTTAAAACCAGCTTCAATCTTTGGAACGAGTTGTGTTGCTTTATGGAATTTATCAGTATTCATATAGTATAACAACTCCAGGTAATGGACATTTTGAAAAATTTCTACCGATTGTGCCTGACTCCTTATAGGTAAGGCGGCTATTTCTTCGAGTATAACAGGAAACTCCTCATATTTCATCAACTTATGGCAACTTTGAAGATAGTTTGATAAAAAAATTGTGTATTGACTTAGCCGGGTATTTCTAATCTTAGCTTTGTTACGCCATAGCTCAACAATTTTAAGACGGTACTCATAAGCTTTTTGAGCATTTTGTTTAATTAGATAATAAGAAGCTAATGCGGAGTAATAATTGCTCTTGGCGTAAAAAGCGTCGAGTCCATTTATCTGTTTTTCGGAAGGAGATAAATCTTCCATTTTTTTCACAAACTGCTGTTCAACCTCTTTTGATTTGAGCCTAACCGCAACAAACATCTCATCATTTAACTGCTGAAACGGAATTTGCTGCTCCAATTTGCGAAGGGCATCATTGGTCTCAACATAGCGTTGTTCGATGGTTTCTTTTACTTTTTTGTCCTGGCTATTTATGATTAAGTTAATTTCCAGAGACAGAATATCTAATAGCAGCAAGAGCTTTTCATGTTCTATAGCTGTTTTTTTAGCTTGTGCAAGCCGCTTTAGGGCGGGAGAGTAAAGACCTTTAGCTCTGAGTGTCTCGATATCTAAGATTAGGTTGTGGAGTTGAACATCTATGGACTCCTTTTCACTATAAGTCCTCAGGCTTTTAAGAATCTGATTGTACAAATAATTTTTAGTGACTGATAATTTACGTTTTTTCTCAGCCTCTGGAAGTTTGTCCCATCCAATTTTTTTGAGTAAGATTTCTTCATCATACTCTTGCATTTTTTCAAGTGCATTGAATACTTTTGAATATATTTTATCTCCAGACTGAAATTTACTCGCAAGTGTAAAGAAGCGTTTTTCGGACTTAGAGAGGGATTTAACCAGAAAAAATAAATATTCAGAGTTCTTTATAGTAGCCATAGGAGTCAAAATTTTGCGTAGTAAAAATGTTTTTTTGAAAATTTAATTTGTACTCAATTCGCTTATTTTTAGGGTTTTATGTTTTTGTAAATTTGTTTTTGTAAATTTTTACAGTAAAATAGCAATTAGATTTTTTTTTAAAACAGCATATTTTTTTTTGACAAAAAACCTGAGATTTACTTTTGTAAACAGGAAATAGTTTTAAAATATACCTAAAGGATAAACCAAAAGTATAATTTTTTTTCGAGATGTAAAATTGTTTTGATAGCTTTTTGATTTCTTGGGTGTAAGTTTAGAATTATTATTATGCATAATGTCCTTTTTATCTTTTGACTGAATAAATGTAGTACATTAATTATTGTTTTTTTAACTAAAAATAAATGTAGTAGCTTTTAGATTTTTGACTTACGATATGGGGTAAAAGTATTACAAGGCTATAGATATTTATTTCACAAATAAATGAAAGTGACTGTAAATAGTAAAAATATGCAAATCCTAAACAAATACACAAGAAACTCATCTTTAGGAGATAAGAGAATGAATGGGCAGGAGTATTTGGCTTACACTGTGACATTAGAAAAATTTATATTAAAGGCAACTTTTGCTCAATATATAGAAGACTTTTATGCCCCTGAACTTAAACTTTTTGTATTGCCTTTAGTGTGGGATGCTAGTGGTAATCCTATTTATAATGCACTAAAAAATTACGATAAAGCAGAAGATTATCGGCTTATGTTGAGTAATAATAATTCAAGGGAAACAAGTCAAACTGATTTATTATTACTTCCAGAACGAGTACTCAAATCTCCTTTACGAATGATATTACTGGGAATGGTAGTGGAGCGCATTATTCCTGAACCAGAAACTTTCTTTGAAAACCTTAATGAGGTCATTAGAAAAAGCGGACTTAATAAGCGGATAAAAAATGGACTTGAAGGCTTACAGGAAAATGAGGTTGAACATAAGACGCAACATTTGGCAAGGCAGATAGTGCAAAAAATGGACGGTATAAAAGATATATCCTACCTAATGGATTATGAAGACTTTGAAGTAGGCAGGGATTTGATCATCAGCAATAAATTAGTAGAAGTAAAAATAAACAAACTATGCAAGGAGAAAGAAAATATAGAGGGATTCCGGATAAGCGGGGACGAGTAATAACGCACACTGAAAGAGGTGACGGGTATAAACCCGCAAATAAATTTCGGAAATCTTCTGAAATGAAATCATTACGCCTTCTCCCAAGTTCGAAAGGAAAAATAGATAGTCTGTTGATTTCTTTGCCTGGATTGCTCCATTATAAAGACGAGTATCTGGCAGTGATTGGTGAGCTCATGACAAAGCTGAAGGGAGTGAAATTTATATTGGTCGTAGAAAATAATAAAGATGAAAAATTGGAAATCGCATCATCCCTGCAATTTCTTGAGGACATTGCAAAAGAAAATGGCGCAGATGTTACAATATTAAAAAGTGAGGATGAGGTGGAAGATGTTTTTTCAATATGGTCACAAGATGCTTTTTTAGTAGCACAATCAGAATCGGGAGATACATTCTTCATTAAACCATTTCCCAAAAGAGAAGATAGAGCAGGAGATGATAGTGTGGCAGAGGTAGTCGCACAAAATTTATCTGATAAGATACTTGATTTTCCTGGTATTTTGGAAGGAGGAAATGTGCTTGTAGCTGAAAAATTTATTTTAGTAGGAGCCGATGAAGCGATTTATGATATAGAGAACGAAAAGGAAGATATACCAGTAGGTCTTTCATTTTTTGAAACATTTGAGCAAAAAATGAAAGAGCATATCAAGGATGGGCGTCCTATTATTCCAGTCTATTCCTCAGCAAAAAAGTATCAATCTGATGTAAATGTAGAAAAGGAGGATTTGAAAAGGTCAATTACAAAAGATATTACGACAATATATACTGATAATACTCGCGATCTGAGTGTCGCTTATAGCGATGGAGGGCAATACCACCATACTATATATAATTGGCGCGGGAAAAGACAAGCAATTTATCATATAGATTTATTTATGACGCTCCTCGGGGAGGATGAATGTGGAAATTATAGAATAATGATTGGAGATCCAGTAGCGGGATACGAGACTACTGAAGGAATAAAAAGAGACGATAGAATTAATGATTTTCTGCATTATCAATTAGAAGACGCTACCAGCAGAATCAACGAATGTATAGGCAGGCTAACAAGCAATTTTGCTAAGCTTGGAATACCCTTAAAAATAATCAGAAATCCGCTTCCTTTGACTTATCAGAAAATAGGAAGAAGAAAAAGGTTATGGTATTGGGCAAGCTATAATAACGCACTTGTCGAAATTAATGGAAAGGAAAGTAGAGCCTTCTTGCCATCTTATGGCACAGAAAAAGATAAAGACAATCAACATTGGGCAGGGTTAAAAAAATATGATGATGAGAACCATAAAATATTTCAAAGAGAAGGTTTTAAAACTTGTAAGTTCTCTAATAATTTTCATTTTCTCGCTGAAAGAAGTGGCGCATTACATTGTATTGTAAAATGCCTGTCACGCAGCTAATCTATATTTTTTCATAAAACACAACTGAACTCATGGCTACATTTAAAATTAAATTCGTAGAAACTAACGGCAGCTATCATGCAGAAATTCTACAAGATGGGGTAGAAATTGGAAGATATTCCCTTACAAAAAACGAAAAATACATAGGGAAGCCAACGAAACTACCACTTGGTGTTAATATGTACGTAAAAGGGGATGAATTAGTACATAACGACCAACCTGTACTTCAAGGTGCGGATATTGATTTTCGATTTTTGTTTAAAAGTCCTAAGAAAGATTATATCGATGAAATTGAAATTAAGGAAAATGGCGGAGCATATATTGCAAAGCCAAAGCCAAAGGTAATAGGTGAAGATGATTATCGACACTTGGTTGATGGAGGCTTGGCTGGAATTGGGGTGTTGGCAGATAAACATCCGATCTCTGTGTATCTGGAGCATGATGCTGGCAATGAAGGTTTTTATTACTTAGTTATTTCTGGAATGTTATCATAATAAGAACAAAATTCCAAAAGGACGAACCCAATCCCAGAGGAACATAACGCCATGAAAACAAATTCCAAAAGGACGAACCCAATCCCAGCGGAACATTAACGCCATGAAAACAAATTCCAAAAGGACGAACCATCCCGAAGAAACATTAACGCCATGAAAACAAATTCCAAAAGGACGAACCATCCCGAAGGAACATAACGCCAAGAGAACAAATTCCAAAAGGACGAACCCAATCCCAGAGGAACATTAACGCCATGAAAACAAATTCCAAAAGGACGAACCCAATCCCAGCGGAACATTAACGCCATGAAAACAAATTCCAAAAGGACGAACCCAATCCCAGCGGAACATAACGCCAAGAGAACAAATTCCAAAAGGACGGATAAGCACGCGTGAGCGCCTTGTAACCCTCTTGAAGATGACTGAAATGGCGTGTAACAAGCAGTAAGCCTCTCTTTGGTAAAACATCTTGTTCGGCAATTCCCTCGACTATACTATAGCTCGGGGGTAAAGTCGTTATAGCCATTCAAAGAAAATTTATTGCGAATAGTTTTTTGACGTTTGAATTTGAATTTGTATTTCCACTTACTTATATTGCACAAACAAAAAGAATCGCAACTATGAAAATCAAAACACTACTCGCCCTGTGCCTGAGTATATGGATGACTGCTTTGTCTGCACAATCTACTTACATCTACTGCGGCAATCTTATCAATGGCAAAGACGATAAAGTCAAAAAAGAAATGACCATTATCATTGAAGGCAACACCATTGTCTCAGTAGAAAAAGGCTATGCTGAACCAAGTTCACGCACTGCAAAAATAATTGATCTCAAAGATAAAACCGTCATGCCTGGCTGGATGGACATGCACGTACATCTAGAAGGCGAATACGATCAGAATTCTTACCTCAATCGATTTACACTCAATGATGCTGACCGGGCTTTTGATGCCGTTGGCAATGCACACAAAACACTGATGGCCGGCTTCACAACAGTACGCGAGCTGGGCGGGTCTGGTGTAAATATAGCTTTGCGAAAAGCCATTAACTCGGGCGATATATCTGGTCCGCGTGTTTACACTGCTGGAAAATCTATTGCTATCACTGGAGGTCATGCCGACCCGACCAATGGCTACAGAAAAGACTTGCTTGCTTACCCGCCTGGTCCTGGCGATGGAGTAGCTGATGGAGCTGATGAATGTAGAAAAGCAGTCCGCCAACAAGTCAAAAATGGCTCTGATCTTATCAAAATCACGGCAACAGGTGGCGTCTTGAGTGTAGCACGAGATGGTCATCGTCCACAATTTACTGAAGAGGAAGTACGCGCTATTGTGGAAACAGCAAAAGATTTTGGTATAAAAGTCGCGGCACATGCGCATGGCGATGAAGGGATGCAACGTGCAGTACGTGGCGGCGTAGCTTCTATCGAACATGGGACAATGATGAGTGAGGAAACCATGGAACTGATGAAGAAATACGGCACTTATTATGTCCCGACCATCACCGCAGGAAAAGCAGTTGCCGATTCTGCAAAAGTAAAGGGTTTTTATCCTGAAATGGTCGTACCAAAAGCCCTTGAAATTGGACCTAAAATTCAGGGTACATTTGCGAAAGCCTATAAAAAAGGCGTAAAAATAGCCTTTGGCACAGATGCTGGCGTCTTTCCGCATGGCAATAATGCTTTGGAATTTATTTACATGAATGAAGTCGGAATGCCAGTCATGGAAGCCATACAATCTGCAACAATGGGCGGAGCAGATTTACTTGACGTGACAGATAAATTAGGCTCCATAGAAAAAGGAAAATTAGCAGATATCGTCGCCACTCAGGATAATCCGATTGAAAATATCGAAACCGTTCTTGATGTAAAATTTGTCATGAAAGACGGCGTGGTGTATAAGGATGAGTAATTGGTTATTAAGTGTATTGAGTTATCAGGTGTATTAAGTTATTGGGTGAGCCAATAAGAACAACAAATATAGTAAAAAACTGTAATTACCTGATTCGTAATTCGTAATTAACTCATTGATAATTAATCAACCCGTTTAGTTCGCAAACGAATAGAATTACCAATCACCACCACATCCGAAAAAGCCATAAACAAAGCCCCCCACATCGGATTCAAATAACCCAGTGCAGCAACAGGAATGGCCACCACATTATAAGCAAAAGCCCAAAACAGATTTTGCTTGATGGTCAATAAGGTATGACGACTAATCGAAACCGCCTTAGTCAGATAATCCAGCTGGTCATTCAACAAAATAATCTCTGAAGACTGTATGGCGACAGGGGAGGCGTTGCCCATAGAAACGCCGAGCGTGGCTTTGGCGAGGGCGGGTGCGTCATTGATGCCATCACCGACCATGGCTGTTGATGCCTGTGCGGAAAGGCGGCTGATGACCTGCAATTTTTCTTCTGGCAAATGCTCGGCATAAAACTCTTCAATACCAAGCTGTCGGGCTATTTCTGCCGTTTTATGCTGCTTATCTCCACTTAAAATAATGGGATTCATGCCCTGCGATTTCAAATAGGCTATCGTCTTGGCAGTATCTGTTTTTAGCTCGTCCTGCAAATCAAAGCCAGCTAATAATTTATCATTCTTGCGCAGATAGACATGGTGCTTATCATCTTTTGTCAAATCCTTTGCGATACGATAAGAACCAATTTGAAAAATATTTCCTTTTTCGTCATTTCCTTTTACTCCGACAGCTTTTTCTTCCGTTATATTTTGTAACAAAAAACCATCCTGTACAGAAAATTGATGACTGTTCAGTGCTTTGATCAGCGACTTTGCGATAGGGTGGGAGGAGTGCTGTTCCAATTGAAGGGCAATTGTTTTTACTTCTTTTTCTGAAGCACCATTATAATAATGAATATCCTGAATTTTAAATTCTCCGGTCGTCAGTGTTCCGGTTTTATCGAAGACTATATTTTTGATACCGGCAAATAATTCCAGCGTCTGTCCGCCTTTAATTAGGATGCCATTTCGCGCCAAGCGACCCACGCCGACCATCACAGCCGTAGGCGTAGCCAGTCCCATCGCACAAGGGCAGGAAATAACCAGCACCGCAATAGCATTCATCAAGGCTTTTTGAAAAACAACATCAAAAACAAAATAAGCCAACACAAAAGTCAGGGCAGCAATTACCAGCACCACAGGCACAAAAATGGCACTAATCCGATCTGCTAGTCGCTGAATGTCAGGTTTATCCGCCTGTGCAGATTTGACGAGTTCTATGATTTGGCTGAGTACGGTATCCTTCCCAACGGCATTGACTCGAACTTGTATATTGCCCGACTGTACCAATGCGGCGCCGACAACGAGTTGCCCTTTTTCTTTAAAAACAGGTTCGCTTTCACCTGTCAGCATAGATTCATCCAGACTTGCTGTGCCGCTGATAATAACACCATCGGCAGGTATTTTATCGCCTTCATTGACTTGGACAATGTCATTGATTTTTAAGTCTTTAACATCAATAGGCTCAAGTTGCCCATTTTTAAGTTTCAGGGCTTTGGGAACTTGTAGTTTACTCAATTCACCAATAGCAGTTGTAGTACGTTCCACAGCCCGATGTTCCAGTAAATTGCCGAGCAAAACCAGCGTAATAATCATCGCACTAGTTTCATAAAACAGATAATCATGCCCCAATCCCAACAGAGATCCTGCGAGACTATATCCAAAAGCGGCTGTGCTGCCGACAAAAATCAGGACGTCCATATTGGGTACGCCATTGCGTAGCGATTGCCAGGCACTACGTCCAAAATGCCAGAAGCCCAGTGCGTATACAGGAATACACAAGGCCAATTGTATCCAGTGATTGTGCAAGGGCTTCCAGGGAATAAACATGTGTGCAAACAAAGGCAGCGTAAACAAGAGTGCGAAGAAAAATTTGCGCTCCATCGTCCACCAGTTGTTATTCGGAACTTGGGCATCTATGACCTGAAACCCAAGTTTGCCGATGCCTTTTTTGATGTCTTCCAGACTAAGGACATCATTATTTTGAAATCGCACTTCTTTTGTAGCAAAATTGACATAAACGTCCTCCAAACCTTTTTTCGTCAGAAAACGATCAACGCTTTTGGCGCAATTAACACAGGTCATGCCTTCTACAGTAAGTTCGGTATTATTGATATGTTTAGACATTTTAATCTACGATTACTAAAAATGATTGGATGAATGAATGGTAAAATGAGAGCATATTCATTCATTCTATTTCCTAAAACTGAAAACAGTTAGAAAATATTCGTAATTTTGTCATAAATCATTATAGTTTAGAAGTCCAATCAAGTCATTATGAAAAAACGCGAATTTTTAAAAGTCACGGGTGCTTTAGCAGCCGGAACAGTCATCAGTCCATTTACATCCTGCAATCCCCCTGCCAATTCAGACAGCAATGATTCAACAAATGAAACGCCTGTCTCGTTCACGCAACCTAAGCTGAATTTTGCATTCAATGCACTTGAACCCAATATAGATGCCCAGACCATGGAAATCCATTATGGAAAACACCATGCTGGATACGTCCGAAAATTTAATGCGGCACTCGCAGATGCAAAGATAAGCGGAAAATCCTTAACAGACATTCTAGGCAGTCTGACAGATGACGGCAAAACAACTGGACTTCGCAATAATGGTGGTGGACATTTCAACCATTCCCTGTTTTGGGATATCATGACGCCCAAAGGAGCAAGCGCACCAAGCGGTGATTTAGCAGATGCGATCAATGCAGCCTTTGGTTCTTTTGATAAATTTAAAGACTTGTTTTCTACGGCTGCCAAGACGCGCTTCGGCTCAGGCTGGGCTTGGTTGTCAAAAGGCACAGATGGCAAGTTATTTGTCAGCTCGACACCTAATCAGGATAATCCATTGATGAAAAACCTGGTAGAAAAAACAGGAACACCGATACTCGGTATTGATGTGTGGGAACATGCTTATTACCTCAAGTATCAGAATTTACGTGGAGATTATATCAAAAACTTTTTCAAGGTGATTGACTGGAGCAAAGTAGGCGCAAATTTGAAAAGATAAAAAAGAATTTTTAATACTGCCGAAAATTTTCGCGTTTACGTGAACTTTTTTAACTTTGCGACGCTTTTATAGTAAGCAGGGCGAAAGTAGCCCAAAATATAAGTTAGTTTTTATTTTGGTAATGAATGTTTTGGCTGAACCAATCACTAATTACCAATAACCAATAACTAAACACGGTGGTTGTAGCTCAGTTGGTTAGAGCATCGGTTTGTGGTATCGAGGGTCGCGGGTTCGAATCCCGTCTTCCACCCAAAATAAAAATTCAAGTACAAATTCAAATACCAAATACAAATTGAGTTTGAGTTTGTTTTTTGAATTTGAATTTCATCAATTTGGTCTCGTAGCTCAGCTGGATAGAGCAGCTGACTTCTAATCAGCAGGTCACAGGTTCGAACCCTGTCGGGATCACATTTAATTTTAAAGAGTTATACCTCACGGTGTAGCTCTTTTTTTATGCCCTCGTACAGACGGTTTTAACCGTCTCGTGAAATGATTGCTAATGATGATAGCTGCGATTCTAAAATGCTGATAATTAGCTTTTTAGATTTGCACCGCACACTACTTTTCGCTCATGATTTATTGACGGCTAAAGTCGTCATTACGGTAAACCGACACTTCTTCACTTTTCTCTTACTTCCAGTTTAAGTATAGAGTATCCTTTTTAGGGTAGCTAAAAGGGTAGCTATTCTTCAAAAAAGGGTAGCTATTTTTATTCTCACATCAATTTGAATTACAATTAGTTATGAAAATATTGAAATTAAACACACGATTTATAATAGCAAAAAGTAAAGTCAAGAAGGATGGTAAAGCTCCTTTACTTTGCAGGGTAACGCTTAAAGACAAACGGAAACAGTTCTCTACAGGATTATTCATCAAGCCAGAAAGCTGGGATAGTACTTTACAAATAGTCAAACCACCTGATAAGGAAGAGCAATTTCTCAATACTCAACTGAGCCTGATTCGTAATAAAGTGAATCAGGCTTTTTTATTATTACAAATGCAAGGTGAAGATTTTGATGTAGAGGATATTTATCAGAAGTATAAGGGCGAACCTACTCAAAAGGAAAAGTCGCTCTTAGAAGTCTTTGATATGCACAATGAACGACTGGCTAAGCTAGTGAAGGTAGAGTACTCCAAAGATACTTACATCAAGTTTAAAGAGTCTAGGAGACATCTGCATCGGTTTATTCAGAAGCAATACAATAAGCAGGATATGATGCTGAAAGACCTAACGATGAAATTCCTGAAAGATTTGGATTTCTACTTTAAGACAGAGCGACAGCATAAACAATCTACCACGAATAAGCATATTCAGCGATTGAGAAAGGTCATTGCTTTGGCGGTAGGAGAGGGCTTTCTGGATAAAGACCCCTTTATGTTGTATAAGCCTAAGAAGGAGCATAAGACTTTGATTTATCTGGATACTGCTGAATTGAAAAAGTTGGAAGACTATAATTTTCAGCAGGAAAGATTACAACAGGTAAAGGATATGTTCATCTTCTGCTGCTATACCGGACTTGCCTATATGGAAATGTCTAATCTGAATGCCTCACATATTGTAGATGGATTTGATGGGATGAAATGGATTAAGATGATACGACAGAAAACTAAGAGCCTGGTATCTGTTCCCTTGCTGCCTAAAGCATTGGAAATACTGGATAAATATCGTACGGAAGAATCTGTTTTACCTATTATATCCAATCAGAGATTCAATTCTTATATCAAGGAAATTGCCGCTATTATCGGAATTGATAAGAACCTGACACATCATGTAGCTCGGAAAACTTTTGCTACGACTGTATTGCTCTATAATGATATTCCGATGGAGGTTGTATCTGAGCTATTAGGTCATTCTAAAATCACGATTACTCAGAAGCATTATGCTAAGGTAGTGCAGAAGAAGATTAGTGATAAGATGATTGAGTTGCGTAAGAAGTTGAAGTAAGAGGTGGGGGCTTTTGCCCCTGCCTACAGCTTTTGAATAAAAACTAAAAAACAAATGTTAAAATCATATGAATTATATTAGCCTTTGATTTTTTTGTGTTATAATTGCGTAATCTTTATAACAAACTGAGAAACATAAGTTGATATAAGTAAAACAACCTGACATGAGTGTCAAAAAATAATTCTCTGTTGACTAGCTTGCACAAATTCAGAGCGATTATTTTTGGTTATTCATAATTTTTCGATACCACTCTTCACGATTCTACTCTACACATTTTATGGTCACGCAAAAGCGTGTCAATGCGTCGTGCATGTCTGTATTCATCCTTTCGGCTGAAAAATTAAGCATGTATTTACGCACTGTTGTATGCTATGTGATTACCGTTTTCAGGTAAAACACTAGAGGTATGCTTTGTACTGTTTGTCGGACTTTTGAGTCTGACAAGAGCTGGGAGAATTATGCTCATTATTCAACAATAAAAATCAATGTATGGCAAATAATAATACAGGATTTCCAGATTTTCCAGAAGCGATAGAATGGAAGAATCTCTACCCCGATGATATTGTGCAGCAGTATTTTAATACTGGTCGTATTCCGAGTAATAATGGTAGCGATATAGTCACTTATCATGATGATACTTTCGGTCAGTTTTATACTTCATCAGATAGAACTAATGATGAAAATTCAGATGAAGAAGACAATTTAATTATTAAGGTTTTTGTATCAAAAGACGGAGCAAAAATCAGAAAATTGGCGATGCAGAAAGGGCAGAGCATACTGCCTTTAGACCATGAATTGCTGGTTTTTCTCGAAGATAATACAGGCGATAAACTGACTGATCCCATCTGTCATTTGGTGGCAGGTCGGAGAGCTAAAGCTCATATAGGCTTAGAAAATGTTACTGCCAATGTCATTCACGAATTAGCAATAGAACAGCAGGACTATTTCGATTTAGTTTTTGCTGCGCAAAAAGGGCAAACCGACTTTTTGGATGAACTGAATCTAAGCGTCTTAAAAAATATACTCCGCGAAACTGAAGGGGGGGAATCAGCATCTGCTAAGGCATGGTTTAGACAATTAAATCCGAAGCGGGTTATCAGTAAATTGATTGATAAAATTCTGGGTAAGTTTATCAATTTTTTGAAAAAATACGGCAGAGTAGCAGAAAAAAGATGGAATCCCAATCACAAGGAATATAAAGGTAATCTGGAAAAACTCTATGAATTATTGAGTCGAAATGTAAGCAGGTTGTCCGAAAAACTGACAGCCTACCAAAATAAAATAAATGCGCTGATAAAAAAGATAGAAGGCATTGAAAACGCCATCACCAAACAGGCATATAATTTGTTGGTTTCGAAGAGAAATATATTAAATATATTTTCTAAATTGGTAGAAGGATTTAAAGTAATTCTTGCCATAAAGAAGGAAGATATACTGGGCACGATTAACTTTTACATCGGCTTAATCGCTGGCTTATGGAATGGGCTTATTGATCTCATTTCAGGCTTACTGTTTTTATTGCAGTTGATGGTGAAGGGGCTTGTCGGTGTAGATCAGTTAGCCAATGAAGTTACGAGTGATCCAGCAGGCTATCTTAAATTGTTTTTAGAATATCTGGATAATATTATTCAGGCGTTTCAGTCTTTCTCCTTTGAAGGCGTATGGGAAGCGATTCAAAAAGGATTTGAAGGACTAAAAGAAGCTATTGCTAAAGCATTAGATAATTCCAGCGCTGCTCAGGTCGGTTATTTTATCGGTTATCTGGCATTCAATATTTTGGAGTTTTTCGTGCCGATTACCAAGATAGCGAAAGTCAGGAGCGTAGATGACTTCTTCAAGGCTGCTGCTGGGCTAAAAGCTGGGATTGCCAAAGCGTCTGGCATTATTACTGATGCAGGGAGTGGTTTTCTCAAAGCATTGGAAAGTTTTATTGCTTTTCTCCGGCAGGGTGGGGAAGGCTTGAAGAAGTTGATTGAAAATATTTTTGAGGGGATTCGGAAGTGGCTGGATGACTTGGTGGGTGTGGTGAAAACGGAAGCTTTATTTTTTTACTTGGGAGGAAATATTTTTAGACGAAGTGTTCCTTCTTTGGAAGTAATTTTATTAGAAAAAGTTATTAAATTATTAGGCAAAAGAACAGCTTTAAGACTTGAAAAACTTGGAGTAGAGTTATATGAATCTGGAAGTGATTTTGCACTCCTTTACAAAGGTATAGGTTTAGAAATTGGTGATATTAAAAAAGTAAAGTCAAAAGTACGACAACTCTTAGCGAGTAACCCAACTAATAATGTATTGCGAAAAAGACTGGATAAACTGGTTACTAAAATTTTCAGAAAAACACTTGATGACTACACCTCACTTCGAAGTAAATATTTAAGTGATTTTAAAGGACTGGGGGCAAAAGAAGCAAGAGCAAAATGGCTGGCAAGATTTAAGGCAAATTTTGAAGTAAGACATTTTGAAATAACTGAACTCACGAAATTTTATGATGACCTCATCGAACAATATCCTAAGTTAAAAAATTTTCCACATAGAAATGCAGCGGAATTTCGTACTAAAATAAATAAAGGAGGCAAAAAAATAGAGGATATTAAGGAGTTATCTCACTCTGGTCCTGAAAAACTATATGATGATTTTATAGACCCAATTCCCGCAGGTGAAACGAATTTTTTGAATAAAGTGTTCGACTTAGATGGGAGGAGCCGAAAACATGATTCAGAGCTAAAATATATCTATCACTTTTTTAAAAACCACTTACATAAAGGCGATGAATTTGTTATAGAAACCAGAAATTATTTTAGAACTTGTTCTTCTTGCCAAAGAGAACTGCTTATGTTAAAAGAATTTGTAGAAAGTCAGGGAAAGACTTTGAGATTGGTTGTACACCAAGATGATAAAATAAGAGGGACTAAAGATTTATTAGATAAGATAAAAAAATATAAAAATGATAATTAAATATTTGAAAAAACTTAAAGATCATACGTTTGATGGAGAAAGAGTTGTAGGATTACCTCTAAATAAAATAGAAGACCTCGAAGCAGAGTTCAACAATAGCAGTCCATTTCCTACTGCTTTTAGAGAATTTTTATTTCTTGGAGGGGAAGATGCAAAAGTTTATCTTGATATCCTCGACTTTGAAGAAATGCAGCAACTGGCAGAAAAACAGTTGAAAAAATACGGGCAAACTATAGACCGTCCGTTTTTTGTTGTAGATCAATTAGACGGTTGTAATCAATTTAGTTTTATCTATTTAGATGAACAAGAAGAAGACCCTGATGTTTATTTTTGTAATGTTGCTGAGGTCTATTATAAATATACTTCAGAGTTAATTCAAAAAAGTAGACCAGGAAAATTAAGCGAATACCTTGACCACCATATAGGCGAAGCAGAAGCGATGGAAGAAGGATAACAACACAAATTCAAAGCTTTGGTAAAATTGAGCTTATCCCAGTATTTAAGAACAGAATCGGACTAAATTAAGTGCCTAATAAAAAAGGGCAGGGATATAACGTCCCTGCCCATGCCATTTGAAATATCAGTGTTAGATTATGCCGCTTTTTTCTCTATGTTGGGTTGTAATTGTATGACTGGCGTAGGAATTTCGCTGAGTGCATGTTGCTCTGCATGAGGTACAGGATAATCAGGTTTTTTAGCTTTACACCGCACACTACTTTTCGCTCATGATTTCCTGACGGCTAAACAGGCTGACCGTAAATAACCGTATCGACGACTTTAGCCGTCGTAAAAGTGAAAAGTGAATTTATAGTAAAATGATATTCATTTTATTATAAATAAAAAATAAGTATACCTGACGGCTAAAGTCGTCATTA
>CALFBH010000138.1 GCA_937951615.1 uncultured Saprospiraceae bacterium | reverse complement strand
TTGATAAATTCTGCTTTTACATCGTCGTCAATATCATTATAAAACTGAAGTCGGCGTTTTTGTTCTTCTGCCAGCGCATTGGTCATCTGCTGCACAATGGATGGTGCATCGGGTAGTTCCAAGACTTTTTCAATGATATTTCTGTGGTATGCAGTCATATTTTTATTGTAAAATACTTGTCAGGGCTTTCAGGTTTTCCTCTGGGTCAAATATAGCGACTATGGGAATATTGAAGTCTTTAACAGGCGTACAGGAAATTTGTCCCTCGCCTGATTTTAAAATTAATTCATAGCTATCGGCATCTTCCAATCTGTATTGTTCTACTATTTTTTTGATGGAATCAATTATCCAATATTCCTCCACTTCGTGGGCAGCATAATCTGTAAATTTGATTCCTCTGTCTTTTTTTGCTGTTCCTTTTGATAATATTTCGACGACTAAGTCAGGAGGTGGAAAAAGACTTTGTCCTTCTTTGAAATGCTGTGATTTTTCTGTTTTGAAGAAGCAAATATCCGGCTCGTAGCTGTTGCGTTTACATTCTACCATGATTTTTTCAAAGCCAACGTAACCACATTTATTTTTTTTGACAAAAGTAGAAAGTAGCGTGTGCAAGTTAGAGCCTGCATCATTATGCTCCTTTTTGACTGGTGAATGAATAATCACTTCTCCATTAATAAACTCTGCTTTCTGGTCATCGTTAATATCATTATAAAACTGAACGCGCCGCTTTTGTTCTTCTGCCAGCGCATTGGTCATCTGCTGCACAATGGATGGTGCATTGGGTAGTTCCAAGACTTTTTCAATAATGTTTTTGTGGTATGCAGTCATGTTTTTTCTTTTATGAAATTAGACTTTTCACACGCGCTTTTGCCAAATTTATCATTCAATCATTTGAATGAATTCCGATTTAGTCGCTTCTATATTCATTTGAATAAAATTCTTTCTCCAAAGATAACAAAATCAGCACTTGAAAACAAGGAACATTAATCTGTAGGTGGGTGTTCTCCCGACATTTTGGTTAAACGACGCAAATTTACACACCAATACGATTCAAACGTAATAAATCAACCGAAGCCCTACCTGTAGGTGTCAGCCCAATAACTTTAAGTGAATCCTCACTCCAGAAAAAATGTTCATTCCATTTGTATTTTCGAGGATTGTATAGTGGAATTTTCTTTCTAGTCAAGGGGTCTATCGCTTCAGTTTTATCAGACTTAGCACCATTGCACCCAGAGCAGGAGAGGGCGAGATTAGACAAAATAGTTTGTCCATTTTTACTGAGAGGTAATATATGTTCAATGTTAAAGGTATGTGAAGCATTATGTCGCCAACACTGGCAGTACTCACATCTGTCTTTCGCTCTTTCAATGACGGCTTCTTTGATTTTAACGGGAATGTAGGTCATTAGATAGATGCGAGGCTTATTTGATTTGAGGTTCAGGTGGTTTAATACCGAGCTTATCCATCACTTCAGCAACTGACATCTGCCAGACATCCGCTAATTTTATAAGACGCTCCAACCTTTCGGCATCTTTCATTTCCATAGTATCAATCAATTGAAACAGCTCCTCTTTCTCCTCAACGGTAATCCCTTTTCCCCTTTGTTTTTTATCTAATATTGTAAATCGTTCCCATACCTCAGAAGGTAAGCCTTCATTGATTTTCCTAAGCAATTCTGTTTCGATTTTTGTCAAGACAGAAGGATTGTCTTTTTTTTCTACTTGCGTAATGTTGCGGACATAAGTATTCAAACGCTCCAAAACTGTTTCATTCTGGACATTTTCAATCATTTGAATTAATTCCGATTTAGTCGCTTCTATATTCATTTGAATAAAATTCTTTCTCCAAAGATAACAAAATCAGCACTTGAAAGCAAGTCAGCCAAACCTGATAGATTTCAGCCCAGACAGGTTTTGCTAACCTATCTGGGCTGAAATCTATCAAATCTAGTCTGCTGTTCTTTATTCTACGGTAACTTGGCGACGCATGACATAAATGTCGCTGGAAGTAATTGCAGTACCTCCATCCGTTATAATACGCATCACGTCATCAACATAAATGTTTCCGAGCTGCCCTGTGAAACCGATAACTGGTGTTGGTGGAATTTGAGCTTGTTCGACTTCTCCATTTTCGGCACTTTGTGCTAAAGCAACTAAATCCGTTCCAGCAGTCAAAGGTCCATTAGAGAAGTAAGCATCTGTAAATTCAATAGGCAAGAAATCTTCGCCTGACTGGTACTGACCTCTGATAAAATAACCGAGTGAACTGCCAAAAGCATCTACTTGAGAAATATTATAAAAATATCCGTCAGGAAGAATAATTTGATAAATACGCTCTGTGTCAAAGCATATATTATCAACTGTTGTGTAGGGATTATCAGACCAGACCTGATACCATCCGCCTGCTATTTCAGCCGTTTTTTCTGCTTCTGTTCTGACAGGCACCATAGCTACCAATTCATCAATCATAGTACTTAGATTTGCTCGGATTTCGGCAGTGTTGTCATCGCTATCACAAGCAGTTCGTGCACTCTCCGCCTCGATGAGAATAGCATCTCTCATTTCAATGATTGCTGCCTGATTGTCGCTGTCATCGTCCTTCTTACAAGATGAAAAAGAAGTACCCAGCACAAGCACAATTGCAAATAGTAATGTTGTTGTTAATTTGTTCATTTTAAAAAAATAATTAAGTTCGGTTAAGTAATAATAACCAAGCGAACAATGATTCAATTAAAATGTTTTTAAAAACCTCATTTACAATAGGTTTTTGGAATTTGGAATTTTATTTTTTGATATTTTAAACGCATTGACGTCCTAATTCAACTTCACCCGCTGCACCATTTTCAGGTCGGTCTCTGTTTTCAGCAAAATACCCATGCCATCCATGCGGATCACTTTTTCTATGGCTTCATTCTTTTTAAAGGTATTCAAATACTTCAGCCAACTCAGCAACTCGCGGGTAGATGGAGCGCGTTCGAGCCGCAATTCGCGCAAGCGATAAAAAATATCAATGCATTTATCAATCAGCTCATTATTGGCTTTCGGAAAATGCTTATTGACAATCGTCTCCATCATATCTGGCTGCGGGAAGGAAATGTAATGATAGACACAACGCCCCTTAAATGCAGTTGGTAATTCCTGTTCTCTATTACTCGTAATCACGATGGCAGGCATCTCTGCTTCTTTGGCTTCAATGACCCGACCAGATTCCGGTAGGACAAATTTTCGGTGACTCAGCGCATATAGCAGGTCATTCGGAAACTCGCGAGGTGCTTTGTCTATTTCATCAATTAGCAAAACAGAGTTCTTGGTAGAATAAGCCTGTGCTGCTGGTCCGAGTAGCACATAATCATCCAGATTTTCGGTGCTACGTCCGCCAGTAGAGAGTTTTTTGTCTAAGCCTTTTTCATCACGCTGTGCATTGAGGACTTCAATCTGAGAATCACGCAAGTATTTTACGTGATCAAACTTAGCCACAAACTGCTCGACCGTGCTTTTTGACCCCACCGGATACACAAACATATCTAGTTTCAAATCACTCGCAAATTGCAGTGGCAATTCTGTCTTCCCTGTACCGGGTTCGCCTTCTATGAGCAAAGGCATGCCGAGTACTCGTGCCATGTGGAAAGCCTGCGCCAGTTCGCTGTCGCAGACGTATTTTTCGGAACCTGTCCAAAGTGTTGTATTAGCCATTTTTGTCGTGTTGTCGTGTTGTCGTGTTGTCGTGTTGTCGTGTTGTCGTGTTGTCGTGGTTTGCTTCGCAAAACAATCCACATCAACACACGCACACATCAACACTTCAACACAATCAAATAATCCGTTCTATCTCATCCAGATAAGTCTGAATGACGATTATATCATTAAATTCGTTTAGTGCTTTTTGTCGGCTGTGTTTGCCCATGTCCTGCCTTGCTGATTTGCCGAGTTGAATCATTTGCCGAAAGGCATCTCTCAAAGCTGCTACATCGCGTACTGGGACAAGGTAGCCATTTTTGCCTTCATCCACCACTTCTTTACAGCCTTTATGGTCGGTCGTAATAATGGGTTTCGACATCGCCAGCGATTCCAGCAAAGTGCGTGGTACACCTTCGCCATAATAAGAGGGCAACGTAATGACATCGGCATCGGCAATGACGCTTTTGATGTCGTCTGTCGTACCCTTGTATTGCACAACATCCTCGGCTTCCCATTGTTCAATATCTGTTTTGGAAATGGCTTCCGGGTGTTCCCACAAACCCCCAATCAGCCAAAATTCGGTATTGGGATATTGACTGCGAATTTGTCGGGCAGCTTCTACATATTCCAGTACGCCTTTTTGTATAATCAGCCGGGCAATCATAGCAAAAACCACTTTGCCTTGTAGCCGCTTATCGCGAATATGGTCTTTGCTGTCAAACAATTCTACATCAACGCCCGAACCTGGCGTGAGGTCGCATTTCTCCTCCTCCACAAGACGCTCTCCGATAAATTGTTGGCAGTCTTCTTTGTTTTGAAAAATGACTTTTTGAGCTGTTTTAAAAGATTGCTTGTACAGCTTTTCGACCATGTTGTTCACCAGTCGGGAAGGCAGCGGAAAAGTGCCTAGCCCCGTCACCGTACAGATGTATGGAATATCCAGACTCCGCGCAGCCAGTCCACCATAAATATTGGGTTTGATGGTAAAATGGAGAATGACATCAGGTTGTTCTTTCGTATAAATATTTTTGAGTTCGCGCAGCAATTGAAAGTCCTGCCAGGGGTTGGTGCCGGTATTGCGCATGTGTCGAAGCGGGATAAAACGCCCCAGCCCTTCGAGTCGATCCACGTACTTGTCTTGCGGCGCGATGAGCAATACTTCGTAGCCCTGGTCGAGTATGGTTTTGACTAGGTTGAGCCGGAAGTTATAGATGTTCCAGGCGGTATTGAGGACTAAGGCTATTTTTTTATTGGTCATGGTTGGCTGGCGGCACTTCTTCGTATCCTAAGTTTAATTCTTGCGCTTGTTTTGCCAAAAATGACAATTGTTTTTCTTGTTCTTTTTTAGACTTAGCAGTAAGGTTTTGTTTTTCTTTACTTGTATTTTTTTTGCTCATGTTTTTTGGATTTTGTTAATGTCTTGATTGGGTACATTTAATAATGCCGTAAGAACAATTATCTCTCAAACTTCTGTTTGCAATTTCTATTTTTAGTTGATTGTCAATGTTTTTAATACTATTATATTTGCTAAAAACAAGATTTAAAGATAAATCACTAACAGCTTCATAAAAACCATCACTACATATTAATAAGACAAAACTCGTATCAATCTTCTCTTTGACAAATTGAATTTTGGATTTATCAAGATTTCCAATATAATTTGTCAAAACATTACTTTTTCTATAACCTCCTCTACTAAAAACATGATCTATCGTCAACTGCTTGAATGATTTAGTTTCCTCTTTAAAATAAATTCTAGAATCACCAGCATGAATGATTTGCAAAATATCACCTGCAAAAATGAACCCTGATAATGTAGTGCCAGTTTTTGACTCTCCATTAATTCCTTTTACTGTATCATCAATATTTACGGCTAATGTAGTTAAATCTATATTAGCATTTACTTTAATGCTATTGATAAATTGATTTGTGGCAGAGACACTTGCCTGCTCACTACTGTCAAAGCTCCCAATTCCGTCTGCAACTGCTCCATAGACGCTTTCTCCATCTTTAATGATTTCAATTGAGTCCTCATTTCTTAGCCTTGGACCTTTTACCGTATATTTCAAACATTCTATTGTCCACATATTTCTTTATAAGTTTGGTGAAGTATAGGATTGATATTGCCTAAATCCGCAGAGATAGAATCCGACAAATAGTTTAAGGCTTTACATAATGCAGGACCATCGACCATAAATTCCATTGATAACCTCGAAGTTAGTTCTTCTGACAATTCTCTTGAACACAGATATTTATATGCAATACCTTCTACGTAGTACCTGTTATGTCTTACCCCCATATATATTAATGCCATAACGCCCTCTGCGAAAATATTAGTGTCTCCACTTTCGATAAATTTGACAACTCTTTGGGCTAATGTATCAGCAAAATTCCAGTCAAAACTGCCATTTCTAACATAGTCAAATAGTGCCGAAGAAATAAGGTTGATATTACTAGGTGACTCTATAATTTGTTTAATGTGATTTAAATCAATTTCGTTCAGTACAAGAGCTTTTTCGTGGTCTGCTACTGACGAGCTTAAAAAATTTGCGATTTGCGAGATAACCTCTTCAGTTAATCTCTCATCAAATGATAATTTGTCAACAAGAAATTCGCCCTCTGCGGTTTTAGGGATTCCTTTAGATTTTGTCACCTTACTAAGCACATCTCGAAATGACACGACAGACTTGAACCTTCTTCTAGAATCCAATCGAGTAGTAGCCAATAATAAATGTTGATATTCACCACTCTCTCTAATTTCACCACACGGAACTCTAGGCGAAATTCCGATGAAATCATGAAGTATGCACCCTAATGAATATATATCAGATTGAGCTGTGGCATTTCTTAAATCACTTGTTATTTCAGGAGCAGTATAGAAATCAGAACCTTTTCCCACTCCTGTATGCGTAATAGAGGTAATATTAGTTTCATTTAAAGCCATAAGACCAAAATCTCCAATTGCGTATTTATCTCCAAATCTAAGAACATTAGCAGGTTTTAAATCTCGGTGGGTTATTCCTCTTGAATGAATGAATTCCAAGCCTGCAATCATATCTACAAATACTCTTTCAAAGTTATCTTGATGTATATAGCCACTGGAAATATCTTTAACTAACGTAGAATCCGCATGAGGCATTATATAGTATGAATCATAACCATCTTCAACTAGGTCAAATATAGGTACTATATTTTCATGAATCAATAATTTTTGATATTTAGCTTCCCTCAAAAATCTTTTCAAGGCAGATACTTCTTGCCCACTCATTACGGGATGAAGACTAAATCTTTTTTTGGCATAGAAATGACCTTTGTCGTCTTTTACTTTATCAACAATTCCAAACCCTCCTTGACCAACATTTTCAATAAATTGGTAATCCATAATTTTTATTTTGACTTTTTATTGTAGACAGCTTGTTCACAATCGAATTCCCTATACTTCCTATACCTATTTCCTAAACAGCAATAATTTAGGTTTAAAAATTGCTCCTGTTTTTATGAATACAAATCCAATTCAAAAAACGTTCAAAAACCATCATTCACACCTTTCACTTCACCTCATAATTCACCCCTCGCCCTTTCCCATGCCTAATAATCAAGTCCAATTCCAAAAGTTCTTGCAGTCTATTTTTTACACTTGGATTTGGCATATTCAATGCTTCTGCCATTTCCCCTGACCTGCATCCTGGATGTAAGGTAATAAATTCATGTATTTGTCGAACTTTAGGTGAAAGAGCCTTTGTCTTCTGATTCACGACTAGCTTCGCTTCCAGTTTTTTCTGTACATTTATTAAAGAACTCAAAAAGAAGCTAATCCATTCTGTTATATCCTCATTTGGTCTTTGAGCCTGACAAATTCTTAAAGCCAGATAATATCGCTTCTTATTATTTTCAAATTCATGTTCAAGGCTTACATATTGAATCCAGTCGTAGCCCTCCTTCAATAATAAGAGTGTAGTTAGCAATCTACTCATTCGTCCATTACCATCTTGAAATGGGTGAATACTCAAAAAATCATATACAAATGCAGCAATCTTTATCAGCGCATGAACTTCCTTTTCTTCATGATGCCATTTAAACAGTTTCCGCATTTCTTCTTCGGTTGCTATTCCCGGCTCTGTTGTTCTAAATATTATTTGTTTAGACCCATCAGGAAAATTTGCCGCTACTGCATTGGCATGCTGTTTATAATTTCCTCTATGCCAGTCATCCTTACTGCTTACTTTCAATAAGAGATTATGGAGGTTCTTGATTTCTCTTTCAGCTAATTCTATAGATACATATTCTTTTAAAATTAAATCCAAGACATTAAAATAACCAGCAACTTCCTGTGAATCTCTATCCGCGAATTTACTTATATCTATTTTTTTAAGTAATTTTTCTACATCATTATCTGTCAACTTAGACCCTTCTATTCTTGTCGAAGCTCCTACGCTTTGGATAGTTGCTATACTTTTTAAATGTATGAGCTTTTCCCCTTGTATCTTTTCCAGAGAATTCCATGAAGCATCGAATCTATCTATCTGAATTACCAAATCTAATAATTCCCAATCTAAGGATAACTCAAAATTATATACTTTGTTCTCCATACTCAAAGATATAAAAAATATCCGATTAGGTACGATTAGATACGATTATGGTATTTTTTGATACGATTTGAGCCAGTATGAGCCGATTCAGTAATCAAATTATTTGATTCTTATTCGATTTTTATTTGATTCGCACAAATTTCACCTTCATTTTGGGAGAAATGGGCTGGTTTGGGCCGCTTTGGGCCGATAATGGGCTGATTCAAAAAAATAAAACTATTTATACCTCATTCCCTTACGCTAATATTTTCTGCGATTATCAGCTATAACAAACCAACCAGTCACCAGTCACTCAATCAACCAATCACTACAACATTTTAAACCATTTTCTCGCCCATCTGTTCTACCCATTTATAAAAATCTAAAACCGTATCTTTGTGAAAACGACAGCGCAAATGGGTATGCAACCAACAGATCAGGAGCTTCGCGAAGAGATGGAAGCCAAAGACCCCAATGCGGTCGCACGCAAACGCGACCACATCGAATTGGCTTTCCAGTCGCAGATTGCTGATGGCACTTTAGACCAGCGATTCTATTACGAACCATTGCTAGCAGGGCATCCGAAACGGGGAAGTTTGCCAGAATTTGAGTTTCTGGGTAAAACCATGCGCGCGCCGGTCTGGGTGTCGAGCATGACGGGGGGCACCGAACTGGCACACACCATCAATCACAACCTCGCCCGCGCCTGTCGCGAATTTGGGATGGGCATGGGACTGGGTTCCTGTCGATCTTTATTGTATACCAACGAGACATTAGAGGATTTCAACGTCAGAAGCTTGATAGGTGATGAGTTGCCTTTGTTTGCCAATTTGGGCATTGCGCAGGTCGAGCAACTGGTTTTGGCAAAACAGACCAGCCTCATCAAAGATATGGTGAATAAATTGTCGGCTGATGGGCTGATTATTCATGTCAATCCTTTACAGGAATGGCTGCAACCTGAAGGCGATCGGTTCGGGCATCCGCCAATTGAAATAATTACTCGCTTTTTGGAAAACTTTGACCTGCCTGTCATCGTTAAAGAGGTTGGGCAAGGTATGGGCTATGCGAGTTTGAAGGCTCTATATCAGTTACCGCTAGCGGCTGTAGATTTTGCTGCCAATGGCGGAACCAATTTTGCAAAAGTCGAATTATTGCGCAGCGACCAGAAAAAACAACAGATATACGGGCAACTGGCCAACGTGGGGCATAATGCCAATGAAATGGTGGATATGAGCAACAAAATTTTTGCCGAATTGGGCGAAAAAGCCCTTTGTCAGCAGGTCATTATATCCGGCGGAATCCAGAATTTTTTGGATGGCCATTATTTAATTCATAAATTGGCTTGTCGGGCAATATATGGACAGGCTTCAGCCTTTCTAAGATATGCCAGAGAAGATTATGATACGCTCCGCGAATATGTGGATGCGCAAGTACAGGGATTAGAATTGGCGAATGCTTTATTACAGATAAAGTCTAACGATGAACCATGAACGATAGAACTTGACCTCGCGTCACACATTCATCGTTCATCATTCATCATTCATCATTCATCATTAGTATTACATTATGAAATCAAAATCGGGTTTCTCCAAATTATCAAAGCGCAAAAAACTGCGTTGGGTGGCTGAGAATTTCTTCAAAAAACCAGAAGAAGTGATGAGTGAGCTGATGAGTTTTTGGCATGATGAAGATCAGACACAAAAAGTATTCGACGATTTTAGTGAGAATACTTTGAGCAATTATTATCTTCCTTTTGGCGTATCGCCCAATGTGATGATTAATGGTGAAGTCTATTGTGTACCCATGGTGATCGAGGAAAGTTCAGTCGTGGCAGCAGCATCGAGTGGCGCGAAATTCTGGATGCAACGGGGCGGTTTCAAAGCTAAAATCATCGGGACGAAGAAGGTCGGGCAGGTACATTTTACCTGGAAAGGGGATGGAGCAAAACTACAGTCCATTTTTCCCGAAATCAAGCAAGCTTTACTGGCAGGAACAAGCGACATCACAAAAAATATGGAGCGCAGAGGCGGCGGTGTACTGGATGTCGTTTTGGTAGACATGACGCATCTGGAAGAGGATTATTTCCAGTTGAAAGCCAATTTTGAGACCTGCGATTCGATGGGCGCGAATTTCATCAATTCTGTTTTAGAGGCTTTCGCCAAAATACTAAAAGACTTTGTGGCTGGTCGTTCCGACTTTACAGATACCGAGCGAGACTTGACCATTGTCATGGCAATTTTGTCCAATTATACTCCCGAATGTCTAGTCCGTGCAGAAGTTTCCTGTCCGATAGAAGACTTGGGCATCATTGGGCAGGATGAGCCAGAAAAATTTGCTTATAAATTTGAAAAAGCCATTCGCATAGCCCAACTGGATGTACACCGTGCCACCACGCACAACAAAGGCATCCTCAATGGCATAGACGCAGTAGCCATCGCAACCGGCAATGACTTCCGCGCCATAGAATCCTGCGGCCACACCTACGCCGCCCGCGACGGACAATACCGCAGCCTCTCTGATGTCAGTACTGAAGATGGCATATTCCGATTTTGGATAGACTTCCCCATATCAGTCGGCACAGTCGGCGGACTCACTAACCTCCACCCACTCGCCAAACGCTCGCTGGAAATGCTGGGTAATCCTGGTGCAAGAGAGTTGATGCAGATTATTGTAGCTGTCGGTTTGGCACAAAATTTTGCTGCCGTGCGCTCCCTCGTCACTACAGGCATACAGAAGGGGCACATGAAAATGCACCTCACCAATATCCTCAACCACATGCAAGCAAGCGAAAAAGAAGCAACACAGGCACTCGTATATTTCAAAGACAGAGTGGTGTCTTTTTCCTCTGTCCGCGAATTTCTGGATACCCTGCGGGGAAAGTCCGGGAATAGGATGGTTTTTGAAAAGGGGGAATAAAAAGCTCAAATTCAAAAAACAAATTCAAACTCAATTTGGGATAAGTTTAAATTTAGGAATCGCTTTGCGATTTGTATAAGAGAAAAACTTTGCGCCTTTGCGTCTTTGCGAGAAAATAGCATTCACCATGGAAAAACTAAAATATCCAATCGGACGATTCAAAAAACCAGCAACCATTGACCAGGCAACTATACAGACTTGGATAAATAATATTGAAACTTTCCCAGTTGAGCTGGAAGCACTGACCAAAAACCTTTCTACCGAACAACTCAATCTAAGATACCGACCAGGTGGCTGGACGGTCAAACAAGTAGTCCATCATTGTGCAGACAGCCACATCAACAGCATCATTCGATTCAAATTGGCCCTGACTGAAGATCATCCGACCATTCGACCTTATTTTGAAGATCGCTGGGCAGAACTCCCCGATTCACTAGACGATAATATTGAAGATGCCATGACCATCATTCAGGGAGTACATCGCAAATGGGTAAAACTACTCAAAACCCTCAGTCCTGAACAACTTGACCGCACTTTTGTACATCCTGAATATGGAAAAGTATATAACCTAAAAGAAAATATTGGCATTTATGCCTGGCATGGAAAGCATCATCTGGGGCATATTCGACTGGCTTTGAAAGCAGAATTATGAAAGAATGATTGGTGATTGGTGATTGGTGATTGGTGATTGGTGATTGGTGATTTTTTTGCAACGCAAAAAAACATGACAATTCCACACGAATTCAGACAGGAATGTCTGTGCTACATCTATAACAATCCAACAACTCGCAACCCAAAAACTCGCAACTCGCAACCCATCAACTCGCAACTCAAAAACCCGCAACCCATCAACTCATCCCAACTCCCCATGCACCGCATCTAAAATCTCGCGTACTCGTTGATCCGTAGGTCCTTGTGCATACACGCGCAAAACCGGCTCTGTACCAGAAGGGCGAATCATCACCCATTCGTCATCATTGAATACAAATTTATAGCCATCAATATTTTCTACTCGCACGACTTTATTATTGCCAAAACTGCTGAACGCATTATTCTTGCATTGAGCAATAATTTCTTGTTTTCTGGCTTCCGCCAAATGTAGGTCATCACGGTCGAATGAAAATGGCCCGACCAAATCATACACTTCCTGAATCAGTTCTTTCAGTGATTTTTTGGTTTTTGCCATAAACTCCAGCAACAATAAGCCCATCCAGATGCCATCGCGCTCAGGGATGTGTCCGGCTGCTGCTATGCCGCCTGACTCCTCTCCGCCGACCAGCACTTTTTCTTTGGTCATGATTTCGGCAATGTACTTGAAGCCAATTTTTGTTACCTGACATTCTAAGCCGAATATCTCACACATCTTTTTCATCTTATCCGTTACCGAAAAGGTAATAATGACCTTCCCGTCCATGCCTTTATACTTGTGTAAATACAAAACCAATAACAACAGGATATGGTGAGAATCTACAAAATTTCCATCGCCATCGTACATCCCAATCCGGTCTGCATCGCCATCATTGGCCAGCCCGCCATCAATTGTCGCGTCATTTTTAATGGTTTCAGAAAGCTCCGTCAGGTTACGATGAATCGGCTCAGGTGCCTGTCCTTTGAAAGACGGGTCATCATCGCAATGCAGCCAGACAGAACCCGGCAACAGCTTTTGTACTGCCCGCTGTCCAGCACCATACATCGCATCATAAGCCAGTTTGATCCCTGAATTTCTAATCATCTCCATATCAAAATTGTCTTCGACATGCTTGATGTACATCAGTTCGAGGTCAATATAATTCAGCAAACCATCTTCATGCATTTGCTCGAGAGAAGGCAATTCTAATACAACATTTTCATCAGGAATCAATGCCTCTACTTCTGCAATTCCGGCAGGAATAGTTGGTCCGCCATAAGCTGATTTCAGTTTGAAACCATTATAAGAAGGCGGATTATGACTCGCTGTGATGACAACACCAACATCCGACTTGGTTTTTACCGTTCCCAAAGAAACCATTGGCGTAGAAACATAACCCTTCGCCAGATGCACTCGGATGCCATTCGCTCCAAAAACCTGCGCAGCTACTTTCGCAAACATTTCACCGGCAAAACGACAGTCATGCCCGATGACCACTTTGCTCTGCTTATTATTTTTCATCCAGGAAGCGGTGGCCTGTGTCACCCGTTTCACATTTTCTACGGTATACGTATCGGCAATAATTGCCCGCCAGCCATCTGTTCCGAATTTTATTTTTGTCATGTTGTCAGTATTTTGTTCTTGTTTGAATTTGCCACCCGCGCCCTTTTTATTCCCTAAAGGGAAACCTTGCCCGCGTGTAGGTTTTGAATTTGATATTGGAATTTGAATTTCCCAAGTATTAGACGACATTCACCTCTGGGGTCAGCAATATTTTGAATTTATCGTGGACGGCGTCCTGAATTTGATAGGCTGTTTGTAAGATTTCCTGCCCTGTTGCATTGCCATGATTGACCAATACAAGTGCCTGATTGATGTGTGTACCTGTATTGCCAATTCGCTTGCCTTTCCAGCCGCATTGCTCAATCAGCCAGCCAGCCGGAACTTTGACATGCTCTTCAGGCAAGTCATAACAGATGATGTCGGGATGCTTCATCTGTATGACTTCAAATTGGGATTTTGCCATTACAGGATTTTTGAAGAAACTGCCTGCGTTGCCGATTTTTGCAGGATCAGGAAGCTTCCCCGACCGAATACGAATCACCGCATTGCTAATGGCTTTGATGTCGGGCGTCTGCACACCTGCTTGTTCGAGTGTTTGCTGTATAGCACCATAAGAAATGTCTAATTTGTGGCTGTGCTTGGTCAGTTGTAAAGTAACAGAAACAATAAAATACTGCCCTTTAAATTCCCCTTTAAACACACTGTCTCTATAGCCAAACATACATTCTTTATTGTCAAATGTACGCACTTCTTTTTCTTGTAAATGAACGGCTTCCAGTTCTACAAAGACCTGTTGCAACTCCACGCCATAGGCACCAATATTCTGCATCGGTGCTGCCCCAATCGTACCCGGAATCAGCGAAAGATTTTCAATACCGCCATAGCCCTGTTCAAGACACCAGAGAACACATTCGTGCCAATTTTCTCCAGCTCCAAAGCGGACTTGAACGGTATCTTCCGTTTCTGCTACAATTGTCTTTTCTTTGAAATTGTTCTTGATGACCAGCCCGTGAATGTTTTGGGTCAGCAAAACATTACTACCACCGCCGAGGATAAGCGCAGGCTGTTCTTTTTCTAATAAGTCTAATAAACCTTCTATGGAGTCCCCTTCTGCAAATCGCTCCGCAAAGGCAGTCAGCCCGAAAGTATTATAGGGTTTTAATGATACATTTTGCCTCATTTTCATGTTGTTGCAGTTCCAGAGAACAAAAAACACAATTTGATGTAGCCCGTTTTTTCTCGTTCACTTGCACAAAGGTATCATTTTGTATTTTATGAAGTAAATCTATTCTCTATTTTATTATTTCGAAAAAAGATCTTACTTTTGCCCTCATTATTTTGGGCTTTAATCATAAGGTCTATTTTTTTAACCGTTAACTAAATTTATAATAATGAAGAATTTAATTCTAATGTGTGCAGTATTTGCCACAGTTGCTATGTTCTCTTCTTGCAAAAAAGATTACACTTGTACTTGTACTTTCGCTGACGGCTTAGGTGGTACACAGACTTCTATCTCTGAACTCACAGATGCTAAAAAAAGTGATGCAGAAGATGCCTGTTCAGCACTTGAAACAGCTGCTCAGTTAGCTGATCCTGATGCTACTTGTACTTTAGATTAAAACAAAAATATTTTCGATTATTCCTTCGGATAAATCAAAAATATTTTAAATTTTTAAGGCAGTATTAACATGGTTAATGCTGCCTTTTTGTGTGCCATACATGGCACTAATCTATAGGGTGCAAGTCCCGAACGAGCCTATAAGGAAGGAATCGTTAGCTAAAGACAAGGGTGTCCATCGTGAGGTGGAATCTGAAGGAAGTCTTACGGCAAAAGTATCGTGCTGACGAACAGGAATCAGATATAAGGCGTTGTGAGTGGATAATCCGGCAAT
>CALFBH010000137.1 GCA_937951615.1 uncultured Saprospiraceae bacterium | reverse complement strand
GATGAATTTCGGCAAAATCAGGTGTTCTTTGAAATCGTCGAGCAGCTTATTGAGGCAAGACCCAAGTTGCGCTACCATTTTTTTCACAAGCCTTTTCGGAAATTTTTACGATGGACGGTAGGGCTGGCACTACTGAATCTGTCAAACCGCCAGCAAAATTTTGAGTTTGTGCCTGATTTTCGGAGAACTTATATCAGTCGGGGCGGGAGTGTTGGAAGTAAGGTAGTGGAGGCTAAGAAGAAGTCGAAAAGAAAATCACCTCAACAGCCTGAAAAAAGGGAAAAGACGGATTGGGCAAAACCGGAGAAGAGTATTGAAAAGCAGAATGAAGTGAGCAAAGAAACTGGCAAAGCAGAATTTATAGACACCCATGGAGATGGAGAAACAAAAGAAAAGGAGTATAAATTCGAAACTAAAGGAATGCTTGAAAAATTTGAAAAGGAAGAAACTGGAGAAGGTTGGTGTTATCCTCTGGCAGTAAAATACTTAGATGAAGATGCCAGAAAAGAATATGAAATTGTAATAAAGAATGGTAAATTGTATGACAGTAAAGGTAAATTATTTGATACGTCATCTGCCTCTACCTTTTTTAGTAACGGAAAAGCTATTTTTGTTATGAGTGAAGATGGTCGAATATTTGCTTCCACCTTTCATGCTCCCAAGAAATTTCATCATTCTAGTTTTCTTTCAGGGAATCCAGTAGCTTCGGCTGGCGAAATCCTTGTGGAAAATGGCATAATAAAAGAGGTGACAAGAAAAAGTGGTCATTATAAACCCTTAGAGCTTAGCGATGAGCAATTTAAAGAAAAGTTAAGTGCAGAGGGAGTAGAGGTAGAAGATATTATTTTTAGTGCAGGATTTGAAGAATAAAAAATTAAACATTATATGAAAGGCGTATTTTTAAAAATACCAATATTTGTACTTTATAATTTTCAATATTTAAATGATATTAATTTTAATGTCATAGAATCCAACGCTATGAAAGACAGATATAATTTAGAGGAACGCTCAAAAATCCATGAGGATTTAGTATGGGCAGAAAACAATCCAAATTATGATTTCAAAAGCATCATGAATGATGCGCCTGTTGTCGGAAAATTAAGTTTTTCAAATAAAGAAATTTATAATTACCTGATGGATTTTAAGGCATTTATGGAAAATGAAGAATATGGATTATTAATAGAGGATAAGCCTACAATATTTTAATATAGCAGAAAAGGCATGTTTTACCAATACGAGGTGTTGGAAAATATTGAGGTTATTGAAGGAGAGGCAATTCCTTGGTTTGGGCAGAAGGGTAAAGGAATGCAATACATGACTGATGAAACATTTAAAGACTTATTCAAGAAAAACAAAATAAGGTTATTGTAATATGAGGCTAATATCTAACGAGAAGGAAGAATTATTCTGGGGAATTGAAGACGATTTTTATACTTACATATCGAAGATACAAATAAAAGAAGATGAGTATTTAATATTTAATGCTTATAAAATACCCGATAGTTTTTTTGAATTAGAATCTGTGATTGGCTTAGACTCAGTAAAAGATATAGCGGAACAGTCAGATTTTACAAGAATTGACTATACGGATAAAGTTTTCAAAGGGAAGTATAATATGGGAGTCTCATATATTTATAAAAACAAGTATTTAGTGTTGTTTTCATCGGGTGAAGCATATAGGGGCAATTACATGATTTATAAAGAAGCAATATGGCATGCCCCCGACCTGAATATTCCCGAAACGGAATTAATAAAACAAAAAAACGACAGGTAAAAGTACCTGCCGTCTTGTGTTTTGATCCATTGGTGGTGATTATTCTTGTAGCTCGTAGATGACATCATAGTCGATATAGATAATGGAATCATTGGGTTCAGCAATTTGAAAAGAATCAAAACTTACAGGTATGTGTATTTTTGCTCCACCATTGGTAGATTTTTTTATCAATGCGCGATATTGTACAGCCAGAGCTTCATTGTTTCCTTCAGCATCAATAATTATATTGATATCTGGTTTTGTAAAAGCATACATTGTACCTGTTGCCTGATATGGAATGCTGTCTAATTCTTCTTGTTGAGTAAAGACACCAAAATCATTTGCGACAAAACGGCTTAATGTTTCATCTATTAATACGATTTCTTTGGGAGCCCATACGTCAAAATTAGCCATAAAATCTGTTATCTCTTGTGTTAGAGCTAAATTCGCTGTAGCTTGGGTGATACCAGCAATGGTCTCTAATTGAGGCGCACTAAGATTTGCTGTTTCTTTTAATTCTAAAGTAAAAGGAAAATCATTAACAGGAGGAGGGCTTTCATCGTCGTCGCGGCAACTAATAACACTAATCAGGAATAATACTCCAAGTGTTAAAATAAAATTTTTCGTGTTATATTTTTTCATGTTTTTTATTGAAATGTGATTTATTAAATGTGTACAAAAGTACGAACTGCAATCTTTTTTTACCCATAAAAAATGTTAAACTTCCATAATGATTTATATTATGAATAATAAATTAAAATATACAGTACTGTGTTTTTTGTTTTTGTCTATAGCATTTAAAGGCAAAGCACAAGTGATGTGTTGTGATGCAACAATTACACCTAATGAACTTGGTTGTACACCTACAATGCTAATTGCTAATGTAAACAGTGGTTGGGATGTGAAAAATTATGAATTAACAGACCCCAATAACATGACTACTATGAGTCCCAATTTACCAGGTAGTGGAAACAACATATTCGATATAGAAGGAGTGGTTGTAGCAGGTATTTATACGATTACTTTTAACTACAGTCCTAGTAGTGGTTTATATCCTTGTACCTGTCCATTTGAAGTTACTGCGGTAGCTCCTCCAGTAATTATGACATCAAGCGAATTTACATGTTTTGGAGAAGCAAATGGCACTGCTACAGCGAATCCTGGCAGCGGTGATTATACTTATCTATGGAATGATTCCAATATGCAAACTACTGCTACTGCTACTGGTTTACCAGTAGGTTCATATATTGTTACTGTCACGGATACGGATACAGGGTGTTCAGATACTGAAGGCATAGGGGTTGAGTCTTATGATGAAATTGAAATTATAATTACAGGGAATCCGGTTAGCTGCAATGGATATTCAGATGGAGTAGCTAATGCTAATGTTACTGGAGGTAAAATACCTTATACTTTTAGTTGGGACAACAGTGCTAACACAACTAATCAACCTTTAGATTTACCGCCTGGGTTGAATATTTTGACAGTAATAGATGGAAATCAATGTACTGCAATAGGGATGGTAAATATAGGAGAACCCAACGAAATAATACCCGCTTCTCCTATGATTATAAATGTGTCATGTAATGATGGAAATGATGGGGTAATCAATATTTCTGCTTCAGGTGGGACAGGTGCGCTTGAATATAGCATTGATGGAACAAATTTCGAACCTGTAGGAATGTTCAGCAACCTCCCTGAAGGAAACTATACGATATATATAAAAGATGACAATGATTGCATAATTACAATAGGAGAAACTATTACAGAGCCAAATCCACTATCCATCTTCTTCTCCAATATAATACCTGAAAACTGTGATGCACAGGATGGAGGAGCAACTGCAACAGCAAACGGTGGCACATCACCCTATACTACTTATTTGTGGGATAATGGAGAAACTACGGCTACTGCAGATTCGCTTAGTTCAGGCGTACATTCTATTACTATTACGGACTTCAATGGTTGCCCAATTGTAAGTTCTACAACAATTCCTAATACTTCTGCATTGTCGGTCAATTCTTCTTCTACAGGATTAAGTTGCTTCGAGGTCTGTGACGGTCAGGCAACGGCTATACCTAGTGGTGCTATTAGTTACACTTATCTATGGAGTGATGGACAAACCACTAATCCTGCAATAGAACTCTGTGCAGGATTTATTACTGTTACGGTAACGGATAATAATGGGTGTACAGAAATAGAAACAGTAACCCTTAATCAACCTGCACTACTCACCGCCACAGCCTCAGGAAGTACTGTAACTTGTTTTGGAGACAGTAATGGTACAATTACTGTAGATACACCTTCTGGCGGAACTACTCCATACCAGTATAGTTTAGATGGAGTTACTTTTCAAAACTCACCTACATTCAATAATCTACCCGCAGGTAATTATGATATAGTCGTGCGGGATGCTAATTTATGTTTGACTAACACTATTCCAGTTACAATCTCCAACCCCACACAACTTACAGCCTCTACAACACCAACCGAACCCGAAACCTGCTACGGAAATGACGGAGCATTTACATTTACAGTAAACAATGGCGTATCTAATTATGACTGGGTGGCCACAGAAACAAGCGGTGGGGGAACATTCAGCGATACAAACTCACCAGCAACTGGCTTAGCAGCAGGTAATTATAATGTTATAATAACAGACGGCAATGGCTGTGAAGTTACTACGACAGTAGCAATAGGAAGCAATATAACTGCTCCGCCTGCAACAGGCATTGCACTCACTACATGCGATAACGGAATGCAAGAGGGACAATTTATACTTTCAGGTGCAAACGACTCAATCACAAATACATCACTTTATAGTGTAACTTACCACAGCACACAGAATCAGGCTGAAAGTGGTACGCCAGAACTGTCGGAACCTCATACAGGTGAGCAGGGCGATATAGTCTATGCCAGAGTTTATAATAGTGTTAATGGCTGCTATAGTGTAGTAGAAGTGAATCTAAATCTGACAATTTTAGCACTGCCTGGAGCTCTTGATTTTAACATGGAATCGTCGTCTGTATTAAACCCCATTGCATCCTGCTATGATCGACAGGTTTTGACAGCAACTATACCTTCGCCTCAGGCAGGGCATACTTACACCTGGAGTACATCGGGAGGCACTGCTGTTATTTCGGGGGATTGTGTAGCCATTGAATTGTTGAATACTTCCGATACTTTGCTCTTAAACGTAGCATTAAGCGGCTGTGGTCAAACGATTGCTATCCCAATCAATATGGGGACTGAGCCAGTCCCCGCCAAAGCCCTCCGCCTCCCAGGTACCAATATTTTATTCTGCAACAGAAACGATTTCGCCACCTATCAGTGGGGAAGGCAAGATAGAAACAGCCTGTGCAACGAGTCTATACCTGGTGAGTTTTTTCAGGAAACAGCCTTTGCTAGTATTGATGAAGCCAACTACTTTTACTGGGTGGATGTAACAGATGATGCAGGCTGTACAGCAAGAATCTATTATGTAGAAGATCCTTTTATGCGCATCTCGCAGCCTCCATTCGTGGATTATGGGACATTTAGTATAGAGGTTCGTCCAAATCCCAATAATGGAGATTTCATACTAGACCTTATCGGAAATGAAGACAGACAATTGGAGTTGAATATATATGATGCACTTGGACAAAAAGTATATACAGAAACAATAGAAAAACGGGTGCCTATAGAAACGGTCAACTTGTCTTTGCAGGATGTCCCGCAGGGATTATATTTTATCAATGTTACAGGAACATCGAATCTCAATATATCTGAAAAAATAATGATCAGATAAGCGACTCTAATCATTCAAAAGGAACACGAATGTAAGTGACAGTATATTTAAACGCCACTTTGAATTTGACGTTTGAATTTCCATGTTCACCTAACAAATATCCAGAATATGAAAAAGACATTATTACTTATTATATTTTTATGTTCAATAGTCGCTACGCTGTCTGCGCAAAAAATCGACTGGCAGGAACGCAAAACAGCAGCAAATCTGATTGATGATTTAATTGAAGATTATATCAATTATGCTGAGTTCTCTGATTTGGGAGATGACAAATACTCAGAAGACGGCATCAAGGCATTTCAGGATTTATTTAAAGACGGAGTCGTCATAAAAGACGAGGCAAATCCTAAAATAGCTGAAGATGGTAAAATGGCTGCTACAGAACAGAATCTATCAGAATATATAGCGGATATAAAAGCACGTTATCCACAAGGAATCAGTGCCAAGTTTACAAAAATTCAGGCAGATTATAGTCAGCTTGAACGACGCAAAGCCCGAATCGTCATGGAACGGCAGTTTAGAGCCAAAGATGAAACTGGAAATTATTTTCTAAAGACATCAGACCTGCTGCTCGAAGTGGAGATGGATCAATATTTTGAAAATATAAAAATTGTAAACCTGACAACCGATAAACTGCCAATGCCGCAAAAAAGTAATAATGAACCTATAGCACGAAGCGATGAAAAAACAGTAAAACCTGGCAAATCTTACACCATAGACATTGCTACAAATGATAATGATCCAGATGGAGATGTATTGACGTATAAATTAAAAAACCCACCTAAATTTGGTAAAGCAACGGTCAGCAGTAATGGAACTTGCAGCTACAAAGCAAATGCTGATGCAGGTGGAGAAAGTGATAGTTTTGTGTATCAGGTATGCGACCCAAGAGGAGCTTGTGATGATGCAACAGTTGTGATAAATATAGAGCCAGATCCTGTAGGTCAAGGGCTTTATGCAGGGCTTATGGTGTCAGCAGGTGCGGCTAATGCCAATTCTGGAAGTATCAACTGGGGCTATAATAACGGATTAGGCATAGTCGATGATAGCGGTATCAGTGGAAGCGGCGGCACAAGCCTCGGAATCGCAGCAGAAGTGGATTATTATTTTACAGATAATATCGGTGTCGGGACTGGTTTACAGTATAATCGAATGAGTGGAGGCTTTGATATTCAGAATTTCAGTGCAAAATATGCGTCTCGTGATTATACCATGAATATTGGGGATGTTGAACAATGGGAGTATCAAAGAACTGCCACTATAGACCAACTCCAGGAAGATTATACCCTCACCAATATTGGCATACCATTACTCGTAAAATTTAAAAAAGGCATTACCAATAAAATTAATATATTTGCTCATGCAGGAGTTTTGTATAATATATCTTCTTCCACAAGAAGCAGTCTTAGTAATGGAACAGTTGATTATGAATTTGCTATATTTTCACAGGAAGAAACCAATGAAAATTTTGGTGAGAGTACTGATTTTGTTGAGTCCAATTCTGGCAATGCAAATAATGTATTAAAAATAGAGAAGGAGGCATATCTTGATGCTGGACATAGCGAACCCACAGCTGAAGAACACATGAATAATCTTAATGAAGGCGGACTCAATATCGGGCTGGATATAAATGCAGGCAACGGAGACAACCAAAGTACCCTTAATTCGCATCTTGCTTTATTAGGAAGAGTAGGCGCAGTATATAATATTTCCGATAAAATAGGAATAATGGCAGGACTCCAATATACTTCAGGTACGCTCAAGGCCATGGACGCTTACACGCTGGTAGATACAATAATTAATGAAGGCAATAACAGATATGGTGCCTATAATTCCCTGCTCAATGGAGGCGCGAAATACTCCAATATCGGTCTCAGTCTGGGGCTAACCATAAAATTATAAAAAGAGTTCAAAATTCAACAGAATGAGTAAAGACATCAATCAGAATATAATTATGACAATTGTTGCAGTTTGTCTGCTCGCACTCGTTGCCATTGTCATATATATATTTAGAGGAAATTCGCCATGCCCCAAAGACATGGAAATACATCTCGCCAAAGAGGTCTATGAGATAAATGAAGAAGTACATTTGTCGGTAAAAACGAATGACCTGCCCAGTCTTTCCTCCTACGAATGGACAACTAAAGATGGTCAAAACAGCACGATTCCCTCACCAACTTTTCGTTTTGATGTAGTCGGGAGTCAAGAAATAACAGTGAGGGTGAATGAAGGCTGTGTAAAAAAACGCACGCTAAAAATCATAGACAGTGTAGCAGATGAACCTTTTGAAAATCAACCCTTTGAAGATGAACCTTTTGAAGATATTCCAGTTGTCCCCCTCGCACCGTCTTCCTCCAAAGAAAAAGCCTGCGTAGGGCAGTCCGTCAAGTTTACAGATGTAAGCGAAAATGCCTCAGCTTGGTGGTGGGATTTTGGAGACGCTGGTACATCGGCTGTTCAAAACCCAAGTCATCGCTACAAAAAACCAGGAACTTATACAGTGACTCGTATGCTCAATGGCGAAGAAAATCTCATTTCTGAAATCACCATCACTATAGAAGAATGTAAAGACGACCCAACACCGAAGCCTAAAATTACAGCTGGATTCAGTATGGGAAAATCAACAGCTAATGTCGGAGAAATTATTCCATTTACAGATAAAACAAGCCCCAAAGCAGATAGCTGGCTGTGGAATTTTGGAGACGGCTATACTTCACATGAGCGCAGTCCGTCCCATGTTTATAATTATCATGGCACATACACCGTCACCTTATCGGTAAATGGCACTGGAAAAGATCTGACTACACAAACGATAAATATACTGCCTCGTGTAGTTCAACCACCGCCTGTAGTCACAAGAACAACACCAGCAACAGTAAGGACTACTCCCATTACCAAACCTGTCGCACCTCCGGTAGTAGATATAAGTAGTCAATTAAAGAGTACGCTCAAAGCAAAACTTAGGGAAATTGCAAAAAGCGCAGATTCCGAGTTGAAAACAAATATATACTATAATGACTTAATGCCAATTGTCTCTGACGAAAACATGATGGTACGAATAGTAAAGAATGGAGTAGAAACTGAAAAGTCATTTTACAATTATTATAATACTTTAAACATACAGGGAGGACAAAACATCACCAAAATAGAAGTCCTCGATACAGAAGCAGGCAAGGTTACGGCATTGAGAATCAATGAGCAGTAAGAAAATCTCTAATTACTCAAACGAATATCAACAAATCTAATGGATAGGAAAATTTATATCGTATTTATATCAGTCATACTGGTCGCACTCTTTTTTATTTTATTTCAACAGTGTGGCGCAGATGGTGAGACCGTTTTGCCTGATGATAAACCAACAACAGTCAAGGCAACAATAAAAAAAACTCCGCCGCCTGTAAAGCCGAAGCCAGTAAGAATAGAGGTAGAAAAAACAATAGAAAAAAAGCCAGTAAAGCCAAGAAAAAAAACCAAGCCTATAGTCAAAAGAAGAGCAGTAGCTGATTTTTATATACAAAGCCAAATAGGCACAGAAAGCATGGAAGATACATACGTCGTGAACGTAGGAGAGCGAGTTACTTTTATCAACAAAAGCACAGGTACATCAAGACTAAGCTGGAATTTTGGCGATAATAGTCCCTCATCTTCCCTTAGTCAGCCTGCTCACCACTATGCAACTTCCGGTACTTATATCGCTACCCTCACTATAAATGACAATCCTGCACTGACTAAAAGGAAGACAATAATTGTTAATGGTGGCTACCCAGAAGAAAAGGAAACCTATGTTTATAATGCTCCTCCTCCACTGCCTCCACCTGTAGTACACATAGTGGACTTGAAAGCGCAAAACGAAAGAAAAATTAAAGAATATCTAAACAGAATCATCAATAGAGATTGGAACGCTTATTATTCTATTAAGACAAAAGTAGCCGATGAAAATATTACGGTCACCGTTTTGAAAAACAATAATACAAACCAATTTAAATTGTATAACTATTGCAAAAATTTAGACATTTCTGAAATAGACAGAACGATAACTAAAGTAGAAATTACTGAAGAACAGAACGGTAAAATTACTGGACTAATTATTCATGAACAATAGACTTTAGTAATGATAAAAAAATAAGTTTCCCAAGTTATTTTTTTATCATTACTTAACAAAAGGAATACTATGAAATATACAACATTGGCATTGTTTTTATTTATAATATCAATACTGAACTTAAATGCACAGGCGGATAATAGTTACGAAACTTTTGATTTCATCTATATAGACAATAGCCGCCCTTCTTCTTCCGATGAATTATCGAAAGAACAGATCAGCATGATAAAAAAACAAGTGTCTATGATTGCTGGTAAAAATGGAAAACTTATCCTGTTTGCCAGCAATGGAGAATCTCCAAAAGTCACGACAAGTACTGGACAAATAAATGCTTTTTTGGATGATTTACTCAGAAGTGACACTTCTTTTCCGAGAAATAAATTTCTGGAAAAAAAACGAATTAGAAAGGTCTTTTATGATGATGAATTTAAAGTAGGCAGGCAGGTCAATTTGCATTTTTTTGTAACGGATAAATATGCAGCCGAACTGGAAAAAGAACCTGGACTTCTAGCAAGTATGCTACCAATTGAATTTGCAGCAACACTAGCTTATAATAAGCTGGTAACAACGACGCTTTATGTAAATGATAAACAGTCCAAAAAACTTAAATTTGAAAAAATCAATAAAAACCTGGAATATCAGACCAAACAATTAAAACTACAAACGAAGTATAAAGTCATTAATTTATAAACACCTACAGCCATCTATTAACCAACAAATCATAACAATAATATGAAATACATCATTTTATTCATATCCACATTCCTTATTTTTTCAATGCTCCCTTATTCTGCTAATGGACAACTCAAAAATAAGCGCGTCCTGCAAATGCCTAAAGACTATATCAAACCTTCCGGTATTCTGGAAGGAGGTCTATTGACAAAACTTTCAGCTAACGGACCTAAAAACGACTGGATTGTATATTCTGACAGGGCAGACAATCCTACCTATCAATCTCCTGGTGGTGCTGCGACAGGAAAAAAACTCCAATTTATGGAGAGTTTTTATGTAATTGGAGAAAAAAAAGGCTACGTACACCTTATTAAATACAACCCTACCATGGTGTCAGGAAATGCTCGAAAAGTGAATAAAAACGCTGAAGATTATGGCTGGGTAGAAAAAAACAAGCTCTTATTGTGGAGAAATTCAATAATTAATCAGCAAACAGATTTTGCGGTAAAAGCACTTACGGTACACGATATTAGCATTCTGGATAGCAAGGTGACTGGGAAAAAACTTAGGTTCTACAATTCTCCGACTCTAAATCCTACGCTTGAAAATGAGAATGATGTACCATTACTCGAATTTTTATTTGTATATAAAAAGGAAGGAGATAATTATTTGGTTGGCGTATCACAATCATTACCACAATCAAAAGTGGGCGCACAAAATATTCTGAAAGGCTGGTTGTCTGAAAGTTTTATTGAAATTTGGGCACAACGATTATGTATTGAACCTAATTATAATAAAGATGCAGCAAATGAACGAAAGGGAAAAGGAATAAAAGCCAGTTTATTGAGTAGCGATGAAGCAGCGTCTTCTTTTAGAACAAATGGAAATGCACCTGTCAATACTATATTATGGGATAATGATCAATATGAGAATAAATTTCCTCCTAATTGGAAACGCTTACCTATCTTGTCGAGGCTGGACAAAACATTATATAAAACAGGTGTGATTACTGACATTTTGGATAAGAATAATGATATTGCATTAACTATTCGAGAACGTACTGAAATAGAAAAAGCTTACAGCGTAATCCGAGATAAAAGGGAAAACATCAATATTATGTTCGTTATTGATGGAACCCAGAGTTCCCATCCCTTTTTTACTCCAATTACCAATGGAATAGAAAAGAGCATTAACATATTTAAAAATGAAAAGAAGAAATATAAAATCGGGGCTGTCATCTATGGAAATAGTGGGCAGGGCGTACTCGAAAAATACTCCCTTACGACCAATCACGAATCTATTATTCGAAAGTTAGGAGATTATCGGGATAAAACTGATTTGACAGAAGATAATGATGACCCTAGCGATATGTATGCAGGTGTGTTGGAAGCATTGAGAAAATTTGAAGAATCGAATCAAACTAACATCATTGTATTGATTGGTGATGCTGGAAATGCGCTTAATGCATTTAATGCCAACAAAAGTGAATTAATACGGAAAATGAAAGATAGGGAATGTGGCTTGATTTCATTCCAGACGCGCAATATTAGCCATCGAATATCGGATGTTTTTATTAATCAGACTAAAGAACTTATTGTGGGAACTTCATCAAGACCTACATTCGAAGAACCTATTTTATATCACATAGAAGAAAATAATACTTTTCGAGTTAAATATCCAGAAGAAAGTCTTGTCCCTGGCTCACTTACCCATGCCGACAGGAAGGGCGCAATGTCACAGGCAGAACTGGAGAAAGAAATCAGTTCCATGTTATCTTCATTTGAAGAACAACACGAAAGACTGAAAAAAGAACTCGATTGTAAAATTTATATAGATTGTAAAATCACTATCAATGAAGCTGTACTTGATTATATTTTAAGTAAACTGCCGGGAGTAGATTATGATGAGGACTTAAAAGACAGACTCCGAACGATGGATCATCAGTTCTTCATAGAATCTTACGCAGCTATGGAGACCGAGGAACTTGACCAGCCTCTGTTTACTCATGTTCTTTTTCTCACCGACAGAGAATTATATGCTCTAGAAGATAATCTGGAAAAACTGGTGGGGGCCAGCAACGATGCAACTGAACTTAGGGAGCAAATCGTTGATTCTTACAAGGAAATACTAGAAAAACACTACGGTTCAGGAGGTAATAAAAGAGAACTCGCAAGAAAAACCGCAGCAGAAATACTTGAATTGGTCACAGGACTGCCCTCTTCAAGTGAATTATTAGGCAAGTACACCATAGCTGACCTTGAAGACCGCAGAAAAGTAAGTGACAATAAAATTCAAGAAATTTTTATTTATATGGAAGATAAACTGCGAGACATGAAAAAGGTAGTCGGCAACACAGACTACTCTTTCCGCTCTCGTGATGAAACTTACTACTGGGTGCCGCAAGATGTGTTGCCCTAAGCATAAAGTATGCTCCTGCATTTAAAATAACTCCGGCTATCCACAGCCAAAAAAAATGCAAACACACAATATGAAAGACACCCTTTTTCAGATTCGAAATCTTGTCTGTGCCTATAATAGAGGAAAACCCGTACTCAAAATTGACGAACTAGATATTCCGCAGGGCGAGCTTGTCTTCCTCCTCGGCGTATCTGGTGCAGGAAAAAGTACGCTTATCGAGACCCTCGCACTGATGAACAGCACCCTCGAAAGTGGAGGGATACATTTTGAAACTGGCAAATCAGGTCATCTCGAATATAGCCAGCTATGGGCAAAAAACAATGCTGCCGAAATCGCTGATATTCGTAAAGAACACTTTAGTTTTATCTTTCAGGACACCAACCTGATGGAGAACTTTACAGCCTACGAAAACATTTGCTTATCCAAAATGATTAAGCAGGATGTCAGCCAGGAAACAGTGATGCCTGATGCAAAAGCATTGGCCGAAAAAGTAGGGCTACCCGAAAATGAACTCAATGCCGAAACACTTGCCGCACATCTCTCTGGCGGGCAGCGACAGCGACTGGCATTTATCAGGGCGATCAATAATGATTTTTCTGTTATTTTTGGAGATGAACCTACTGGTAATCTCGATGAAGAAAATGCCAATGAACTTCTACACATTCTAAAACAGCACCTCAGCGAAAAATCTGCCGCAATTTTGGTTTCACACGATATAGACCTCGCTGTACGTCATGCCGACAGGATTATTGTGATTACAGAATCAGCGCAAGGCTATGGCCAAATTCTGCCTGAAAATGTATTCACCAAGGCACTGTGGGCTGAGCATCCAGAAACATTCAGGAAACGTTTGTCTGATTTGTATAAAAAAACAGTCCCGCCACACACAACAAACCCTGCTACAGCTCCAGAGACAACATCAAATAATGAGACTTACGCCTCTTTGTTTTTTAAAAAAGAAGGCAGGGCATTAGCCGGAAAACAACGCATCAACTTCTGGATACTCACAGCTATTATCGCACTGACCTTTCTCGTGATAGGTTTCGCCAATGGCAGCCTCAATTACCTTGATAAAAAAATGAATAATGCCTTTGTCAAATGGATGGATGTTAGCATCCCCTGGCGAGAAAGCGCGAATGCTGAAAACATTAAAAACACACTGAAACAACCCGCATTATCAAAGGAGTTCAATTATGAAAATGTCTCTGCTTATGTAAAATACCCACTCCGATTCTGGGATATAAACGATAGAATGACTCGGGCAAAAGGAAGAAGTGTTTACCTCGAAAATAATAGTAATCCATTGCTTACAGAGTTGCTCGAAGATAAAAACCGTTTGTATGGTGATGCTCAATTTGAAGACAATATGGACATGAGCCTAATTGTCACCAAACGTTTTCTCGACAATCTGGGACTGCCTGAAAATACGGCTTTTGTCGACATGGCATTCTCTGTCATTGACGAGGAAGTAAGCGACAATACCTATCTAAAAATCCCTATACCTGTACGTGCAGTCGTAAAAGAAATTCCTGGAAGAAACTTATTTGTATATACGCTGAATTTTTACGAAACCGTCAAAAAGAAATATGACAGCACCTTCGACATCCGCGATGTCAAAAATATACAACTTATGGTGCCGGGAAGTCGCAAAAATGCAGAGACAATACTGGCAGAAATCGACCAATTTTTCAAAGCACATCCCGAATATGATGACAAAGAACCACAATACGAAATATTGGGTGAGCATCGCATGTCTTATGTCGATGGACATGATATTGAAATCAGTTTCTGGGAAAAAGCTGAGGGTTGCTGGGATAACATACAAAAAGCTGGTACTCTTGAAAAAGTCAAAAACACAAGACGGGTATATCCTTATGAAAGTGAACACCTAAGTGGAGATGCTGCCTTCGACCGAATATCTCTATATTTTAATGACCTCGCCAAAGTCCGCCCTTTTGCAGATACCCTGTATTATAATCATCAGCGTCTGAACGTATCCGACCCCATAGAAATGGACATTGCACAAATTAAAGAAAAAGAAAACTTTAATTTTTTGAGTAAAATTACAAAAATTGTAGCCTGGCTGCTGGTCGGATTTGGGGCAATCACCGTGAGCTTATTTATTTTTAATTTACTAAAAATGCACCTCTCCAAAGTAAAAACGAATATTGGCACGCTGAAAGCTTTTGGATTGAGCAATGACAAGGCGCAAAACATTTATTTTCGTATTATTATTAGTTTTTTATTCTGTAGTCTTATAGTTGGCTTGATTACTGCTCTATTACTTGGCTATGGCATCGACTTGTTTTTAAGTGGTAAAATAGTGCAGGAAGCAGGTGCTTCTTATTTTACTTTATGGCATTCCAATACTTTTATTACGCTTATTATACTGATACTTGTTGCACTTTTTGTGTCGCGTTTTACCATACGTTCCATTTTGTCCAAATCTCCAGGAGACCTTATTTACGGACGTTAAAATATTCATAAAAAAACAATGCAACAATCGAACAATTATGGCAATCGCATAAAGATAGATTAGTCTTATACGTACCCATTTTCTAACCACTAAGCGCACTAAGGAACACTAAAACTAACAGGATAAAAAGAACACAAAGGGAAATTCATTCGTGTTCTTTACACTTATACAAGCCGATAGCTATCGGCTTCATGTCCTTTAGTGCGCTTAGTGGTTTAAAAAATATTTTATGCGATTGCTACAATCGAACAATGAAACAATCGAACAATGAAACAATCGAACAATGAAACAACTCATCCACATAACATTAACGCTACTTGCACTCACGATAACAGCTTATGTGGCTACAGCCCAACCTGCAGAAATTTATAATAAAAAAATACTGCAAATGCCAGTCAAGTATATCCAACCTACTGGAATCGTAGTTGCCCACAAAGCTAAAAAACTACCCGCATCCGGCCCGAAAAATGACTGGATGGTTTATTCTGACAGAGCGAATAACCCAACTTATGAAACCCCCAATGGCGCAAAAACAGGAAAACTCATACAATTCATGGAGCGTTTTTATGTCATTGGTGAAACGAATGATTATGTACAATTGATTAAACAGGATATTGAAGCAATTATCGGAAATTCTCGTAGGGTAAATGCTGAAAAAGCTGAATATTATGGCTGGGTAGAAAAAAGCAAACTCTTATTATGGAGAAATGCTTTATTCAATAAACAAACAAATTTCTCCATAAAAGGGCTTTCTGTACGTAGCTTATCTACGCTTAAAAGTGATATACAATCTGGCAAAAAAGGACTGCGTATTTTTGACCACCCTGAACTCATGGCGGATGCAGAAAACGATAGTGAACTACCCCTATTTGAATTTTTATTTGTATTCAAAAAAGAAAAAGATAAATATCTAATTGGCACGTCGGACAAATTGCCTTTGTCCGCTAATGCCCCAAGAGAAGTAAAAGGCTGGATTGATGAAAGATATGTACAAATTTGGTCTCAACGCCTCTGCATTGAACCAAATTCCGACAAAGAAGCCGCCACAGAACGTAAAAATAAGCATATAAAATCCAGTGTATTCAGCACTTATGAATCGGCTGATACTTTTAGAATAACAGCCACCGCACCGTCCGACAAGGTGATTTGGGATAAAGATCAGTACGATAATAAATACACCGCAGCCTGGAAACGTTTCCCCGTACTTGCGCGATTAGAAAATAATGTGTACAAAATCGGGCTGATTACGAATATCTTCGACAGAAGGAATCACAAATTACTGCCCATCAAAGAATACATGAAACTCGAAAGAGATTACAGGACACTTTTTCCGACTGGTGAAATGAATTATGAAGTATTTTTGGAAGCTTATGTGCCGATAGAAATAGATTCTCTGACCTCACCTTTGTTTAATAATGTCTTGCTGCTTACAGATGAAGAGCTACATGAACTGGAAGAATTACTGGCAAGCGTGGTAGAAATAAAAATGCAAAGCACAGAACTGCGAAAAACAATGACCAAAACTTTCAGGGCAATATTGAAGGTTCACAGCAAGGAAGAAATCAGCAAATATCAGGCAGGAAAAAAAACGACAGGAGAGATATTTAGAGCAGCTACTGGAATTTTTTCAGCCACCCCGCTCTTGCAAAAATACACTATTTCAGAACTTGAAGACCGCAAAAAAGTGAGTGATGATGAAATTGATGCCATCTTTTTTTATGTTGAAAGTAAACTAGATCAAGTAAAGGCAATCGTTAATAATCCCGAATATCTTTTTCGCACAAATGAAGAAACGTATTACTGGATGCCAGAGACGATGTTTCCATAAAATTAAACACATTCTAAGAAAAAATATTTTTTTCACCATTTACTGTTAACATAAGGGCAAAACTGAGCATGTACGAGTAGGAAAGTTCTATAATGTTAGAAAACAGCATAGAAAAACACTGGACTATTCACAAACTCAATTTGTAATGAGCGAAAAAAATACGGCTTTCGTAAAATTCATATTCTTATACCTGACCAGCATAATACTCGTCAGTATTGCTGTATGCAAAAATTTTGGGTCAGTCCCGAAAATGAAAGCCAATCAAGAGCTTTCGCCAGAAGTAAACATGAGCAGTCAGGAAAAAATGTTGTCTCAGATGCAAAAGATTAATGCCTATTTCACAGAGATTAAAAATCTCGAACAGCAGTTGACAGAAATCAAAGATGACGCAAAAAAAACAGGAAAAATAGCCACTCAAATAGATAAAATAACGTTTAGAATTCGAGCAGAAGTGAACAAATATCAAGACATGTCGGATTCCAAACTTCATGCTGAAATTTTTAAAAACTATAAACACCTTCTTGCCTTGCGACAAACAAATGATAGCCTGAAAAAAGAAAACCTTAATGCCAAAGAAGAACTCAATGAATGTAAAACTTATGGGGCTGCACTGACGTTCAAATAGTATTTCTTTATTAGATGTAAAAAACCTCATTTTTAGTCGTTAAATACCTGAATCTTCTGTATTTTTACAGGTGATATTGGATAGGTATAATAAAAACTACCTGCTCTGATTTATTTATTTTACCATAAAAAACTATGAAGCCGACCAATCAAAAAGCGCATAACCAATCACTGTTGAAGTTCTTTTTAATGTGGGCAGTGACTACGGCGTTGATTGTTACGGCTATTGTGCTGACATATAAAACACCATCAGAAGAAAATGCAAGATTAAAAAAAAGAGTGGAAAGTCTTCGAAAAGATTCGATTCAGCAACACTTAATGGAAAGCACATTAGATGGAATTGATGCAACTATGGTCAGCCTGTTCGACTCTTATAATGAAGATACCTTGAGAAAGCTGGATCTATATCCACTCGAAGGAATTGAGGATACTGAAATGAAAGCGCGACTCGAAAATATCAGAAGTAAAATATCAGGACTGATAAAGTCGGCTAATCAAAATAAAGACCAGTGCAAGAGAGACTTGGAAATATGCAGAGAGACACTCAGCTTACGGGATGAGCAAATAAGAACAAAAGACGCAACGATAGAACAATTAAGATATCAGGGGGCATCTAGTTCAGGACAATAACAGATAATAAAGAAGAAACAGATAATAAAGAAAGAATGCCATTACCATCTATGCTATCAGTCGGTGCCGTTACAGCGATGCTGACACTTGTGTTTACGCAACTGATAGCGAATAAATTTAGGTCAAAAATAAGGAGTCAGACTAAAAAAGTAAGAATTTTTTCGCTGAACTCTATGTTATATGTATTGATGTTTGTCGGAATATTGACCATACCAGTATTGATTACATTATTGAGTAAAGATGTTGTATTGACCTACATTTTCATTGCTATTTATGCTCTGCTGATGGGACTTTTGCACTCCTCACTCTTTTATAAATTGGTCAAATGGGCAGAAAAAGCAGTTGATATTATGCCAGATTTGCTCTTTGCAATGATTGTCACAATATTGGGAACAGTTACCTTCTTGGCAGCCTTATCGTTTTTATCAGGGGATGATACTGCCGAATATCTGAGTTCATATTATTTTGTTTTATTGCCCTTTATATTGCCCATGTTTATACTCAAGACGGTGTTTCTGTTGGGCAAAGTTCCGCAACTGGATTATCCCCGTTACAAGATTAGTGCGGGAGATAAACGGGTTTCGCCGGAAGAGCGCAGAAATGCACGTCCGATTGATGTCAAAATTATGTTTCCAATGAGCAATCAAAACGAAACAATTACGCCAATTCCATGCAAACTATTGAGCGATATAGAATTTGGAATCAATGCCTTTCAACTCGTCAGAAGACATAATGGAAAACCCGAACTTCAAAATATAGACATTCATGATACACAGGGGAATGAATACGAATACCTCTTCTACCGAAAACCGAAATGGATGGGCGTGAAAAGATTTATTGACCCCAATATTAATATTGTCAAGAACAGAATAAGTGCTAAAGACATTATTATTGCTCAAAGACATTCACAGGAAATATAAAAACAAGACACTATGAAACCAGCTTTGTTGGATACACACCTTCCCGTCAATTGGGAAAACGGCATGATGATCAGTGCTGCCCATCTTATGGCGCAGAACAAATTTATCATTGGAGCTGCTTATAATCCAACATTGATCCATGTCAATCCAGTGAATTATGGACTATTAGCCTGCTATGACGGGCAGCCCGAGTCGCTTGAAATTAGAGGAGATCAACCAAGAGAATACTTCAAAGTAGAGCTTATTCGATGCATGGCAGCCATGGCGAGTGGGCATATTATAGCCATCACACCAGAAACAATTGCTGCTGGAAAATATGAAAAATCTGATTTGATTCTTGAAATTAACCTGGGGGAAAGCAGAGAGGCTTTTCTAATGGTTTATCTGGAAGTTGATGCAGACTGGAATCCTGTAGGCAAGCCAGATGCAGGAGAAAATTTTGATAGAAAACCATACCTCAATATAGCAGCAAAACTAAAATACACCACCTTAAATTCGCCAGACGAAATTACAAACCGCTACAGGAATAGCCATAATGTAATGCCACTTTCTCTTTATGATATTGGTGATAAAGGACATATAAAAGAAATCACGAAGTTTATTCCACCGTCAGTTAGTTTCGATTCGTGCAAACCTTTAGCAAGGTTTTATGAACAACTGCAAAAAAAATCTGATGAATTACTGAATAGCTGTACGGAAGTACTCAAATTTGTACACGAAGACTCAAAGAAAAATCTTCGCTCTGATATTGCCATTGATATGGGCGTTATTATTCCTCCGGTTATTAATACGCTGATAGACATCAATAGCCATTTTAAAACTTCTTTGCGATACGAAAATCCTATACGACTGGTACAGTTGTTTAAGAAAATGGCAATAGCTGTAAGAGCCGCTTATTTTTCACTCAATCAGACACGTCGTAGAGAATTGGGACGTTATTTTTCGGAATTTCATGGAACACCTGCCGACTTTATGGAGATTGCAGGTGCATTAGAAAATGCAGAATATTCACATGTTAATATCTATCATTCCTGTCTCAAAAAAATCCTAAAATTCCTTAAAGTATATTCTGAACTATTTAATGAAATGTCGCAGAAAGGCTTAAAAACAGAAGGGCTTGTCGATGGAGGATATGAAGAGGATGTACAGGAAAAGGTAACAACATCAACCCGAACACAAGCACCACCACCCGTTTCCCATGAAGAAGATTTCTGGGATATGTAAGTTCTGTAGCTTTTTATGATAAAAATAACAACAAATAACTTGTATCTTTTGTGACATTATTATATATTTATCAGTGTAAATGAACTGAATAAACATTAGATTTGTATAAAATTTTGATTTATTAAATAATACGATTATGGCAAAAACACTATATGGCTATCAGATAGGAGCAAACATTAATGAAAAAGATGCTCCACAGGGCGTAAAACTGGTGCCCGATAATAAAACGATTATAGCACTCCCACTCAATGACGATCCTGACGACACAGCCGATCCAACACGATTGAAAAGTATGAAAGAAATTTTCGAGCATTATAAGCCGGAAAGAGAAATTGTACTCAACACCAAAGAAGGAGACGCAGAAGAAATGACGCTCAAATTCAACAGGCTTAAAGATTTTACCAAAGACGGAATTATTGAAAAAAGTCCATTATTACAATCCTTGCAGGAAGAAGAAGGCATTTACGCCAAGTTTGCTCATGTTATGCAAAACAATGAAAAACTTAGAGGTGTCTTAGGTAATGAAGAGCATAAAAAAGAATTTGTAGATCTTCTCGAAGCCTTAATTGAAGAACTGAACGAAGAATAATTATACCATTGCAATATAATTAGTGGATTAGTGATTAGTTTGGTAAAACATTGGATATCAATATTATTCTAATTTTTTTTAAACTTAATCTTAAACTTAAACTTGTAAAGCCCCTTTAATTTATAAGAACAACAAAGTTATGCCAAATCAAGCAGACAAGACTCAATTGCTGGAAAAAGTAAAAGAAAAAGTAGCCGTACTGAAAAAACAAGGCGGATTCAGAATATTGGAAGGAATCATTGACGGGAAAAAAGGTATCCGTGAAATTAATCCTAAGGATGAACCACGCCGAAATGCTTTTCTTTCAGATGACGATAAAGCAGAAAAACGCAGGAAACTTAAAGCAGAACTCGAAATATTAAAAGAGTTGGTCACAGCTGAAAATCCTTATGAAAAAGCGAAGGAACAAAATGCTAAAACAGCTGAAGTGTTGAACAATAACCTAAGGACAACATTGGATGGGATCAGAGATTTAGAAAAATCCTATCGTTCCTTAGACCTGTTTTTCAGAAATGCAGGAGAGGAAAAGATGAGGAATCTCTTCATTATGAATGTGCCTGTCGAAGAATTTGCCGGAACAGAAAATACAGAGCTTAGAGAAAGTCTCATTCAGCATTTTAATGAAAATTTTGATCGCTTTTCTCTTGAAGATAACTATTCCTTACTCGTAATTCCTGGATTCTTAGGCGAAAATTTAGAGTATTGGAGCAAACAGGCCGCGAAGTTCAGAATCACATTGGTGACAGATTTTACCGATGAAAAAGAATTTGAGTCAGTAGAAGATAAAATCGAAGAAAAAAGAATTGTCGGTTCAGACAAACACCTCGCCAATGCTGTTGTTACCTGTAACTATGGCGTGGTCAGAAAGAAAAATGAAGGCATTGAAGATGATGATCTTCACCTTCCTATGTCCACTGCCTTGGCTGGTAAAATGTACAGCGGAAATGGCATACAACCACCAGCCGGTAAAAAGCACGGCAAGCTGGATGGCGTAATGGGAACAAGAATGGCTTTCCTACGCACCCACGTTGATAAAGTCGATAAAATGGGTATGATTCCCATCATCTTTGAAAAACAATGGGGAACAGTTGCGATGTCTGACACTACATTATGTGCAGAAAGCGGCGACCCGGATCTTCGCGCACTCGGTGTAGTGAGAGCAAAAGACTGGATTGCAAAAGTATTATTGGATTATTTCAATACCTTAACTTTCCAGACCTACTCAGGAGAACTGCGCAACGAAATAAAAGGGGAACTCAATAAGTTCTTTAAGAAAATCAGCGGTTATGGTGGATTGATTGAATCCTATCAAATCACTGGACCAGAACCAGATCCGGAGAATCCACAAATCGTAAAACTTGGCGTGAATGTGAAACCTTATTTCGCCACAAAACATTATGTCATAGACTTTTCCGGTACTGAAAACAGGTTTGAGGCGAAAGAAGACGAATAGGACGATTTAAAATATTATTATTTTTTCATAAAAAAGGGTTACTTTTTTTACACAAAAAGGTATTTATATATCTTAGATTCAACCAATAAATGCAACGGCATTTTTTTTAGTTGAAAAAACAAGTCCATCGTTCTTTTTTGCCTAGGCAAAAAAGAACGATGGACTTGTGGCGCAAATTTTTCCTCTTATCTTTGGTTTTACAACAAGCC
>CALFBH010000136.1 GCA_937951615.1 uncultured Saprospiraceae bacterium | reverse complement strand
TCTTGTAGAATAGTCATTAAATTCATCAGATTTTATTTTTCCACTAATATCAAAGAACTTGCAGGGATTTCAATCCTTTTTCAACAATTTTTATAAAAAAATGTCGATTTATTTGGACGAATAGAACTTAACAGCCCTGCCTCCAAAGGGGAACAATTCAGCATTTTAGCCATTATTGCTACAAACATGTTAATCATCAATATTGCTTATTTTTTCAAATTGAGAATTGCTGGCTTTTTTATTTAATAAAAAATAAACACCTAATAATCAATACTTTGCAATTTTAAACCTAATTTCCCAATACCTTAATTCCTTTTTTGTCCAAAGTCCAGTAACTTTGGACGAAAAGAAGCAAGAAGCGGAAGGCGAGACTGTATATTGTTGACCAAAACGTCTAAAATATGAATCCATTTGAAAAGAGATCGCTGCACCTCAACAGAAGGGCTTTTCTCGGCAAAAGTGCTATAGGTGTGGGTGCGGCAGCCTTGTCGGGTTTGCTGGGCATGAGTTTTTTCACCCGGGATAAAAAAAGCGGGCTGATAAAAGAACACACAGGCACAAAAGGCGTTTTGAATCAACTGCATCATCCAGCAAAAGCCAAGCGGATTATCTATTTGTTTCAAAGCGGCGGACCTTCTCAGTTGGAATTATTTGATTATAAACCTTTATTGGACAAAAAACGAGGCGACAACCTGCCCGATTCTATTCGTCAGGGACAACGCCTGACCGGGATGTCTTCGGGACAAGAATCTTTTCCTTTGGTGGGTTCAGGATCGATGTTTCCATTTCAGCAATATGGACAAAGCGGCACTTGGGTCAGCGACCTGTTACCTTATACGGCTAAAATCGCTGATGAAATTTGTGTCATCAAATCCATGCACACCGAAGCCATCAACCACGATCCTGCCATTACTTTTTTCCAAACAGGCTCACAACAACCCGGACGCCCTAGCATGGGCGCCTGGATGAGTTATGGCATGGGCAGCGAAAACGAAAACCTGCCAGCCTTCACCGTGCTTTTGTCGAGAGGAACTGGGCGACCGCAGGGGCAGCCTTTATACTCGCGACTTTGGGGCAATGGTTTTTTACATTCTTTGCATCAGGGCGTCCAGTTTCGTTCTGCTAAAGATCCTGTTTTATACCTGAACAATCCTGAAGGTTTAGACCCTAAAAATCGCCGAAAAATGCTGGACTATCTGGAAGAACTGAATGCCATGCAATACGAAGAATACGGCGACCCCGAAATTACCAGCAGAATCGCACAGTATGAAATGGCTTATCGAATGCAGACCTCTGTGCCTGAAGTGATGAATATTGACGGCGAACCAGATCATATTTACCAGATGTATGGACCAGATTCTACGACACCAGGGACTTTTGCTGCCAACTGTATTCTCGCACGTCGCCTAGCAGAAAAAGGCGTTCGGTTTATCCAATTATACCACATGGGTTGGGATCAGCATTTTAATTTGCCTACACAAATAAAAGGTCAGGCTAAAGATGTAGATCAGCCTTCCGCAGCCTTAGTGATGGACTTAAAGCAACGCGGCTTACTGGAAGATACTTTGGTGATTTGGGGCGGCGAATTTGGGCGAACCAATTACTCACAAGGCACACTGACAGAGACAAATTATGGACGCGATCATCATCCACGATGCTTTTCTATCTGGATGGCAGGCGGCGGTATAAAGCCAGGAATCGTTTATGGGGAAACGGATGAATTTGGTTATAATATTGCTAAAAATCCAGTACATGTACATGATTTTCAGGCAACTATTTTGCATCAAATGGGCATTGACCACGAACAATTGATTTATAAATATCAGGGTAGACGGTTTAGATTGACCGATGTGGAAGGGCATCTGGTTAAGGGGATATTGAGTTGAATAAGTAAGAATTCGGGTCGATAGTCCATAGTCCATGGTCGATGGCTGTTTTTTAGTATTGAGGTTATTTCAGTATTTCATTTTGCTTTGCAAAATGCGTGGAGAATCTGCGGAACACCAATATTGTAAAATATCGGCTATGGACGCAAACAGTTACAAAAACAAAATGAACAGACGTCATTTCATAAAAAACACCAGTTTCGGTTTTGCTGCCATACAGTTGCCTGCTTTTCCGTATGATAATTGGAAAGACCTTATCATTGGGCATGGTTCACATCAGTACAAAGTAGATTTGCATTGGGGCGCATTGAATGCCAATTTTTATCCCGTCAAAGACTGCCATGAAATGGTGATTGACCAAAAAGGGCGTATTTTTTTATTGACCAATCACACCAAAAATAACGTACTGATTTATGATGCTTCAGGGCGATTATTAGATACTTGGGGGACAACTTATCCTGGCGCACATGGACTAACCATCAAGGACGAAGGTGGTGAAGAATTTCTTTATATTGCAGATAATGAGCGACACGAAGTCATCAAAACGACTTTGGATGGACGGGAAATTATGGTGCTGCCTTTTCCAAAGGAATCTGGAAAATATCAGAACCCGGCGCAATATATTCCAACAGAAACAGCGATTGCTGATAATGGAGATGTTTATGTCGCAGATGGTTATGGTTTGCAATATATTATACATTATTCTGCTAAAGGCGAACTGCTCAATATCTTCGGAGGACGAGGGACATCTGATGAACATCTGGACAATGCGCACGGTGTATGTATAGACCAGCGAGATGCTAAAAATCCGCAACTTTTGGTGACGGATAGAATGAAAAACCAATTGAAAACGTACACTTTGGAAGGCAAATTCAAAGGCTCAATAGACTTGCCAGGCGCGTATATCTGCCGACCAGTCATCAAGGAGGACTTTGTTTATCTGGCTACGATATGGTCGGGCGCGAGTAGTTCCGGAGCAGGCTTTGTTTCTATTTTGAATAAAAAAAATGAACTCATTTCTGCACCAGGCGGCATAGAGCCTACATATAGCGACGGAAAACTGAATCCCATGCATCAATCACTAAAAGTATTCCATCATCCGCATGATGTTTGTGTTGATAAAGACGATAATTTATATGTTGCTCAATGGAATTCGGGGCAGACTTATCCAATAAAATTAATCCGAGTATGAGCATGGGTAATAACAAATGGGGATATTCTCGGTTTTTGGGAATCGTCTGTATTTTAGTTCTCTTTGCTTGTCAGCCAAAAAGCTATTCAGTATTTTTGCAAAATGAGGAAATTGCTTTGGCAAATCCTGTTATAATAATAGATTCCATTTTATTTTCAAATCGGGCAAGCGTCAGCGTTTTACCAGTACAGCCAAAAGCAGTCATCAGATATACCACAGACGGAGCAGCCGTGACCGCAACAAGTCCGATTTGCCCCAATCCATTGGTTTTAAATCATGATACGGATGTAAAATGTAAAGCCTTTCATTCCGATTTCAAACCAAGCGAGACCTTTCTTTTTTCCGTAAGAAAAACGACTGCCATCAAGCCTAAAATAGTAGCGACTTCTACTCCTCCAAAAGCACCTTATGAGGGCAAAGGATTAGCGGCATTAAGTAATTTTCAAAAAGGTGAAATCGATTTTAGAGCCAATCAGGAATGGCTGGGTTATCAAAATGAAGTGATTGAGCTGCATTTGGACTTTGGAGCATCCATTTATTGTAAACAAATAACTCTGAGTACTTTATGCGACTATAGTTCCTGGATTTTTAATCCTTCAAAAATCGAACTGATACAAAATGGCGAAATCATCGCTTCACTAAAGCTAGACAAAGCAGAGGCAAATGAGGCTACTACATTCTGTTTTTTCGACCTTCCCGTAGCTGCTTCAATGACAAGAGCCAAGCTTAAAATTTATATGGATAAAATTCCCGACTGGCATGGAGGAAAAGGGACGATACCCTGGTTTTTTATAGACGAAATAATTGTGCAATGATTTTGATGTTCAACATAAACAGGCTGCATCCGCTTCTCGTGCATCTTCCGATCGGGATTATGTTTTTTGCTGCTGTTTTGTTTGTATTCAAAAAATGGAAACGAACAACAATTTACGATGCTTCCATTTCTTTGGCTTTAATTTGTGCATTGGGTTCGGCTGTTTTTTCAGCTATCACGGGCTGGTTATTGTCGAACGAAGGAGGCTATGATACTGACTTTTTATTTTGGCATAAATGGCTGGGCATCTCCACTACGCTGGGCATTTTTCTGCTTTTATTTATTTATAAAAATCAAAACATTTCCAAACATTGGTCAGGCATATTTTTCTTTATAACGCTTGTCCTACTTTCTCTGACTGGACATTATGGCGGCAGTCTGACGCATGGTTCGGAATATCTTTTTGAACAGGGAAACAGCCAAGCTTTCTTAGTTGATGCAGGACTAAGTTTAGATGAAATGCCTGTTTATGAACAGCTCATTCAGCCCATTCTCCAACAAAAATGTGTGTCCTGTCATAAGCCCAGCAAAAAGAAAGGAGAGTTGGTGATGAGCAGCTTCGCCGACTTGGTGAAAGGCGGAAAATCAGGGGCAATATTTAATTCCGAACATCCACAGAAAAGTGAATTATTGAAAAGAGTTTTATTGCCAATTGGCGAAGAAAAACACATGCCGCCCAAAGGAAAAAGCCAGCTTACAGACGATGAAGTCGCCTTATTGGAATGGTGGATTGAAAATAAAACTTGTGCCGATTGCACTGTTGCCGACATGCAAAATCGGGAAAAAGTCGAGCCGATTTTACAAAAATATATTCCAACCCAGACTACGCTGGACACTGCCAATCTTGATGTTCTGACGAACAAACAATTTGCAACACTTCAAGCCAAGGGCATTCAGGTTACGTCTGCCTCTGCTACGAGTCCACTAATTGCTCTGAGCCTGCAAAACCAAAACGAGATCAAGCGTTCTATGATAAAATCAATGAAGCCGATACGCAAAAATATTTCGGAACTCAACTTATCCTACGCCACTGTAAATGAGCAGTTGATTGATTTTATTTCAGGATTGGATAATTTACAAAAACTGCAATTGCAGCATACGCAGGTGTCCGACAAAGCCATTTCAAAACTTAAAAACCTGAAAAATTTACAATCTCTTAATCTTTATGATACACCAGTCAGTGACGAGAGTATTGAGAATTTGACAGCTCTTCCTATTTTGAAAAAATTATATATCTGGCAATCGGCAATCAGCACAGAAGGCATCAGTCAACTCAAAAAAGCCAAACCCCGACTCGAAGTTTATGCCGGCATAGATGAGTCCATTTTTGGAGCAGTCAATTTAAATCCACCAATCATCCTTGCCGATACCGATTTATTTGAAGATTCGCTTATCGTGACTTTGAAAAATAATTTAAAAAACAGTGTCCTTCATTATACATTAGATGGATCTGAGCCGGATTCTACTTCAAGTATTTATAATCAAGCCATCAAATTGACTTCCTCCGCTATGGTTAAAGCGATTGCTCGCAAAAAAGGCTGGGAAGAAAGTGAAACAAATAACAAACAATTTATCAAAATACAACACAGAATCGTCGCAGCAAAACTATCCAGTCCAGCCTCTCCAAAGTATCCAGGCGAAGGCTCAAAGACGCTGATCGACTTGCAAAAAAGCTCCATAGATTTTAGAAATGGCAAATGGCTCGGCTATGAAGGCACAAACCTGACAGCAACGCTTGACCTAGCAAAAACAGATATGGTGTCCAGTGTTTTTGTAAGTGCTTTAAGCGATCCGGGTTCATGGATTTTCTATCCTAAAGCCATTAAAGTTTCGCTCTCGCAAGATGGAAAGGACTTTCAACATGCCAACGAAATTCAAATTGCTCAAGACCATAGGGACGGCACAGAATTGGGATATTTTAATGTTCCCTTTGCCCCCACTGAAAGTAAATATATCAGGGTCGAAATAAAAAGTATGCTCAAAAACCCAGACTGGCATCCAAGTCCCGGAGGAGATTCCTGGTTTTTTATAGATGAAATTTTGGTAAATTGAGAGACCATGCCTGCGGCATTGCGAGAGGAGAGACCGCTTCGCTGCGAGAAGCGAGAATTTTACGAAAAAGAAAACAGAAAAATAGCTTACTAAATTATACCATTACTTTTCAGTTACTGAACTTTGGACGAAATAAGCTCGTAAAATTAGGCTAGTGCTTTCAGCACTAAGTTTTAGTGCATATTAGCAAAATAGGAAAATATCGAATATCGAACAGATGAATATCGAATATCGAAGTAGTAGT
>CALFBH010000135.1 GCA_937951615.1 uncultured Saprospiraceae bacterium | reverse complement strand
CAAAGCGATTTCCCAAGTTTTGATATAACAGGCACAGACAAAACCATCTGGTTGGATGATAATGGTGTTTTTCAACAATACCTGATTCCCGATTATGATTTGAATGGGGATGTAAATGGCGCTGATAAAGCACTTTGGGATTTAAATAACGGGGTGTCTTCAAGGGTGCCAAAATAATTTCAATAATGAGAATGAAGTACAATTTTTTAGGGATTATAACTTTGCTATGCTTGTTAACAGGGACAAGTTATGGACAATTGGATCTTGATTTTGAAACTGACAGGGGATTTTATAATGCACCCTTTAGTCTTGAACTTACAGTGAATGATCCGGCTGCCATTATTCGATATACGACGAATGGCGATGCACCCACTCCAACTTTGGGGACTATTTATAGTACCCCCATAGCTATTAATACAACAGCTAATATCAGAGCGATTGCATATACGAATACTGATACGACAAAAATATTGACACATAGCTATATCTTTCTTAATGACGTCATCAATCAGCCAAATAGTGTCACTGGTTTCCCGACTTCAGGTTTTGAGTTTGATGCCAGCGTGAAAAATGATCCTGCTTACAGCAGTCAATTATACAATGCACTGACGCAGGTAGGAACAATATCAGTAGTCGCAGACCTTGATGATTTTGGAAATGCACACAACGGGAGTGCTGAAGTTCCGGCTTCTGTAGAATTATTATACCCTGATGGACAAAAAGCACATCAGCAGGATTGTGGTATTGAACGATTTGGAGGAAGTAGTTATAATAATCCAAAAAGAAATTTCAGGTTAAGTTTTAAAGCCATCTATGGAGATGGAAAACTTGAATACCCCATTTTCGGAAATGAAGTAGCCGATGAATTTGACCAAATCGCATTAAGGGCAGGACATGCCGGTTGTATCAATACAGAAGGTTCTGGTTTACACACGGGCGAAAGTAACGATATTGCCGATCAGGTGGTCAGGGATTTGCAAATCGATATTCAGGAAGATGGCATTGGTGTCGCGGGTAATTTTATGCATCTGTACATCAATGGCATATATTGGGGGGTATATAATGCGACTGAACGCCCTGTTGCTGGGTGGGCTGAAAAATATTATGGCGGTAATAAAGATGACTGGGATGTGGTAAAAACAAAAGTTGCGCTCGTTGGGAATGATGCCACCTGGATAAGTTTGAATGATATTGCTGATAATCAGAATTTATCTGTTCCTGCAAATTACCAGACTATTCAGAATTATATTGATGTTAAACAATTCATAGATTATGTAATTGTGACCAATTATGCCCCACATTCCGATAATCATGCGAACGGGAAAAATTCATACCTCAATATGAATAGAACCTCTAATGAAGGCTTTCGATTTTGGATATGGGATTCCGAACCAGCCTTAGATTATTTTTGGCCGTATGATTGGGCAAAAGACCAGGTAGGGCATCGGGCTTATGATAATATTTACAACGCATTAAGAAATAATACTGATTTTGTAACGCAGGTAGGAGATCAAATGGAATGCCACTGCTTCAATGATGGTGCGCTTACGCCTCAGAAAACAAATAATGCTTACATGGATGTCTATAACTCAACAGATATAGCCATGATCGCAGAAGCAGGCAGATGGGCAACAACAAATGGCTATCAAGGGTTTATTGATGCTAAAAACAGAATAGTAAATTCCTATCTTCCAGGCAGAACGAATCAAACGATTAGTAACTACAGAAATGCGGGCTTGTATCCTTCCATTGATGCAGTACAATTCAGCCAGTACGGAGGAATAATTGCAGCAGGCGACGGGATTACATTGAGCAACCCCAATGGAGCAGGCACGATTTATTATACCACAAATGACATCGACCCAAGAGCTTCCGGCGGCGGCATATCAGCTTCTGCACAAACTTATACAGGAGCAATTGCTTTTGCCCAGGGAGTCGTGAATGTCAAAGCCAGAGTGTATAATGGTGGAGTCTGGTCTGCCCTATGTCCACGCCGTTTTTATGTGGATCAAAATTATACCATCGCTATCAATGAAATCATGTATCATCCTGATAGCCTGTGTACGCTTGCCGCAACGGATTCCAGCGAGTTGGATTACATTGAATTAATCAATGCAGGAACGGAAGCAGTAGATTTGGCCGACTGTAATTTTACGGATGGAATCATATTTGATTTTCCTTATCCAAGTATCATACAACCAGGCGATTTTATTGTTTTGGCAGAAGATGCAGATGAATTTCAGGCAGTGTATGGTTTTGTCCCTTTCGGACAATATAAAGGCGAACTCAGTAATGATGGGGAACGACTAGAGTTGTCAGACCCATTTGGCAATATTATAGATTCTCTAAGTTATAATGATAAAAATCCCTGGGACGAAGACCCGGATGGAAGTGGGCCTTCTCTCGAATTGCTCGACCCTTATTCGGATAATAATGACCCGCTCAACTGGTTTCGTTCTGATAATAATTGTGGCACACCAGGTGCAGAAAACTCCCGTGTATGCACAGGCACAGCCGACCAGATTGTCATCAATGAAATCAACTAT
>CALFBH010000134.1 GCA_937951615.1 uncultured Saprospiraceae bacterium | reverse complement strand
TCACAATTTCACAATTTCACAATTTCACAATTTCACAATTTCACAATTTCACAATTTCACAATTTCACAATTTCACAATTTCACAATTTCACAATTTCACAATTTCACAATTTCACAATTTCACAATTTCACAATTATAACTTGACAGCCATCGACTAAATAATCCCCTTCCCCTAACAGACTAAAAAAGAAGACCTATGATTGACGTAAAATTTATTACTTCCCTCGGCGAAAAGCTGGAAGACGGACGTGAAAAGCAGTTATACCTAGAAGAAGTAGAAGCTGCCCAAGTCATCAACCTCATCTCACAACGGTTTGACGAAGACCATTACCACGATTTTCGTGGTGGCTTTGCTATTAATTATAGAGAAAAACCCTGGAATTCACCAGGCAGAAAACAATCTGCCAGTTATCTATACGACGACCTGAACCGGACAACACAATGGCTTACCGCACTATCAGATTTAGTTGGTGAAGAAGATCAATCTACTTCTTTTTCCTGGCTAGATAATGAATCTACCCGCCTCCAACTGAATAAACGCAATCAACTGGTGATTGAACATGAGTCTAAATCGACTAAGCTCCGCGCCTTAAAAGTAGATGCCAAAGAATTTTTCACGCAAATGCTCAAATCCAGTAAAAAACTGAATAAATTTATTGGTGAACTGAGTCAGCGCATAGAAGTAAAAACAGCAGAGTCTCCTCTAAATCCTGTTTCCAAACGTTTATTAGAAGTGCGTGGCAAACTGGATAATCTTCAACTTACCGATAAAATCAAAAAACTAGAACAGGCTTCGCGGAAGCTTTGATTGGGTGCTGGCGCACCTTTAGAAAATAGCCAAAAATATGCAGGAAGACATACAGCCTCTGTTGGGTAAATTAAGCAGCTTGAAAACTGAAATCGGGCAAGTGATTACCGGACAAGAAGCAGTCGTCGATCAGTTGTTGATTGTTTTTATGGCAGGTGGTCATGCGCTGCTGGAAGGCGTCCCAGGGCTGGCTAAAACGCTGATGATTCAGACATTGGCTAATGCTACGGAGCTTAGTTTCAAACGCATACAGTTTACCCCCGACCTCATGCCTGCGGACATCATTGGCACGGAAGTGCTACAGGAAGATAAAGCAACGGGCAAACGAACATTCAAATTCAATAAAGGGCCTGTTTTTGCCAATATTGTACTGGCAGATGAAATCAACCGGACGCCACCTAAAACACAGGCTGCACTATTGGAAGCCATGCAGGAGCGGGCAATTAGTTATGCTGGTCAGACTTATCCACTAGATCGTCCATTTTTTATTCTGGCTACTCAAAACCCTATCGAACAGGCAGGTACATTTCCGCTGCCCGAAGCCCAACTCGACCGTTTCATGTTGTTTATAAAAATAGGCTATCCTAGTGAAGCAGAAGAAAAACAAATTTTAAAAAATACAACTGGTAATCTACAGCCGAAAGTTAAGTCCGTTTTGAGCGGTAGCGACATCAAGCAGTTACAATCACTCGTGCGCGATGTGCATTTCAATGACGATTTGCTAGACTGGGTAAATCGCCTAGTCAGAGCAACTCGCCCAAAAATGACTACAGTGGAGCAGGTCAAATCACATGTACAATGGGGTGCCGGCCCACGTGCAGGACAGAGTATCATTCTCGCTGCCAAAGCTCAGGCATTGCTAGTAGGTCGTTTTTCGGCGACTGCCGATGATTTGCGGAAGGTCATTCCACCAGCTTTGCGCCACCGCATTTTGTTGAACTTTAAAGCAGAAGCAGAAGGCATTCATGCAGATGATGTGATTGCCAGTTTGCTGGAGCAGATTGCCTTGCCTGCGGCGGAATTTTAAGTTTAAGTTTAAATTCTTAACAGTTTAGGTCGATGGTCAATAGTCGATGGCTGTTGTTTAGTATTCAGGCATTTCAGTATTTCATTTTGCAAAGTAAAATGCGTGTAAAACTTATAAAAACTGGAATATTGTTAACCCTAACTATGGACTATCGACCATCGACTATGGACGTAAATAGTTACTTAAATTCTTAACGGGCAAAAAGTGTTGCCTTGCACAACTCCTCGTTTTAAACTTATGTAAATGAAAAAAACACTATTACTTTGCTACGTTCTTCTGAGTACTGGACTGACCTTTGGGCAGAATGCCACGGATGATTCCAATGTCTTTCGCGGAACGATTTATTATAAAACCAGTATTTCTGGTAACGGTATAGACTATAAACAAGCCAATCGACAGGCTCAAAAAGAGTATGTTCTGAAATATGGCGACGGCTTTATTCGACATGAAGAATCCGGTGAGGAAGGCATTTATACGCTTTACGACCTGCGTTCAGGCGAGGCTTATAGTGTGAATAAGAATGACAAGACCTATGCCTTGCTGAAAGGTGGCGCAGGTACTTTTATGGACATGGACAGTACCTATATAAAGGATATTTCTAAAACGGACACGATTATGAATTATCATTGTGTACGGTTTAAATCGGAATCCAAAAGGGGGAAATATAACGTCACCAATCTTTATTGGGTAACACCTGAATTACAAATCAACCCAGCAGTCTATGATGAGATTGACCCACGCTTGGTAAATTACCAGTATAATGATAAGTTGCGCAATAAAGGCATTATGCTTAAAACAGTTACGCGATACAAACATAAACGGAAGACTATATACTCGACACGTCTGTATGTAGACAAAATAGATGAAACGCCTGTGGATAAAAAACAATTTACCTATCCTGATGAATTGGGGTATGCGCAGAAGCGGAAGGTGAAGTAAGGGGGCGGTCGATGGCTGTTTTTAGTATATATCAGCCAACCCATTTTTATCAGTAAAGTGACGGAATATCGAATATCGAACAAGGAATAACGAATGTCGAAGTAATTATAATCGTATTGAAGTCTAATTAAGAAACACTTCGATATTCGGTGTTCGATATTCATTATTCGACATTCAAAGACTACCAGCCACCTGACAAAAAATAGATTCAACTATAAATCAATTTAAAATCAATGCCCGTAAATGAGTTGCTCACACAAGAAAACCTGAATGCTGTAAAAGGGCTGGAATTGCTGGCGCGTAGTACAGTAGCGGGTTTGTTGCCAGGGCTGCACCAAAGTCAGAAAACGGGTTTTGGTCAGGAATTTAGTCATTATAGAAGCTATCAGCCTGGCGACGATTTGCGTTTGCTCGACTGGAAATTATATGCTCGTTCTGATCGGTTTTATGTGCGACAGGCAGAAGTGGAAACGCATATTACGGTTCGCTTTATTGTGGATGCCAGCGCGTCTATGTTACATGAAGATGCAGGTATGCAGAAAATACAATTTTGTCGCTATCTGGTCGCAACGCTGGCCTGGCTGGCACAGACGCAAGGCGACAACATTGGGCTTTATGCCCTAAACAATAGCCAGCTTTTGGAATATCGCCCACGGCAAGGACGACAGTCTTACCAGCATTTTTTACATGAATTGCTTCAAATTACCCCGAAAGGGGAATACCCTCAAGAAAACTTTCATACCTTATTTAAGATACGTCCAAAACGGGAAATCATTATTTTCCTGACGGATATGTACGAACAGCATGATGAGCTGCTAGATACCCTAAAACAACTCCATAGTACAGGAAATGAAGTCCTGCTATTTCACCTGATGGCAGCCAATGAACTCCGCCTACCTTACTCCGGTATACTGACTTTTGAAGACCTTGAAAATGGCAAGACCATTCAAGTGGACAGTCGAAAAATTCGCACTACTTACCAGACAACCGTACAAAAACGCATTCAAAATATTCGTACAGACTTGTTGAATATGGGCATCAGTTACAACTTATTAAGTATGGACAAACCCATCGGAAATGCGCTACAATATTTTCTAGAACGACGACAGAAGCTTGCTGTCTAGAAAAAAGATTATTATTTACTACACGTAAACTTAACATTCAGGTAACATTAGACGTATATCTTTGTAGCGTATTATTTTTTAAAAACATTTTCCCGATGTATAGATTACTTTTCAGTCTGATAGTAGTATCAGTACTGTGCCTGAATGCCCAGGCGCAAATCAAGCCAAACAAATTTGGCAAAGGCATACAACTCATGGGTAAAGATTCTACTTACTCTTTGAAAATGGGATTTCGATTCCAAAGTCTCTATGTAGGCGACTGGACGCTTGCAGATGATTCTCCCGACTATGAAAGTAATTTTCTTGTCCGACGTTCCCGCCTAAAATTTGATGGCTGGGCACTCTCGCCAAAACTAAAATACAAACTGGAATTAGGATTATCCAACCGAGATCTTAGCGGTGGCAATAACGATGAATTTAGAAACGCACCAAATCTTGTACTGGATGCTTATGTTGCCTGGAATTTTTACAAAAATTTCTCCATTCAGTTTGGGCAGACTAAATTACCGGGCAACCGGGAACGTGTGATTTCTTCCGGAAACATGCAATTTGTTGATCGCTCTAGGCTAAATTCCCGTTTTACACTCGATAGAGATGTCGGGTTTCAGTTCAAACACCATTTCAATCCTTTTGGAGATTTTATCATTAAAGAAGTTTTTGCCTTCAGTCAGGGAGAAGGAAGAAATGTCACAGAAGGGCATTTTGGCGGTTATGATTATACTTTAAAAGTAGAATTTTTGCCTTTCGGCAAATTTGCTTCAAAAGGCGATTATATTGGTTCAGCCATCAAATATGAAGAAACACCAAAACTTGCTGTTGCATTAAGTTATGACATCAATGATAATGCAGTACGCGAAAGAGGACAGCTAGGCAGTTTTATTATAGATGATGGAACTTATGTCGGAAGAACTTTAAATACATTTTGTGCAGACTTTATGTTTAAATACCAGAGTTTCTCTGCAATGGGAGAATATACCTTCCGAAATACTGGCGGCGATTTAGGATCATTTGTATATAATGAGGATGGTGACGAAATCGGCACTTATTATACAGGTAATGCCTTAAACCTTCAAGCTGGATATATGCTGGATAAAAACTGGGAAGTTGCCCTTCGGTACACCGATGTCAATCCTGATGCAGGCATTGCAGGTGATGAGAATTATTATACCATGGCTATTTCAAAATATATTGTAGGACATAAACTAAAAATTCAGACAGATTTGACCTACCTTAACAACGAAACAAAAGACGACCACTTCACCTGGAGAGCACAGGTTGATTTTCACTTTTAAAAAATAACTAACACACAAATAAGTAAAAATTATGGAATTTGGAATTTGGGACATAGTCCAAATTGTAGGAGCCTTAGCATTTTTCATCTTTGGTATGAAGATGATGAGCGACGGTATCCAGAGAGCAGCAGGGTCACAATTGAGAAACATTCTCAGAACGATGACCAAAAATCGCTTCTTAGGCGTTTTTACAGGCTTTCTTACAACGGGATTGGTACAATCCTCATCAGCAACAACCGTCATGACGGTATCTTTTGTAAATGCTGGACTTTTGACTTTGGTAGAATCTGCGGGTGTAATGATGGGTGCCAATATCGGCACTACTATTACGGGCTGGATTATATCTATTCTTGGATTTAAATTAAAACTTAGTGCTTACTCTATTCCTTTATTCGCGATTGGTGTCCCCATGCTATTTGCGAAAAGAGGAAAAATGAGATATTGGGGAGAATTCATTATCGGTTTCGCCATTTTGTTTATGGGACTGAGTTATCTGAAAGGAGCTGTACCAGACATTAAAGGCAATCCTGAAGTCTTAGATTTCCTTAAAAACTTTACGGATTGGGGACTCTTGTCCAGAATCTTCTTTGTATTTGTCGGGACTTTAGTCACTATTGTTGTACAATCTTCTAGTGCTGCCATGGCAATTACGCTGACCATGTGTGCACAGGGCTGGTTGCCTTTCGAGGTAGCAGCAGCGATGATACTTGGTGAAAATATTGGTACTACGATTACTGCGGAGTTAGCTTCATTGGTTGGTAATGTACACGCCAAACGTTCCGCCCGCATACACTCTATGTTCAATATCATTGGCGTAACCTGGATGGTCATTCTCTTACCTGTAGTCCTCCCCATCTTGTCAGGTTTTGTTACTTCTGTATTTGGTACAGCAGATCCCTATACGAGTGAAGGAATGCCCATCGGCTTATCAGCCTTCCACACCGTCTTCAATTTATTGAATGTAATCATGCTTATCGGCTTTGTCCCTTGGCTGGTGAAAGCAGCAGTATGGTCGGTGAAATCGAAAGGAGAAAGTGATGAAATCAAGAGATTGAAATTCATCGACAGTTCACAAAAAACACCTGAACTGGCGACGATAGAATTGCAAAAAGAAACAGCTCATTTTGGTGAAGTAACGAGCAGAATGTCTGGTTTTACCCGTACATTGATCAATACTACAGAAGCTAAAACTCAAAATGAGATGTACAAAAAGCTTAAAAAGTATGAGGACATCACGGATAGCATGGAGACCGAGATTACAGAATATATCACGAAATTAGCCAACAAAGAAATTACGCCTAAAACCAGTCTTAGATTCAGAAGTATTCTGAATATTACCAATGATTTGGAACGAATCGGTGATATATATTATCAGGTATCGAAAACAATAGAGCGTAAGAACGAAGATAAAATCTACTTTACACCAGAGCAGCGAAACAGTCTGAACGAAATGATGGACTTAGTAGATGCCGCTTTCACAACGATGATTAAGAACCTAGAGGCACCAAGCTATGACGGTGTTATACTGGATGAGGCAAATGACAGAGAGGAAGACATCAATCGCTTCCGCAACAAATTGCGCAAAGAGAATCTGAATAAGCTCGGCACGGAAGGCTATAATGTCAATTCCGCCATGATTTTCAATAACTTATTCTCTTCGTTTGAAAGAGTAGGCGACCATATTATTAATGTCTCTGAAGCTGTTGTCGGGGAAATCTGATAGAAATGGTGTGATTGTAGGATTGTGAAATTGTAGCGCGGCGTGTTTGCAATTGCATTTTCTAAAGTTTATAAAAAGGTATTCGGCTTTTGCTGGATACCTTTTTTGGTTTAGTAAACTTGCGGGCAAGCCTTGTGAGGAGGTAGTTTCCTAAACCTTGCTCCTCTCTACTTTGACAACTAATTTTCAATGCACAATCAGTTCAACTTATATCAGCAAAATGAAGGAATACCGAATATCGAACCGCAGAATATCGAATTACGAAGTGAATTATCAAACCTGAGTAACGGAAGGTTTAGTAAACTTGCGGGTAGCCTCGTGAAAAGATAGTTTCCTAAACCCTCAGTCAATTCAAACCAAAGTCAGCAACCAGCCCAAAATAGCTCCGCCGCCTACAATCCAAACTGCATTGGTCTGCTTCAGTCCGTACACCACAGCTACACTGACTGCTGCAATAGTAATACTTCGCCAGTCCATCAGCGTATCTCGTCCCATTTCAAATAAAACAGCAACCATGACAGCTACCGCAGCTACATTCACACAATCCAGAAAATAACCCATGATTTTTGACTGCCGCATTTTGGGCACTAATGGATTCAACAATAAAACAAAGAGGAAAGAGGGAAGAAAAATACCCAGTGTCGCAGCAATCGCCCCTGCAAAACTATCGGTCAGTTGATAACCAATAAAAGTAGCGGTAGAAAGGACTGGTCCCGGCGTAAATTGTCCAACCGCAATCGCGTCTATCAATTCCTGTCGACTCATCCAACCACGTGTCACCAACTCCGCATCTAGGTAAGCAAATAAAACATAACCACTTCCGTAGAGTATTGCCCCGACTTTCAGAAATGTCCAGAAGACCTTCATCGTGGAGAGTTGTGCCAGTGCCGTAGTTGGTATTTGCAGCAGCATAAAAGGCAGCAGCGTATTCAGATTACCACTTGCCTGATGTCTTACATAAAAATAGAATGTTCCCAAGACCCCGGCACTCAATAAGGCAATAATTTCATTGACGCCCAGCAGACTTGCTAATAAGACCAAAGCTCCCAGCACACCAAGCTCCCAACTTTTAAGGGCTTTTTTACCCAATTTGATAATTGCCATCAAAATGATGACCAAAACGGCAGGTTTTATACCATAGATAAATGGCTCGACAGCAGGTAATTGTCCATATTTGCCATACAGCCAGGCAAAAATACCTGTGATGACAACTGCTGGAAAAATAAAACACGCGCCCGCGACAAACAAACCCGCAGCACCAGCGCGTTCATGCCCGCAATGCATGGTCATTTCTGTAGAATTGGGACCTGGAATCAGGTTGGTCGCGCCCATCAAATCAAGAAAATGCTGGCGATCCATCCATTTTCTTTTGTTTACGATTTCTTCTTCCATCATGGCTACATGAGCAGCCGGTCCACCGAAAGCTACACAGCCTAATTTGAAAAATACGCCGGCGACTTCCTTTAGTTTTTCTTGTTGTGACATAGGGACTAAATTACGAAAAAAGTAGATGTTTTTTCAATTAAAATAATGATAAATCAGTTTAACAATACGGATACATTTAACCACGCACTAAAGTTGACTAATTACACAGCTTATTGTATATTTAAAGTTAAAATCATTAAAAATGAGAACTACAAAAAGAATTGTCAAGATTCATGAAATAGATGGTTATAATATTTACTGCCTATTTAATAATGGAGAGTCAAGAATCATCAACTTTAAAGAAGTATTTAAAAAATGGGCCGTCAAAAAAGGAGATTTAGAGTTTCCTCTAATTGAATCTATTAGTGAGTTCAAAAAAGTTAAATTAGTAGATGGCGCACTTGCATGGAAAAATATCACTTTCAATTCTACTGATGAAAATGGACAAAAAGTAATACATCACTATGATTTAGACCCGATTGTTATGTATGAAGCAAGCAAATTTGACGAATCAAGGGAAGTTGAAATAGCACTTTTAATTAAGCAAGAAAGAAAAGAATTAGGTCTAACCCAAGAAAAATTAGCCCATAAAAGTGGAATTTCAAAATCCTATATATCAAGAATAGAAAATAATAAAGCGATAGGCTCTCTATCAACCTTAATCAAAATCATTGAAGACGGATTAGGTAAAACACTTCCCAAACATCACTTAAAAATGATAAATATTTAGACAAAATATTTATCCCCCAAAATAGTCCACCTCTCCACTCAAATCCAAAAATGAAAACTCCGTTTCTAAGCGACGTACTTCCTCCAATTGCCGCTTCAAAAACTGACGATGGGCTGCTGAATTGGGATTAAAAGGGCGATGTAGCCGAGCTTGGTTGAGCTTGGCAATGCGCTGCATGATTTGTGTGGTTTTTTCCTGAAAATAAACCTTGCAAAATTGCTCCCACACATAATTTACGGCAACATCATTGGGATGCACCATGTCTGCTGCATAAAAACGATAATCTCGTAAATCATCCATAATCAACTCATAAGCAGGAAAATAAGTCGCAATATCCAATTGCTGACAAAGCTGATGCACCGCTACTAATAAGATGCTCTTGCTCAGTTTGCTCTCTACCAGTCCATCTCTAAGATGCCGAACCGGGCTGACTGTTAGTATGACTCGTATCTTGGGATGGATGGTTTTTATTTCTTGTAAAATAGGCTGTAGAGTCGATACTATTTCTTCGACAGTCATCAATCGCCGTTCAAAACAATCGGCAGGCAATTTGTGGCAGTTATTGACAATATGTTGTTCCTCATTTTGGCGAAAGCCAGCCCCACTTAGCTGATGAAAAACATGGGCTGTACCGAAGGTCAGCATCAGTACATCCAGGTTTTGCAAACGCTCCCGCGCAGTCCGCAATTCTTTATTGATCAAGTCCAGACAAACTGCCTGATCGCTATGAGAAAATCGGCTATGGTGTGCTAGGCTATGCCAGCATTCCCGATCATAAAATAAATCGTCTGCCTCAAAAATTTTGTCGGACAAGATGTAGGAAAGTCCATTTGCAATAGACGCCGGATTATAGCTAATCCCAAAAGGATTCAGTTGCGCCTGAAATTTATAATCCAGCAGACGCTGCCCGATATGCTCCGCAAAACAAGACCCCATACTCAGCAGTTGATGCTGGTAATGAATGGGCTGCGGCGATGCAGCTTGATTTAATATTGTACGAAATTTGGACATTATTTTTACGGTTTAGTAAACTTGCGCTTGCTGGCTTTGTGGGATGCTAGTTTCCTAAATCTTCCGGATGCTTTGTGATGTATTAGGTTTAGCAAACTTCCTCGTCACAGGGCTTCCTGCAAGTTTACGAAACCGATGCCAGCCAGTTGGTTTCGACTCCGCTCAACCAACTACAATTCAGTTGCCTGTCAGGAGTCGAAGACGATACAGAGCTTGGTTTCGGCTTCGCTCAACCAACTACAATTCAGTTGCCTGAGCGGAGTCGAAGGCAACACTGAACAGGTTTAGCAAACTTCCTTATCACAGAACCACCCGCAAGTTTACGAAACCGACATACCAAAGTTGCCTGCGTAGAGTCGAAGGCAACACCGGACATCATTTCAACAAATCCGCATTGATCATCTGTTGTTCCAGGAACACGCGCATAGGATCTTTACTAATGGTATCGTTCATGTATTTTTCGACCATAAAGCTGGAAATTGGGCGGGCATATTTAGAACCATAACCCGAATTTTCGACATATACAGCAATCGCAATTTTAGGGTCATGTTTTGGTGCAAAACCAATAAAAGTCGAGTGATCTTCGCCGTGCGGATTTTGTACGGTACCTGTTTTACCACAAAAAGGAACGCCTGGAACTGCCGAGTTGGTGAATTTTACGGACTCTTCCATACCTCTCACAACCGACTCAAAATGACGGGGATTTTCTATGAGGGTATTTTGTCGGACTAAGTATTTTGCCAGTACGCCTGTTGTGTCTCCTACAAATTTTTTGGCAAGATGAGGCTTGTAGTAATAGCCCCGATTGGCCACTACCGCAGCAATATTTGCCAACTGTATCGGCGTGACCAGCAACTCGCCCTGACCAATGCCCAATGACATGACAGTAGGTGAACCCCAAGTGTATTTGTACATGTTATTATAGGTCGCAGAGGTCGGTACATTACCCTTTTTTTCACCGGGTAAATCAATTTCCAACTTATCTCCCATGCCAAAACTTCTGACATAATTGGCCCATACATCCACGCCTTCTGCCGAGCTGCTTTTACGGTCTACGACATCTCTAAACATTTGCCAATAATAAGTATTGCAGGAATATCTTAGTGCCTTAGCCATATTGGAAATTGGCTCAGGATGCGGGCGGCAGCCATAGCGTTTGTTCTTGTACAAATAATAACCAGGACAAGCTTTTCCTTTGCCCGACCAGACTGCTTTTTCCTGCATACCAATGAGCGACATAACTGGCTTGAAAGTAGAACCCGGTGGATATTGCGCATTGAGTGCACGATTAAAAAGCGGTTTACGAATAGAATCGCCGCGCAAGATTTTGAAGGCTTCTCCCCTATCCCGATTGATTGCCAATAGATTGGGGTCGTAGCTAGGACTGCTGACAAAGGCCAGAATTTCTCCAGTAGAAGGCTCTATGGCGACAATACTTCCCCGTTTGTTTTGCATCAGCTTTTCTCCATATCGCTGTAGCTCACTGTCTATAGAACTGATAAGATCCTTACCGGAAACAGCAGGTTCATCTAGCTTCCCGCCCTTATAACTTCCGACTACATTTCCCTCATTATCGCGGGTCAGATATTTTTTGCCGCGCTTCCCACGCAATTCTTTTTCATATTCTTTTTCCAAACCAGATACTCCAATATAATCTCCTTCTTTATAATATTCATCCGCAGCAATTTGGCTAGGATTCACCTCGCTGATATAACCCAAAACATGCGCACCAGAACGATAATGGTAACTCCGTACATTTCTCAACTCCGCATAAAAACCAGGAAATTGATATTGGTTTTCCTGAAAACGGGTATAGGTTGCTGCAGAAACTTTTGACAGAAAAACAAAGGGTAATCTTTTAGAGTAACGATTACTGCTGAAGTCTTTATTTAGGTTATTATGAAAAGTTGGCAAATCAATATCCAATAACTGACAGAGTTTTGCGGTATCGAGATTTCTTATTTCATTATAAGTCACCCGAATATCATACATGGCATCATTATGTACGAGGAGTTTGCCATTTCTATCATAAATCAGTCCACGAGACGGGTAGAATGTCGTCCCTTGTTTTCCCATTCCTCTAGCTAGATCTCTAAATTCTGTATCAATGAGTTGTAAATGGCAGGAACGCAGCATCAGAACGGCTGCACAGACCATAAAGATGGTTTGTATTACATATTTTCGTTCATGGAAAATGTCGTTTTTCACTAATTTATTGTTTCACTGATTCATGGTTTCATGGTTATATTGCTTCACTGAAGCAATCGAACAATTCAACAATCGAACAGTCAATTTTAGTATTTCGGATTGAAGATATAGACCAAGACCAATATAACTGGAAAAGAAATCAGGTAACTCAATATAGCCTTTATCAGGGCGAATCCGAAGTCTTTAAATAAAAACGTTTCGTAGATAAAAAAGGTAATTATAAATACTGCCAGTATAACAGCCGTGTATTGTAAAAACCAAGCTGCCCCTAAGTCATTTTTATTTGGATTTTGATTAATATCGTAACCGCCACGTGGCTCAAACATACGAAAAGCCAGCGGTCGGGCAAAAGCTGCCGCCACACAAGCCCCTGCATGCAATCCGGCACTGTCGTAAAACATGTCTACCGTCAATCCAACCAACAGCGCGACAAGCATCGCTCCCCAGGTGGGCAGGCGTATCGGCAACATTAGGATAAACAAGGGATAGACGAATACTTTAAAGTATGGGGCATAAGTACCAAAGTCAATATTTTTCAATATTAGCACCTGTGCCATCACTAGCGCAAAAAAACGAATAATATTTGAAATCAATACACTACTATTCATTGCCCGCAGATTCTTGTAATTCCAAAATTTCGTCGCGCATTAAATTCTGCACGATATTTACGTATTCGATATTTGATAAATCGGTATTCAGTTCTACATCTACAGTATAAAAATTACTGCCTTGCTCTATTCGAAAATCGCTCACTGTACCAATCATAATGTCGGGCGGAAAAGTGGAAGAAAATCCACTGGTTACTATGGTATCACCTTTTAATATTCTAGCATGTTTGGGGATGGCATCTAAGGTCATGATGCGCGGATTATTACCCGTCCAGATCAGCGAACCAAAATGATTATTCCGCTTAATCTTAGCACTTAGTCGCATATTCCGGTGTAGTAAGGACATCACCAGCGAATAGTTTTCAGATGTTTTCAGCACAATACCTGCTAGTCCGCCTCCGCTCAATACACCTGAGTTCTTCTGAATTCCATGTCGTGCCCCTTTTTCCAGTGTAATGAAATTATTCGGGCGATCGGTAGAATTGTTGATGACTTTTGCGCTGAGGTAATTATAATTTCGTTCGTATATAGAATCATTGGTCGAAAAAACCTTTATCCGGTGCTGATAATACGAGCTAGTATCCTGATTGAGAAATTGATTGTATTGGTTGGCAAGGCTGTCGTTTACGGCTCTGAGTTTCCAGTAATCCGTCATGCTATCATAACGTTTCATAATAGCTCCGGAAACGACATTAGAAGAGTGGAGTGCTACTTTACTGTGGTGGTCATTATAATTTACCATTAGATATACTGCAAACACTTCCAATCCTATAAAGAGGAAAAAGGCATTATACCGCAATAAAAATTCAATCAGGTTACTCATGAGTGAACTTGTAAATTACAAGACTAAAATTCCAAAATTCATTTCATTTTGAAATGTAGAATTTGGAGTTTTTTATTTTTTGAAAACGTAGGAGGCGAGAGAAAAATCAGGTACTTTTCCTATCAATAAGAAAGGTATATTTATCTATATTTTTGAGTGCTTTCCCCGTTCCACGCACTACGGCACGTAATGGATCATCAGCAACATGAACCTGCAATTTCGTTTTTTGAGCAATCCGCTTATCCAATCCCCTCAATAATGCTCCGCCTCCAGTGAGATACAATCCAGTTTGATAAATATCCGCTGCCAATTCTGGTGGTGTATTTTCCAATGCTTTTAAAATAGCGTCTTCTACTTTTGAGATAGATTTATCCAGTGCATGTGAAATCTCGGAATAAGAAACTGTGATTTGCTTTGGAATACCTGTCATCAGGTCACGCCCATTTACTGGAAAATCTTCTGGTGGATGTTCCAGTTCGTGCAATGCAGAACCCACATTAATTTTGATTCGCTCTGCCGTTCTTTCCCCAATCAGAATATTGTGCTGACGCTTCATGTAATTCATGATGTCATTGGTAAATTCATCTCCTGCAATCCGAATAGACTGGTCACATACAATACCAGAAAGTGCGATGACGGCAATTTCCGTTGTTCCACCTCCTATATCAATAATCATATTTCCGACTGGCTCTTCGACATTCAGTCCAATACCAAGCGCAGCCGCCATGGGTTCGTGTATCAGGTAAGTTTCTTTTGCATCCACATGCTCTGCAGAATCAAATACAGCTCGTTTTTCTACTTCTGTAATACCTGAAGGAATACAGATGACCATTCTGAGGTTGCTAAAAAATCGTTTGCGGGTTCCAGTCATATTGATAAAACCCTCAATCATACTCTCGGCAGCCTGGAAGTCTGCTATCACACCATCTTTCAAAGGACGAACTGTTTTTATTTCTCCATGCGTTTTTTCGTGCATCATCATCGCCTTCTTTCCTACGGCAATTGACTCGCCTGTTCGCCGGTCAATCGCTACAATAGAAGGTTCATCTACCACCACTTGATCGTCCTGAATAATCAGCGTATTTGCTGTCCCAAGATCAATCGCTATTTCTTGTGTAAAAAAATTGAAAAACTTCATTCACGCATGTATATATATAGGTTTGGCAGGTTGGCAAAATCCGATTGGTTTGACTTCAAAGCTGCCATAATTGTTGTTATAAGACGCCTTATGCGAGCAAAGGTAACGAATTACGTGACAAATCAACGGTACTTATACGGTTTATTTTCAGGTGTTTTAAAAAAAGCCAATGTAAGGTTTCAAATTCCTATCAAGCTCGTTTTTTAAGCGTATAGACGCTTTTTACATATCTGAATTGTTAAGGAAATATTAAAAAAAATAAGCCCAAAAAAATGTGACATCGAAAACGAGCTTTTTTCGGGTTGAATACCTGTATCATTGTTACAAATAAATCTGAAATATTTTTTATTAAAACAAGGCTAGCAAGTCTTTATAAATTAATTAAAAACAAAATCGTCTTCAAATCTGCCTTTTTAAAAAACCAATGCAATGCTCAATAAGTTCCCGACTATGTGCCGGAAGTTCACCAGAATCGAAGGGATGACTGCCACCAAAAACGTGATTCGCGCCCTGAATGATGTGTAAGACTGCATCCTTTTTCCAAGCTTGTAATTGTTGGGCAGAGGCAGTAGAAACTGCTGGGTCGTCGCTGCCTTGAAGGATGAGCATAGGCTTCTCGAATAGAGTCAATACCTGCTCCGTATTTAGCCAGTCTTCGTTTTCTTTGAAGTTTTCGTACAGTTGAAAATACAAAGGCATTTGTTGTTTTGTGCGTCCGTTTAGGGTGTATATAACACCTGTTTCGCGCCAGTGCTTTATTCTTTCTTCGTCCATCCAGGAATCCAGTTTATCTACGGATGCCCAGGTTATTACACTACTAATTCGCTTATCGCGAAAAGCTTTAAATATGGCAATGGGTCCACCTCGACTGTGCCCTACAGCCGTAATTTTATTTAAATTTATTTCGCCGGAAGGCACTACATCCTGCTCAAACAACCAATCCATCACAACACCCAAATCGACAATTTCTTTCATGTAGTTATTTCGCCCAAAAGCCTCTAAATCAGCAAAGTCTACAGGCTGGTCGATGGTCACGCCATTATGCGAAAAGTTGAATTTGACAAAAACAAAACCCGCTTCCGCAAAGGCTTTGGCTATTGCCCCCCAATGTCCCCAGTCCTTGAAGCCTTTGAAGCCATGTGCAAAAACAATCACTGGTTTTTCTTGCCCGGTTTCCTGATAAGTCACGTCAAGCGCGAAGGGGCGTCCGGCTGCGCCTATAAGTGTGAGTTGTTTATTCATGGTTATAATATTAGAAAATAAATTCCAAAAAACAAAATGCTAAAAAATAGCAATAAAAATTCCAACAGATAAAGTACCAAATTCCAAAAAAACTATATAGAAGCGAGGTTGATTTATTCCGATAGCTATACAGGATTGGACTTTGGATAATGGGGTATTAGGAAATTGGGGTATTCGACAAAATTTTGATTATTAATTTTTAACAAAAAAAAATACTTTTTTATCAGCAATTCTCAATTTGGCTTTTTGTCCCTCGCTGGCGGGGGTGAAGGGGGACAATTCAGCATTTTAGCCATTATTGCTACAAACATGTTAATCATCAATATTGCTTATTTTTTCAAATTGAGAATTGCTGCTTTTTTATTTAATAAAAAATAAATACATAATAATCAATACTTTGTAATTTTAAACCTAATTTCCCAATACCCTAATTCCCTTTTTGTCCAAAGTCTAGTACAGGAGAGACGCGGGAGAAAGCAGCAAAGTTCCAAATAAGCAGGCTACTCAAGCTGGAAGCCTGATATACTTTGAGTTTAGGGAGCAAGAAAAAAGCATCTCCCGAAACCGAGAGATGCTCATTCTGTATTGTTCCCATGAGGAGGGTAATACGAATTTTTAAATTCCAAAAGGAAAAAATCCAAATAGTCAGGCTGGAAGCCTGAGATACTTTAAATCATTGGTGCAATAACAAGTGCGACCACTGACATTAATTTCAATAAGATATTCAGAGAAGGACCAGAAGTATCCTTGAATGGATCACCTACGGTATCACCTACTACTGTTGCTTTGTGTGCGTCAGAACCTTTATAATGCATTTCGCCATTGATTTCTACGCCTTCTTCAAACATTTTCTTTGCATTGTCCCATGCACCACCTGCATTCGACTGGAAGATAGCCATCAGTACACCACAAACAGTAACACCAGCTAATAATCCACCTAACATTTCAGCACCACCGAGGAAACCAAATAATACTGGTGTGATAACTGCAATCAGACCTGGCAGCACCATTTCACGGATAGAAGCTTTCGTTGAAATATCAACACACTTGCTGTATTCTGCCTTGCCGTCAGCAGCATCAAAAACTGCTCTGTCAGCATCTGACCATTCAGACATTTCTTTTTCGCCATTTCTTTTCATCACTGCTAATGCAGCTTTCAATTCTGGAATATCTGCAAACTGACGACGCACTTCCTGGATCATATCCATTGCTGCACGTCCTACGGCATTCATAGATAAAGCAGAGAATAAGAAAGGCAACATACCACCAATCAGTAAGGATGCCATTACAGTAGGCTTCACAATGTTGATACCTGTCAATACCTGTTCTGGGTGCGTTACATTATATGCAGCCATAAAAGCCGCGAAAAGAGCCAGTGCTGTCAAAGCGGCTGAACCAATCGCAAAACCTTTACCAATCGCCGCAGTTGTGTTTCCTACTGCATCCAGTTTATCTGTACGCTGACGAACTTCTTTTGGCAATTCAGCCATTTCAGCGATACCACCTGCATTATCAGAAACAGGACCATAAGCATCTACTGCCAGTTGGATTCCTGTATTGGATAACATGCCTACTGCTGCAATTGCAATACCATATAAGCCAGCAAAGTGGTGTGCACCAATAATCGCTGCTGCCAAAATAATAGTCGGAATAGCCGTAGATATCATTCCTACACCCAAACCTGCAATAATATTTGTTGCACTACCTGTTACAGATTGCTTAACAATAGACATCACAGGTTTAGTACCTGTGCCTGTATAGTATTCAGTTACTTTACCAATCCCCAAACCTGCAAATAAACCAAGTACGATGGCAATGATAACACCAGTAGAAGTGTATATATTTTCGCCAACTGCCCATTCAGCAGGTAACATCCATTTCACGATACCTACAGTTGCCAATAACATGAGTCCAGCAGATACAAATTCACCCATATTCAGGGCTTTATGTGGATCTCCACCATCTTTTACTTTTACAAAGAAAGTACCGATGATAGAAGTCACAATACCAACTGAAGCCAAAACTAAAGGCAATAAAACCGCATTCAATCCCCCAAAAGTATTACCTGACTCAAAGCCAGCTGAACCTGAGACAATAGCACCAGCAGAATCCTGAACAAGGATAAATGTAGCACCAAGAACCATTGTACCAATGATAGAGCCTACATAAGATTCAAAAAGGTCAGCTCCCATACCGGCTACATCACCTACATTATCACCTACATTATCCGCAATGGTTGCAGGATTCAATGGGTGATCTTCTGGAATACCAGCTTCTACTTTACCGACAAGGTCAGCTCCTACATCGGCAGCTTTGGTATAAATACCACCACCTACACGGGCAAACAAAGCAATAGAGGAAGCTCCAAAAGAGAAACCAGTTAATACTGTGATGACTTTGGTAATGTCCCAACCCATATTGCTATATGCAAGGAAAAGAGTTCCAAGACCCAATACACCGAGTCCAACTACGCCCATGCCCATAACAGAACCACCTGCAAAAGCGACTTCTAGTGCTTTGCCGAGGCTGGTACGTGCTGCATTTGTCGTGCGCACGTTAGCTTTAGTGGCTACACGCATACCAATATAACCGGCAAGTCCCGAACAAACTGCTCCAAGTATGAAAGACAAGGCAACGAGTGGTGAGGAGTTGTCTGTCATTCCAGAAACACCTAATAGAACAGCCACTACAGCAACGAAGATTGCTAATACTTTGTACTCAGCTCTCAAGAATGCCATTGCACCATCCTGAATACTGGCAGCAATACGTGCCATTTTTTCTGTGCCGACTTCCTGTTTGTTTACCCAGGAGGATTTCCAAAATGTATATAAGAGTGCCAGAACACCAAATGCTGGAACGGCTAATTTAATTAATGATTCCATGTTTGTGAATTAATAGTATTTGATTAGTAAATAGACTTCTTAATTTTTCGACCGGCAAAAGTACTATTAAATCCTTGTTTATACAATAAAGAAGATGTTATAGTTGGGCTTAAATTTTACTTTTCCTTAATTTTTAACCGCTATTCCCTTTCTGGGCTGTATTATGATACGTTATCAGGCGTTTTTGCCATTTTGCTACCATTTTTGAAGCCATTGAAGCCGTCAGTCTTTTATTGGATAATTGCACAAAAAAGCCTCCGTTTTTCTGAAAATATGGAAAAGGTGCTGGCAGCATGTCAAATTTATTATCGCTTGCTATAATGCCTGTAATGGTTGAATTGCTGTCATTGGATAATTGTCCGTAGTCTATGACGACAAAATTGGGCTGCTGGATTACTTTTCCTGAAACGGATTTTCCTGTGGCATCGGTGAGGCAGGTGGGTATGCGTCCGCTTAAGAAGCTAGCGGTGCAGGTGTCTGGCATAAAATAAACGCTAGCCAGTTTGAATTTTTTATCAAAAGCTGTGCGAAGTGTTTGGTTCAACTCGTCTCGGTTTGCTTTAATTTTGGGAAGGTCTCTATCTCGAATTCGTTTTTTTTGGGCTTCATTTTCTGAACGGCTTAGGATGCTTTCCAGTTTCTTGATGGCTTTGTCTTGTGTTTTTAGTCGCACGATTAGGATACCATCTTTTAGGGTTTCGACGTATTGGCGGGCCAGCATTTTGCGTTGTATTCTGGTCAGTTCTTTTTTAGCATTGAGTGGGTCGGTAGGAGTTTGGGCAAATAAAAATATAGGTAGGGATACAAGAATTATAGCAAATATGTTTTTCATATCGTAAACGATGAACTATGAATGATGAACGATGAATAATCAACATCAACATTTTGCTACGCAAAATGAGTAAAATTCATCATTCATCGTTTATCATTCATCATTATTAAAATAAACCTTCTATTACTGCTTCTTCTGTGATGCCTGCTGCTTCTGCTTTATAGTTTCTGACGATACGATGGCGCAGTACATAGTTTGCAACTGCTTGTACGTCTTCGATGTCTGGAGAATATTTACCACTAATTGCGGCATGGGTTTTTGCACCGAGTACCAAGTATTGTGAAGCCCGTGGTCCTGCTCCCCAAGAGATATAATCGTTTACGGATTGTGTGGCCATCTTTTTGCCTGGACGGGTTTTGGAAGCTAAGCCTACCGCGTATTCCAATACATTATCAGCAATCGGTATTTTTCGAATCAGGTTTTGGAAACCAATGATTTGTTCGCCACTCAGTATATTGTTTAGTTCTGCTCTATATTCTGAGGTCGTATTTTTAACTACTGCGATTTCCTCTTCGTAAGAAGGATAATCCAGTGTGATATTGAACATAAAGCGATCTAATTGTGCTTCTGGTAGTGGGTAGGTTCCTTCTTGCTCAATTGGATTTTGTGTAGCCAACACTAAGAAAGGAGCGGGTAATTTATGGGATTCACCTCCAATGGTGACCACACGTTCCTGCATGGCTTCCAGTAGGGCAGCCTGTGTTTTAGGTGGTGTCCGGTTGATCTCATCAGCCAGCAAAATATTAGTAAATACAGGTCCTTTGTTGAATTGAAACTGGCGATCTTCATTCAGAATCTCTGCTCCTGTAATATCGGAAGGCATTAAATCTGGTGTAAATTGTATTCTTTTGAAATTCAAATCCAGCACTTCTGCTATCGTACTGACCAGCAGTGTTTTTGCTAGTCCTGGCACACCGACCAAGAGGCTGTGTCCATTACTAAACAGAGAAATCAAGACCATCTTGACTACATCATCCTGCCCCACGATTACTTTTCCAATTTCGTTTTTGAGGTCTTTATACGCCTGCGCTAATGCGTCAACGGCTTCTACATCAGATTTAAAACTCATTTTTGTTTTTTGTTTATATTTGGCTCAAAGCCAATATCAAAGTTCAGATACCTTGTTTGAAACGCAATGCAAATGTAAAGGTTGCAATTGGAATGAATAAATGAATCAGGTATTTTCTCGCAAAGACGCGAAGGCGCAAAGATTTTTTTTCATCTGATTTGTGCCTCATTCATCATTCACCATTCCTCGTTCATCATTTAGTTCACCTTAGCCACACCTTTTTCTGTCCATTTTTTCATATTTGGACATTGCTGGTATTCTGGTTCCAACTGGATATAAGTCTTGACGACTTTAGCATCAATCCAGTCACTCATGTGCTGTCCTTTTTTTCTTTCGATGGTTGCCGTTTGAATTTTGGCATAATCATCATTCAGATTCGCTTTATGTGGGTCGGAGAAAGAGAGTAGTTTTACAATACGAAATTGTTGCTCCTGACGCGCATCGTAATATTCGAGTGGCTTGGAAATATCGCCTACTTTCATTTCGTCAATGGCAAAATAGACTTCTGTAGGTAGGTCGCCGACTTCAAATAATGTTGTCCCTGTTTTAGGGTTCAGCATCAGTCCTGCATTATTTTTACTCTGCTCGTCTTCCGAATATCTTTTGACTGCCTGTGTAAAAGTCACCGAATCGGTCAAAATCAAATTTCTGATGGTATCCAGTCTAGCTTTCGCCAAATCAATATCATCAAAAGTAATTTCCGGCTTAATCAGAACATGGCGGGCATAAACTGTATTTCCACGTCTTTCGACCGATTGTATGAAATGGTAGCCGAATTCTGTTTTTATAATTGGAGAATATTCTTTGTTTTTCAATTTGAATAAAGCCGCTTCAAATTCTGGTACCATGACACCACGCTTCACCCAGCCCAGACTACCGCCTTGTGCTGCCGACCCAGGGTCATCAGAATTTTCAGTTGCCAGTTTAGCAAAATCTGCATCTTCTTCTATAACACGTCTGCGAATATCAGCAATACGGTCGTAAGCTTTTTTGAGTTCAACTTTATTGACTTTGGGCTTAAATACAATTTCACCCAACTCTACTTCAGCATTAAAATAAGGCAGACTATCTTTAGGAATGGTGTTGAAAAATTCGCGGACTTCAAAAGGCGTGACACTCACTGTTTCCATCACTGTGCCTTGCATACGCTCGGTAAGTAGCTGTTGTTTCATATCAATACGGTAACGCTCTCTCATTTCCAGCACACTCATTCCGTAATAATTTTCAAACTGCTCATAGTCTCCACCCATCATACTCAGGATATACTCGATACGAGAATTGATCTGTTGATTGACTTCTTCTTCTGATACGACTAGACTATCTTTATCTGCCTGCGCCAATAATAATTTTTGTACAAAAAGTTGATCCGCAATGAGGCAACGAGCTTCGGGCGGAACAGTTCCCTGTTGCGCTTCCATCAAGCGAAATTGTTCTTCTACTTCCGATTGTAGTACAATTTGATTGTCTATGATGCCGATAATTTTATCGAGTATTTGTCGTTCTTGCGCTTCGAGGTTAAACGTTGTTAGAACCAACGTTATGACTAACAAAAATATTTTATTCATATTTTTAATAAATTTCGATATTGTTTTTATTCAATGCTTTTTCGTATAATTCTTCTTCTGTTTTTTTGAGCAATTCCATTTTTTTCTTTTTCAAAATAACTTTGGACAAATCATCCTGAACATAAGAAAAGGGTGCAGGTTTTTTTGCACTACGCACTTCATTGAGGCGCAGATAGTAGCGATACTCACGATCTTTGACGTAAATATCTTTATCGCCCTTTTTGTAATACTTATCATTAAACGCTCCTTTAGGCAATTTCGCTTCCAGTTCATTAAATTCTATCCAGATACTATCATTCATAGAATACTCTACGCCATATTTTTTCGCGTAATTCACTAGGTTTGCATAATAAGTATCTTTTCTGAGCGTCCACCAGCGATTGAGGGTACCGCGTTCTGGCACATCTCGTTCTACTTTAATGTAATAGCAACGTGCAATATTGTCTTTCAGCTCATAACGTTCCTTATTTTCTGCATAAAAAGTCTTCATTTCCTGCATAGTGATATTGGTATCCAACTTTTCTTTTAGCAGATTTTCTTTATATAAATTTAACAATAAAGAAGAACGATAATTTTCTACCAGTCGGTCAATATCTAGATCATCAGCTAGATTGTCTTTCGCTTTTCGGACGAGCAGCCGGTCGCGTACCCAACCATTTATATAAGAGCCGACAATCAGTGTGCTATCAGCAGGCAAGGTTGTTGCGGTCACCAAGCCTTCAATGTCTGAGGGGTAAAGCATCTCATCGTGTACCCGTGCGAGTGGTTCTTCGTTGGAAAGCAGTTTATTTTCCTTGCAGGCACTCAGGCATAATAATACAATAAAAAAAATGTAGGCAATGGCTTTGTTTAAATACATACTTTATGGTTCATGGTTGTGGGGTCGCTAGTGATTTGGTTATTGGTAATAGTGATTAGTATGTTTGCACCAATCATCAATCAAACATAACCATTACCAGCTACTTCATCAGGCTCTTAAAAACGTCCTGATCTATTTTTATCTGATATTGTTTTGCCAATTCTGCCACCCATGTTTTCTCCAGTTTATCCTGATAGTCGGCAACAACATAACCTCGCGCTTTATCAAATGGTTTTTGCTCTGGCGGCAATACTTCGTCAATTCTTACAAAGGTCGTTTTGTTCTCTTTTGTCGTCACAGGATTAGACGTTTTTCCGACTTTCCAGGCTAAGTCTTTATAAGCATCATTGCTACCTTTCTCTGCTGTGCTTTCTGCAACACTTACCAAGTCTCCTTTTCTATTGAGTTTTGCCAGTACAACTGAAGGTGCTTTTTTACCTGCCAGTCTTTTTGCTTTAGCAACTACTTTTGAATTGGTGGAATTGATGGTATAAGTCGTTATTTTTGCACGGCTGTCCCATTTATAGTCGGTTTTATTGGCTTCGTAATACGCTTTCAAACCCTCTTCATCTGTCGATGCTTTGTCCCACACTTCGCGCTTGGTCGCTTCAAACAGCAGGATACCTTCTTCATATTCCCGCATCAATGCGCGAAATTCCGGGTATTTATTTCCCAATTGGCTTTTTTCATATTTCATGCTTTCTTCCCCCACAAAGGTGTTGATAAGTTCGTCTGCGGCAGCAGCCACTCCTTTTCTTCTCAATCGCATACGGGAAGAGCGGTTTTTTTCCAAATAGGTATAAAAAGCACTCAGTTTGGTCGCTTCGCCGCCCAGACTGAACAGTGTTTTATCTGCATCGGACTTTGGCGCTTTCCAGTCTGCTTCAAAGAATTTTTCAGTCAGTCCATCTAATAATGCTTTTTTTACTGCATCATCGTAGCTAAAATTTCCTGCTTTTTTAATGCTTTCAATCATTGCATTTTTGGCAATATTAAAACGGGCGTCTCGCTTCACTTTACTCAGCAAGGCTGGTTTTTCTGTATCATATTCATTGAGGTCTTTTTTACCTATACGCTTGATAACATGCCAGCCGAGGCTACTCAAAACAGGCATTGTCATGTCGCCATCCTTTTGCAAATTAAAGGCAGCATCTTCAAAAGCCTGTTCGTAGGTATTGATTCCAAAACGTTGGACAACACCACCTTTCGCTCCACTTTCTTTATCTTGTGAATTGGCTTTTGCCAATGTAGCAAAATCAGCTCCTGCCTTAAGTTGTGCATACAATGCATCAATTTTTGTTTTGGCAGCAGCCTTATCTTCATCCGTTGCTTTTTCTGGAACACGAATCAGGATATGCGCCACATCAATCTCCCCACGAGCCGGGCGACGACGGGTAGGCATCACCAGGTGATAGGCAGATGCTGTGCGAATAGGTCCGGTAATTTTACCAACAGGTGTATTATAAGCTGCGCTTTCAAAATCGTACATATTCGGCAGTTGCAAAGCTGTAAAGTAACCTAAATCACCACTCCGCTTTTTTGTCGGGCTATGATCGGAATATTTGAGGGCTAGTTTGCCAAAATCACCGCCTGCTTCCAGTTCCTTTTTCGCCTGCATGATTTTTTGGTAGGCTTTCAAGGTATCTTCTGGCGTTCCTTTCTTACTGATTTTTGTCATGATATGACTCACCTGCACTTCTTCTTTAGAACGATCATAGGCTTCCTTCACTAGTTTTTCGGTCACCTGTCGGTCGAGTAGGTAAGTATTGGCGAGTTGGCGGCGATAGCCATCTAGTTCGCGTTGAAGCTGCTTATCTTCATCGAGTCCCATATCCTTTGCCCTTCTGACTTTGAGTTTGAATTTTTTGTATAATTCCAAATAACTTGTCAATGACTCCTCTTTAAAATCCGCTTCGTTTCCATTTGTTTTTTGATAAATGTAAACAAATTCAGACACCGGCACTTCTACATTATCAACCGTAAACAATGTTCGATTGTCCTCCGATTGGGCGAAAGCCCACATACAAACGGCCAGCAAACCGATTAAAACAATAGCTTTTTTCATGATTAATGTTTATTCTTTATCCTAACAACCATCAGGAATGAGTTGATAAATTCAATCGGCAAAGATACAACAAGTTTTATACAACTTTAAATGAGTGAATGAGAAAATCAGTAAATGAATGAATGAGAAAATTCACTCATTTCTTCATTCTGGCAGTAGCTTCGCCAAGTTAGAAAGAATGGAAAGTAGGGTGAAATGGAAAATCGAGGTTATTAGAATATAATAATACTAAATTCAAGTTCAATAAGCAGCAAGTCTTTTTCAGAAGACAAAATACAACATACGAGAGAGGTAAACACAGGCAATAAGTCCTACGATAATGAACCAAAACATTTTTTCTTTATAGAAATGATTTTTCCGTTCTAATACAATGTAAGAGAGGTGTGCCAAAAATGCCGCGTATGAAAATCCTAATGCAATCATAATCTAATCTGTTCAACGTACAGGAAGTAAAAAATATTCTGTGCTATACCGTATTCTACGCATGAACATTAAAAAAGATGCAAATATTATCCCAAAAGTTGTTTGCACGCCAACATATAATTATTGTTTATGATTTCATTAACAATAAGCGTTCTCAACAAATCAGTTAATTCTCTCCATCTTCATATTCTTTTTGGTCATAAAAATTATCATCAAAGTACTCCTCGCTGTCTAGTTCTTTAATTGGGCAATCCGGACAGGGTACTTTAATAGGCTCGGTACTCGCAGGTGCGCTTGGAGCTGGTTTCGGAGTTGGAGCTGGTATTGATGTGGGAATAGTCGTTGGGGTAGTGGATGGTGTCAATTCATAATTACTGCTTTCTATATTTCTGGAATACTGCGCATCATATACACTGCCCTTTACCTGGTATTGTGATCGCCGATTTTGCTGATGTTCAGCATCCGAGCAGGCAACATTATTTGCACAATGATTAATCAATTGTTCTTCTCCATATCCTACTGGAATCAGTCGGTTTCTATCAATTCCTTTAGTCACCAGGTAATCGACTACCGCAGAAGCTCTACGTTTTGATAAGCTTTTGTTATAAGCATCTGTTCCTTGAGCGTCGGAATGCCCGGAGACTTCTACGACTACATCAGCATTGCCTTTCATAATTGCAATTATATTGTCTAGACTGGCATAGGCATCTGGGCGGATGTCTGCTTTATTATAATCAAAATAAGTAAAATTGAAGGTAAATGGTGTGGTCATTGTCGATACATCAATTGGGTTGATGTAGGCACTTTCTGTTATAATTGTGTTGGTGTGTTGATGAGTTGGGGTGTTGGGGTGTTGATGTGTTGGGGTGTTGGGGTGTTGATGTGTTGGGGTGTTGGTGTGTTGATGTGTTGGGGTGTTGGGGTGTTGATGTGTTGGGGTGTTGGGGTGTTGATGTGTTGGGGTGTTGGTGTGTTGATGTGTTGGTGGCGTGTAAACTGTAGCTGGCGGTGTGTAAATCGTTGGGGTAGTTACTGTCGGTGTCACCGTTCTGGGCGTGTAGCTTACTGCCACTTCCTGCTGGACAGGTTCTGATGAAATGGGGATATTCAGTCTGATGTCTTCAGTGCTTACCTGCTTATTGGTACAAAATGTGGACACATTTTTAGGATAATCATAATGCTTGACTTCCAATTTGTAGCAACAATTTTCAATCGCCAGTGGATTGAGCGTAAATTGTCCAATGGCATCGGTATAAGCGACCCGTTTCCCATCGCCGCAGCTATTCGTGAGTATGATACGCGCTCTATTCAAAGGCTTTCCACTATTGTCTTTTAATGTTCCCCGAATGGCAAGTTGCCGATTGAGATAGATTTCAGTTGCGCCGCCGCCTGGGCATACGCTGACAAGGTGGTCGGCATATCCGGCTTTGGATATTTTTACGTCACAACAATTATTTTGTGCTAAGGAGAGGCTGGCTTCGCCAGCATTATTTGTGGTGGCAGAAGAATTTGCGCAAAGTGGCTCTGCCAAAACGCCCGGCAGCACTTTACCGTCACGGTTGTCCATGACTTTTATTTTTATGCTTTGCGCAAATAAGACTCCGCTAAATGCAATAACAGCAAGGGACGTTAGCAGCCAATTTAAGTATTTCATGTCAGGTTTTGGTTTAGGTGCAATGGCAGAACATGCAATATTACAAAAAAACATCATTTTCAGCTTTCTGTCTTAAGTCATAAAAACATCAAAATTTGAAAAGACAACAGAAAAATGGATTCGTCAAAACCATGACATTATTTTTTCTCCTTCTTTTATGTTCATTATGCATAAACAATTACATTTACAGTAATCTTTTTTTCCTAACTTTTATTTCTATCAATCATGCAAGACAATATCCGTAAATTTATGGACTACGCCAAAGCACGTAATCCACATGAACCTGAATTTTTACAGGCAGTACATGAAGTTGCCGAAACGGTCATTCCTTACATTCAGGACTTTCCTCAATACGAAAAGGCGAGGATACTGGAACGCATCATCGAAGCGGAACGTGTCCTACAGTTTCGCGTGCCGTGGATCGATGACAAGGGAGAGTTTCAGGTCAATCGGGGCTATCGTATTCAAATGAATTCTGCTATTGGGCCATATAAAGGCGGACTGCGTTTTCATCCTTCCGTCAATTTGAGTATTCTCAAATTTCTGGCTTTTGAGCAGACGTTCAAAAACAGTCTGACGACGCTGCCTATGGGCGGCGGTAAAGGCGGTTCAGATTTTAATCCTAAAGGAAAATCAGATAATGAAGTGATGCGCTTTTGCCAGAGTTTCATGAGTGAATTATACCGACACATCGGGCCAAACCTTGATGTTCCTGCGGGTGACATAGGTGTAGGTGGTCGAGAAGTGGGTTATTTATTTGGTCAATACAAAAGACTAAAAAATGAATTTACGGGTGTACTGACTGGCAAAGGACCAACTTTTGGCGGCAGCCTTATTCGTCCTGAAGCGACGGGTTATGGTTGTGTGTATTTTGCACAGGAAATGCTGAAAGCCAATGGAGAAAGCGTAGAAGGAAAAGTCTGCACCGTTTCTGGTTCAGGCAATGTCGCTCAATATACCGCTGAAAAATTATTGGAGCTTGGAGGCAAAGTGGTTACGCTTTCTGACTCTGGCGGATTCATTCACGATAAGGGTGGCATTAGTCGAGAAAAGCTGGATTGGGTGATGGATTTGAAAAACAACAGACGCGGGCGTATCAAGGAATATGCTAAGGAATTTGGTGTTCCTTTCTATGAAAAAGAACGTCCGTGGGGTGTAGCTTGCGATATGGCTTTTCCATCTGCTACGCAAAACGAACTGGATGAAGAGAATGCCAAAGAGCTGGTCAAAAACGGCTGTCGCGTGGTAGCAGAAGGTGCGAATATGCCTTCTACACCCGAAGCTATGGGAGTTTTTGCGGCCGCACGGGTCTTGTTTTCTCCAGGTAAAGCGTCTAATGCTGGTGGTGTTTCGACTTCCGGTTTGGAGATGACACAAAACTCATTGCGTTATTCCTGGAGTCGGGAAGAGGTCGACGGTAAATTGCATGATATTATGAAAGCGATTCATGCTACTTGTCTGGAATATGGCAAGCGTGAGGATGGTACAACGGATTATGTGCGTGGTGCAAATATTGGCGGTTTTGTGAAGGTGGCGGATGCTATGATTGCGCAGGGGCATGTTTAGTTTAGAAGCGAGAGGAGAGACCGCTTCGCTGCGAGACCGCCTTTGGCTGCGAGAGGAGAAATTATAAATATAAATTGAGCTGGAAAGTGTGTTTACATGCTTTTCGGCTTTTTTATTTTTTAATGGTCAATCTGAATCTTTCACTCACCCGTGAGTTCTTCCATCAATTCCTGAACATTTAGGCTTATATTTTCCATGACCTCAAAAGGCATTTTCCAGTCCTGAATCTGCCAGGGTTTTCCTTTTTCGGCAAGCATGACTGTTTGTACATCTGTATAAATCCAGACCACTCGTTCTACGCCAAAATCTAGTAACTGTTTTGTCTTTTTTTGATAATAACTAAATGAATTACCAAGTTCACCCAAATCAGCTTTGGTATCAATTTCAATGACAATTTTTGGTGGTGTTTTGATGTATTCGTTATTGAGTTCCTTCAATAAGGGTTTCACCGTATCCCGTTCTACAATCCCTACGTCGGCAGATCGCCAGCTTTTCTTTTTAAATAAAATACCCAACTCATTAGTCAATACCAGATATTTTCGACCATAATGCTGCGCCAAAAGTATATTCAAATGCGCTACAATAAGCCCAGCAAGAGCAGATTGTAATAAGCTACTCCCTATGATTTCATCCAATTTTTTAATTCCGTTCAGATAATCCTTGTACCCTTTATAGTAAATCGGCACACCATCCACCATCTCATAAATGAGGCTTTGGGGAATATTTTGAACAGATATACTCATGTTTATTTAAATTATTTTGTACAATATCGCTATTTATTTTCAGATTTTCAAACATAGTCTGGGACAGACGTGTAGAAGCTGTTTTATTTTTTTATATTTAAACTTCAGATAAGTAGCTAGATAGGTTTATACCATTTTAAACTTAAAAAACAATATGAATACCAAGTGGAAAGACCAGTTTCATTTTACCCGTTCGGAAAGAAACGGTGTATTATTATTGTCTATGTTAATTCTCTTGGTCTTTGTGCTGCCTCATGTCTACTCACTTTTTGTACAGCCCAAGTCCGTCGATTTCAGTGAATTTGAAACGGTTTTGAATGAATTTAATGATGCTAAAGAACTGGCAGAGGCAGAAACTGAATATGGAAAAACGAGTTCGTCTTCATTTTATAATACTGCAAAAACAACAACAAGCGACTCTCCTGCAAAACTATTTACTTTCAATCCCAATACAGCCACTTCCGAGGAATTAGCCGACTTAGGTCTATCCTCCAAAACGGCAAACATACTGATAAAATATCGAACTAAAGGCGGCAAGTTTTACAAAAAAGAAGACCTCAAAAAAATATATGGACTGAAAGCGGAAGACTATGAAAGGCTGGAAGCTTATATTGAGATTCCTCAGCAGGAAAAATCAAAATCCCAAACACCAAATTCCAAAAAACAAAACGCTGACATTGCGACTACTGGACAGATTGCTTTGTTTGACTTTGACCCTAATACTGCTTCCATTGATGATTTTGTACAATTGGGCTTATCGCCAAAAACTGCCCGAACGATTGAAAAGTATCGGCAAAAAGGCGGTACATTTTATAAAAAAGAAGATTTCAAAAAGATATATGGACTAAAAGCAGCAGATTATGAAAGACTGGAAGCTTATATTGATATTCCACAGCAGAAAAAATCAAAATTCCAAACACCAAATTCCAAAAAACAAAACGCTGACATCGCGACTACTGGACAGATTGCTTTGTTTGACTTTGACCCTAATACTGCTTCCATTGATGATTTTGTACAATTGGGCTTATCGCCAAAAACTGCCGCAACGATTGTAAAGTATCGGGAAAAGGGCGGCACGTTTTATAAAAAAGAAGATTTTAAAAAAATATACAGTCTGAAGGATTCGGATTTCAGCAGGCTGGAGCCTCATATTAATATTGTACCGAAAAAAGTAAATTTCAAAGAAGATAAATTCCAAAATCGAAAAGCAAAACAAGTCAGTATAGACGTCAACACAGCGTCTGAAGAAGACTGGCAACAGTTGCGCGGAATTGGACCATCCTACTCTACCCGTATTGTGGAATTTCGGGAGTCATTGGGTGGCTTTCACAGTATCAAGCAAGTCAACGAGGTGTATGGTTTGCCAGATAGCACCTTTCAAGCGATTCTCCCACAATTGCAATTTAATTCAACACCCATCCGAAAACTAAACATCAACACAGCGACCGCTGATGAGCTCAAAGCACATCCTTATCTGAAATGGAAACAAGCGAATGTGATTATCAATTATCGGGAACAACACGGCGCATTTGAGTCAGTAGATGACCTAGGCAAAGTCAAAGTAATTTCAGCGGAGACTTTGGCTAAATTAAAGCCGTATCTTAGAGTTGAGTGAGTTGCGGGTTTATCGGGTTTATCGGGTTGCGGGGTGCGGGTTTATCGGGTTGCGGGGTGCGGGGTGCGGGTTTATTGGGTTTATTTAAATTGAATATTATGGCAAAAACGTATAAAGATTTAGATGTTTATAAAATGCAGCACAATTAATAAAAGAATACGATCTACTCGGAGGCAAGATTAATAAATTTATCGAATACGTCAGCAGTCATTGGAAAACCTAATCACACTCGACAACCCGAAAACTCGCAACCCGAAAACTCACAATTAAAAAACAAAAAACATGAGAAAATTAATCAGTTCAGGTGCAAAATGGGAAGATATTGTAGGTTATTCCCGAGCCGTCCGCGTAGGCAATATCATTGAAGTTGCTGGTACGACTGCCGTGAAAGATGGCGAGATTGTCGGCAAAGATGACATGTATGCTCAAACGCGATGTATTTTTGAAATTATCGAAAAAGCCTTGCAGGAAGCTGGAGCAAGTATGGAAGATGTCGTGCGCACCCGCATGTATGTGACGGACATCAGTCGCTGGGAAGAAGTGGGCAAGGCGCATGGTGAATTTTTCAAAACGATCAAACCGGCTTCTTCTATGCTGGAAATCAGCGGACTGGTGAATCCTGATATGCTGATTGAGATTGAGGTGACGGCTATTTTGGACTGAGTTTGGTGATTGGTATATTAGTGATTCGTAACTGGAAATTGGTTATTGAGTGAAAAAGTTTAGGCAGAAAAGTCCCTCATAACTGAAAAAGATAATAATGGAAACAAAAACAACATGCAACTGCAAAGGACAATGCAAGAATAATCGCTGTGCCTGTAGAAAAAATCGCCAGCCTTGCTCGGAAAATTGTAACTGTAAAAATTGCCAGAATCCGTATAATAGCGTGGAGGTCGAAGGTATGCATATATGCACATTAGATGCCATTGAGGTCTATAAAGCAGCGACCGAAGCACAACTGAATGAAACGCTTGAGCTGCCATGTGGCTGTGAAGAAGTTGCCATTAAAGACTTACTAGATGACTATGATTGTAGTGAATGTGGAGAGGCATATTATTATTCTTTTTGCTGGGGTGAAGTCGCACAGGATAGCACGACCTGGCATTGCGAAATTTGTAAAACATGCAGGGATTGGCGCGAATGGCATTGTGAAAATTGTAATAAATGTACGTATGGGGTTACGCTGCCTTGCGAACATTGTGGGGCAGATGGTAAGTATGCTGAATTTTGAGTGCCGCTTCTACCACAGCAGACACCTCATGCTTTTTGGGGTTTGGACACTGGGGAATTAGGAAATTCGGAATCAGAAAAAGTGTTGTTTTACCTGTTTTTCACAAAACTTATTGGAATTTCCATCAAAAATGCTTCCAGCCTTGCGCCTTCAGCGGATGAATATTCCCCTGCCTAGTATGCAAAGTAATACCTTCAGAAGCTTCAGTGATTTCTCCGGCGATAAAAACATCTGCCATATAGCGCACCTTGTCCAAATCTTCTGGGTCTATCGTGAACAGCAACTCATAATCTTCTCCACCTGACATCGTGCATACGATGGGATCAAGTTTCAGATCAAGGGCAGTCTGGAAGGTTTCGGGATTGATGGGAATATTGGCTTCCTCTACAAATGCGCCTGTGCCAGAGGCTTTGCAGATGTGCATCAACTCTGAAGCCAAGCCATCTGAAATATCAATCATGGAAGTTGGAACGAGTTTAGCATCGGTGAATTGTTCGATAATATCTTTTCGGGCTTCCGGTTTGAGTTGGCGGCCGATGATATAGTCGTGTCCTTGTAATTCCGGTTTGACATCTGGGTGCTCTAGGTAGATTTGTTTTTCGCGTTCCAGAATTTGTAAACCTAAAAATGCTCCGCCTAGATCACCTGAAATGCAGACGATGTCGCCGACTTTAGCTCCATTGCGATAAGCTAGTTTATCCGGCTCGCCCTGCCCTATTGCCGTCACGCTAATCAACAAGCCCTGGACAGATGAAGTCGTGTCGCCGCCGATTAAATCCACGCCATAAAATTCGCAAGCCTCGCGAATGCCTGCATACAATTCTTCCATCGCCTGTACGGAAAAGCGATTGGATAAAGCTATTGAAACGGTGATTTGTTTCGGCTGTGCATTCATCGCATAGATGTCTGACAGATTGACGACCACCGCTTTGTAACCTAAGTGTTTCAAAGGCACATAAGTCAAATCAAAATGAATGCCTTCGACCAGCAAATCTGTTGAAACCACCGTCTGAAAATTGCCATTCTCAATGACTGCTGCATCGTCGCCAATGCCTTTTGCAGTGGATTTATTGGTGTGCTTGAACTCTTTGGTTAGATGTTCTATTAAGGCAAATTCGCCTAGGGTTTCTAATTCTTGTCTTGTATTTTCTGTTGCCATTTAATGTTATTTGTACAGCTTTTTTTGTAACCAATTATTGAAAATATATCTTCGGAAAGATGTGAAGTCACTTTTGGGATTATTCATTACTTTTACAAATTTGACAATATGCAATTCGAGTTCAATTTCGGCTTTTTCTTTTGCCTGTTTTGAAGTGTTTTTATCTCCTATAATTCCCATAAAGATAGTGATTTCTTCTTCCAAGTCATCATATATTCTTTGCCTCCATTCACTCAGTGGATGTCTATACAATTTGAGTTTGTCAATCGTATATTTAACTCTCACATCATTGGAGGAGATGTTACCTTTTTTATCATAAATCAAATCCGATTCAATATTTTCTTTTTCGGGATTAATAAACTTGGGTTGTTCGTATTTATCGTACAATTTGCCTAAATTATGAATATCAGTAATAGGGAAGTCAGCTATTGTCACTCTTTTTTTTACTTCAAAAGCGTTTAATTTGGTACTGTTACAAAGTGAGCAGCAAAACAATAAATTATCCCAAGAGTAAGCGAGCCAGTAATAGATGCTTTTCGGACGATAATGTTCAACATGATAACCTTCAATACGCTGTTCGCAATAAGCACATTTCCAGTAGTATAATTTCTCCTCCAATCTTTCTTTGACATCTTTGTGCTTATATCTGCTGTTATATGCCCCTATTTTAGCAGTAAAAAAAGCTTTTTTTGATGCCATGTTATCTTTTGCCGGATAGCAGCCTGCCTCAATTATCTCATTTCTACGCTGCTGAGTCAAGTCGCTATTCAAGGAGTCAGGTACATCACTAGTATCTTTCTCTACGTAAATCATATTTGCCCTGCTTTTTCGAGTTTATCTAAAATTTCATTAATCACATTTCGTATTTCCTCTTCCTGTAAAGGCTTATTTTTTATACGTTCTTTGACTTGTCTATGAATTTGCCTGTACAAATAATTTCCCGTTTCCAAATCCTCGTGCTTAAGCTCGTCAAAGGCTGCCGGACGTGCAGTATCCAAATTAAAAAGTGGCGAAGTCACGAAATTACTTAACAAGCGATTAGCATAAACCTCAGCATGAAACGGTTCACTAACTTTCGTGATACCATCTTCTTTATACAATTTATAAAAAACAGCATCTTCGGAAGCTCCCAATGCGACCACCGGACTATGCGTCGTAAAAAACCATTGAATTTTTGGGAATAATTTTCTCAGTTTTCTCACCACCTCATATTCCCAGCGAGGATGCAGATAAGAACCGATTTCATCTACGAGTACAATGGCTTTATAGTCTTCTAGTTTGGTAACTTCCGGCTGGTTTTTTGACAAGCGACTTAGTAGGTCTGAGAGCCATATCATGACGCTGCGGTAGCCGTCGGAGAGTTGAGAGAATTTTAGGGTGGCTCCTTTTTCCTTGAAGATATAATCGCCCTCTGAGGTTTCTTCTATTGTTACTTTATCACCTAATATTTCCTTGAAAAGCTCTTTTACTGTTTCTAATTTTAATTTACCTATACCTTTAAGTTGTAAACGTTCAACTTCCTTGAACCAGTCAACTGGATTTGTAAGGTATGTATCATAGTCGAATAAGCTCAAGTAGCCTTTGTCATCATATTCTTTATGATTTCTCAAACGTCCCACTCCATAGGCATAAACATCTGTATGGACACAGGTTATATCATTATCATAATTGTATTCTTCACCCTGCTCATTTTGTATTTGTATGGTAAAATTATTGACTGATGTATCAATGTATTTATAGACAAACTTATCTTTCAATGCCTTTAAAGCCAGCACAATTGCTTGTAACGCAATAGTTTTACCATCACCATTTTCGCCAAGAAAGTATATCTCTTTTTTATCTTTTAAATTACTTACATTAAAATCTTCAATGCAGAAATATTTTGAGATGTTGATTTTATCAATGTATTCGTTTTTTTTGACTCTGTATTTTTCTGAAGCCCGTCCAATATAAAATCTAAATGAATCATTTACGTTAATTGAATATTTCCCCCTATCTTCAAGAAATAAATTTGAACTTTTTTGTTTATATCCAGCCAACATGTCTTCCTCATAGCTACGAAATTTTTCAAGTTGTTCTAGATATTTCTTTAGTGCATATCTCCTCTCTTCCACTAAGTCTGTATGATTCAGATTAAGTATCTCAATGGTTAAAGCTGCTCTTTCCTGATTTTCTGAATTTGCGGAACGGTTTATTTCAATAGTATGTTTAGTAAAATCTAAATCAAAATATTCATCAAAACGATAATCCGGTTCGTCAGGTCTGATAAGTAGTTCATGATAATTATCTCGTTTTACTAGGTTAGTAATTGGATGAACAACATATAAATTTTCCCATGAATCATCTTTAGGTTTAAATTGGTCAAGAACAGCAGGATTTTCATCAATAAGACGATCTGTATAAGCACAATGATTACTAGTCATCTTCATCAACTCCCCTCTAATCATTTCCTCTTTTGAGGAATACTCAGGATGCTCCGATAATTTAGGTTCAGCCGTTCTAACAATTTTCTGCATTATAATGATTTACCATGATGAACAGGTTCAAACTATGTAAAGTTAAGCAATTCCAAAACTGAATCAAATTTTTGAATTTGTTTTTTGAATTTGCCTTTGCCTTCCCGCGCCTCTTATCCTGAAGGACGCCCTTCCCGCTTGTTTTTTTGAATTTGAATTTGTCGTTTGAATTTGAATTTTACTTCAAAAAAGGATTATTCACTTTCTCATAGCCTACTGTCGTAGCCGGCCCATGTCCGGGATATACTTTTACAGCATCGCCGAGTGGAAACAATTTTGTACGAATCGAGTTAAGTAAAGTATCCATATCGCCGCCGGGCAGGTCGGTTCTGCCGATGCTTTGCATAAATAAGACATCGCCTGCAATGACAAAATCACTTGCTGCACAATAAAAAGAAATACTGGCTGGCGAATGTCCTGGCGTGAATAAAGTTTCTAATTTTGTCTCGCCAAATTGGATAATGTCCCCTTCTTCTATAAATTTCCCTGGATCGGGGGAAGGTGTGTAGGGTACATTATACATTTTGCAAACCATCGGTACAGCTTCCAAAACCGGAATCTCGCCCCGATGGATTTCGAGCGGCAAATTATAGGTGTCGGCTATAAATTTATTGCCAAAAACATGGTCGACATGGCAGTGTGTGTTGATGAGTCGGACAGGTTTTAAATTATGTTTTTCTATCTGCCCAACTAAATCGGCTCTTTCTGCATCACTATTACAACCGGGGTCTATCACAACACATTCGCCAGTTTTGTCGTATATTAGATAAGTGTTTTCCTGAAAGGAATTATAAGTGAATGTTAAAACATCTGCCATTGTAGAATCGTTAATTAGTTATTGGTTAATTGATGATTAGTTATTTTGGTAAATCCTGAATAACTTTAAAGTCGGAAAACAGCTATTGACCATGGACTATTGACCATCGTCCCAATTAAGAGACAAAAGTACTGATTAGAACTAATATTTACCCAACATGAAATATATATATCGCTCTTTCCTGTTCACATTTGTTATTCTGATGCCTGTTTTGGTTTTCGGACAAGGCATTCATACTGAATTTGGCAAAAATCGCGTGCAGTATAAAAAAATGAAGTGGTCGAAATACGAGACGGCCAATTTTATCACTTACTGGACGGATGAGGGACAGGCTTTGGGCGAATACGCACTGCAAATGGCAGAACGGGATTTCAGTGAATTGCAAAACCTGATGGAATATCGAGTAAACGATAAAATCCATGTATTGGTTTTCAATGACCTGAGCGATTTTCGGCAAAGCAATGCTGGCAATGACGATGCAGCTTATCATAATGGCGGTATCACACGTATTATCGACAATAAAATTTATGTCTATTTTAATGGCAATCACAGCGACCTGCATCGGCAAATACGCGAGGGCATTACTCAGGTATTTTTGAAGCAGATGATGTTTGGTGACAACTTGCAGGAGATTGTGCAGAATGCCGTACTCATGAATTTGCCAGAATGGTTTACAGGTGGCTTATCGTCTTTTGTCGGGGAGGAATGGAGTACGGATTTGGACAATCAGATGCGTGAATATATTCTTTCGGGGGAGTATACTTCTTTCAACGATTTTACGGCTGATTATCCGGCACTTGCTGGTCATTCTTTATGGTATTTTATTGGGCAAAATTATGGAAAATCTACGGTTTCCAATCTGCTTTACCTGACTCGTATTAATCGAAGCGTAGAGCAGGGGTTTTTGTTTGTGCTGGGCAATAGTTTCCGACAAACCACTGGCGAGTGGTACGACTTTTATAACCAGCGTTATCTACAAGAGAAGGACAATACCATGAAAGTGGTGGGTAAAAAAATCGACATTGAGCATAAAAAATCAGCACGTATTTTACAGGGTAAGATATCTCCTCGGGCTAAGTATATGGCTTATGTGTCCAATCATGCTGGCCGGTATAAAGTGTTGGTAAAAAATATCCGTTCTGGCGAAACCCGGACTATTTTGAAAGGTGGTTTACGATATAATGTAAATGAAATTATTGAAGACAATTATCCCATTCTGACTTGGAATTCGAATGGCGAACTGGCTGTTGTTTTTGAAAAGAGTGATAAGGTAAAATTACTAACTTATAGCCCATCCAAGAAAAAAATTAAATCCAATAATGAAGTGCAGGGAGATTTGGAACGTATCACAAGTGCCGATTTTAGCGGTCGTAGCCAATTGGTCGTTTCAGCCATCAAAGACGGGCGATCTGATGTGTTTACTATTAGCGCAAGCGGAAAAAATGTCCGACAAATCACCAATGATTTTTATGATGATGGAGAAGTGGGTTTTGCAAAACTCAATGGTCAGGAAGGCGTCCTGTTTGCTTCCAATCGGGATGGCTTGACACTCGATCGTTCTACAGCAGTTATTCCCGAAAAGGTCAAAGATTTTGATGTTTATTTTTATCCCTTAGAAGGCGAGGCTCGGACGCTTAGTCGGATCACGAATACGCCTTTTGCCAATGAACGTCAACCGATTCAACTGGACAGCCTGCACATTGCCTGGCTGAGTGATGAGAACGGTTTGTATAATCGTTATGTCGGCGATTTGTCGGGCAATTCTTATCCCAATACCAATTATAATCGCAGCATTTTAAATCATAGTGCTGCCACAAAAACTGGCAAAACGGCAGATTTTGTTTTGTATAAAGGCGTTTATCAACTGGTGATTCATGACACGGATGCTGCCCAGGAATTTGACTTGGAACCTTCGGGTTATCGGAGTCGATTTATGGTGCGAGACGCTTCGACAAGCTCAACAAGCGAAAATACCGATGAGGCAAAAGAAACGGAAGTCGTGGACAATGTGCTGGTAGAAATAGAAGAAGATACGGAGGAAAAAGTCGCAGAAGAAGATGAAACGATTGACATCGACGGTTATTTTTTCCAAAGTGAGTTTGACGATGATGAAACGCCTGCTATCAAAGTCACCGAAGAAGAAGATGGCACCACGATTGTCGAGCCGCCTACGATTACGTTCATTAAACCAAAGAAAAAACCTTTCCAGCCTATCGATGTGAAAGCTGGTGACATTGAGACTTATCGACTTAAATATCGAACGGATTATCTGGTGGTGCAATTTGACAATAGCCTTATGTTTGATGGCTATACCAATTACGACCACTCGACGACTTATTATCAATGGACGCCTTTTTCGGCTTTGTTTGAAGCTGGGATTAAGGATATGATGGAGAATCAGATGTTCCGGGGCGGCGTGCGTATTCCTTTTGAGCTGAACAGTCCGGAATTTTACCTGACTTTTGAAAATAAAAAGAAAAGACTGGACAAGCGATTTTCCTATTATCGCCTGCCGCGTGTGTATTCCGTTGGCAATGAAAATACCATCTTTTTTAATGTTAAAAATGTCACCAATTATTTTGAAACGCAACTCAGTTTTCCGCTGGATGTGTATCGCAGTATTCGCTGGACGGGTAGGGTGCGCTCCGACCGCAGCGTCAGGTTGGCAACGGATCTGAGCAATCTTAATTATCCCACGGATCAGCAAGATCGTGTATTTATGAAGCTAGAATATGTGCATGATGACACAGATGATTTGGCGATTAATTTCAAGACGGGTACAAGGTACAAGGTCTATGTAGAAGCTGCCAAGCGTTTTGATGTAGGCTTGCGCCAAAATGCAGAAGCACAGATTTATCCAGGTATGATGACTACAGCAGGGTTGGATTTCAGGCATTATCGTTCGCTGACGAAAGGTATTTTGCTGGCAGGCCGCGTAGCAGGTGCGACTTCGCTCGGCAAGGAAAAAATGCTCTACTACATGGGCGGCGTGGACAACTGGCTGGTTCCGACAGAGCGCAATAATGAGGAGATCAATGTGCCGCTCGATCTGGATAAATTTGCTTTCCAGACCATTGCCACCAGTATGCGTGGTTTTAGAAATAATATCCGAAATGGCAATTCTTATATGGTCTTGAATGCAGAAGTGCGTGCTCGCATATTTGGTGGCGTCATGAAGTCCCCATTTCGCTCTTCTTCGCTGCTGCGCAATTTTCAGGCTATTGCTTTTGTAGATGCCGGCACCGCCTGGCAGGGCTTATCGCCATTCAGCGACGATAATCCACTGAACACGACTTTTGTAACTAATCCTGTCGTGAATGTAAAGGTCAATTATTTCCGCAATCCGATTGTGGTCGGCTATGGCTTAGGGGTAAGAAGTATCATTTTCGGGCATTTTGTCCGCGTAGATTATGCTTGGGGATTGGAGACGGGGCAGGTGCAGCCAGGGCAGTTGTATTTGTCGCTTGGGGTTGATTTTTGATTTGGGGTATTGGATTGATTGAGTTATTGAGTTGATTGGTAAACTATTTATAGGAAGGCTTTATTTTCCCATATTCCTGCCTTGCTTTATTTACAAACTTTAAAGTACTGATAAGAATAGACTTGTTACACTTTAAAGAGTAACAAGTCCAATTTGCAAATCTGCTTCCAGGCTTTTCTTTGAACAAGGAGCGAAGGAGTAATGTTCGAAATTGTTTTCTTTCAGAAAGTCCTGGTAATCAGTGTTGTTTAAGGCTGGAATTTTGTAAACAATCCAGTGAATTATATAACGAAGTTCCGCATACATCTTGTCGAAATTATCTAATATTTTTCTAAGTTGGCCCGTAAAATCTCCATGAGGATCTTTGTCCAGATAATAGAGAAAATTGAAAACACATTCATTAAAGTCTGAGCAATCCTTTATTTTAACCTTGTTTTTTCTTCGTCTGGTCAGTTCGCTTTGAATCAGGGAACTGAAATAATGCGTGTCATTTTGTTCATAAATGCTGATCAGTTTTATATTGCGCACGATAGAACCAGTCAATTTTGTAACGCCGTAAGTTTCTACTTTTTCAATATATTTTCTACACATCTGCCAATTGCTCATGGCGAAATAGACCATGACACAAAATTTTAAATTATAGTTGTAAGTGACTTCCATGAAACTGGAATTTTGAAAGAAATCTTCTTTTGCCCGAATCTGAGGAAGTGCAAGTGAAGGCTTGTTTAGATGTAAGCTGTACAAGCAATAAGCAATAGTTTTTGCATCCATTAACTCATTTGCTTTCTTAATGGTATCACATGAAATTTGGTCGAACTTTTTCAGTATCCTGGGAAAATCAATTTTTCTTCCCATTCCAATTCCAATTTCAATTTCAAAATAAGAACGAAGATATATAGCATACGACAAGTTTAATAGCTCTGCACCAAGAACGATCTCTAGATTATTTTCTGTCAGACTTAAAACATGCTTTAGTGCGTCTAATGCTTTGGGATAGTTTTTGTCACCCATAAAACTATAGTATCGGGTTTGAGCATCGGCCAAATCAACTCGCAGGTTTTTAAAATGATGCGCTGGAAGTACCTTAGTCCCCGGAACATTTCTGACTGCACCTACCTTTATATGCCAATTGAGTAGAGCAAGTCTGGTTTTGTCAAGGGCGTGTTCTATTTCTCCCAATTGTCTGACTACTTTCTTTTTAGCTTCAAAAAGCGACTTAATGTATGTGGAATCAATTTCAAAAATGTCACCTGATGACGCATAGGCCAATCTAATTAATGCTGTTTTGATTCGGACAGATAGATATATGAGTTCGTATTGAGTGGCTAACTTGTCAATTTTTTCCAAGACCTTCAAAGCCTCTGGATATTGCTTTCTGTTCTTCAACATGAGCGCAACATTATACTTTTTTTCTATCTGAAGCTCTATTGCTTTATTTTTTTCCAAAGACACCAGATAGTCACATAAGAGTTGTTTGCATTTGTACTTACAATCACCCATCATTTTAGCGTCTTCCTTCCTGAATATTTTTTGGTCTAATTCGGAAGAATAATGCTCGGACGTGCTATACACTGTAATCAGCTTTGCATAATAATGCATTCGTTTTGTTTGCTTAATTCTCTCAGAGAATACTCTCTTTTCTGCTTTGCTAAGTGTTTTTATCAAATCAAATAAGCTCTTAGACATAAGATTTTTTAAATAAAATGTTGAAAATAAAGTTAGGAATGGTAAAAAAATAACTTCCCTGTTTCAGGGAACTTATTTTTTGACCATTCCTTAATGAAAATCTTAATGTAAAAATTGTGTGTTGAGTTCAATCGTATAATTAATCAGTAGAAAGAGTGATGCAATTTAGGCAAAAACATAGTCTAATTCACTTAATAATATAAATTTTATAAAAATATTTATTGTTAATTTTTTTTTTGCATAATCGGAAAATCAAGTGTACAGGTTTAGCAGTTTTTTAGCTGAAGTAACCATTGATAGCAGACATTGCCGCACTATTGTACTTTATGAGGTACTGAATATGGCGCTTCAAAAACTACTTTGCATTGTCGATTTTTTGGGAAAAAGGTAAAAACTGCCTTGCATATTCGATAGTTGGCAGGAATGATTATAAGTGTTAAAATAGCTAATAATGAATGTTTTATATAAGATAAATTTAACTTTATGAAGCTCGGTTTTTAAAGTTGTATTATCTAAGAATCAAGAAATTGATACTTTTTCGTACGCTGGATAGCTATACATTTGTACCATCATATACAACAAAATACGGCGACAATTAAACAAGAATGAAAGGATACAACATTGACCAATCCGCTTAAAAGTACAAGTTGAGCGCACATTTTATTTACTCATGTTAGCTACAAAGTAGGCTGTGAAATCAAAGACGTATTCAATCATTCAATTTTTTAACAATTTTTATTAAACAAATTTAAATTATTTTTTTATGAAAACTTTAAAATTAGGCATTTTTAGCCTATTGGCGGTATTAGCCGTTTCAGTATTTTTGACTTCTTGTGAGCAAGATACAATTGATCTTCCCGATGTTGTGGAAGATGTAAATGAACTATCCTTTGACCATGACAAGGATCTAGAAATTTTCAGCGAAAATGGACTGAATAAAGTAATCATTACTGCTTCGAGCAATGATGAATCTTTATTGAATGAAATTGAGCAAGCAAATTTTAATCTTGTTCCGATTTTTGAGCAACCAGCCGAAGACTTAAATCAATCTACCGATGATAGAACTTCAAATGTTTCCGAAGATGCAGAAAGTTTTACGGGAGGAACATCCGTAGGATTTAATGTAAATAATGTAGTATTGGAAGAAGGTGCAATAGGATATAAAATTGAGGTTAAAGGAAATGATTACAATCGTGCGTCGGGAAACAGAACGTGGTATAGCTCACGTAATAAAGTCCTGGTAAAAAGATACGGAGGGCTATGTCACAGAGCAGAAGTTTGGAGAAGACTATACTCTAGTAGTAATTATTCCTACAAAATAAATCATAATAATTGTAGTAATGGTTCTACATATTATAATGGTGGAAATTCTTATCGATTGAAAGCCAAAATAAGCTACGGTTCTTCTTATAACTATAATATTTGGTTTTGGAATTAAGAAAGTGAATAATTTATTAATACAAGTGGTTTCCAACAGTCAGTCTCTTGTCCCATTAGGATTGTTTTTCCATTAAGTTTGAAAAACTTAACAACAAAGTTCCGCTTCACAGCCAGTAGGTCTGTGAGGCGGACTATTAGCCCTGCCTTGTTATTTCCACTTAACAATTTTTATTAAACACATTTAAATTCAATTTTTCATGAAAAAACAATTACTATTAGTCGCTCTTTTTTGTCTTTCGTTTTCATTCATTATGGCAGCTCCAATTGCAAATAAAGCGATGAAAGCAGCGAAAGAAGAAGGAGTGCAAGCAGAATTATTAACTAACTTTTCTGTAGAAACTTTTACAACCATGACCCCTAAAGACATGAGGGAGCATTTGGGACGCAAGCCAAAACTGAAAGAAGTCATTGCTTTAAAAGCTGCACAGAAAAAAATTAAAAAAGCTGCAAAAAAGAATGATGCAGATGGACCCAAACAACAGCTTATCGCCCTTTTATTAGGCTTGTTTCTTGGCGTTCTGGGTATTCACCGCTTTTATTTAGGATATATGGGAATCGGCATTGCACAGTTATTGACTTTTGGCGGATGTGGTATATGGGCTATAATTGATATTGTCAATATCGTTACTGGTAAAATGACCGCAGCGGACGGCAGTGCATTAGAGCCATGGTAAGAAAATTCCTGTTTTTAAAATTATTTTTATACGTAACCATCCCGATAGCGTTACTTATATTACCTGTCGATTTCTTTGATAAGGGAAGAGCGATATGTTTGTCCAGAATCTTTTTTGACTTTGAATGTTATGCCTGTGGCTTAACTCGGGGAATTATGCACCTGATTCACTTTGATTTTGTTGGCGCATATTATTATAACATCCTGAGTTTTATTGCTTTTCCTTTATTATCATTCCTTTGGTTTAGAGGTTTTTTGAAGGACTTTACTATACTAAAGAAAATGAGAAGAGATGAAAGTAAGTTTAAATAATTGTCTGGCTTTGGCATTCATAGTAAGTTTAAGTTTAAAACGATATAAAACGCTGGCAATTAGTTTTTTATTCAAAATTTAAATTATAGATAATTCTGTTCAATTACTTAAGAAGAATAGAATTTATCAGAATAAATATTTTCATCTTGAATTATTTTTTAACCAGCTTCAGGCTACGAATAAAGCCATCTGATTCAATACAAACATAGTAAAATCCAGCAGGCAAATTTGAAACATTAAGTTCAATATCTTCAATTATTCCAAAGTGCTCTTTAAGCAGCAGACGACCTGACGAAGAAAAAATCGAAACTTTTGCATTGGCAATAGACTGCGTAGCATGTAATCTCAAATAATCCCCTACTGGGTTTTGTACAAGTTGCACAGTTCCCTGGTTTGATGCAGCGATAGTGTTCGTTGTTGGCGAGATGGTGAAATTATCTATTTCAACCCAGTTACCAATATTACCTAATTGATAAATCGTAATGAATTGTCCGTTATTAGGCGCTTCAAAGGTAAAGGTACGCGCTGTCCAGACACCTACCACGGCCAAATCGTTACTGGTATAAATTAGCGTTCCTAAGTCATTATTTACTGTAGATAAGCCAACTTTTATTGAATCGGGTGGAAATTGATTATAAGCCTTATCATAAAAAGAAAGGTTGTAGCTATTTCCGGCCACCAAAGGACCTGATAGCTCCATAGACAATCTATCTGTTTCACCTCCAGTTACTCCAACAAACCAATGTCCACTTTGTGATCCTCCGTCATAAACGTCGGAAGTTATAATGTCAAGATTCCCACCAGTCCCAAAACCATAACAGTTGGAGATGGCATTATTGAATCCCGTATTTGGCAGGTTAATTAAATCTACACTTGCAGTATTAATTTCAAAATCGCCATTCAGGAAATTCTGACTATATAGATTGATGCTGCTTAATAGCAGGAAGAGCATAAATAATTTTTTCATGTCTTTTTAAGTTGTAGAACATATTTAAAACAGTTTCTATAAGATTGTCTTTGAAGTTAGCATTTACGTTTCATCAAAAACACACAAAACATCCAGATTATTATAATTTACTTTTTATTCCGATGTGTTTTTATATTTCGTAAACCTTCATATACCACGATGCTAACAGCATTCGCTAAGTTTAAACTTCGAATATGGGTACTGTAAATAGGTATAGTATATACTACATTTGAATGTTCTGTTATTATGTTTTTAGGCAAACCAACTGATTCTTTTCCAAAAACCAGAAACATATCATCTTTATAGTCAACAGTGCAGTAATCTTGAGTGCCATGACTAGAGAAGTATGCAAAATGTTTGCCTTTATTTTTTGCAAAAAAGTCATCAATGCTTTCATAAATGAAGACGGAAATATGCTTCCAATAATCCAATCCAGCTCTTTTTACTCTCTTGTCAGTCAATTCGAATCCAAATGGTTTTACGAGATGCAATTTTGATCCAGAGGCCAAACTTAATCGACCAATGTTTCCTGTATTCATAGGTATCTCTGGTTCGATTAATACAATATTTAATCCCATTTTTATAGTTAATGCTTTATAAGATTCAAGCTATGCTTTCAAGGATTTTTAATTCCTCTAGCTTAAGATTTTTATTTAAACAGTTACTCTGCAACACGCTTAGAATACCCCCTCAAAGTCCTCCAAATATCTCTATAGATTCCCTCTGTTTTCTTATTATCGTCCAAACTCATATTGACAATAAAAAGTACCCCAATATTCTGTTCGGGAAAGAAATAGAGCAGCGAATTGGCACCAGGATCACTGCCTCCATGACCTGCGGCAGTTTTGGCCACATCCCAAAATACGCCATAGCCAGCATCACTTTTCTTTTTACTATTTGGTAGTCTATTTGTTATCATTTCTTGACCAGACGCTTGTGTTATGATGGCGCTTTCGCCCGCTACCATTCGCAACACTTCTTGTGTATAAGCTGCCAAATCATCTACACTCGTCAATAATCCACCGTCAGGAAAAGTACAAAGCGTGTATTGAGGCTGAACAGCCACTTTTTTAGGGTGATATAATGTAGCGTGCTTTTTCATGTCAACTTTGTCAAATGACCAGCCTGTGTTTTCCATTTTTATGGGTTCAAAAATGTATTTTCGAGTGTAGTCTTCAAAAGACATTCCTGATGCTTCCTGAAGCACTAAAGCTGCCAATCCTGCGCCTGCGTTGGTGTAGGAATATACCGTTCCTGGCTTATCTTTAAAGTTCTTTTTTGAATAGTATGCTCCATTTGGAGTCAAGTAGGCATGGAGAAATTCCGAGAGACTCATCCATGTACTTTTTGACCTTAGTTTCCATATAATTTTCTGCGCTAATGCCATATCCTTCCGTTGTGCTTTTGTGTGATTAATCGGCACATAGTCTTTGATAAAAAACTTATTTGTGTCTTTAATTCCTGATGTGTGTGCTGCCAAATGTCTAATCGTTATAGGCGTTTCAGGATATTTTGGATGAATTATTTTTGTAGATAAAATGTCGTTAATCGGTGTGTCTAAGGTAAATAAACCTTGCTCTACGGCATGCATAATTGCCACTCCGATGAAGGTTTTAGAGGTAGAGCCAATGTTTTGAATTGTAGAGGTTTCATAAGGTCTTTGAGTCGCAATATCTGCGTAGCCAAAACTTTTTTTGTAGTGTATTTTGTCTTGACTGACCACCGCAACTGAGAAGCCTGGGACGACTGTTCCTTCTGCAATTTTTGTTAATTTTTGAGTCAGTGAATCTTGGGCAGTTTGTGCATTTAATACAAAAAAAGACAAAAGTGAGCAGGTAAAAGCGATAATGTTTTTCATGATTGTTTTTTGAATAAAAAGGATCGTATACTAAATTACGGACATTGTCATCATTTTAAAAACTGTAAACTTATTCCAGTACAGGGCAACGAATACACCAACACTCCAACTCCCATTACTCCTTACAAAATCGTTCATAATATCGGTTATTGTCCTTAAAGCCCAATGCTTCCGCCTGCTTCCAGTCGGCACAAGCTTTGGGCGTATCGCCTGCTCCTTCCTTATAATGCAGGATAGCCCGATTATAAAAATTATTGGCGTTTTGTGGATTGAGTGTGATGGCTTTATCGAAATCTGACAAGGCGGCATCCCGACTATTATTTTGCAGATAAACTAATCCTCTGTTGCCATAAGCCTTGTCATTTGTAGCATCCAGTTGGATGGCTTTACTGAGGTCGGCTATGGCGCCGTTCAGGTCTTTTAGCCTCCCCTTGGCGGTTCCTTTATAGTAGTAAGCGGTGGAGCTATTGATTTCTGCTTGTGCTGCTTTATTCAGGCTACTGGCTACGCCTTTTAGGTCGGGAACAGTGCTACCCAGATTGGCTGCCCTGCTGAAATCAGTCACTGCGCCACTTAGGTTATCTAGGGCAAGTTTCGATAATCCGCGCTGGTAAAAAGCGTCTGCATTGCTGGCGTCCAGTTCGAGTACTTGGTCAAATAAAGCCATTGCGCCTTGATGCTCGCCAGTCTTTATTTTATCTTTTCCTTGTTCTAATAATTGTGCTGGATCCGTCCCGACGCAAGAGGTCAGTACGCTTAGGGCTAGCAATAAAAATAGTGTAAATGGTTTCATATTTAGTTTGTTTGTATTCAAGTTTATAGTTGGGAAATTGTAGTTCGGTTCGGTTTGGGTCGATAGTCGATAGTCCATAGGCCATAGTCCATAGGCAGGACATAAAGAGCATATGGTCGAGTGCCGAAAGGCACTCGACCATCGACCATCGACCATCGACCATCGACCATCGACCATCGACCATCGACCATCGACCATCGACCATCGACCATCAACTATTGACGATCGACCATCGACCATCGACCATCGACCATCGACCATCGACCATCGACCATCAACTATTGACGATCGACCTCAGCCCGACCACCAATGTCCAGCGACAGCCCGATGCATAGATACAAATTGCGAAAAGCATAAGGCACATTTTCCGATGGTTTTTGCGCCTGGGTCAATCCGATACTGCTATCAAAATAAGCAGACAAATAATTGGTAAAACGATATTGTGAACCAATCATCCAGCCGAGGTCAAATTTTTCAATGGTCTTTCCGTCATCATATTCTGTAAAAGAACGGGTAAACAAAGCATCCAAATAATCGGCTTCTGAATCATAATTTTCCTGCTGTCCAGCATTTTCACCGACATCAATCTGCCGCGTACCGATATTGCTGCCCTTCACTAGCCAGGATAAGCGCAGACCAAAAGTCAAGCCCATTTTCGGATTGAGATAAAAGACCATTTTCAAAGGCAGTTCCACGTAATGCATGTCATACTCGCCCTGAATATCTGAGGTATAAAATGTCGGAACAAAAAAGGTATCAATAGCCGCATAAAAAGGAAATAACGTATCGGTACGTGGCAGGTTTTCCGCATAGGTCACGCCCGACTGATTATACATCAACTCTGGTCGAAATGCCCATTTTTCATTTAGGGCAATTTCGCCAAACAGTCCCGCATGAGGTCTCCAGACAGGCGCACCGCTGCTTGTTTCAGCGTCAATTTTGCCGATTAGTGCGCCCATGGTTACCCCTCCTTTTATACCATAAGAAAATGTAATCTGTGCTTTTGCCTGCACATTGACGAGTAGTAATAAGCCGATAACACAGAATATCTGTATGGATTTTCTCGCAAAGACGCAAAGACGCAAAGACTGATTTGCTCTCAATTCACCATTCATCGTTTGTTTATCGTTTATAAAGTTCATCATTTATCGTTCATCATTCATCATTAACAAAGCTCATCGTTTTTCAAATTTCCCAGCCGCTACAATTCGTCCTTGCTCCATTATTTGATAAAAATAAATGCCCACATTCAGATGTTGTACAGATAATTCAGTTTGTAATGCTGTCATTTTCTCTTCTTGTATCAAGGTCCCTTTGACATCAAAAATCGCCACCTCGCCATTATTCAACAAGACATCTGTATTGAGAAAAAGTTGGGTGCTTGTTGGATTGGGATATAAGTTGACTTTCACTTCCGGCATGAGCGGTGTTTGTAGTCCTGTTTCAAATTCAAATGCCACTTCATCAATATAAAGTGTGCTTCCAGCTTCTGCCATAAAATCCTGTCCGCCTGCACTCGATGAGAATACCACCGACATAGAATCCGGCATATCAGCCGTGTAATAATCTATTTCCAAATCAAAAGCCGTGTAGCTGCTCACCTCACTATACACCACCAACGCGCCTTGTCCAATCAACTGACTGTTCTTGGTAAATTGGCAGACAATCGCAGCAGAATCTCCATTTTCAGGAAAATACATATAATGTCCGGTAAAGCGTGTCGGTCGGTCGGTGTAAGGCACGCCCAATTTCACCGCGTCGGCAGGATTTGTGATTTGTGTGTCGTCAAATTCACCAGTATACAGCGTGCCTGCTACGGGCAAAGCTACAAAGACACCTGTGACCATCTTAGCGGCATAGATTCCGGCATATACATTGTCGGTTTCCCGAAAGGTAGTGACGGGAGCTAATGCGCTGAGTTTGGATACTGGGTTTGCGGTTGCCCAATAGCCTGCTGGTTCGTAGTAATCGCCGCCTGAGTCGTAGTCCCAGGTTTCCATATCGCCAGTTTCTACTGGAGTTTGTGCAACTGAGAATGTTGATGTCAAAATCATCAATATCAGCCAGCAACTGACTTTTGTGTATAACAACTTACACAGTTTCACCACTTTTTCCCAGTTATCCTCCCCCTTATTCTCCCTCCAAAGGGGGATAAAAAGACGTCTATTTCCCCCTTTGGAGGGGGCGTAGGGGGTGGATTGCTGAAAGGCTATAGTGGAATTTGTTATACAGCCGCAGTTTTTTATTATACTTATGAAAAATGCCATATTATTATGTTTTATTTGAACAAAACTAAGCATAGTATTTTAAAAATTAGTTTTTTCTGCACTTGAAATCGACTGTTTTGGAATTTGCTTTTTTTGTTTTTGGAATTTAAGACCTTACCTTTGCGCTTATGTCGAGAATAATGGCGATAGATTATGGAACAAAACGGGTCGGCATTGCCGTGTCAGACCCTTTGCAGATTATTGCGACCGGACTAGATACTGTGCCGAATGAAAAATTGATGCCTTTTCTGAAAAACTATACGCAGCAGGAAGATGTCGCAACTTTTGTTGTGGGTGAGCCGTTGGATATGAATAATAAGTCTACTGCTACGACTCAACTCGTGTATCAGTTTGTAGAAAAATTAAAACAAATTTTCCCCAATATTCCAGTCGAACTAGTGGATGAACGCATGACGTCGATAGAAGCGAAGCGCATTATTTTACAAAGTGGTCTCAAAAAGAAAAAGCGTCGAGAAAAAGAACGGGTGGATCAGGTGAGTGCGATTTTGATTTTGCAGGATTATATGGAAGGGCTGCGAGGCTAGGAGAATATCGAATATTGAACAGCGGAATATTGAATGTCGAAGTGAAGTAAAGAATGAATAACAAAGCAACAGCATGACAAAAATAACATATATTAGTAATTGATGTTTTTGCAAGGCTAATCACCAATCAACTAATTACCAATCACTACATTAAGTTCATCATTAAGAAAACATGATTTTACCAATATACGCCTACGGGCAACCTGTACTGAAAAAAGTTTGTGAGCCGATAAGCAAAGACTATCCTGAATTGGAGCAGCTTATCGCTAATATGTGGGAAACCATGTATAATGCAGAAGGTGTAGGGCTTGCTGGTCCGCAGGTTGGTTTGCCGATTCGCATTTTCACGATAGATACCGTGCAGAGTATGGAAGAAGGCGAGGAAGATAAAGGCATCAAAAAAGTGTTTATCAATGCCCAGAAAGTGAAAGAAGGTGGTCAGATTTGGGAGTATGAAGAAGGTTGTCTGAGTATTCCGAATATCCGTGGCGATGTCAGTCGTCCGGCTGTCCTACGCCTTCGTTATATGGATGAGAATTTTGTGGAACACGAGGAAGTATTTGATGGACTTAATGCCCGTGTCATCCAGCATGAATATGACCATATTGAAGGGATTTTGTTTACTCAATTGCTAAAGCCACTCAAGAAAAAATTGGTTAAGCGCAAGCTGACTAAAATTTCTAAAGGACAAATTGGTGCTGCTTATCGGATGAAATATAAATAAACCTGAATCACTTCCGTCCAAAATCAGCTGGAATTTCTCCCCATTTTTCGGTCTCCCACTTGATAATTTTTGTGGTGTAGCTATTATTGTGCAGCCACAGGACTGCCCTATCGACCAGCTCAAACATCTTTGTATTGGCACGAACTCGCTTGATGGTGGTTTTCACTTTCTTGTTGCGTACCCAAGCCATCGCTGTGCGCGAATCGGAATAAATCGGTAAATCGCTGCCTTGTTTTTTGAGAAAAGCCAGTCCATGCACCAAAGCGAGAAACTCGCCTAGATTATTCGTGCCATACTGAAACGGGCCAAGTCGAAAGATCTCCGAAGCATCCTGTGTCATCACTCCTCGATATTCCATTACACCAGGATTTCCACTACAAGCGGCGTCTACGCTGATGCTGTTCCAGTTGATTTCTGCCCTTGTTTTTTCATCGAGTAAAGAGAGGCTTGGTTTGACTTTTCCTGCACTTTTTCCACTATAATCTATATGCTCGCTGATGTCGTCATGATAAGCGGCTTTGGCTTCTGCTTCAGTTTTGAAGGACTTGTATCTTGCTCCTGGGTAGCCTTTGATTTGGAGTTGGCAGTCTGTCCAGGAATCAAAAATTCCGGTATCATTGCCTTCCCATACGACGTAATATTTTTTCTTTTTTGCCATTGTTCGTGTTGTCGTGTTGTCGTGTTGTCGTGTTGTCGTGTTGTCGTGTTGTCGTGTTGTCGTGTTGTCGTGTTTGTTTTGCGGATGTAGCGATAATTCATGAATTATCGCTACATTCGCAAAACAAATTACATCAACACATTAACACCACAACACATTAACACATTTCTCACATCAACACAATTTTTTCTTTTTTGGAATTTGTTTTTTTC
>CALFBH010000133.1 GCA_937951615.1 uncultured Saprospiraceae bacterium | reverse complement strand
TTGGCTTGTTGTAAAACCAAAGATAAGAGGAAAAATTTGCGCCACAAGTCCATCGTTCTTTTTTGCCTAGGCAAAAAAGAACGATGGACTTGTTTTTTCAACTAAAAAAAATGCCGTTGCATTTATTGGTTGAATCTAAGAAATTATATTTCCAATTAATAATTCTTCATAAAATTATTCACCACAATATCAGTTAAATGTAATTTTTTATTTTGATTATAAATAAAAATGCGATACATTTACATTTTACGCAAATAATATGTATCGCTTATGAGAGTTCACGAAAACGAAATTTTGCTCTACTATAACCCTGAATCTTCTTCAGATAGAAAGACACTGGCTTATGCCAAAAGCATTACGCCCCATGTGCGGTCTCATGCCTATAATAGCACACCAGCTACAACAACAATGCTTCGCCAGATTATTGATCGACTGGAGATGCATCCTAAACAAATGCTCAATAAAGCTCATCCGTATTATCAAGAACATATTCGTGGACGTGAATTTGATGAAGAAGATTGGCTGAATGTACTTTTAAGAAATCCACAACTTTTTCGCGCTCCGATAGCCATAAAAGGTAAACGGGCAGTGTTTTGCGACAGTCCAATGGATGTTTATAAGTTGTAATAAAACTCGTTTAAACACCAAAATTGAATGAAGAATAGCGAATAGCGGCATCAAAAGTCCGTTATTCGCTTTTTTTTATCTTTATTTTTTCACCGATTTGTTGGTTAATTGACTATCAAGTATTTACTTTGTATCAGATTTAGAGAAAACAATTAAGGAACTTACTTTTCTATCCTTCCTAAGTTATCTCAATATTCTAAAAAAAAGAGAATATGTCATTCGAAGTCAGTGGAAAATTACACATCAAGTACGATACCGTTCAGGTCAAGGAGACCTTTAAGAAACGGGAATTTGTTTTGGAAATTGCTAATGGAATGTATCCGCAACATGTTAAGTTCCAATTATTGCAAGACAAAACTGCCGCACTCGATTCCTACAACGTTGGCGACGAATTACAAGTATCGTTTGATCTTCAAGGAAGAGAGTGGCAAGGTAAGTATTTTACCAATTTGAATGCCTGGCGCCTTCAACAAGGAGCTGCTGCCAATAGTAGCCCACCTCCTCCGCAAGCACAAACCGAAACTACCGAGTTCCCAAGTGCCTCCGATGAACCACAAGGTAGTAATGAGCAATTAGACGATTTACCATTTTAGACAGGTCACTTTAAAACAGTGACATAAAACGCTCCTCGCACATCCATTTATTAGTTTAATGCTCTTACCCAACAAGAGTCATTCCGTTAGGAAAGCTATTTTTTGATTCCACATGCTCCCACCTTAGATTGCCAATCTAAGGTCAATACCACTAGTTTGTATTATTGTCATATTTTTTTGACTGATGCAGGTCTGGAATGCTTTGTATATGTAAGCAAAGCTATTTCAGGGGCTTAAGTGCGTAAACAATTGAAAAATAGATTATTATTTGTAATTAAATATTTTAATAAGTTGGGAGTCTAACACTTTTCCTGTAATTTGCAAACAACAAATCTAAATAATTTGTGACAGGCAAAAACAAAATCAAGCAAAGAAGCCATTCTAAAAGTAGAGTGGCAGAGAGCATAACAAACGCTCAAACCCAACGAAGTTTCAACCGTGACCACACTGCAAAGCAATCGAAATCCAACTATTCAATTGCTGCGCAGAAAACAATCCAACTATTACCTTAACCATTTATCAACTTAACATGAAACATTTCGTTACTCTTGTATTTGTAGTCTTCCTGTTTGGGACGACCTTCGCACAAAAAAACATCAAAACTCAGGTTTTGGAAAAACACCCGACAATCTTAAATGATTTTCTAAGTGACTATCTGATTTTTTCAATGGATATGTCAACGCTGAATCAGACCGCTAAAAAATCATCGGGCAATGCACAAATTGAACTCAATATCGGTGTACGCCACGCATGGAATATTGTATTGTCCCCCAATGACCTTAGAGCACCTTCTTATGTGTCTATCATTGCGACTGATAAGGGACAAAAACTTATGCCCAATTCTGCTGTACATACCTATAAAGGCTATTGCAATGGAAATACAGAAAACATGGTTCGCCTAACCATCAAAGAAGATTATATTTCTGGTTATATTAAAGAGGGCGGCGAAGTCTGGTTTGTCGAACCCCTTCGTAATTTCACGAAGGATAGCTCAACAGAATTTATAGTGTATAATGCGGGCAGTGTGACCACCAAATCAACTTATTCCTGTGCAGCAACTCGTTTAGACAAGGGCATGGACATGATAGATAAAGAGCAGCAGGAGAAAACACTGACTACAGGAAGCTGCCTGCAATTGGAAATAGCCACAGAAGCTGATTATGAGTATTATCAATTATATGGAACAGGTACAAATGACCTTATCCTAAGTATTCTTAATGAGGTAGAAGGGGCATATAGTCAGGCATTCCAACTTGATATTCAAGTCACTTACCAGCGTGCATTTGCCACGTCAAATGACCCTTACGTTGATAGTGTATCGACTTATATTTTGTCTGGTTTCAGAACCCATTGGGAACAAAATATGGATAATATACCGCGCGATGTCGCACACTTATGGACAGGAAAAGATATAGAAGGGTCAACTATTGGCATTGCTTATGTTGGTGCAACCTGTACAACGCCCTCTTTCTCTTATGGTGTTTCTCAAAATATTGGCGATTTTGCATACAGCCGCTTTGTATTAACGGCACACGAAATCGGGCATAACCTCGGCGGTTCTCATAGTCATGGTGAAGCTTGTGGCGGTACAGGATCTATCATGTGTCCGGGTGTACAGCCTGGAGCATTTTATTTTTCTTCAGCAACCATTGGTGCAATTTCCAATAAATTTAATACTTCGCCAGCGTGTTTTATAGGCAAGCCAAGTGAATTGAATGCAGAAGTAAGCTGCACGACTGCCAACCTTAGCTGGCAAGGAGCTTCCCTAAATGGTTATGAGGTTCGAGTACGTCCTATTGGAAGCCTGAACTGGACGAATTATTATGCCCAATCAAATTCATTCTTATTAGAAAACATGCCCACAGGAGACTATGAATTTCAGGTCAAACAAACCTGTGCGGATGGAGCGTCTGGTTTTTCTACTTCCACCTTGTTTTCTCCCAAAGAATATATAGATCTCCAAATTTCTGTTTTATTGGAAGGTGCTTATGATGCAACAGAAGGTAGAATGATTCCGAAACTCAATGATTTGGATTTATTACCTGGACAGAATGCCGGAACGCCTGCGGGACAGCCCTATAGTCAGGCTCCATGGAATTATTATGGGCAGGAAGGCTTAGGCTGGACAAACATCGACTATGAAGCGATTGAAGCAGATAATGATGGCAAAAAGGTGGTCGATTGGGTATTAACATCCTTCCGTGCTAGTCCTGATCCCGCAGATGAGGTCAAACGCGCTGCAGGGCTTCTGCTCGAAAATGGTCGTATCGTATACCCAAATTCAAATCTTTTTGCTTCCAATAGTGCAATTCCTATGTATGTGATTATCGAACACAGAAACCACATGGGGATTATGACGCCACAAATGGTCAATACAGAAAGTTGTGAATTGAAATATGATTTTTCAGTACAAGATTCTTATACCGTATCAGATGATCTTGGCTTTGGGCAAACCCCTATGATTTCTGGAGTATGGGTCATGCATACCGGAGATGGCGATCAGAATAGTGATCAGATTAGTTATGATATTACTGGATTTGATAAGGGAGTTTGGAAGCCCGTGAATGGCGATTCTTACATCTATTCAAATGCAGATTATAATATGGACGGCGATGTAAATGGAAACGATAAAGGACGCTGGACAGAAAATAATGGAAAAGCTTCAAGGGTATTAAAGTCTTACTAAGGTTCGATCTAAGACATCGCAACAAACTACTACAAAACCAAATAAGACCTGGCAGATTTCTAAAATCTGTCAGGTCTTTTATTTTTCAAATCTTTTTTCTTGTCCTTTTATTCAAACCAACTCAATACTCGTTTCTTGTCGGCTTCATTTGCATGTAAATGCGCAAATTCATTGGTACAAGGATCATAACGATAGTCATTTGCCCAGGCTTTATGGTGCTGCTCTAGTTCTCCAACTGCCTGAATAATTGTCGATATATCTTCATCCGACATAGTAGGATGAAGTGACAGTCTAATCCAGCCTGGCTTTGCTGCCAAGTCTCCACCGTCTATTTTACAGGTGATGCTATTGGAATAGTGTTCCGAAACATTAAGCAGGTAATGCCCATAAGTTCCAGCACAAGAACAGCCGCCTCGTACCTGAATTCCATAACGGTCGTTTAGTATTTTTACGCCAAGGTTATAATGTAAGTCATCAATATAAAAAGAAATCGCACCGAGGCGTTCTTCTACATTATCAGCCAGAATATGCAAGGAAGGCATTTGCCGAAAGGCAGTAAAAATACGCTGTATCAACTCATGCTCACGTTCCAGAATATTTGCTACGCCCATTTCTTCTTTCAGTCGAATGCTCAAAGCAGCGCGAATGGTTTGAAGAAAAGCCGGAGTGCCACCATCTTCCCGTGCTTCAATATTCTCCAGAAAACTATGCTCACCCCAGGGATTTGTCCAATTTACTGTTCCGCCGCCTGGATTGTCAGGAATTTTATTGGAATATAAAGTGGAACAAAAAACCAGCACACCAGGAGTACCTGGACCGCCCAGAAATTTATGCGGAGAAAAATAGATAGCATCCAGTTTTTCCAATGGATCATCGGGGTGCATATTGATATCTACATAAGGTGCAGAGCAGGCGAAATCGACAAAACAATAGCCGCCAGTCTCGTGCATCCGTCGTGCAATCTCATGATAAGGCGTAAAAACACCAGTTACATTTGAGCAGGACGTTACGGCTGCTATTTTGGTTTTTCTACCCTTATATTTTGTCAGCAATTCCTCAAAATGAGCCATATTAAACAGCCCGTTTTCATCTGGCAGGACACATTCCACATCAGCAATGGTTTCCAACCAGGAGGTATGGTTGGAGTGATGCTCCATGTGTGTAACAAACACAATAGGACGTTCTTCTTTGGGAATACTTAGATATTTTTCCAGCTTTTCGCAAACTTTTAAACCCAGTATGCGCTGAAATTTATTCACTACACCTGTCATCCCCGAACCTGTCGTAACAATAATGTCATGCTCCGTCGCTTTCACATGCCGCTTGATAATTTCGCGGGCTTCGTGATAAGCCAGTGTCATAGAAGTTCCTGTGATAGTGGTCTCCGTATGCGTGTTGCCCACTAGTGGAGCAATCTTGTCGCGCATGGTATCTTCAATCGGCCCATATAGTCGCCCACTAGCAATCCAGTCGGCATAGAGAATTTTTTTTCTGCCATAAGGCGAGTCAAATTCAGCTTCTTCTCCAATGATGTGTTTGCGAAATCGGGCGAAGTGTGTTCGGAGGTCGGTTTTAGTTATGGTTGTCTGCATGATGTAGTAGTATTTGAGTACAAAAATACACAATTTTCAGTTGTCTTTACCTTGATTTTTGGGATTTACCTGATTAGCCTTGATTCATAATCTCGGAGAGATTATCTCTATGAAAATCATGGCAATCAATCGAATCCTTCAAAATCAAGGTAAGGACAGCTTACATATCCATCGGATACTTAGGATTGATACGGTCAGGGTCGTATTTGTTGTTGTGCAAACGTTTGAATTGCAGACTTCTTGCCCCAAAATTAATCAGCAATCCGATTTCCAAATTATAACATTCCAGATAATTCATGCCTTGCGCCAAATTTCCATCATCCATCTGCTTGACGGCTTTTATTTCTGTGCTAATGTATTCTTCTACTAAAAAATCTACCCGCCTTGTGCCAACCTGTAAGTTTTTGTACCAGACTTGCATTTCAAATTCTCTGGCAAAACTCAACCCCTGTAATTTCATCTCATAAGCCAGGGCGCGTTGATAAATGACTTCCTGAAAGCCATTGCCCAGATGGCTGTGTACTTCCATTGCACAACCGATGATTTTGTGAGTGAGGTCTTTGTATTTCATGGTTTTGTTTTTTATGTAAGTAATCCAGTTGTCTTTACCTTGATTTTTAAGGATTTGCTTGATTGCCATGATTATTAACACATAGGTAATCTCGGAGAGATTACAAATCATGGATAATCAAGTGAATCCCATGAATCAAGGTAAAGATGACTGCTTTTTATTTGCCGTAGTTTTTGCTTTCGTTGGGTTCGGCGGCTATTTTGGTAAATGCCTTAGAACTTTTGAGTTCCTTTATAGTTTTTATCGTTTCATCAAGCGTTTGTTGTAATTCGGGACCACTTCTTAAATATTCATCAGAATTCTTTCCTTTTAAGAAATAGATTACAGCATACCATAAAGTTTTATAATTATCTTTTAGACGATGCTTCTTCGAAAATTCACTTTCAAAATAATCATATAGAAAAGCTAATTCGTCAATAGTAATAAATGCCAGTATAAAACTATAAAACATTTTTTCATTATTGACAAACTCTTCACTGTAGAGCATTTCTTCTTTTATTTTTTCTGCTTCTTCATACCTGTTTTGTCCTCTATATAATGCTCCCAATCCAGTTAATGACTCCAAATCATCATCTTTTATTTCTATTGCTTTTTTATAGTATTTTTCTGCTTTTTGAAAGTCAATTAATTCGTAGTGGTAAATATGTGCCAAGCAATTAAGTGATTCCAGATATATCCTTCTTATTTCATTCAATACTGTTCGTTTCTCTTCTACCTTCATTTCTTCAAACCAGTCTTTATAGTAATGCTGTATTACTTCATCCTCAAAGCTTCGGTAGCCATTGCCTACTGCATTAAGGTGATATTTCTCTGCCTCCTCATAGCTCTCCATATTCATGTAACACATACCAAATGAACATCTGATTACCCGAGTTTTGCGCTTTATATTTTGAAGTAGTTGCAAGGCCATTTTATAGTTATTATTGGCGATATACCTTCCTATCTCCTCTGATAATTCGAAATCAGACTTAGACAATCTGCCAGCTAAAGCAGAGTTTTTTCCCTCCAAAAAAACCTTAGCAGCATTCAGTAATTCTTGTTCCTGATTTAGAGTAATATGCGAAGTCCGAATCAAAGCCTCCGTCATATAAAAAGCCCCTTTTTCATCATATTCTCCACTTGAAAAACAATCTTTCAACTTCTCAAGGCGCGACTTTAAACCATTCGGTCCGAGCCAGTCATCCAGGAATTTAACCAACCAGACAACACGCTGTGAGTCTTGTTTTCGCCCGTTTCGCATTAGATACCAGATATTATAAAAGCGTTCTTTTAGTCGATATAGGTGATTTTTGGTGCTAGTCGGGATGACTTCTATCCAGTCATTTTTAGCTAATTGTCCCAACTGAGCAGAGATGACTTTGCTTTCCAGTCGAGTACGCTCTCTGATGTCTTTGGTAGATGCAGCATCCCAGTGTAAAGCGATGGCGTCAATAATTACTTGCTGATTTTTAGGCAAATCATCTGTGCGGTCTTTATATAATGGTGTTACCCTGTCCAGCAAACGCTCTAAATCCTGAAAGACATTGCCTTTGCGTTCATCTACAAATATTTCAAATAATAACACATTGGTACGAATAATGCCGCCTGTGATACGGCGAAGGGTTTCTACTCTTCCTTGGTAATTTTCTAGTAGGTCTTCTACTTCTTCTTGCTTATAAGATTCGCCCAATTTGCGAAGCAGACGAAAGGTACTTTCCTCGTCCAAGCCTTTTAAATAAAAGGTTTTGAGTTGCTCCATCAATGGATGTTTATAATCGTAGATTTCGCTTATAACAATAGGAGAAGCCGCCACTATTCTTATGTCAGGACAGGTACTCAGGATTTTGCGTAGTCGCTGACTTTCCTGCTTATCGATTTTTTTTAATAAGACGTTAAAGTTGTCGATGAACAATACAATTTTCTTTTTCTGACTTCTCAGTTTTTCTATCATTAAGTCAAAAATCAGTTTTTCATACCGTTCTTCTTCAGCACTATTAGTATACAAGGCATCCATTTCATCAAATAAACCCATAAAACCTGCATCCTTATCAGCAAGATTACGGGCGGTTTCTTCCCAAAGATTGTATAGTTTACGAATATTATACTGCTCTTCGTTGAATGTTATGGGAATCAGCCAATTATTGAGTTTTTCATCATCTTCCACTTCATAAGCCAGACGAAGCAGCAAAGTTGTTTTCCCCATGCCTCTTTGTCCCACAATGAGCAGATGTTCTTCTGGAACTTCCATTTTCGCTTCGCTAATATGTCGGTACAGCTTTTCAAATAATTGCTGCCGCACCACAAAGCGGTCTATAAGTTCTTCCTTTGTTAATTGGCTTGGATTGTATATACTATCTACTGTTTTTATCATCTTATTTTTATTTTGCAACAAATTTCTTCCACCACATGCAAAGTAGCTGGGAAGTAAATTGATAAACGTTTTTTTCTTCGGAAAAGAGAATATAACCATCAAATTGCAATGATTCCATAATACGGTCATAATCGTCTGCTGTATTACTTAGCAAGTTCAGGCTTTCCGGTTTGGTAATGGAGTTATGTTGTGCGATATAATTGAGTAGTTCAATAACTTTATCGAAGGTTTTTTCATTGGGAAACGATTTTTTTAGTCGCTCTTTATATTGAGCAAAATAGCGGTCATTGCGAACATGTAGCAGCCTTTTCAGCACTAGGTCAATATCGTCTTTTATAATTGTTCTGTTTTCTTCTTCGTAAATATCAATGACTTCCTGTAAGGCTAATTGCAAATGAAACGGGATTAGCCATTGTAAACGCTTCATTAAATATGCAATCATATCTGGTTCGTATGCCACCCCATAAGTATTTAAAATTTTAGCCGCCATATCTTCTGCCTCTACTATAGATAAAGGTGGTACTTCTACAGTATTCAAATCATTGATAATATTCGCCCCTGTAATCCCACGAACCACATGAGGCAGTCCAATAGACCCTGTATAAATAAAGCGAATATTTTGTGGGCAGGTTTGTCTTTGTTTTCTGCATTTCTGCAAAAATTGTTCGGCAGTATTTTTTCCGTGTCTTGCTTTGATGTTCTCCAATGTCTGCGGAAACTCATCCAGCATAAAAATAATCTGTGTATCATCTCCATCTAATTCATTGAGTAAATCATCAAATTCATTCTGATAAGACGTTTCATCAGTTTGACTCAACTCAATCTCTCCAATTACTGGAATTTTCAGTTTTTTGATGCGTCCAATTAAGGCATCTTTAGCATCTCTTAGTCGCTTTGATTTCTTAGACTTCTCTGATAGTGCCTTACTTTCCAGCAATGATTTCATCAACTCATAATAGAATACTTCTACCTCATAAACATCTTCCAGCATCACATAGATAAAGCAATAATTATCTTTTGGGTAATCTTCTAAATGACGCATAATGGAAGTTTTTCCAACTCTCCGAGGTGCAGCCAGAAAGATGTGACTCCTTGAGTTTAGGCAAGTCGTAAAAGATAATTAGCCAGAAAATAATTTGTTTTGTATCTTTTCTGGACAAATATCAATAAACCACTTTCCAATAGTGTCATCAAGTCTGTCAATGGTCGTTTCAAGTTTTTTCATATTTTTAGCCGTT
>CALFBH010000132.1 GCA_937951615.1 uncultured Saprospiraceae bacterium | reverse complement strand
TAATTTTAATCAAATCCTTCGTCTGCCGACTATTCCATACTTTGAACACCGCATTAAATTTAAATTTGGAAAATGAAGAAGAAAAGTCGGCTGACGATGGTTGCTTATCCACACGTATGATGATTTCCAGGACGATGAACTTCTGAATAAATTGAATCGTCAGACGACTCAGGTTGCTTTTTAATTTGATGCGTTTGCCCTAGTTGGTTTCGACTCCGCTCAACCAACTGAAATTCGGTTCTCCGAGCGGAGTCGAGGACAACACTAATAATCGCTCAACCAACAGCCCGTATTGAGCGCAGTCGAAATGCAATTCAGTTGTCTGAGCGAAGCCGAAGACAGCGCAAGCCCCAATTATCCCTTTCTTAGTGCCCCTTCTCCACGATAGCTATCGGGATTAGTGATTAAAAAAAACGCCCCGATGCGCCACCCAAAACTCTACATCAACACGACAACACATCAACACGACAACACATCAACACGACAACACAGACCCCATCAACCCCCCAAAAAAAATCAACATATATATATCTGAAATACACCAACTTTAATTTAGAATAAACGTACATAATAAGAACTGAATCGCGGCAAGTTAATAAATTGTTAAGCCCTTTGTTGTTTAGACTGTTTCTAAATAAGTTTCAATAGTGTTTAAGCATTGTTAAAAAGCAATCGGAATCGTATTTTTGCCGTGATTTTAGTAAATAGCTAATTAGATATTTGAGTACAATTTACACAAGATGATATACAAATTACTGAATACCAAAGTTTTAGTTACAATAGCACTGCTTTGTTGTTCATTACTCACCATTGCAGCACCGGATGCGAAGAACGGTCAGTCCTTATTTAAGGCAAATTGCGCGACCTGCCACACCAAGAATATGAAGGCAGATATGACTGGGCCTGCGCTTGGTGGTGTACAAGAACGCTGGGAAGGTCGGGAAGAATTGCTTTATAATTGGGTACGTAATTCAGGAGAGGTCATTGCTTCTGGCGATGCTTACGCAAATAAGCTGTTTAGCAAATGGAACAAATCTGTCATGCAGGCATTTCCAAATCTCACTAATGAGAATATTGATGACATTCTGCTTTATGTAGATGAAATGTACACAGGAACAGGGATTGGGGCACCAGACCCTGGAACGACTACAGAAGTAGTAAACGGAGAACCTACCAGTGGTAACAACTGGCTCTACCTATTATTATTTGGTATCCTCGCAACATTGGCACTAGTACTCACCCGTATCACAGCAAACCTAAATCATCTGGCTGATGTGAAAGCCGGACAAGCCGTTCAGCGCAAATCACTTGCAGAAATACTGACCAGTAAAAGGTTAGTTACTTTTGTATTATTCGCACTTGTCGTACTTGGTGGTTTTACAACAGTGAAAAATGCCGTTAGCTTCGGCCGTCAGCAGGACTACGCGCCTGAGCAGCCCATCAAATTCTCTCACGAATTGCACGCAGGCATCAATAAAATAGATTGTCAATATTGCCACGATGGCGCAAGGCGTAGTAAGCATGCAGTCATTCCTGCCCTCAATACCTGTATGAATTGCCATAAAGCCATCAAGGCTGGTCCGGAACACGGAAAAGGAGAGATTTCAAAAATTTATGCAGCAGCAGGTTTCGACCCCGTGAGTGGTACTTACTACGAAGATTACGAAAACATACACAAGGACACCTTGATTGCTAATATGGAAGCATGGCTTGGAGCCGACTACCTTAATAAGGATGGAAATACCATTAAAATAAAAAAAGACCAGGCAGAAGAACAACTAGCAGAGGTCACATCATATATACAGTCACCGATCGAATGGGTGAGAATTCACAATCTGCCAGATCATGCTTACTTCAACCATGCACAACATGTAGTAGCCGGTGGAGTAGAATGTCAAACCTGCCACGGTGCAGTAGAAGAAATGCCGGTATTAAAACAATACGCGCCACTATCTATGGGCTGGTGTGTCAATTGTCACCGTGAAACAGAAGTTCAATTTGCAGACAATCCATATTATGACACGTTTGAAAATTACCACGAAGATCTAAAATCAGGTAAAATAGATAAAGTCACAGTAGAAGATGTAGGCGGACTGGAGTGCCAGAAATGCCATTACTAAAATTAGAATAATAATTCTCATAATATATTATGAAACAAGATAATAAAGTCTGGGTAGGCGTTGAAGAGCTAAACAACGATGCTGAGTTTCAGAGCAGCCAAAAACAGGAATTTGTAGAAAAAAACCTGGTTGAAGGACTTGCTGATGAAGACAGTCTGAAAAAAGCACACTCAAATCGACGTGATTTCCTTAAGTATCTCGGTTTTGGTTTGGGTGCTGCTACAGTAGCTGCTGGTTGTGAAATACCAGTAAAAAAAGCCATTCCTTATATCACAAAACCTGATGCGATTGTTCCGGGTGTTGCCAATTATTATGCAAGTAGCTTCGTCAAAGGCGGTGATTACTGTGCAGTATTGGTGAAAACACGGGAAGGACGTCCCATTAAGATTGAAGGAAATAAAATGTCCTCTGTGACTCGTGGTGGAACATCTGCCCGCGCACAGGCTTCTGTATTGGAGTTATATGACACGAACAGACTGAAAGGACCAAGAGGTACAGATGGTAAAGATCTTACTTGGGAAGAGTTGGACAGAGCCGTTCGGTCAAAACTTACGCCTGCCAGCAATATCAAAATCATCACGCACACGCTGATGAGTCCTTCTACGAAGGCGGCTATTGATGGATTTAAAACAGCTTATCCAAATACAACAGTATTACAATACGATCCGGTTTCAGCATCTGGCTTATTGGATGCTAATCTAAAGTGTTTTGGCAAACGGGTTGTACCAGGCTATGATTTTAGCAAAGCTAATGTGATTGTCAGTTTCGGAGCAGACTTCCTCGGTACTTGGATTTCTCCAGTTGAATATGCTGGTGATTATGTTAAAAATCGTAAAATCAATCAAGTAGAAGGTGCGACCATGTCTCGCCACTATCAGTTTGAGAACGGTATGTCAATGACAGGTTCTAATGCGGATAATCGTATCCTCATCAAACCATCTGAGCGTGGAGCAGCGATTGCGGCTTTATGTAGCGCATTGGGCATTTCGGTTAATTCACCAGGCAAAATCAATGGGAAAGCACAGCAAGCCATTGCACAGGTCGCTAAAGACTTGCAGGCAAATGCTGGTGCATCACTGGTAATTTGTGGTTCTAATGATACCAATGAGCAGATTCTGATCAATAAGATCAATGAAACACTCGGCAATTATGGCACAACAATCGACTTGGCGAATTATTCCAACCAACGTCAAGGTAACGATAAAGAGCTGAAAGCTTTCATCAATGAAGCAAGAGGGACAAATGCCATCTTTATTATGGGCGGCGCGAATCCTGCTTTTGATTTGCCTTATGCAGATCAGTTTGTTGCGACCTTCAAAAATATGCCATTAACGGTTTCCTTTAATGGAACCAATGATGAGACAACAGCTTTATGTAAATATGTTGCACCAGATCACCACACGTTGGAATCTTGGGGCGATGTAGAACCAAAAGCAGGTAAATATTCCCTGATTCAACCGACCATTTCACCTTTATTCAATACGCGTTCTGCTGGAGAAACTTTACTGACTTGGGCAGGCAGCGATTTATTGGATACAACAGCCGAGCAGCCTTATTACGAATTTGTAAGGAAAAACTGGGAAGCGAACTTAATGGGACAGCAAAGCGAATTTGCCCGCTTCAGAGGCTTCTGGGATAATGCACTGCAAAACGGTGTATTTGAAACCGCTTCAAAAGGTGGAGGTGCTGTTTCTTTTGTAGGCAATGTTGATCTTGCTGCGGCTGCGGCTGCCCTGCCTAAACCTTCTTCAGCAGCATTGGAAATCAGTATAGAAGAATCTATTGCAGTAGGTGGCGGACAATACGCCAATAATCCATGGTTACTCGAAATGCCAGATCCGGTAACTCGTGTGGTCTGGGAAAATGTAGTTTGTGTACCAGTCAAATTTGATGGTATCAATAAGTTTATTGGCTATAATGATTTGAAATCGGGTGATTTGGTCAATGTGACAATTAATGGCAAAGAATACAAAATGCCAGTTGTCTTACAGTTTGGTCAAATGGAAGGCACAGCTACCGTTCAGTTGGGCTGGGGACGCAAGAATGCAGGCGCAGGAAGTGATTACGGTTCGGATTTGTATCCAAGCCTTAAAGTAAATGCAGCAGGCAATACTCAATACGACGCGACTGGAGAAATTTCCAATAAAATCGGTCGGGAGAAAAACTTCGCCTGTGTACAGTTACACCATACGATGGGCATCACAGGTATGGGAACTGAAGAAGGTAAAATTATCAATGTAGATGAAAAAGCATTGGGGTATAAAGGTTTTCAAGGTTCATTGACGGAACGTTCTGTTATCAACCAAACCAACCTACCTGATTTGAAAAAATTCATTTATGGGGATAAAGATGCTGTACCTAAAAAAGAAGGCTTATTAGCCAAAAGAGAATTTTTTGAGAAGGATTTGAATCAGCAAACGCTGTATCCTTACGAAGAATATAAAGAAAAATTTTATTCACAGGGACACCATTGGGGAATGTCTGTTGATCTGAATGCCTGTACGGGTTGCGGTGCTTGTACTGTAGCATGTATGGCAGAGAACAACGTGCCTATTGTGGGTAAAAAAGAAGTACACCGCGTACACGAAATGAGCTGGTTGCGTATTGATCGCTATTTTTTCGGTGATGCCGAAAATCCAAATGCGGTATATCAGCCGATGATGTGTCAGCACTGTGATAATGCACCTTGTGAGAATGTTTGTCCGGTAGCTGCGACCAACCACAGTTCGGAAGGACTGAACCAGATGACTTATAATCGTTGTATTGGTACGCGCTATTGCGCAAATAACTGTCCATACAAAGTACGTCGTTTCAACTGGCTTGATTATAACCAGACGGATTTGTTCCCTTGGAATGAAAGCAAGCTGGATTCTGATAAAGATGGAGATACCATGTATATGGCAGACAACCTGACTCGTATGGTACTCAATCCTGATGTTACTGTTCGTACTCGTGGAGTCATTGAAAAATGTAGCTTCTGTGTACAACGTATTCAGGAATCCAAACTGACTGCTAAAACAGAGCAACGCAAAATGAAAGACGGCGATATAGTGGTCGCTTGTCAAGCTGCCTGCCCGACAGGTGCCATTGTTTTTGGAGATACCAACAACAAAGAAAGCCAGGTTGTTAAAGATTGGGAAAACGAGCGCAACTACTTTGTATTAGAGGAAGTAAACACTCGTGCATCTGTTGGATATTTGACGAAAGTCACGAATAAAAATGAGCAGTTGAGCTAATTTGGCTTAAACTGACGAATGAATAAACTAATTTATTCAGATTGTTGAACAGTCTGAATTATAATACAAATTAAATAGAAATGCATCATCCGGTTATAGCTCCCGTTAGGGAACCCTTAGTGCAGGGCAGAAAAAGCTACCACCAGATTACAGAAGACATTTGCTCGCCTACCGAGAAAGTGCCTGGAGTAGCCTGGGTTGCTGGCTTTTTGGTCTCTGTTGCTCTGGCAGTATTCGGTGTCGTCTGTATTTTACTGACTATTTGGAACGGTATCGGCGAATGGAATCTGAACAGAACGATTGGTTGGGGATGGGATATCACCAACTTCGTTTGGTGGATTGGAATCGGTCATGCCGGTACACTGATCTCGGCTATCCTCCTCCTGTTTCGTCAGAAATGGCGTACTGGAGTAAACCGTGCAGCAGAGGCGATGACAATCTTTGCAGTAATCTGTGCCGGCTTGTTTCCGATTATTCACATGGGACGGGTCTGGTTAGCAATTTTCATCTTTCCATATCCAAATACACGAGGACCGCTTTGGGTGAACTTCAACTCACCACTACTCTGGGACGTTTTTGCGATCAGTACTTATTTTACGGTATCGCTCTTGTTCTGGTACACGGGGCTGGTGCCTGATTTTGCCACTGTTCGTGACCGTGCGACAGGCATTCGTAAAAAAATATACGCTACACTGGCTATGGGTTGGACAGGTGCAGCCAAGCACTGGCAACGTCATGAGTCGCTGTCATTGGTTTTGGCAGGACTTGCAACACCACTGGTACTTTCTGTACACACGATTGTAAGTTTCGATTTCGCCACTTCAGTTATTCCTGGTTGGCACACGACCATCTTTCCGCCTTACTTCGTAGCTGGTGCCATCTTCTCTGGTTTTGCCATGGTATTAACCTTGATGATTATTACCAGAAAAGTATTGGGACTGGAAGAGTACATTACAGTAGGACACATTGAGTCGATGAATAAAATTATCGTACTGACAGGATCCATTGTAGGGGTCGCTTACTTGACAGAGTTGTTTATTGCCTGGTATTCAGGTTATGTGTATGAGCAGTTTGCATTTTATAATAGAGCATTAGGACCTTACTGGTGGGCTTATGCAGCGATGATGACTTGTAATGTGATTACTCCACAGTTCTTCTGGTCTAAGAAATTGCGCCGTAATGTTGCCTTCACATTTGTATTGTCTATTTTTATCAATATCGGAATGTGGTTTGAGCGTTTTGTAATTATTGTGATTTCATTGCACAGAGATTACCTGCCTTCAAGTTGGAGCATGTACTCGCCGAGTTGGATAGAGGTCGGTATTTTTATCGGAACGATTGGTATTTTCTTCGTCTTGTTCCTGATTTTTGTAAGAGTTGCCCCTGTAGTTGCTATTGCAGAGATTAAGCATATTGTAAAAGGTGCTGGTGACCAATACACAGGACACGATGCAGACCAAAAATATAAAGATTTTTATAATGATGTAAAGTCTGGTAAGCATACCAACGGGCATGACGACCACCATTAAAAAATAATTCCGATAATTGTCGGCACAAATAAAAACTCAGATGTCAAATACAAATTGAGTTTGAGTTTGAATTTTGAATTTGAATTTTAATATAATGAGCAAAGAAGTATTATACGGTTTATACGATGATGAAAATGATCTGTTTGCTGCCATTGAAAAGGCAAAAGCAGCGCGTCTGGACATCATGGATGTATATACGCCCTTTCCGGTACACGGACTGGATGACGTCATGGAGTTGTCGGAATCTCGTTTGCACATCGCTGGTTTTGTTTATGGTGCATTGGGAACACTGACTGCACTAGGCGTAATGACTTGGGTGTTTACACGCGACTGGCCGATTATCTTTGGGGGTAAGCCTTACTTTTCTTTTCCGGCTTTTGTACCGATTACTTTCGAGTTGACGGTATTATTTGCTGCGGTTGGTATGGTGGTTACCTTTTATGTTGTCTGTGGTTTAGGACCATTTGGATCAGGTGCGACGATATTGGATGACCGTATTACAGACGACAAATTTTGCCTGGCTTTTGATACCACAGGCATGTCGCAAATTGACGTTGAAAAATATTCTGCTTTCTTCGATGGCACTGGAGCAGAAGTGAACAGAAAAACTATATAATGAAGAGTACAAATTATTTAACTGGTTTTTTGGTCTTATTAGCTTTCGCGCTAATAATGACTTCCTGTAGCCAGTCTTCAGGCAATGAAACCGGACACGAATATATGCCGGATATGGCTCACTCCGTTGCTTATGAGGCAATGACACACAACTACTATCGCCAGAATACCTGGGGAACTGATGAGGAGTTGATGGAATTCTCAAAGCCACGTAAACCAGTAGCGGGTACGATTGCTCGAGGTAATCAGACTAAGCCTTATTACTATAATGACACAGAAGAAGATCGTGCAGCAGCAACGGCTGATCCTGATTTAACCAATCCATTTCCAATTACAGAAAAAGGACTGGCGCAGGGTAAAGAATTATACACGATATATTGTGCAGTTTGTCATGGTGCAAAAGGCGAAGCTGGTGGTGTCATTGTAGAAAATGGTGCTTATCCAGCACAGCCAAGTAGCTATTTAAGCGATGAATTTATCAGTGCTGCTGACGGACGTTATTACCATGCGATCATGCATGGTAAAAATATGATGGGCAACTATGCGGATAAGTTATCTTACGAAGAACGCTGGCAGGTGATCCACTACATCCGTTCTATGCAGGCAAAATCACAGGGACGCGAATATCTGCCTGTTGCAACACCTACTGCTGCACCGGTCAATAAAGCTCCAGTTAGTGCGGGACTTTCTGCACTGACGGAAATGATTAGTTCAGGTGGTGGTTCTATAGCATTAAAAAATGTAAAATTCCGTACTTCTTCAGCTACGCTGAAAAGTAGTTCTTATACAGAATTAGATGGACTGGCGAGTATCCTTACGGAAAATGCCAACATCAAACTTAGAGTAGGTGGTCATACAGATAGTATTGGAGATCCTGCGAAAAATAAAACACTTTCTGAAGCTCGTGCAGCATCAGTGCTGAATTATCTGACTGGAAAAGGCATTGACGCGAGTCGTTTGGAATCGGTAGGTTATGGAGCAGATAGTCCTGTAGCCAGCAACGATACCAGCGAAGGAAGAGCAGAGAACAGAAGAACAGAAGTAGAGATCATCAACTAAAACCATATTGCGGAGAAGCGCATTATTTGAAATTTTTTTTAGGTTTTGACTAACCTGAATTCGAACATATAATCATGGAACAACAGTTCACATTTACGGGTAAACAGAAGACATTTTTCCTGGCTTTAATGGCTTTAGGAGCGATTTGCCTTGTCTTGACCTATATAGGAGATACCGCAACACCACACCACGAGCGGTTCTGGACGAATTTTTTACACAATAGTGTATTTTTCACAGGTATCTCGTTTATTGGTCTGTATTGGCTGGCAGCGCATACGATTGGGTATTCTGGCTGGCACATTGGTTTCAAACGGATAGTTGAAGCGATGACTTTGTTTTTGCCAATTGGACTTATTCTCCTCTTGGTTATTGTCGCAGGACTTTATGGCGGCTGGCATCACCTGTACCACTGGGCGCAGGAAGGTATTACAGACCCTACGCATCCGAATTACGATAAAATCATTGCAGGAAAATCTGGTTTGTTGAACAAAACAACTTATACTGCCGTAACTGTTTTTGTATTATTAGCTTGGGCAGCTATTGCGTATTTTATGCGCCGTGCCTCTGTAGCAGAAGATACGGAAGGCGGTTTGAAAAATTATAAAAAACTGAAATTGTGGGCAGCTATTTTGTTGCCAGTAGGAGCATTTAGTAGCGCATTTTGTATATGGTTGTGGGTGATGTCTATTGATTCTCACTGGTACAGTACAATGTTTGCCTGGTACACTTCGGCAAGCTGGTTGGTATCTGCGATGTGTATTTTGACTTTGGTTATTCTATATCTGCGTAGTCAGGGCTATATGGGGCATTTGAATAAGCACCACTTGCACGATTTAGGTAAATATATTTTTGCATTCAGTATTTTTTGGACTTATGTATGGTTTTCCCAATTTATGTTAATTTGGTATGCAAACGTAGGGGAGGAGACCATATATTTCAAAAACAGAATGGACCATTTCCCCGTCTTATTTTACGGAAATATCCTCATCAACTTTGTTTTACCGTTTTTTGTTCTGATTCGGAACTCTACAAAATGGAAAGCAGGTTCACTGACTTTTATAGCAGTAGTGGTTTTATTTGGTCACTGGATTGATTTCTTTCAGATGATTAAGCCAAGTATTTGGGCAGGTTTGAAACACCATGCAGAACATGCGGCGCACGATGCAGGTCATCACGGTCCAGAAATTGCTGATTTTATGATGGGTTTTCATTTTCCTGGCTTGTTGGAAGTCGGAACATTTTTAGGTTTTTTGGGTTTATTCTTATATTTCGTGTTCAGTCGTTTGGCGAAAGCCTCATTGGTACCAGTAAATGACCCTTACCTCTATGAAAGTCTTAACCATCGTGCCTAAGTAATAAAGATAGTCCTATTGCAAGGGCAATATGATTTTGATATTAAAAATTGAACTATTTCGTTCTTAAAAAAATAAATTCTCAGTTATGGGATGGATGATTATGGGAAGTATTGCATTAGTTGCAATTATCCTTATACAAATTGGTCGAATTAATGAGTTAGCTGCGAGGATTCGTGGTGAAGAAGAAGCGCAATTCCGTAGTAATACTTTTAATGGAGGATTGGGAGTCGTCTTTATGGTGGGCTTCCTGACTTTTGTATTTGCTTCTTTTATGTATTATAAAAATAGTCTGCTGGGCTATGGTCCACATACTTCTGCTTCCATTCATGGTACTTGGATTGATAATACTTTTAATATCACGATGACCATTACGATGATTGTATTTGTAATTACGCATATTCTGTTGTTTTGGTATGCGTGGAAATACAGAGAACGCGCTGGACATGCAGCAACATTTTATCCGCACAACAATAAACTGGAAATGATCTGGATGGGTGTGCCAGCTATTGTGATGACCTTTTTAGTGATAGGAGGACTGAGTGTTTGGAATCGGACAATGGCAGATATACCTGACCACTGGACGCCAGTGAGCGGCTTGAATGAAATCGGTGAGGAAGATTACATTGAAGTAGAAGGAACAGGTTTGCAATGGCAGTGGATCTTGCGTCATCCTGGTGAAGATGGAAAATTGGGCGCACGTTATTATACAGAGATTGAGCCGGGTATAAATCCACTCGGACAAATCTGGACAGACGAAAAAAATCATGATGACCTTCAGCCGGATAAACTGGTATTACCTGTAAATGTGCCTGTACGGGTTCGTATTGTAGCGATGGATGTACTGCACAATTTCTATTTACCTCATTTCAGAGTGAAAATGGATGCAGTACCTGGTATGCCGACTTATTTCGTATTTACACCAACAACAACGACAAAAGAATATCGTCAGCGGTTGAAAGATTATCCAGAATGGCAGGAAATTGCTGATCCAGATGATGAAGAGAAAAAGCAGCGTTGGGAAGTATTTGATTACGAACTGGCTTGTGCCGAATTGTGTGGTAAAGGGCATTTCAGTATGCGTCGTGTGGTAGAAGTTGTAGAGCAAGACGAATATATCGCTTGGATGAGTGAGCAAAAATCTTACTACAGTACTAATATAGAAGGTACTGCAAAAGATACTTATAAAGAAGGTGTGCTTTCTGATAAGGAGACTGAAGCAGAAAGCGAAGAAAACATCACGAAAGAAGACGCGGAAATAACTGATAATAAATTATCAGAAGCGATCTAAATTATTTTTGACATCATATTTTTGATTAGATATAACACTTTATATCATGGCTAGTATAGACATCATTAAGCAGGACGAACTGGAGCATGGGCATGACGATCATCATGGTCACGATGACCATGACCATCATGGGGATAAATACCAGTCGGGTTTTATTACGCACTATATTTTTTCAACAGATCACAAAATGATCTCGAAACAATTCCTGATTACAGGTATGTTTTGGGCGGTGATTGGTGCGTTGATGTCCCTCGTATTTCGTTTACAACTGGGTTTCCCCGAAGAAAACATGCTTTGGTTAAAACCAATTCTAGGCAAATGGATTACAGTATCAGATGGCATAGGAACACTCGCGCCTGATTTTTATTACGCATTGGTGACGATGCACGGAACGATACTCGTTTTCTTTGTATTGACAGCAGGGTTGAGTGGAACGTTTAGTAACCTGTTGATTCCATTGCAAATTGGAGCAAGAGATATGGCTTCGGGCTTCCTGAATATGTTATCGTACTGGTTCTTCTTTTTGGCGGGTACAATTATGTTTGCTTCGCTATTCCTGAGTACTGGACCTTTTGCAGGTGGCTGGACAGCTTATCCACCATTAAGTGCATTGCCACAGGCAATGTCAGGTTCTGGTGCAGGTATGACCTTGTGGGCGGTGAGTTTGATCTTCTTCGTCGTCTCGGTGCTACTGGGTGGTATGAATTATATCACAACGGTATTGAACCTGCGTACTAAAGGAATGACCATGTGGCGTTTGCCATTAACAATTTGGGCATTTTTGGTCACAGCGATTCTGGGACTTTTATCTTTCCCAGTTTTGGTATCTGCCATTTTCTTATTGATTTTTGACCGTAGTTTGGGAACAAGTTTTTTCCTGAGCGAGATATTTATACAAGGAGAAGCTTTATCTAATGTAGGGGGTAGTCCTATTTTGTACCAGCATTTATTCTGGTTCTTAGGGCATCCAGAGGTGTATATCATCATTGTGCCTGCTTTTGGTATTGTGTCTGAAGTTATGTCAGTACATGCACGTAAGCCGATTTTCGGCTATAAGGCGATGGTATTGTCTATCTTGGCTATTGCAATATTGGCTTTCATTGTATGGGCGCACCACATGTTTATGTCAGGTGTGAATCCATTCATTGCCAATATCTTTGTCCTCTTTACACTGATTATTGCAGTACCTTCTGCTGTGAAAGTGTTTAACTGGATTGCGACGCTCTGGGGCGGTAATATACGATTCAATACAGCGATGTTGTTCTCGATAGGTTTTGTATCGCTGTTTATTTCAGGTGGTTTGACAGGTATCTTTTTGGGTAACTCAGCGATTGATATTCAACTGCACGATACTTACTTCGTTGTTGCTCACTTTCACATTGTGATGGGTATTGCAGCATTCTTCGGGATGTACGCTGGGGTGTATCACTGGTTTCCGCGTCTGTACGGGCGTTTTATGAATGAGACTTTGGGTAAAATTCACTTCTGGGGTACGATGATTGGTGCTTATGCGATATTCTGGCCTATGCACTACCTCGGTATGGCAGGTGTACCACGTCGTTATTATAAGTTTGGTAACTTTGATGCCTTTGCGCATTTCGGTGATATGAATAAATTTATCACCATCGCTGCCATCATTGTCTTTTTCCTACAGGTATTGATGTTGATTAACTTCTTCTACAGTATTTTCAGAGGTAAAAAACAAACGACATTAAATCCTTATGATGCAAATACCTTGGAATGGACGGTTCCAATTAATGCAGGACACGGTAACTGGTCAGGCGAAATTCCTCATGTACACCGTTGGGCTTATGATTATTCTAAAGGGGGTAGAAATATTCCGCAAACTGAGCCACTGGGTGATGGAGAGCAGGATATGGGGAATGATCATCATTAGAGAATAACTGTTAAATTGTGTGATTGTATAATTGTGAAATTGTTTTTTGCTTCGCAAAAGTTTTGACCAATTATTATTCAACCAATCACCAATTACTAAATAGATTGAACTAAAAATAAAACATTGTCAACAAACACAATAACAGCAAGTATAGGGAGTCTGCTTGGACAAAAAATAAAGGATTACGGTCTTTTATTCAAGTTCCGCTTATCGCTAACGGTTGTATTCTCGGCAGCGATGGGTTTTCTACTGGCAATGGGCGGTAGTATAGACTGGAGTGGTCTGGGCTTGTTGTGTCTGGGTGGTTTTCTACTGACAGGTGCATCAAATGCTTTGAATCAGGTCTTAGAAAAAGACTATGATAAGCTGATGCCCCGTACAGCAAATCGCCCTTTGCCAACTGGGAGAATGAGTGTGTCGGAAGCCGTACTGGCTGCGGGCTTGTCGAGCGTGATTGCACTGATGATTTTTGCGATATATTTTAATCCGCTGACGGCATTTATTGGTTCGTTGTCGCTGATTAGTTATGCCTTTATATACACACCTATGAAACGGGTGTCGCCGATAGCAGTCTTTATTGGTGCTTTCCCTGGAGCTTTGCCGCCACTGATTGGTTGGATTGCTGTGACGGGAACGCTGGGTGCGGAGGCTTTGATATTATTCGGTATTCAGTTTATCTGGCAACTGCCTCATTTTTGGGCAATTGGCTGGGTAGCTTATGATGATTATTTGAAAGGAGGATATAAATTGCTCCCCTCAGAAGGAGGACGAGATAAAAATACAGCGTTTCAGTGCGTAGCTTATGCTTTGTTGCTGATTCCGGTGACTTTGATGCCTTATATCATTGGGCTGACGGGCTGGGTTTCGGCGATATTGCTGGTGGTGATTGGTTTGTTGTTTGCTGGAACGACGGTTAATTTGTATAGAAAATGCGATAAGAAGGCGGCATTGACAGTTATGTTTAGTTCGTTTTTATATTTGCCACTGGCTTTGTTGTTATTGGTACTTGATAAGGTGTGAGTGTGTTGTGGTGTTGTCGTGCTGATGATTATGGAATGACGACTTGAGAAAAGTACTTTTTTGGAATTTGGTTTTTATTTTTTTTTGGAATTTTATAATATATGGCATACACGCTAGATAGAACATACGAAGAACGGATACGAAGGTTTAGTTCGCAACGATATGGCTTATATCTGGCAATAGTCAGTATGCTGATGTTGTTTGCTGCTTTGACGAGTGCTTATATTGTTCGTCGTTCTGCAGGTAATTGGCTGGAATTTGAATTGCCATCTATTTTTTATATCAATACGGTGGTGATTGTGTTGAGTAGTATTACTTTGCATACATCGTGGCACTTGTTTAAAAAAGGAAATAAAGCCGGCTATCGCTTGCTGATGGTACTTACATTTATATTGGGAATAACTTTCCTGGTGATGCAGTACATGGGCTGGCAGGAGATGACGGCACAGGGTTTATATTTACAGGTAAATCCTTCTGCTTCTTTCATTTATGTGATTAGCGGGATACATGCGGCACACCTTATCGGTGGACTTGGGACACTGATCGTCGCAATGGCGCATGCTTTTAGATTGAGGTTCAAAGTAACTGAGATACGCAAGCATCGTTTTGAATTGGTAATTATTTACTGGCATTTTGTTGATTTACTTTGGCTATATTTGTTAGTATTTTTTGTTTTTATATAAATAGACAATGGGTCGGGTCAGAAAGATACCGGCACTGATAAGTCGCATTAAAGTTTAGAAATGGCTTCTGAAACAATGGAACATCAATCAAATAATGAACTCTGGGGAGGTGGTAAATCGCCCTTCGGTGCCAGTTATGGTAAATTGATGATGTGGTATTTCCTATTATCCGATGCGTTTACCTTCGCAGGATTTTTGATCGCGTATGGTGCATTGAGGTTCAGTGTGCCTTCTTGGCCGCTGCCGGATTTTGTCTTCCGTTTGTTTCCCTTTGCGGGACATACGGTACTGCCTTTGATCTTTGTAACCTTTATGACCTTCGTATTGCTGTTTAGCTCTTATACGATGGTGCGTGCAGTACAGGAAGGGCATCGTGAAAACAAAAACGGTGTTGTATTCTGGATGTTCTTGACCGTACTTGGAGGGGCTGCCTTCCTCGGTTGTCAGGCATGGGAGTGGACAACACTTATTAAGAAGGAGAACATGTCTTTGACACAGAATCCATTTGGGCGTCATACGACTGATGGGGTTTATATTGACAAATCTTACGAGGACGTACATGGACACGGGCATGAAGGACATGATGACCACGGTGGCGGAAAAGACCACCATAGCATGAACAATGATACACATTATGGCTTGCTGACAGGCGGTGGTGGCGGAAGCATGGAATTCAAAAAAGGAGATTCCTATCTGCTGCACAAAGTACCTGCAATGGATGCTGAAGGACATGAGATACTGGACGAGCATGGTCAGCCTGTCATGGAATGGTATAAGCGTAAGTTCAAATTTAAAGATCCAAAAACAGGTAAAGAAGAAATGTCTCAGGAAGAGCTTGGACCAAAAGCTTTTGGTGGTTTGTTTTTCTTTATCACTGGTTTTCATGGGTTTCACGTACTCTCTGGGGTTGTTTTTCTGATTATTGTTATGCTCAATGTGATGAGTGGAATTTATGAGAAACGTAAGAACGGCTATGAGATGGTCGAAAAAATCGGACTATACTGGCACTTTGTAGATTTGGTCTGGGTATTTGTATTCTTGGTGTTTTACCTACTTTAAAAATGCTTGATTAGGGTATTAGTTGATTGGTAATTAGGCGGGATGTGTTTATTTTATCTGCTTTCGCAGAAATAAATCAAGCCTTAAAATTCCCGACAAAGCTGGTTTACAAATTATTATAATAAAATTGAAAATTAGTTACGGATGAGTAATTTAACATACGAACAATCGAAATCCATTGCATTAAAAACAATCCTTTTATTGGCTGCTATTACAGTCGTTGAGGTAGCTATTGCATTGGTTGGAAAAGGATATATAGGTGGACATGATTTCACCACAACTTTTATTGGTGCTGCCGTTATAGGACTGGTAATGGCTGCCTTGAGTTTTTATAAAGCCATCAAAATTATCTTTGAATTTATGCACATGAGTTATGAAATCAAAGGGCTTTACATGAGTGTATTATTGCCAACGTTATTGCTGGTTTGGGCAATTATTGCTTTTCTTTATGAAGGTAATTATTGGAATGATTCGCGCCAAAAACTAAAAATGAAGCACGAGTCATCTATAGAATATGTAGAGCCAGCAAAAGATATATTGAAAGATGATACTTACTTGATGTAAGATTAAGTTTAAATAATTTTTAAACTATCTTGTGATAAGATATTGACCTTCTGGGCTTTTTGAGTTCAGAAGGTTTTTTTGTCTCAAACTTATGCTCTACCTTTTTTCCGAAGCAAAAAACCGCAGTAAGCACCGCACAATCACACCATAACACAATCACACAATTTCCCAACAACCTTTCTGCTCAAAATCCGTTACTGATAATGGTTTAAATTGAGTTTCAGTTTGAACTTGTATTTAAGTTTGCATTTGAATTTTACATGAGTATCTTTGTACCCATAATGGAGAATTTTAGAAATTTTTGTATAATAGCACACATCGACCACGGCAAGAGTACCTTGGCAGATCGCTTATTGGAACATACCGAAACGATTTCCAATCGGGATATGCAGGCGCAGGCACTGGACGATATGGACATTGAGCGCGAGCGCGGAATTACGATTAAAAGCCATGCCATCCAAATGGATTACACCCATACGGATGGTAAAGACTATACGATCAACCTCATTGATACGCCCGGACACGTTGACTTCTCTTATGAAGTCTCCCGATCTATTGCGGCTTGCGAAGGGGCTTTACTGATTGTAGATGCCACACAAGGCATTCAGGCACAAACCATTTCCAACCTATACCTGGCTATCGAGCATGACCTTGAGATCATTCCGGTCATCAATAAGATAGACATGGACAGTGCGATGATTGAAGAGGTGAAAGATCAAATTATTGATTTGGTCGGTGGCAAAAGGGAAGAGATTGTATTGGCCAGTGGAAAAACTGGACAAGGAATCGATGAAATTATGGAAGCCATTATTTCCAGAGTGCCTTCACCCAAAGGCAATGTTACGGAACCGCTACAAGCCCTGATTTTTGATTCTACATTCAATGCTTATCGTGGTGTGATTGCTTATTTCCGGATTATGAACGGAAAATTAAACAAAGGCGATCAGGTGCGATTTATGAATACAGGCAACGAATATGTGGCAGATGAAGTAGGGATTTTGAAAATGGAGAATGTGGCTAAGAAGTCCATAGGCGCAGGAAATGTAGGCTACATCATTACAGGCATCAAAGAGTCGAAAGAAATTAAGGTCGGCGATACGATTACCTTGGCTAAAAATCCATGTGTTGAAGCAATTCAGGGTTTTGAAGATGTGAAACCGATGGTATTTGCGGGTATTTTTCCAATTGATAACGACGATTACGAAGACTTGCGCGATAGCCTCGAAAAACTCCAACTCAATGACGCTTCTCTGGTGTATGAACCAGAAACTTCTATTGCACTGGGCTTTGGTTTTCGCTGTGGTTTTCTCGGTATGTTGCACCTCGAAATTATTCAAGAAAGGCTGTGGCGGGAATTTGGGATGAGTATTATTACGACAGTACCAAACGTATCTTACAGAGCTTATTTGAAAAAAGGAGACAAAGAACTCATTATCAATAATCCGCAGGATTTGCCGGATATTATGTTGATGGATAGGGTGGAAGAGCCTTATATCGTTGCACAAATTATCTCTAAGCCGGAATACGTAGGTTCTATCATGAGCCTCTGTATTGAAAAACGGGGCGAAATCAAAAATCAGGTTTATCTGACAGAGAGTAGGGTAGAGCTGACCTTCCATTTGCCCTTAGCGGAAATTGTATTTGATTTTTACGACCGACTAAAATCCATTTCACGAGGCTATGCTTCTTTCGATTATGAGATCACAGATTATCGGAAATCTGACCTTGTAAAAATGGACATCAAACTCAACGGTGATAATGTAGATGCTTTTTCATCATTGATTCACCGTGATAAAGCACAGGCTTTTGGACGTCGCATCTGCAAAAAATTACGTGAATTGCTGCCTCGCCAGCAATTCCAAATTGCGATTCAAGCTGCCATAGGCGCGAAAGTCATTGCCCGTGAAACCATTTCTGCTTTACGCAAAGACGTGACCGCAAAATGTTATGGTGGTGATATTACACGTAAGCGAAAACTGCTGGAAAAACAAAAAGCCGGTAAGAAAAAAATGCGCCAGATTGGTTCGGTAGAGGTCCCACAAAAAGCCTTCTTAGATGTATTGAAATTAGACTAATGTGGTGATTAGTTGATTGGTAATTGGTATAATAGCTTCATTCCTAAACTGGGAACTTGATTGCCAAAAGTACTTAAACTTAATTTTATACTTGAACTTAAACTTAAACTTAAACTTAAACTTAACCATGAAATACGCCATCATCTGCGGCAGCCAGCGCGAAGACTCTCAGTCGCTGAAAGTTGCCCGATATATTGAAAACCAGATTAAAGCCCTATTCCCAGAATCAGAAACCTACCTTTTGGAATTGGCTACCGCTAATGTCCCCTTCTGGGATCCTAGTATATGGGCAGGCGCAGAAAAATGGAAACAGATTTGGTCGCCCATTGCAGCAGAATTGCAGTCTTGTGATGCCGTTATTCCCATTACGCCAGAGTGGGCAGGGATGGCTACACCTATGCTAAAAAACTTCTTTTTGCTGGCTTCTGGTAAAGAAATTGGACACAAACCGGGCATGATTGTCTCGGTATCTTCTGGTCGTGGCGGTGCTTATCCGATAAATGAACTCCGTACCAGCAGCTACAAAAACAACCAACTTTGTTATATTCCAGAACATCTGGTTATCCGTTTTGTCACCGAGCGACTCAATGAAGCCGAAGCCGTTGGTGAGGATGATGCGATTACTCGCGAACGTATTGATTATGCCTTGAATGTATTGGAAGTGTATGCAAAAGCGTTTCAGGGCATTCGTGCCAGTGAAGTTATTTATAATGATAAATTTAAGTTTGGCATGTAGGGAATTGGTGACTGGTTAATAAGTTATTGGAAAGCGGGCAAATGGTGCAGAACTATTTGCCCGCTTTTTTTGATTTATGAGAAAAATACTTGACTGGTATTGTTTTTTTATATACTTTTATGATATAATAAAACGATATGAAAAATATATCTCTTAAATTGCAGGAAAAAGTATTACAAGATACAGATAGATTATTACAGCATTTAAAAATGAGTAGAAACAGGTATATCAATGAAGCGGTTGAATTTTACAATAAGCATCAGAAAAAAAAGCTAATTGAAGCACAATTAATTAGAGAATCGAAGATAGTTGCTAAGGACTCTATGGAAGTATTGAAGGAATTTGAAAAATTAGAAGATGACTACAAAGAGATTTGAAATATGGCTGGCAGATTTAGCTCCACAGTTTGGTACAGAACCAGGTAAAAGAAGACCCGTATTGGTTATACAAAATGATGTTCTTAATATGGTTCATTCTTCTACTATTGTCTGTCCTTTGACTTCTAGGGTAAGAAGCGGGGCAAGTATTTTAAGAGTAGATGTGGAACAGGGAATAAGCGGTTTAGAACAAGATAGTGCCGTAATGATTGATCAAATAAGAGCGATTGACAATAAAAGACTGATAAGAAAAATAGGGAATTTACCTTACGAATTGAATAGTGATGTTGAGGAAAATGTAAAAATTGTGTTGGATTTATAACTCCCTCAACCGTGAAAAATAAGCCCGCGCCTCCCGCATCACCCTCGGTGCCATAATAATCGTAGCCGTCATTGTAGGAATCGCCATTAGCGCAAAGCTGCCATCGATCAGATTTATCATAGCACTCAGCGAAGTGGTCGCACCTACAATAATACTCAGAATATAGAAATAATTATAATAATGCTTCTTATCTGCGCCCAGTAAAAAAGACATACATTTTGTCCCATAATAAGAATAAGAAAACAGCGAAGAAATACTAAATACAGCAATACAAACCAAGAGCAAATATTTACCCACACCACCAGGAATTGCCGAACTAAAAGCAGCGGCCGTCAAACTAACTCCATTATTTCCTGAGGTCTGC
>CALFBH010000131.1 GCA_937951615.1 uncultured Saprospiraceae bacterium | reverse complement strand
CAAAGCGATTTCCCAAGTTTTGATATAACAGGCACAGACAAAACCATCTGGTTGGATGATAATGGTGTTTTTCAACAATACCTGATTCCCGATTATGATTTGAATGGGGATGTAAATGGCGCTGATAAAGCACTTTGGGATGAAAATAACGGGGTATCTTCACGGGTACCTAAATAAAAAAAATTAGGATGAAAATATGCATAAAAATCATAATGTTATGTTTCGTAACACTGCATCTCAATGCTCAACTTGACCTTGATTTTGAAATAGATCGTGGCTTTTACAATACGCCTTTCAATTTGGGATTGACGATTAATGACCCAACAGCGACAATTCGTTATACGACAAATGGCGAAATGCCAACGACAAGTTCAGGTAATATTTATTCCGGACCAATTCCTATTAATACGAGTACCAACATTCGCGCATTTGCTTACACCGCTACAGATACAACAAAAATCAGCGCACATACTTACATTTTTGCCAATGATGTGATCAATCAGCCTGATAATATTACTGGTTTTCCTACAGGTACAGGAATGAATAATACCATACAAAATGATGCACAATATGGATCACAACTAGGCGATGCCTTGACTTCAATTCCTGTAGTCTGTATTAGCATTGATCAGAGTGATTATAATTTCATTTATACAAATAAGGGTATTTCAAAGCCCGCCAATGTGGAGTTCTTTGATCCCGCAACTGGCGATGATTATGCTTGTCAGACAGGTGTTAATACCTACGGAAATACCTCTTTCTCGGCAGATAATGCCAATAAAAAAAATTACCGTTTTAAGTTTCGGGCAGAGTTTGGAGCAACAAAATTTGAGTTTCCACTTTTCGGAAGAGATGCCGCAGGCGAATTTGATTCCTGGGATCTGAGAGCTGGAAGCCAATCTACCATAGACAGGGGAGGAGTGCAAAATATGCACGAAAAAATGCTGAAAGACTGGCAGATACAAATGAGTGGCTTAGGGGTGCATGGTCGATTTGTGCATGTTTATATCAATGCAGTTTATTGGGGGGTATATACAGCCAGTGAACGACCGGAAAAAGCTTTTGGAGCTTCTTATCTGTCAGGCGATAAAGATGACTATAATACGATAAAAGCAACTTGTTGTGATGTCAATGAACAAGCTATAGACGGAACGATTAATTCTTATGATTATATGAAATCGCAGGTCGGAAACTATCCTGCGATTGAGCAATACCTTGATGTCGATCATTTTATCGACTGGGTTATGTTGTGTAATTATGGCCCACATGGTGACTGGCGCACATGGAATACTTATGCTATTGACAATCCCGTTGCAGGCGAACCCTATCGTTTTTTAATGTGGGATCCGGAACCCTCGTTTTATAATGACTGGTATTATACCGATAAAATAGTAGATACCAGAGACCATGAAAGTATTTGGCAGCCATTAAAAGCAAATGCTGACTTTAGAATGCGGGTAGCCGATCATTTTGAATGTAATTGTATTGAGCCAGACGGGTCACTCAATCCCGTGAATTCCGAAGCCTATTATATTGATGTTTTTGACACCCATTCTTTGGCTTATTTGGCTGAATGTGCACGGTGGGCAGACAAAACACGTTACGACCAATTCTTACAATATCGGGATGACCTTGTCAGTTCTGGCTGGTTCTATAATCGCATGAACTCCATGAGAACCGCCTATGAAAACAATGATTTATACCCTTCATCATTAGATGCTGTTCAGTTTAGTCAATCTGGTGGTCTGTTAAATGCAGGTAGTACTATTACACTCAATAACCCAAATGGTGCAGGCACTATTTATTACACCACGGATGGTACCGACCCCCGCGCACTTGGCGGAGGCATCGCTGCCAATGCACAGGTCTATTCAGGAGCAATTATACTAGCGCAGGGTGTAATAGACATCAAAGCAAGAGTGCTGTCAGGAAGCGATTGGTCTGCTATGTGTCCACCACGTTTTTATATCGACCAGTCTTATAATGATATTGTTATTAATGAAATTATGTATCACCCAGATAGCCTGTGTACAGTTGCCGCAGGAGATTCTTCGGAATTGGATTATATAGAATTACACAACGCAGGTACAGAAACCGTCAATTTGGCGGATTGTAATTTTACGGATGGACTTGTTTTTGAATTTTCCCATTCTGCCATCATCCCATCTGGCGATTTCATCGTTCTGGCAGAAAACAGTACTGAATTTCAGGCGGTCTATGGCTTTGCCCCTTTCGGGCAATATAAAGGCGGACTCAGCAATGACGGAGAGCGATTAGAATTGTCGGATCCATTCGGCAATATCATAGATTCCCTGACTTATAATGACAAGAACCCCTGGGATGAAGACCCTGACGGTACAGGGCCGTCTCTGGAATTGCTCGACCCTTATTCGGATAATAATGACCCGCTCAACTGGTTTCGTTCTGATAATAATTGTGGCACACCAGGTGCAGAAAACTCCCGTGTATGCACAGGCACAGCCGACCAGATTGTCATCAATGAAATCAACTAT
>CALFBH010000130.1 GCA_937951615.1 uncultured Saprospiraceae bacterium | reverse complement strand
TAGAGACTTTTTACATTCCAACCAGGATTGCGCTCGGGTTTAAAAACACCACTTCAAAAATCGGTCTTGCAAAGGGCACTCCATTAAAGATACGAAGAACCCGTTAGCTTAAAAAATTTCAATTCTTTTCATGAGGGATTGATAGTAACGGATATTTATATGTTATGGGGCATTTCGAGGAAACCGTAGATTTTGACCCGGGGTCGAATGTGCAAAACCTTACTTCCATAGGATCTATAGATACATTTATTCAAAAATTAGATAGTAACGGTGATTTGCTTTGGGTTAAACAAGTAGGTGGGATTTTGCAAGACATAGGACTCTCTATGACGATTGATGCTACAGGAAATCTATACATCACAGGTTTTTTTGCCGGAACAATAGACCTTGACCCAGGACTAGGAGTACAAATCTTAGCTTCCACGGGAGATGAGGATACTTTTATTCAAAAATTAGATACCAACGGTGACTTAATCTGGGCAGAACGTGGAATAGCAGATTCTCGAGGATATGCCATTACTGTCGACATCAATGGTAATATATATGTAACAGGCTATTTAGTAGTCTCGTATTATGGTAATTCAGATATTTATATTCAAAAACTGAATTCCACCGGTGATTTCCTTTGGACAAAACAAATGGGCGGATATGCTTTCGATGCAGGAAATTCTATTAGTACTGACCCCGATGGGAATGTATATACTGTAGGACGCTTCTATGGAGTAGTAGATTTTAATCCGGGTTCAGGTGTAGAATACATGGGCTTTCAAGGAAATAAAAATATATTTATTCAAAAATTAGATACCAATGGCAACTTCCTTTGGGCTAAACGAATATCGGGAGGGTTTGGGAGTCTTGATAATAAAGGACGCTATATCACTAATGATGCAGATGGAAATGTATATACAACAGGTTCTTTTTATACACCAGCAAATTCTCCAACAGTAGATTTCGACCCGGGACCGGGTGAATACAACTTAACCTCATTAGGATATAGGGATATTTTTATTCAAAAATTGGATACCAATGGTGACTTCCTCTGGGTAGAACAAATTGGAGGAATCGGTCTTTGGGACGAAGGCTCTGCCATGACCATTGATGCCGATGAAAATCTATACTTAACAGGTTGGTTTAGCGAAACAGTAGATTTTGCCCCAGGATCGGGCGTACAAAATCTAACTTCCAACGGAATATCTGATGCCTTTACTCAGAAGTTTAGTCAATGCCCCGCAGGTATATCCACAGATACTCATACAACCTGTAATGCCTACACCTGGATAGACGGCATCACTTATACCGAAAACAATAACACCGCAACCTTCAACATCCCAGGCGGTGCAGCCAACGGCTGTGATTCATTAGTAACCCTAAATTTGACGATCAATAATGTCTCCGATATCACAACAACTGTAAATAATGCAATTATTACTTCGAATAATAGTAATGCAACTTATCAATGGTTAGATTGCAATAATAGTTATGCCCCTTTAGTCGGAGAAATCAGTCAGAGTTTTACCGCCACGATGAACGGAAACTATGCCGTAGAACTCACCGAAAACGGCTGCACAGAAATTTCTGATTGCGTACTCATTACCACAGTAGCTTTGTATGAAAATTCTCTCGCAGATGAATTTGTGCTTTATCCCAACCCAACTACCGGAAATTTTGCCATTAAATTTGATAATATTCAAAAAGCCTTGACGGTTCGATTATTTGCTGTTTCCGGGCAAGTCATTTTAGATAAAAAATTCCAGAACACCCATCTTATTCAACTGGACATCAATCAACCGGATGGCGTTTATTTGCTGGAGATGGTGGATGCTGATGGGAATAAGGCAGTAGTAAAATTATTGAAAGAATAAAAGCCCTTACTTTAAGTATATCAGCTTATTTTATAATCTTATTTTTATAAATCAACTGTATTTAATCTAAAATCAGTAGAGAAATCTATCCTTTCAGTTTTGTAATTTTGTATACATTTACATTCGTTCATTACAAAACCACAAAACTGAAAAAAATTATACGATTATTCTTATTGTCTATTATTTATACAATAATCTAAAAGCCGTGCCTGTTATAAGTAAGGATTATAAAAACAAAAAAATGGGCATGAAAAAAGATTATATGACTATCCTGTGCATTTGTCTGACACTAGTCTCTCACGCACAAAATCCAGACTTAGAATGGGTCAAACAAGTAGGAGGAACTGGCCCCTGTTCAGGGCGCTCCATCACCACTGATGCCAATGGAAATGTATATACAACAGGTCGTTTCTCGGGAATAGTAGATTTTCCTCAGAGCACAGGCATACAAAGTTTTAATTCTCTAGGGAACTATGACGTCTTTATCCAAAAATCAGACGCCAATTCCAATGTACTGTGGGCAAAACAAATAGGGAGTACTTATAGTGCTGAAGGAAACTCCATCACCGTTGATGCCAATGGAAATGTATATACAACAGGTCATTTTCAGGGTACAGGGGATTTTGATTCAGGAATAGGCGTACAAAATCTCACTGCTACATATAACGACATTTTTATCCAAAAATTAGATGGTAATGGCAACTTCCTCTGGGCAAAACAAATGGTTGGCAATAGTACTAGTCGGGGAAACGCTATCACAAGCGATGTTGATGGGAATATATATACAACTGGTTATTTTCGTGGAACAGTAGATTTTGATCCAGGACCAGATGTACAGAATTTTACTTCCGCAGGAATCAAAGACATTTTTATTCAAAAATTAGATGTTGATGGTAATTTGTTGTGGGCAAAACAAATCGGAGGAAGTGGTAACGACTATGGAAGTTCTATTACAACCGATGTTGATGGCAATGTATATATAACAGGTTATTTTTTTGAAACCGTAGATTTTGATCCGGGAGCAGGCCTGCAAAATTTCACTTCTGCTGGGAGTTCTGATATTTTTGTCCAAAAATTAGATAGCAATGGAAACTTCGTCTGGGTAAGACAGATAAAAGGAGGTTATACAGGAATAGGGCAATCTATCACCGCCGACAACACTCGTTATATATATGTAACAGGTGCTTTTGAAAAAACAGCAGATTTTGATCCGGGTCCAGGTGCACAAAATTTAACGGCTACTGGAATGAATGACATCTTTATCCAAAAATTAGATATTGATGGTAATTTCTTCTGGGCAAAACAAATAGGCGGAACGGATTTCGACACAGGATTCTCCATCAATACCGACAATGAAGGCAATGTATATACAACGGGTTCGTTTAGAGCAACCGTAGATTTTGATCCAGGCCCAGGCATACAAAATTTTACTTCACCAGGAGACGCCGACATCTTTATTCAAAAATTAGATGCAGACGGCAGTTTCCTCTGGACAAAACAAATGGGCGGAACTGGTACCGATCATGGACACGCTACCGCCATCGATTTTGATAATAACATATATACAACAGGTTCTTTTACAGGAACAGTAGATTTTGATCCCGGTTCAGGTGTGCAAAATTTAACCTCCGTAGGAGTAACAGATATCTATATACAAAAGCTGGGAAATAGTACAGTTGGCTTACAAGACTATGCTACTGAAGGTAAATCTTTTACCATTTATCCAAATCCAAATGATGGTCAGTTTACGATTACTTTTGAAGCTGTTTTAAGCAATATAGAAGTGAATATTATAGACGTTCATGGCAGATTAATACACTCATCTCAATATCAAAACACGGATAATATTAATCTTGAAATAAATCAGCCAGCAGGTACTTATTTTGTTGAAGTCAAAACGCCGGAAGGCAAAAAAACCACATCATTTATTAAAAAATGACAAGAAAAACGGCTGTCTATAGCGCATTCAACTGCCCCAACATCTGCTTTGCCTTCTGGTTATCTGGGTTCTTTTTCAATATCTTATTCAGCCATTTTTTTGCTGTAGCATACTCTTTTTTAAAGACCAGATAACCCACTTTATTCAACATGGCAAGTTCATAGTCAGGATCCAAGGCGAGGGCTTTGTCGAAGTATGGGTAGGCTTGTTCTGTTTTGCCTTCTAAGAGATAGATATAGCCGATGTTGTTGAGTGCGGGGACTTGTTTGCTATTTTCCGAAAGGATAAATTCAAAGGTTTGTCTGGCTTTCGCCAAATCTTGTTGTTGCAGATAGGCTGTGCCGAGTTTGTTTTGAAAATCCAGATTATACGGACTCAGTTCGACTGCTTTTTGATAAAAACCTAAAGCTCTGTCTATTTGATTTGATTTGGCGTAAGCCTCCCCTATCCGGTACGCTGTCCAAGCATCCGTTTGACTGGCTGGTGTTTTGTCGGCTGCGATGCTGAGAATAGGTGGATATTGTTTTTTGGTAAAATAATAATGTACCTGCGTTCTGAATCGCTCCTCCCCTGCCGATTGGTCTTGCTGAAGATAGTAGCCTGCGGAATCCAGCATTTGTGCTTCGGGAACAAATTTTTCATAGAGTGCGATATAGCCTCTTGCCATTTCCAATGGGCTGGGATTTTCTTTGGTCAGGCATTCCAATCCAATGAAGCGGGCGATCTCATTTTTTTCAGTTTCTTCTACAGGTTTTCCAATAAAATGATCCGTAATTCGGACATGCGGAATATCGATACTTCCGCTTTTGGGCATGTGGCAGCTTACACAATTGTCCTGCACGGCAACGCGCTCAGCTTGCGGCGCAGTGCATAGGGTTTCTTCCGCTTTTTGATGACAATCCATACAAGCATTATTATAGTTTTCAACCGCAGTTGCCTTGATGCTGTAGTGTGGATTGTGGCAAGTGGTACAACTCAATTTCCCTATGGTAAAACACTTACTCAATCGCATTCTGTCCGCCTGCGAAGCCATGATAAATTTGTCATGCGCATTGGTATAACGAGGTAGAAAGACATTCATGACTTCATTCAGTTTCATGCCAGGACGAAAGTCGAAAAAGGTTTTATCCTCATTTAAAACGGCAGTTCCCTGTAAGTGGCAACGCTGACAAATATCCACTTCCAATTCGACGGGCAGGTTCGCAGGATTGACAATGCTGTAGTCCACATATTTTGACGTGTCTATAATATTGCCGGCTAATTTTTCTTTGACATGCAGTTCGCCTGGCCCGTGGCAACGCTCACATTCTATCCCTCTTGGTACGGCTTTGTATTTATTTTCCGAACCTGCAACATGGTCGGGCAGATGATTGTGGCAGGTCATACATTCGGTAGCGATGATGCGGGAAAATCGGGAATTTGCACCGCCTTCAAAACCGGGCGCCATATCCCATTTTCCATCTTGCGTATAAAAAGTAATCGGCGCCTGATAGACATAACCATTTTCATCAATCAAGTGAGAATTGGTGTGTTGCCCAGAGCCGATGACATAGCTGATTTGTTCTGTTCTGCTGTGTGTGGTATCGCCATTTTCCAAGCGAAATTCTTTGATGTATAAAGTGCTGTCCTCCCAATAAGGTTTATAATAAAAATCGGAATCGGGGTCGTACACGATGGCGTGTTTGTCAAATTTTGCCGCACTTTTTGTCTTGGTCGCATGGTCGAAGGACTGCCCCATGCCTGTATGAATATACGTTTCGTAAACATTCTGGTGACAGGAACGGCAAGTTTGCATTCCAATATAATCCACGGTGTCATTGAGGTTCAGGTATTCAGTAGCTCCATCGACTGCTCGTTCTGCTGGTCGGTTGCAATAGATGAGTAGGAAAGCCATTCCCAGAAATAGGATGTAGATTATTTTTTTTTGCATTAAGCTAAATGTATTCTGATTTGCCAAGATACGAAAAAGCATGAAATAGATGTATATCCGCAATCCGCCCACCTGTGTCCAATTTATTCCCGCCTGTATCCTTTTCGGAAAATGCCTTATAGTATGCTTGCATATTTGCATTGTGATTGATTCTTTATCAAAAAAAATATTTTCCAATTATTAAAACTATACATCATGATTACAAAAGCTAAAAAGAAAACGGATAGCGTTTATCAGCAAAAACACCCTGAAGTTGCCGGTTATCTGCCACAAGATGCTGAACATATAGGCAAGTGGTTAAGTCTACAAATAGAAGCTGCCTTGGAAGAGCAGAAAAAACTGGGTAGCGATTATATTATTCAGCCCAGCATTATCCAGTTGATGGAGTACATTAATAATAGTCCTGATTTAAAAGAAAAGGCAACAGCGATGATAAATCAGGGACTGGCAATCCATAAGGAATATGCACCCAATGCACCTTATCATATAGACAGTCTTACTACTTTATATCTGACGCTGAATTACCTCACACAACGAGCCCCCATCTTTGCGCCCGACATCCCTCACACCGCCTTTCCGATATCTGGTGTCTTTGTGTATATGATGTTCACGGATGCTGGCTGGGATGTTTTTAGAAACACCGGATTTAATGACCAACTGAGAAATATTTTGCAAGTCTGGTGCAAGTATTTGGATTCTTCGGCATCGCTGAATGTAATTAACACAGGTTCTTATGGCTGGTTATCTCCCGAATCCATCCAAAAAAACAACTTAAACCAGTTTGTAACGGAAGCACAAAAAGCAGCTGACCCGATACATTGGGGATTTAAAAGTTATAATGACTTTTTTCATCGTAATATCATTGACATTTGCCGTCCGATTGATGGAATCGACAATCCTGCTGTCATTGTATCAGCAAATGATGGTACAGTAAACAAACTGGCCAGAAATGTACAACGACAAGCAGAGTTTTGGCTCAAAGGTCAGCCTTATTCTTTAGTCAATATGCTTGACAATTCTCCTTATCTGGAAAGATTTGTCGGTGGCGATGTTTTACAAACCTTCCTGAGTGGTCACGATTACCATAGATTTCATGCTCCGATATCTGGCACGATAAAAGAAATGAGAATTGTACCTGCTTTTATGTTTAGTGAATTGCTTTCCGAAGGTTTTGATGCCTCTGCCGGAACACTTTCTCAGGAATATGAAGCCAACGTGAATACTCGCGCATTAATTTTCATTGAAAGCGATGACCCGAAAATCGGGATGGTTTGTGTCATGCCTATTGGTATCACAGAAATATCTTCTATAAAATTCAATGATAAAATTGAAAAAGATTGTAGAGTGACTAAGGGCCAGCTACTAGGCAGGTTTAGTTATGGAGGTTCTAGCTTATGCACGATTTTCCAGCCTGGAGCTGTTGAACAATTTACGGTCGTCAATCCAGATAAAGATGTCAATAATAACGATGGTCCTTATGTGCGTGTCAATGCACAAACAGCCATTGCCAATAAATCATTTAAGACATCTCAAGCAGCTATTGATTACTTGATCAACAGAGCCAATACCGAATCGGATTTTTTAGGACTTCTGACCGCTTCTTTAAACAAGGCAAAAGACAGTGCTTCCACGCAATTAGATGAAAATTTATTCCAGGCATTAGACTGGCCGACAAATGTAGTAGATTACGGAATATTCTTAGCAGAATTCTCCAGATGGAAGCCGCAACAAAGTAGTCTGCCTGCATGGAAAAATCCTGCAAACGGCAATGCACAGGAAGTATATGACCGGCTCTGTCATTTCTATTATTTAATTGACCAGCCTGTAGGACCTAATAATTCCACGATTGTCCAAAACATAACAGGCTTTGACCAATGGTTGGTGGATTATGCCAATTTATGGGGCAGTTTTTTAAACACGCCAGAATCATTCAATGACGATATTTTAGAATCGTTTAAAAACACCCCAAAATATAGAGTTCAAGATTCGCTCATAGCCGGCAAACCCAACAACCCAAGTGGATGGCTTACTTTCAATCAGTTTTTTGCCCGTGAACTCAATCCGGGGCTGCGCCCCATAGACAGTCCTTTTGACAATAAAGTCGTGGTTTCACCAGCGGATTGTACGTATCGTATGCAGTATCCTATTAATCAGGATTCAACTATTGAAGAAGTTACCGTAAAGAAAACCCACAGCTATGCGAGTATTAAGGATTTGCTAAAAAATAGTAAATACAAAGATGCTTTTGGTGGCGGAACTTTTGTACATTATTTTTTAGGACCATATTCTTATCATCGTTTTCACACGCCAGTATCGGGAATAGTAGAAGAGTGTTACGCTATACAGGGCTTGACTTATTTAAATGTAAATTTAAAAGACAGTCAATTTGATGCACCCGACAATAGTGTGAGTGATAATGAATACTGGTACGAGTTTTCGCAAGCGAGAGGTGTTATTACAATTGACACAACTAATTCTCCTTACGGAAATGTGGGTATTGTTGCAGTCATTCCCGTAGGCATGTGCCAGGTTTCTTCTGTAAACATGACGGCGACGCCTGGTAGTACCTGCTTGAAAGGAGATGAATTTGGTTACTTCCTTTTTGGCGGTTCGGATATTATCCTGCTGTTCCAAGAAGGTGTTTGTCCGAAAATTGCGACAGAGCAACTTTATCGCCATTATGGTTCCAATATCAGCCTGTCACCTCCAACGCCGCTAGAATAAGCAAAGTATTAGAACTTGTTTTAAATTCTAGATAATTCTGTTCAATTACTTAGAGAAATTATCGGGTAGGAGAAAAGAGCGATATTATTAAGTATCGGTCTTTTCGTCCTCCCACACCACCAAGCGTACTCTCGTACTTGGCGGTTTTTCTAAGTGTGTAACGTTGCATAGACTTCTGATAGGTTGAATAAACCCTGTTCAGTAAACCAGTTGTTGTTCATCGCTTCCTGACATGCAGGAGTAGATGACTTTCGCCACCACCCTTTTCGACTGGTCGCGGTTGTGAACGCCCGACGCTTCGGAACGCCTAACCTTGTTAGGAATCTTAACATCCCTTTGGCTCGCTTACATTGCTTTAACCGATAACAGCGTAGTCGCTTGCGTATCCAGCCATCAAGGTTTCGCAAACGGCTTTTCATTTTCGCTAATTTGAAGTAGTTTAGCCAGCCCCGTAACTTTGTGTTCAGTTCAGCTATTACTGCCTCCAATTTGCGACCACGATTCCGCTGGGTACATATCCGTATCTTGTCCTTTAATCGTGCTTCACTTAATTCACTTAACAGTATTTCGCCACCATTCGTAAATCGATGCCCAAGATAATTTAAATCCAGAGGACGACAGATTCTGCTTTTGGTTGCGTTTACCTTTAAGCGTAAGTCTTTCTCGATATAGGTCGTGATACTCTTTTGAACCCGCTCCGCTGCCTGCAAACTGCCAACTACTATCACTACATCATCCGCATAGCGGACATAATGATGACCACGACAGGAAAGTTCCATGTCAAGTTCATCCAGTACAATATTAGATAGTAGTGGAGATAACGGGCTGCCCTGTGGCGTCCCTTTAATCCGCTGATTAACCACTCCTCCTGACAAGATACCTGTCCGTAGGTAGCGGTGGATTAATTTCAGCAGACGACTATCTCTCAAACGGTGACTTAAACGACTCATCAGCCGCTCATGGTTTACCTCGTCAAAGAATTTGGCAAGGTCTATATCCACTACGTAAGTCCTGCCTGATGATATATAGTGACTTAGCTGACGCAACGCATCCTGTGCTCCACGTCCCCTTCGGAAACCATAACTCATCGGACTAAAACCAGCATCGTAAAGTGGACTTAGTACCTCTTGAATCGCCTGTTGTATCAGACGGTCTTTTACCGTTGGAATACCTAACAGCCGAAAGCCGCCTTTTGGCTTGGGTATTTCTACCTCTCTTACTGCCGAAGGTACGTAGCTGCCAGATAATAACTCCTTCTGTAAGTTTTGCCAGTTCATACTAAACCAGCCTTCCAATTCTTTGACATCCATCTCGTCTATGCCTGCACTGCCCCCATTCGAGATGACACGGCGACACGCTTTTTCAAGATTCGACAGACTGCATACTGCTTCCATCAAACCTGACGCCAGGCGTTCTTCTTTTCCAAGACCTGCTGAATGCTCATCCACCTGTGTCTGGTTAGCGTAGCTTACTGCTACACCAGCCAGCACGGGTACACGCCTTGTCCATTCTTCTTTCTCTGAAAGATACATCTGAACACCAGATTCGTGTTTGTCGGATTTCTTTACATTCATACACTCTATAAAAAAAAAGTCCTGTACTTAAAAATTCAGCCCTTCCCGTTTCGTAAAACTTCCGAGTTGAAACTTCGCAGTCGCTCGGCTTGTATCAGCGGTACTATGGCTTCTGCTGACTTCTTATATCCTCTCGGACATAAGACCTCCCACAGTAAGACATCTAATCTTTCAGTATATGCTGCCAGATTTACGCCATGAGTTTACGTAAGGATTTTGGACTTCTCCGTTTATTGCCGGATTATCCACTCACAACGCCTTATATCTGATTCCTGTTCGTCAGCACGATACTTTTGCCG
>CALFBH010000129.1 GCA_937951615.1 uncultured Saprospiraceae bacterium | reverse complement strand
CTTTCCGTCCTGAATTGCCTTACCTTGAAGCCATGAGACGCGGGCGGCAACAAGATGATTTTTTATTGGAAAAATGTAAAAATAATTCTGATACACTTTCTGTGAAAGATATTTATGCTGCCTTGCGGGAGATTGAGGATTGAGTTCACAGGTTTGGTAAACTTGCGCTTAGGCTTTTGCGATGGCTAGTGCCTTCGGCACTAAGTTTTAAGACATATTAGCCCCTCAATTTATCAGAAAAAAGTGGAATATCGAATATTGAACAAGGAATATCGAATTACGAAGTATGTATAATTAGTTTTAAAGTGGAATAGGTTGTGAATCAGTGATTTAATTTTTACATCCTGCTAAAAAAAGCCGCTCTATTTTAGCAATTTAACGTATTAATACTTCGATATTCGGTGTTCGATATTCGTTATTCGACATTCAAAATGTACTGATTTATTTAGTGCCGAAAGGCACTAGACAAGTCGTTTTACTCTGGTATCGGCTTGCAATGAAAAATTACCTTTCTCGTCAGGAATCATATCCAACAAATTTAGCCCCGGAGACTTACCTACTTCCAGACTACCCAAATTGTCTTCAAAACCTAGTGCTTTTGCACCATTAAGCGTTGCCCATTCCAATACCATTTCAAAAGAAATATAAGACTGATAACGTGTAATGGTTTTCATCTCTTCCAGCACACTTAATTGCCAGTTGGAAGTCAAACTATCCGTACCGATAGTCATGCAGGCATTGGTATCCAGAAAAGCCTGATAATTGGGCAGGCGATTTTCAATATATAGGTTCGCATTGGGGCAGGTCGCCCAATATACTTCTTTACTCCAGTCTTGGGCTGCTTGTATATCTTCGCGCGTGCTGAGGGTATTGTGTACAAATAAGGTGCGATGTTGTGGGTCAAGATGGGCTAAGGCATAATGTATGGCAGTTTGGCGGGGTGCTTCAAACTGTTCCATTGAGATACCAAATTTCCCATAAAAATCTACAAAACCGCCTGTACCATTTAAAAAGAGTTCGTTTTCTGGCAAGGTTTCCTGATTGTGAATACTGATGGTTTGTTGCTTTTCCTGATTTGTTTTGTTGATTAAGTCAAATAAGGTTTCTGAAACACTATACGTTGCATGTGGCACACAACTTTTCTGATGCCCGTCGGCAGGTTCGAGTTGGTCGTAGACTGCTTTATACTGGTCATAGTTTTTTTGCGCATCTCCATCTTGTAGAAAATCAAACATTTCCACGAAAGTGTAATAAGTCAGTTTACTTTTTCCCTTAGGGGCAAAAGTGTCGGGCTGGTTGGAAATATCGCCGACGGCTACAATCCCGCCCTCATACATTTCTCGGTCAGCTTGTTCTATGGCCTGCTGAATAATTGTTTCGGCAGCTTCTCTATTTTGCACGACACTAGTAATAAATGGTATAAGTGTAGTGCCAGTAGCTACCCGCCCTTTCATGTGCGAAAGTTCCAAGTGGCAATGTGTGTTGATAAATCCTGGAATCAGAATACCTGAATGAATATCCAGTTCCTCCTCTTTATAATTACTGCGTACATCTATCTTCAGAACTTCACCAGAGTCATTTATAATGACGACTCCGTTTTTAATGGGTGCGGCATGTACCGGAAAAATCCAGTCAGCAGATATTTTTTTCATACTAATCCTGTTTTGTGTTGTCTTAAACATTGCAAAAATACCATATTCTACGATGTTAAAGCATAAAAAAGGTTTTGTTGCGTCACGAAAACACACAAAAAGGATGTGGTATGTTAATTTAGTCTAATATCTTACGCCGAATTATTGGTAAAAAAAAGAGGTGTAACGGAATAATATTCTGTAAGTTGACCTTGTAGTTATTAAATCATCATTTGTATGTCAAAATACAGACTATAACTTCTTTAAAAAAAATAAAAGACGGAATTATATTTTAAGTAAGCATAGAAAACACATACATTTGCGAACTATATTTAACTACAAAAATCTTTTTAATTCAAACACAAATATTAATTACATTAAAAATCTATCGAATGATGATGAGAAAATTGACATTGAGTATAACCTTATTGCTAATGGTTATCACCTCCCTCCAACTGACTGCGCAAAGAAATTGCGGCTCAATGGATATGTTGGAAATCGAACAACAAGACCCGAAACAAGCTGAAAGGCTTCGTGGAATAGAAAGGCACACACAAAGGTATATTAAAGATGTCAAAGAAGGACGTGCTTCTTCTGCGGTTGTTACTATACCTATTGTCTTTCACGTGGTTTATCGTACTGCCGCTGAAAATCTCAGTGATGCAGAAATTATGTCGCAACTGCAAGTTTTGAACGATGACTTCAGAAGACTAAATTCAGATGCCAATAACACTTGGTCGCAGGCAGTGGATACTGAAATTCAGTTTTGTCTTGCAACAACTGACCCTAATGGCAACGCTACGAGTGGAATTACCAGAACACAGACAACAGTCAATGGTTTTGGTACCAATGATGCTGTGAAATTTTCTGCACAGGGAGGAAAAGATGCTTGGCCTTCGAGTGACTATCTCAATTTCTGGGTCTGTAATATTGGTGGCGGAATTTTGGGCTATGCTCAATTTCCTGGCGGCAATGCAGCTACCGATGGAGTGGTTAATGGTTCTGCATATACAGGTACTATAGGTTCTTCTGCTCCTTTCAACTTAGGAAGAACAGCGACGCACGAAGTAGGTCACTGGTTAAACTTACGCCACATTTGGGGCGATGGTGGTTGTGGGGTAGATGATTTTGTATCAGATACACCTGAATCAGATGCTTCTAACTTCGGCTGTGCTACAGGACATGTTTCTTGTGGATCTACAGATATGGTACAAAATTATATGGACTACTCTGACGATGTTTGTATGAATCTATTCACTGCCGGACAAAAAGCTCGTATGCAGGCTTTGTTTGCTCCTGGTGGGGCACGGGCTAGTATCTTAAATTCTACAGCTTGTGGAAATGCTCCAGAGCCTACTTGTACTGATGGTACACAAAACGGTGACGAAACTGGTGTTGATTGTGGTGGTGCTACTTGCCCTGCATGTCCGGCAGAACCTACTTGTAATGATGGTATCCAAAATGGCGATGAAACTGGTGTTGATTGTGGTGGCTCTACTTGTGCTGCTTGTCCTTGTAATGGCAATGGTATCACAATTTCCATCACGCTTGATAATTATCCAGAAGAAACAAGTTGGACAATCAATGATGCTAATGGTTCTTCAGTAGCTTCAGGGGGGACTTATGCCGGTCAAGCTGACGGGTCTACAGTTACAGAAAATGTATGTCTGCCTGATGGTTGTTACGACTTCGTTATTAATGATGGATATGGCGATGGTATTTGCTGTCAATATGGTACTGGTTCTTATAACCTTACAGATGAAAGTGGTAGTTCCTTAGCTTCTGGCGGTGAATTTACCAATTCAGAAACAACAAACTTCTGCGTAGGTGGTGGTGCTGGTCCAACTTGTAGCGACGGTACACAGAATGGCGACGAAACTGGTGTTGATTGTGGTGGCTCTTCTTGCCCAGCCTGCCCGACTTGTGACGATGGTGTACAAAACGGAGATGAGACTGGCGTAGATTGCGGTGGTTCTTGTGCGCCTTGTATCTCTTGTGATGATGGTGTGCAAAACGGCGATGAGGCAGGTGTTGATTGTGGTGGCTCTTCTTGCCCAGCCTGCCCGACTTGTGATGATGGTGTACAAAATGGAAGTGAGACTGGCGTAGATTGTGGTGGTAATTGTCCAGCTTGTCCTTCAGGTTGTACTGAAAATGAAGTGAACGTTGCAATTACTTTTGATAATTATCCTGGAGAGATATCTTGGGAGTTTGTAGCTGACGACGGTACTGTTGCTGCATCTGGGGGTAATTACACTGGCGCATCAGCTTCTGAAGATGTATGTCTGCCTGATGGTTGCTATCACTTTGTAATCAGCGATTCTTATGGTGACGGACTTTGCTGTCAATATGGTAATGGTAGCTACAGCGTGACTGACGCAAGTGGAACATTAGCTTCTGGTGCAGAATTTACAACAGGAGAATCAACTTATTTCTGCCTGGGAGATACTCCTCCTGGTCCGACTTGTGATGATGGTGTACAAAATGGCGATGAGACTGGCGTAGATTGCGGTGGTTCTTCCTGTACACCTTGTGATACTGGCGACTGTACTTTTGCTCCGCTTTATTACAGTACATTTGAAAACGGCTGGCAGGTATGGAATGATGGCGGTATTGACGCCCGCAGAAGTAGTGCTGATTCGGATTATGCCGTAGGTAACTACTGTTTGCGTTTAAGAGACAATACCAGTACTTCTGTCATAACTACTGATTCTTATGATTTCTCCGGTTATGATGAACTGAAAATAGACTTCACTTATATTGCAAGAAGCATGGAAGCCGGGGAAGATTTCTGGTTACAACTTTCAACTGACGGCGGTGCTACTTATTCTACCGAAGAAGCATGGGTAAGAGGTATAGACTTCAGCAATCTTGTCAGAAAAAATGAGGCAGTTACCATAGCAGGTCCTTTTAGTGCAAACACAAGACTTCGTTTCCGTTGCGATGCAAGTGCCAATAATGATATGGTCTATCTGGACAATATCCGTATTAGTGGTTGTAGTAACGGTAATTTAATGGCACCGAGCATTGAAACGCCCTTCAGAGAAACAGAAGGTGCAGCAACAACACCAGCTCGTATTTCTGATATCAATGTATTCCCTAATCCTGCAAATGAATACCTAAATGTAGAGTATGTAACAACAGATTTTGCAGCAGTTCAGGTTTATGTGATTGATGTAACTGGTAAGATCGTTGGACAACAATTGTTGAATGAAACGACTGGAGAGCAAAGAACGCAGTTGGATATTAGCCAATTGAGTTCAGGATTCTACTTCATACAGTTGGTTTCTGAAAATTCTATGATGTCTAAGAAATTTGTGAAACAATAAGTACACACACGTTTTTCAAATACACAATAAAAAAGGCTTGCCAATCGGCAAGCCTTTTTTATTAAGTCTCTGTCAGGTTGATGTCATATATTTGCAAGCCGTGGACAAATGGCAGGGAAAGCCTATGAATTTATTGTCCATAAGAAGAACGGCCTAAACATTTTATTTGATAAGAACATTTTATAAGAGATTTAGGATTTATTTATAAAAATAAAAATAGATTATGAGAAACCTATTCTTAGGATTTTTACTGATTTTTTCATGCTCAATATTGAAGGCCCAAAACGGGACTACTATTGATGTTGATGTACAAGTTACACAAGCTGAATTCATTGGAAAAACACTTCCGATTAGAGATTTAGTGCCTTTGGTTGGCATATCTCCAGAGAAAAAAGCAGCCCTCAAAAAAGACAAACTAATTCCGAACTTTGTAGGAAGAGGGCGCAAAAATGCCCCAGTCAATCCTAATGCACTGCCGCGCTTTGGTGACCCAGTTCGTCAGTCGGTAATTAATAGCAACCGCAGTATTCCTATTCAACCGCTCGTGAATATAGATGGAATGGACCAGGCAGTAGGAGGTGCAACACCACCAGACCCTTGCGGCGAAGTCGGCAATGATTATTTTATACAAATGGTCAACGCGACTTACTACCAGGTTTTTGACAAGCAAGGCAATACGGTTACTGCTCCTATTGCGATGAATACCATCTGGTCTTCTCTTGGATTCTCATCGGCAGGGGATCCTATTATTTTATTCGATAGCGATGCTGATCGATGGATTATGACAGAGTTTCCTTCTGGCAATCAATTGCTCGTAGCTGTTTCGGAGACTTCTGATCCATTAGGTAGCTGGTATGCTTATAATTTTGCTACGCCCAATTTTCCCGATTATCCAAAATATACAATTTGGCCAGATGCCATCTGTGTTACGACTAATGAAGGTGGTGGATTACCCAGTTATTTTATAGACCGGCAGGCCTTATTGAATAATAATCCAGTTGTCAATATTCAGCGTATTAATATGCCAAATATTCCAGGAGGCCCTGGATTTTTTGTGACGACGCCTGTTGATTGGACAGGATCGGCTGCTCCTGCTGCGACAAGTACTCACCCGATGATTCTGCGTTTGCACAATGATGCTTGGGGTGGAACTACACAAGATCAGGTGGATATGTTTACGGTAGCTCTCGATTGGGCAAACCCTAGCAATACAGTTGTCACAGAGACCAATATACCTTTAGCTGCTTTTGATACTGACGCCTGTGCTGCACCTGGTGGTGGTTTTGCCTGCATCCCACAATTAGGGGGTTCTGGGATTGATGGTTTGCCAGATGTTATTATGCACCAGGCACATTATCGCAATTTTGGGACTTATGAAGCTATAGTTTTCAATTTTCTGGTCAATGCCGGGACGTCTTCCGATATCATTGCAGGTATTCGCTGGGTAGAAATGCGCAGAACAGCAAGTACGGGCTGGGCGGTGTATCAGGAAGGCACTTTTGCACCCAATGATGGACTTCATCGCTTTATGGGTTCTATTTGTATGGATGGAAATGGCAATATCGGACTGGCCTACTCGACTTCAGGACCAGATATATATGCTGGACTAAGGTTTACGGGCAGACGCGCTAGTGATCCACTCGGCGAAATGACAATTGATGAGTATGAATTTGCAGCCGGCGGCAGTGCAGCCCCTTTTGATCGCTTTGGCGATTATGCACAAATGTCAGTTGATCCCGTAAATGACCGTACATTTTGGTTTACTGGTGAATACATGGGAACAAATGGCTGGGATACTAAAATTGTAGCTTTTGAATTGTTCCGGGATACCATTGACATTGCTCCAACGGCACTTGTTGAGCCGATTAGTGATTCTCAATTGACCAATAATGAAACCGTCACGATAGATGTGAAGAACTTTGGACTTATCACTCAAACCAACTTTAATGTAGGTTATATTGTGGATAATGGAACAGCAGTAGTAGAGCCAGTCAGCACAATGCTAGAACCAGATAGCACATACACACATACTTTCCTGACTGGAGCAAATCTTTCTACTATTGGTGAATATGATTTTAAAGTATTTACCGACTTATCAACAGATGAAGCCCCTTTCAATGATACGCTGCGAACGACGGTTTATCACCTACCTCGTTTCGATGCAGGGATTAGTGATATTCAAGGACTGGACGGCGCAATTTGTGGAGAAGAAATTACAGCAGAATTAATTTTAACCAATACAGGAACCGAAACGCTGACTAGTGCCACGATAGAAGTAGAACTGAATGGTAGTGTATTTACAACAATCAACTGGACAGGTAATCTGGTTTTTGCTGCATCTGAAACTGTTCCGGTTTTATTGACCGGTTTAGTGAATGGCAATAATACAGTGATTGCTACTACATCTACTCCTAATGGAATGGTAGATGAAGTAATGGATAATGATGAATTTATTAAAGACTTCAATGTAATGATTGATGGAGTTTTTGTTAATTTTTCTCTGACGACGGACAATTATCCAAACGAAACGACTTGGGAATTGATTCAGATAGGAATGGGAACTTTATATTCTGGCGGCCCTTACACTGATGGGACGACGACATATACAGAAGAGTGGTGTCTTGATGACGGTTGTTACCTTTTCCGGATTTTTGATTCTTATGGAGACGGATTGGAAGCTTCTTTATTCGGCGGAACAGATGGTTATTATGAAATGACGGATGAAAATGGCAATGTATTGGCTTCATTGATTAATGTAGCTTTTGGTTCAACGGAAGTTAATAACTTCTGCACATCTGTTGATTGTAGCGCATTTACGGCAAACGTAACAACTGCGGATGAAGTGGGAACTGGTAATGCCAATGGTTCTATCATGATTACACCAACAGGTGGCACATCGCCTTACACCTACAGTATTGATGATAATATGACTACACAAAGTAATGGCACATTTAATAATCTGGTTTCCGGTACTTACCCGGTTGTAGTCACGGATGCAAATGGCTGTGAATTTGAAGAATTGGTTACCGTTGATTTTACGATTTCTATTACTGATCCAACAACTGGTGCGAGTATGGAAATATTGCCGAACCCAACAGATGGTGTATTCAGAATTAATGTAGAAGGATTGAATCGCCCTTCACCATTCCTTGATATTGCGATTTTCAATACGACAGGACAGTTGATACAGTCGAAAAGCCTGGTGCGTTATGATAATGTCTATACGGCACAGCTTTCACTTGCTGCATATCCCGCAGGTGTGTATTATGTTCGCTTTGCAGATACAGAAATGAAGCGTATGTTGAGGGTTGTGAAGAAGTAAATCGAATATAAGTGCTTGGACTCAACTAAACGCCACTTTCAATTTACATAATTGGCTTATTGTCAATACTTTTTTGAATTTTAATTTGACGTTTGGATTTGTATTTCCACTTAGAATATTGAACAAAAGAACACCGAATGTCGAAGTATTTTACTTTGATATTCGGTCTTTTATCGAATGAAAAAAATGAAGAAGCAGCCAATTCAAAATCTCCGATGTTTTTTTATCGCCGAGGATGATAAGGCAAAGTACTGTGATAAATCGCCAAAAAGACCATCGACATTTTTTGGTGGATAGACATATCCTTCGTGTCATCTACAATTGTCCATTCTCTGACGTCATTTTCCCAATTGGTATATAAGTATAAGGTACCGTGCGCAGCATGCGTCATTTTCCATTCATTCATATTATTGCCCCAAACAGGTTTCAGATTGACAGCACGTGTGTTATTTGTGATGCGCCACTCCCTCAAATCACGCGGATAACGAGTGCGGGCAGTAATCAAGTCGCCATTATCACCACGAATTTCCCATTCTGAAGGATCATTTTTCCATTTCAGTCGCACACTGCCATGTACATCGTCTATATAATAATCCCATTCTGAAAAATCATTGCGCCAGCGAACCTCTAACTCCCCTTCTCCTTCTTCTGTATAAATTGTCCATTCGCTGAAATTATCATTCCAGACTGTACCAATGCCAGTCAGTTGTTGTGCTAGCATTTGCACAGAAAAGAAAAACACTGCTGTGACTAGTATAAATTGTTTTGTCATGATTCTGTTATTGAAAGACCTATTAGATTGTAACAGTTTGTGTCCATAGTAAAATACATTTTACAAAGCAAAATGCCCAAAAAAACTGAATGAAATTATTATTTTTGTTAAAACAGGCATTGACCATTGACATAAACTCTAGAAAAGACTCCCGCCTACTTTTATCATCACCAAGATACCAATCCATACTGCTACGATGAGTTTGAAAAAAGTAGCCAACAGAAAACCAACAAAAGAACCAAAGCCCGACTTCATCGCACTAGCAATTTGATTGCCGCCGATCAAGTCACCAATAATTGCTCCGACCAGTGGTCCCCAGATGATCCCAAAAGGAATAGGAAAAAGTATTCCGACAAAAGTCCCGATAATACCACCCCAAACCCCAGCTTTTGTACCGCCAAATTTCTTAGTCGCTGCCGCTGGTACAACCATATCCCCAATAAAGACAGCCGTAGCAATAATCCCCCAAATAATCAGTGAAGTTGTCCCAAAAGTATCTTCCATCCCCGAAAACTGATAAGCCAGCATGGCTCCAAACGACAAAATTGGTCCCGGCAAACCCGGCACAATGCAGCCAATGATGCCAAAAACCAACAAGGCAACAGCAAGTATTAAAAGTATAATCGTCATGGTGTTTTATTTTGATGTCCCACAAAGTAAGCCCAAAAAATAAACCATGCACATTATTTGGATAAAGTAATTTTTAAAAAATACCAACGGGGGGAAAACACCGACTAGTTATTGGGAAAACACCTAATCAACGCCATACCAGCCAGAATACATCACATATTTATCTGCAATGCCTTCGATCATATCTTTGAATTGCTCTTTGCTGACTTCCTTCACTTTCCGGGCGGGGACGCCGGCATAAATACTGCCTGATTCGATATGTGTTCCTTCTAGCACAACTGCGCCGGCTGCTATAATACTGTTGGATTCTACCACTGCATTATCCATCACAATGGCACCCATGCCGATGAGTACATTATCGTGTATCGTGCAGCCATGTACAATCGCCCGATGTCCGATGGAAACATTATTCCCAATATGTGTGGCTGCTTTCTGATAAGTGCAATGGACAATTGCGCCATCTTGTATATTGACTTTATTGCCCATCCGAATTTCATTGACGTCGCCCCGTATGACTGCCTGAAACCATACGCTACATGCATCGCCCATCACAACATCGCCGGTAATTGTTGCATTTTCAGCCAACCAGCAATTTTCTCCAAATTGTGGGCTTTGTTTGTTTACCGTTTTGATAATAGCCATTTTCTGCAATATGTTAAAATTTGTGCATGAACACACTAAAAACAAAGCATTTCCGTTTATAATGTATAATTTAAATGTCAAGGTAATGTTAAACTTCCATATACCTGCCAACGCTTTTGAATAAATTATCGTTCTTTATATAAGAGAAGTTAATGTGTAAACACAAAATAAGAAATAAATGACCCAAAGCGGTCATCAAGATATATAAAATGTAGTTAGTAGTTTGGGTTAGTCAGCGTAGGTTACAAAATTCAGTCTCTTTGCCCTTTTTATCCAAAAAAGCAATAAAGATACGATTGAATGGAGTACCTGCGCTGTTTTCGTTGACAGCAATCAATATCAGTAACAGTGGCAGTTTCAATATCAGTATAAATAATAAGTTCGCCAAAGGCGAATAAAAAACTGCTACTGAAACTGCCATTGATATTGAAACTCTTATTTCGCCATTTCCGTATACATCTTCTTCCCGGTTTCCGTCGTCACTTTCATGCCGTCCCGATTGGTTCTCAGTGTTCTGGAATACAAAGAAAGGTCTTTATCAAAAAGAAAATGGAAGAGTAATTTTGTCCAAGACGTGTGAGAAATCAGATTATCATAATACTCCGGTGCAATTGCTTTTAGCTTTGGCAAATTATTCCAGGGAATAGAAGAAAAATCGTGATGCTCATTATGATAGCCTACATTAAAAGCCAACAAGTTGAGTGGCCCATAATAGCTGTAGGTTTCTTGTGGCGGTGCGACCAGATAATGTTCTTGTATCCAGCGCGCGCCCAGCGGATGCAGTCCTATAGAAAATGTAAACGATAATATCAGGTATAATAAAGGCACCCAGCCTAGAAAATAGACCACAGCAATATCAAAAGCGAGTACTACCGCGATGTTAATCCAAGTCCACTTGCTGAACAATTTAATTTCTTTCAGCCGTGAAGGACGTAAAGCCTGAAAAACAGGAAAAAACAATAACCAGAAAGCCTTCCCAAATGCAGTACTCCCAATAAATTTTGCTTCCCAGTCACTTGCAATATCCGCGTCCAGATCATAATGTCCCTGAAAAGCATGGTGCTTCAGGTGATAACGACGAAAAGAAATTGAGCTTGGAATAGCATTCGGGAGGTCACAAAGAATACCTGCCCACATATTGGCAACTCTTTTTTTGAAGACCAGGTTGTGGGTACATTCATGAATCAGCACAAAAAGTGCATGGTTGGCAAAAGCTCCAAAGACATAAGCCAGTACCAAGGCAAGCCACCAAGCCTGCCCAGATAATAACCAGGTCAGCAGAATTTGTATACCAACGACCAGCACGATAAACCCAAATGTGTAAGCGTTTCGCCCCATCAACTGAGTAATTTCCGGGTATTTTTTTATCATCTCGCGCGTGCGCAAAACATGAGGTTCGACAGCGTCAGAGTGGTTGAAGTTTGGAAGTAGTTGTCCCATAAGTTTAGTGTATTTTGTGTAAAGGGTCGGAGTATTTTTGTGTAAGGTGCGGCAAATATACAATTTTACCGACAAGGCGGTGAAAAATTTATACAGCAAGTCCAAGACAAATTAGCCCCTCGCCTCATTCCTATAAAGAAGCCTCTTCCTTCAAAGAAATTTTATCTCTCATTTTTTAGTTCAATTTCCGTAAATTTGCAAGACTAAAAAGAATTATGATGACAGGAACACGAGTGATAGCCTTATTGTTCACAATAATGCTGACTGGATTTAGCCTTATTGCCCAGCCCGAGCCGGAAATTCCCGTAGAACGTGGTGCTGATGGAAAAGTTATTCACCGAATTGTGGATAAGATGCCACGTTTTCCCGGCTGTGAAGAAAGCGGCTACCCTCCTGCTTTGAAAAATGCCTGCGCACAGGATAAACTCATTGCCTTTATTACAAAAAACCTGACCTACCCAGATGAAGCTAGAGCAGCAGGCAATGAAGGCATGGTTCTGGTTTCTTTTGTGGTGAATGAACATGGAAACATCCTGCGTCCGGAAGTTAAGCGGGACATTGGTGGTGGCTGTGGCATGGAAGCTTTGCGGGTTGTCGGGCTGATGCCCAAATGGATTCCTGGTGTCCATGAGAATCAGCCTGTCAGTGTACGTTTCAATCTGCCGATTAATTTTAAAATGGGCGAAGAAACAACAGGAACAGTAAAAGAAGAGCCTAGGTATAAATTATTTTGGGGCGGGGCACATCAAGATGAAATTAGCCCTAAAGAGATGACTTTGCTCAGTACACAGCGTGTGTATGTACGGGATCTGTATGGCAAAAACTATCCGATCAATGAATTGGAGCTGACTTATGAACGTGGCGCAAAATATCGGGAACTCATGAGTAGAGGAGAGTTAAATGAAGACATGTCCAAATTGATAAAAAAAGCAGGCAGAAATGCCATCATTACTTTTTCCGCACTGATACAAGGAGAAGATGGTTTTTTGAATATCGTTCGGGAATTTCGGGTGAAGTAGGGAAGATGGTTGATGGTGTGATTGAGTAAGAGTGGTAAAAAGGCACAAAATGCCATGAAAAGGTTGCGGTCTTTTTGAATCGCTATTTTCATCCAGACAGGATGATATGTTTATAAAAACTGGCTATTATAGCGTTGTTCGACCCCGACGAGGTTGCCATGATTTTGAGAAATAAATCCCCAGAAAATTTGTTCATCATTTATCATTCATAGTCCATCATTAGAAAAGACCTCCCGGTACATGTCCGAAGAACAGCCCGAAAGGTCTTTCACAAAACTTATGACAAGTTGGTGATTGGTTACTGGTAATCAGTTGTTGGTTTCGGCTTCGCTCAACCAACCTAATGGCCAGTTTCCAGTTACGAATCACCAATCAACCAATCACCAACCTACTTCCCTTCATATTCTTTTAAAATTTGCTCTGTCTTTGCTGCGCTCACGCGATTCACGACTTTGTCGTATTCATGGTCGTCGCGGACTGTTTTTGCCAGAGAAAAACAAGAGCCGACTGTGAAGATCACGCCCATAGCGAGGTATCCTTTTGTCCAAATATCAATCTCTGCACAATAGAGTCCGAAGAGGGTCAGTCCGAAAGAAAGTGCGAAAGCAATCCAGACCTGAAATCTCCATGCGGGGGTGTTTTGACTTAAAATCGTATTGTCCATAATGTCTCATTTTTTGGAAAATCACCTGAAAGAAAATACAAATATCAAATTCAAATTCAACAGGTTATTGCAATAAATCAATACACCAGATTGAAAGTGAGGTTTGTTTGTATTATGGTAAGTGGAAATACAAATCCAAACGTCAAATTCAAATTCAAAAAACTATTGACAATAAGCCAATTAGTCAAATTGAAAGTGGCGTTTAGTTGAGTCCAGGCACTTATTATTCTTACTTGTCAAATCATTTTCCTGTGAAAGAATTATCAATCAGGCGAGGTAACATTTTCTGCCAACTGATGATATAAGTAATAGGTGATTTGTTTGTATCCTATTTACTTGTTAAATCATTTTTCTATAAAAGAATTGTATATCAACGGGGTAGCATTTTTTCCCAACTGATGATGCAAACATACAGGTAGTTCACCTGCTTCATCAAACCACTTTTGTGAAAAAACGTAGTTTTTATTTTTGACAATTTTGTTATAAAAAACTGATTTACAGTAAAAAATTATAATAAAAAACGTATTTTTGAAAATAGAAAAGAAACAGGCTGGTAGGTGCTTTTTAATACTTTGATAACAGCATCAAATCGTGGACAAGCGCAAACCTGACAAATTCCCAAGCATAAAAAATCCAAATTTCAATGAAAATACCGTGTAAATAAAATTCGTCACGAATGCACGAATCATTATCAAATAAGATTGGAATTTGATGCTTGAATTTTAAAAATTGCTATGGACAAAATTAAAGAAATCATCACCACTTTAGATGCGGATGACATTCGGGAGTTTCGCAGTTTTATTCATCGTCAGAAAAAGAAAAAGGGGCGGAAAGATTTGGAGCTATTTGAGCTCTTGCAAAAAAAGGACAGCGACAAGCCTCTGGTAATGACGAAGCTGCTTGGCTTGTCGAACAAGGAAGCCTATTATGCCATTCGCAAACGCCTGATTCGGCATTTGACCGATTTTATCATGCTGAAAAGAATGGATGCCGACCCCACGCATGCCGCGCCTGTGATGGGCTTCATTTCGCTGGCAAAGTATTTATTTGATAAAAAAACAAAAAAACTCGCCTGGTTTTACCTCAATAAAGCCGAAACACTAGCCATTGCGCACGAGCAGTTTGATTTGCTGAATAATATTTATCTATTGCAAATCCAACAATCGCCTTCCGAATTCGCGCCCGATGTCCACGAAATTATTAGCAAGCATAAAGCCAACCGACAATTGCTGGAAGAAGATGAGCGGGTCATTTTTGCGCACAGCGTCATCCGACAAAAATTGCAGGAACGACGTATTGAAGGCAAAAATATGATTTTTATGCGGGTCATTCATCAGGTGTTGAATGAGTATGAACTGACCGAAGTCGTGATGAAACGCCCTCGCCTTTTGTATAATATTGTCTCTATTTTACGCAGTATGGCTTTGGTGCAGCAGGATTTTTACGACTTTGAACCTTATATCATTGCGCAGTATAAAGTTGCAGAAGAGAAATATGGCTTTTCCCGGCATCATCATTTTTACAAACTGAGTCTGCTGTATATGATTGCACACGTTTTGTATCGCAATCGAAAATTCACGGCATCTCTGGAATGGCTGGAGCGACTCCACGAAGATATGCAGGCTTATAATGGCAGCCATTACGGACGATTTTATCCCGTTTATACCATGCTCGTTGCAGGTATTCGCAATTTTCAGGGTAGGCTGGATGAAGCCATTGCGCTGCATGAAGAAATGTTGACGCAGGAAAAAGTGAAAATCAATATAGAAGATGAGTTAAATGCCCGACTAAGCCTCGGCACTTATTATGCTTTTAAAATCGATTATAGCAAAGCTCATGAAGTCATCTGGAAAATGCCTACCGACCGAATTTGTGAGAAGAGGATGGGCAAAGCCTGGCTACTCCGAAAAAGTATGATAGAAATGCTGACGCAATATGAACTCGGAAATCAGGAAATCGCGCTGAATCGACTCCGGTCTATTGAGCGATATTTTAGCGATTTCATCCGTCATCCTTCTCAGCGTTTTGCGAAGCGATACCTGGAATTTTTGCGCACATATATGAATCGTCCACACCACCTTGATTCCGAAGTTTTTTATGAAAAATTGTCCAAATTTGAAATCCCGCCATCCGAACGTCAATCTACAGTCGACTTATCTTTTTATTGTTGGCTAAAAGCAAAAGTACTAAAACGTCCGTTTTATGAGGTTTTATTAGAAAAGGTAAATCAGCAAAATGAATTGGGCCGAATAGCGGATAATTCTCAGGTCATAAACGGGAAGGAATAGCTGTATTTTGGGTTTCATCGCGCAAAAATCCAATAATTCCTGTATTTTTACGTTTGGTATCCAATCTGTTGTCTGGTCAACAGGTTCTATTTGTTTATCAAACAAGTCCTAAGTTGCCTAATCAACTTAGTTCCATAAGGCTATGACATATAAAATCAAGCCCCTGTCCCCGTGGCGAGAGCGACTACACGAAATCATTTTTGAGGCAGATACGCCAATGGGTAAGCTATTTGACATCTGGCTGCTCATTTTTATTGTTCTCAGTGTGCTTTGTGTGATGCTGGAAACGGTTTCAACTATTGAACAGCGTTTTGGTGGATTGCTGATTACGTTGGAATGGGTTTTTACTGTTGTATTCACCATTGAATATATCATCAGACTGATGAGTGTACGGCGTCCGATGGCCTACGCTAAGAGCTTTTTTGGAATCATTGACTTATTGGCTATCCTTCCGACTTACCTGGCTTTGTTCTTTGTTGATTATCATTATCTTGCCGTGATACGGGCATTGCGTCTCCTTCGTATTTTTCGTATTTTCAAACTGGGTCATTTTCTTAAAGAAGGCGCAGTCATTACAAGTGCACTCAAGGCAAGCCGGGCAAAGATTACAGTTTTTCTGGTCTTCATTATACTTATGGTTGTGGTGATTGGCTCGCTGATGTACGTTATAGAGGGCGGGCAACCCAATACGGAATTTACCAGTATCCCACGTAGTATTTATTGGGCAATTGTCACGCTGACTACGGTTGGTTATGGCGATATTGCACCTGCTACAGCAGTGGGTCAGTTTTTGGCTTCAGCAGTTATGATTATGGGGTATGGTGTCATTGCTGTACCTACTGGTATTGTGACTTCCGAAATTGTGAATGCAGATAAAGACGCTCCCATCTCTACTCAATCCTGCCCTTCTTGTGCACACGAAGGACACGACGCAGATGCTGAATATTGCAAATATTGCGGAGAAGAGCTGAATCATTATACCAAAGACACCATGTTTACACCTTTTTAAATTGGGTTTAGGGATTGGTTATTGGTGAGTGGTGATTAGTTGGCATAAATAGTAGAAATAATACTGACACCTCGCTCCTAACACCTAAATAATTACGTTAAATAAATGAATAAAGTAGAAGAATTTAACGCGTATCGCGTTCAGATGAATGAAAAAATATTAGGACAAAAAAACAAAGTCCTCAATCGTTTTTTCAACCTCGATACCAATGCCTATGCAGAAGGCGCTTTGCCCACCAAAACGAAAGAATTGCTGGGACTTGTCGCTTCTATGGTCTTGCGTTGTGATGATTGTATTGCTTATCACCTTGGCACTTGCTACGAACTAGGTATCACGAAAGAAGAAGTTTTTGAAGTTTTTGCTATCGCCAATCTGGTAGGTGGTTCTATCTGCATCCCGCATACCCGCCGCGCTGTGGAGTATTGGGAGACTTTGGAGGAGGGCTAATATCGAATGTCGAACAAAGGAATAATGAATGTCGAAGTAATTTATTTTTCTGCTCTAAAGAAATAAAGAAATAAAAAAATACAATGAAATCACTTATCCCGGTTTTCTTTTTATTGCTGTGTCATAATATTTCTTTTGCCCAAAAGGGCGTCTTTGATCAAGTTCAAAGCGAAGAACAGGTCATAGATTACTTACGTACCAATTATTCAGCATACCAGAATCTCGATTCCTTAGAACATTGGAAATATAAAAGATATAAAAAACACGATAAAAAAACATACCAAAAGACCAGGCGTAAACTTAATATCCGCCACAAAAATTTCTGGACAGGCGATTTCAACAATGATGGAATTACTGATTTAATGGTCTTTTTTCCCGAAAGTCATCGTGTTACAGCCTTTTTCGACACAGATACTGCAAAATTTAAAACCTCTGTCTTAACTGGGGATGAATGGTATTATGGTGCTCACTTATTTCCTACTATCATAAAAAGAAAAAATGAACAGGACTTGTTTGTACTCCATTTTTCTTTTCTTCGTGATTTTTATCAAGTTGGAAGAGGTATAAATAGTGATTACGTTCGTTTCAAAAAAGCCTTTAAGAAAAATATCAGACACGATACTTTAGCTTACGCAAATGGCGGTTTCTACAGAGCGGCTATTGAAAAAAACATACAGGTAGATTCAGTATTTTTTATGAACCCGGGCGTGTGCGAAGGGCATTGCGAAGAACTTAATTTCAAAATAGATTTTCATCAAAAAACAGGTCGCGGAACAAGTGAGTTTAAAGAAGAAAATGGTTTTTATGAGTTAAGAAGACGATATGAGGGAGAAGGAAAGCCTTACGGAAAAGGCAAAAAAATATTCTACGGTAACTTGTCGAAAAACTCCATTGACACTATCGAACACTATCTCAATATTGGCACTTTTCCAGGGTATAAAAAAGTATATGTAGATGGCTCTTCCCTTTGTTCTTCTGCAATGCGCATTACGATTTATTATAATAAAGGAAAACAAAAAACCGTATTCTCATATTCTAAGCAAAGTCCGCCCGCATTAAGAAAAGTATTAAACAGCTTCAAATACAGCACAATATGGCGCGATGAAGAATGACGCAATTATTCTCCTTGTGAATTAAACTTAAACTTCAAAACCGTACATAAAAACTGTAAAACTATTTTAAAATTAATTTGCAAAACTCAATCCGCCGTAAACAGCTTTACAACAATACTTTAATATTGGTTTTGCTGAAGTGGCGATGGCCCGTCAAAAAAGTGTTTCGGGAGCTTGGTACAGTGTACCAAAGGGGTTTAGCAGAGGAGTTTTTTGACATCCCGATAGCCATCGGGAGTTTTTTGGTTCGTTTTTTTGGCGACTGCAAAAAATGAACAAGCGGCCAATTCAAAATCACCAAAAGATTAAGACCTGTTATTTTTTTGAAAAAGAGAAAAACAAAAAGTGTATGGTTTTAAAACTTAAACTTATCTCAAAAATCAATGTTTATACATTAATTTAGTTTATTTTTACATATTATTTCATTTAACAAGCATTTTTCAAATTATGAAAACGTTATTCAAATCCACACTATTCGTTGCCATTATCAGCTTATTTGTAGCCTGTGGCGGTGGTGTAGAAGGTGAAAAAGCCACAACAGGCGATGCAGCCAGCACCAAACCTGCTGCAAAAGGCGTCAGCTATAAAGTATCTACAGCCGATTCAAAAGTCGAATGGGTAGGTTCCAAGAAATTTGTTGGTGACAAGCACACTGGCTTTATTCCTGTAAAAGAAGGCGAAGTTATGGTCAGCAACGGCGCAATTACAGGCGGAAAATTTGTCATCGACATGAATGGCATTACTTCTACCGATCTAAAAGGCGACTATAAAGGTTATTTGGAAGCCCACCTGAAAGGGACTGCGGAAGGCAAAGAGGTTGACTTTTTTGATGTCACCAAGTTTCCAACAGCTGCTTTTGAAATCACAGGCGTAAAAGCACTAGCAGGTGACGCAACTGCCAATCATACCATCACAGGTAACCTGACTTTAAAAGACGTGACGAAAAGCATCTCTTTCAAAGCCAATGTAAAAGCAGATGGTGATAAAATCATGGCCACTACCCCACAATTTGTCATTGACCGTACAGAATGGGGCATCACTTATGGAGCTTCTGACGAGGCTTCTGTTGCAGATGACATGAAAGATAAAGTTATTAGCAAAGAAATGGGTGTCAAAATCACACTAAGTGCGTCTAAATAACAAATACGGGTTTTCAAACACCAAAGTATTTTTCTTTTCATAGCATAAGGCACCCTTCGGGGTGTCTTTTTTTGTGCTAAAAAGAAGCAGTCTTTGCAAATAGTTCCATTTTTATTTATAAATTTAGAGCCTGTAATTTATATAAATAAAAAACCAAGTAAAAAAAATGGACGCTACCAGACTATTTGAGATACCCTACTACCAACTCAAAAATGCCCCGCAAACCAAGGCTATTGGACATAAACTCGGCAAAGACTGGGTGTTTTGGAGTACACAACAATTTGTAGATGAAGTCAATAAAGTCAGCTTGGGCTTACTAGAGCTCGGTGTACAGCCCGGTGATAAGATTGCCATTCTTTCCTACAAAAATCGCCCAGAATGGAACGTGGTGGATATTGGTCTACAGCAAGTCGGTGCTATTGGTGTACCGGTTTACCCCACCATCAGCCCGCGCGAATACGAATACATCTTCAATGATGCTGGTGTCAAATATGCCTTTGTCAGTCTCGACGGGCCAGGCGATTTGCTGAAAAAGGTACGCGATGCCAAACCGAATATTCCTACCTTAGAAGAAATTTTTACTTTCGATAAAATAGATGACGCGCCTTATTGGAAAGACATTTTCAGAGAAGGTGACCTCAGCGAAGTAGAAGCGAGAAAAGCCAATGTAAAAACAGATGACCTCGCAACGCTCATCTATACCTCCGGCACGACTGGCAACCCAAAAGGCGTGATGCTGACACATAAAAACATACTGAGTAATATTGAAAAAACAAGACCTCGTCTTCCTCTTGCCGCAGGCGATAAAGCATTGAGTTTTCTACCGCTTTGCCATGTTTTTGAGCGGGTGGTATCTTATGTCTATATGTCTGTCGGGGTGAATATTTATTACACAGGAACAGATAACCTCGGTGGTGAAGGCGGAGATTTGCAGGAAGTAAAGCCTCATTTTTTTACGACTGTTCCACGACTGTTGGAAAAAGTATATGAGAAAATTTATAATAAAGGACTGACCCTAACGGGACTCAAGAAAAAACTGTTTTTCTGGGCTTTAGACCTGACGGACGATTATGCTTACGACAAACCAGTAGGCGGACTGAAAGGCAAAATAGCGGATAAACTTATTTTTAGCAAATGGCGAGCTGCGCTAGGTGGCAATATCAAAGGCATTGTAACAGGTGCAGCGGCTTGTCCGGCAAAAATGGCGCGAGTGTTTTCAGCAGCAGGTGTGCCAATACGCGAAGGCTACGGGCTTACGGAAACTTCGCCTGTACTCACGGTCAGTCACTTCGATAAAGGTGGTGCATTGCTGGGAACAGTTGGACTGCCCTTGGAAAATGTCACTTTAAAGCTAGATGCTGAAGGCGGTGATTACCGTGAAGGAGAAGGCGAAATTTTGGCAAAAGGCCCGAACATCATGCAGGGGTATTATAATAAGCCAGACAAAACTGCCGAAGTAATGACTGCCGATGGCTGGTTTCGCACAGGCGATATTGGAAGATTTGTCAATGATAGTAATGGTACAAAATTTCTAAAAATTACAGGACGGAAAAAAGCATTGCTCAAGACCTCTGGTGGAAAATATGTTGCGCCAGAACCGATTGAAAAGCGTTTCAAAGAAGAGTTTTTGATTGAGCAAATTATGGTGGTGGGCGAAAACAAAAAATTCGTTTCTGCACTTATTGTTCCCGCAGCCCAGGCACTCAAAGACTGGTGTGACAATAATGAGGTGACCTGCACGCTACACACTAGCCCAAGTAATCCGACGATGCAATGTATCTCAAAGGAAACATTGCAAAACGAAAAAGTACGCGCCATGTACGATAAAGCCATCAAGGAGATTAATCCAAATTTCAGTCATATCGAGCAAATCAAAAAATTTGAATTGCTGTCCGATCCCTGGGATGTCACGACCGGTGAAATGACGCCGACCATGAAAGTGAAAAGACGAGTAATCCGCGAGAAGTTTAAAGGCGCGATTGATGGAATTTATAATGTGTAGTTATGATGAGTGAATTGTTGAATGAGTGAATGAAAAATATTTACCCATTGATTATTCAGAATCGGTACTTAGGAACTGTGAAAAGCTGTTTGTAGATAGTATAAAACTATTTGTAAACAGCTTTTTTCGTAAATTGCATTAGAAAATAGAATAATGAATTATATATACAAACTTACACTCACCTTATTCCTGTACTGCCTCAGTCTCAGCGCACAAGCCTGTTTGCCCAATGGCATTACTTTCTCCACGCAAGGACAAATTGACAGTTTTGCCATCAATTATCCTGGCTGTGCAGATATTTTGGGCAATGTGGAAATTGAAGGCGTAACACCCAATGAAATCACCAACCTCAACGGGCTAATACAAATTGCGTCTATACGGGGACATCTTCGCATTGACAATAATGATATGCTGACTTCTCTGAATGGACTGAATAGTCTGGCTTCTGTTGCCGAATATGTTGCCATCGTCAGCAATCAGGATTTGCCGGACTTATATGGGCTGGACAACCTTTATTTCATTGGAGAATACCTGATTATTTATGCCAATCCTTCTTTGACCAATGTAGATGGACTCAGCAGCCTCAATAATATTGCTGGCGACCTGCTGGTGAGCAATAATGCTGTCCTCATCAGCCTGGTCGGACTAGAAAACCTGAATGCCATTGGCGGAAGCCTCAGAGCTATCAACAACGCTTCTTTTGTCAGCCTTGCCGGATTGGTTAATGTTACAACGATTGGCGGCGATTTGGATGTTTATGGAAATCATGCCATGACCAGCCTTACCGGACTCATCAGCGTAAACGAAATTGGTGGAAATGTAACTATCCAATACAATAATGCCCTGGAAAGCCTCTCTGGTTTGAATAATCTGCTAACTGTTGGTGGCGATTTTGAAATTATTGGCAGCGATTTTAACAACCTGCCGGGCAGCGGTGCTTTGGTCAGCGTGACAGATGTGGACAGCCTGGTCGCCATTGGTGGCGAACTTAGAATTGTTGATAATCTCGGATTGAATAGCCTGGCTGGGATGGATTATATAGATTATACGACGATTACCAATTTAGATATATACGGCAATGCCGAGCTTTCTTTGTGTAGCGTGACCAGTATTTGCAATTATGTAGATGCAGGTGGTTCTTCTTTTTTATCCAATAATGTGATGGGCTGCAATACGGTAAACGAAATACTTAGCACGTGTACATTTTACACAAACCTCTCTGATGTCACAGCCAATGTTTCCATTTTCCCAAATCCGACCAAAGGCATTTTTGAAATACAAGGTATCCCAAACGGAGTTTATCATATTTTCAATACTGCTGGACAAGTCTTACAAAGCGGACAAGTCACAAATTCCCCAATTGACATTTCAAAACTACCTAAAGGGCTGTATTTTTTATCTATTGAAACGAATCATAAAACCACCACAAAACGACTGGTAAAAATATAAGACATGCGCACGATTTGAAAATGTGTTGCCGTGTTGATGTGTTGATGTGTTGATGTGTTGTCGTGATTTGTTTTGCAAAGCAAAGCACGGTAATATCGGGAGTATTCTATGAGCTGTGTCATGTTTAATGTTTCAAAAAAACACCGTGATGCGCAACCCAGTTTCACCAC
>CALFBH010000128.1 GCA_937951615.1 uncultured Saprospiraceae bacterium | reverse complement strand
CAGACGAAGGATTTGATTAAAATTAGTGGTTTGTCCCTGGAAATATGCTGTATTTTCAACTGAATTCGTCTGACGACAACGGAATTTGCTCAACGATGCTTTGATAGAACACGACTAAAATTTTGATGCGTTTGCCCTGGGTACTGACATTGCCACTGAAAAATCACTCCACCTTAATAAACTGCCTCACACCAACTCGTTTTCCATTTTCCTTATCTGATAATTGTAAAAAATAAGTACCAGATGCTAGTCGCCCGACGCCAAAACTAAAGGTATTATTTCCCTTCATTAATTGTAAATCATCTTTGTGAATCAACTGCCCGCCAGGATTAAAAATTGTCAGTTCTGCGCTTATGTTTTTCGGCGATTGCACTTTGTAGCGTAAGATGCTGCGTGCAGGATTCGGATAGATGTTGATATTGGCAATGTCTTCTGTGTCGGGATCTTCTGTATTTATATATTCATGGTCGCCGAGCGCATAGTCGGGATGGATAATGGGGAGTGCCGGATCTACAAAATCAGTAAAATCTGCAATGTCCATCGCATCAGGATCTGCGCCCATCCAATCGCATAAAATTGCGCCGAATACTTCTCGATAATCTGTTTGTATATTCAGATTGTTCGTGTCATCGAGGTCAGTCAAATCAACATTTCCAATGACGCCGGGTTCTACGCCTTTGCCGACGACGAGCATAGGGGCAGCCGTTCCGTGGTCGGTGCCGAGACTGGCATTCGAGTAGGGGCGGCGACCAAATTCGGAGAAGGTGCAGGCCAGCACTTCTTCATCCTTGCCGGAAATGGCTAAATCGTCCATAAAAGCTTTTATCGCTGTGCTCAAATGGTATAATAAAGCCGCATGATAACCATAGGTCGTATTGTTTTCAATCGCCTGCGCATTATGTGTGTCAAAGCCATTCAAACGCACCAGATAAATGCGGGTTTTGCAGCCGCCATTGATGAGTCGGGCAACGGTCTGTAATTGCCAGCCAAGTGGATTGACGACAATGTTTGGGTCGGTTTGCCCTGGATATTCCAGGACGCCTGTAGTTGGATAGACAGCATTATTTGTACCTGCATTATATCGAGCTTCCAGTTGTGCGGCATAATCATTGGCATTCTGATAAAGGTCTATGATGTGCTGCAATTCATTACCATAATTATTGGCAGGCAGATTTGTTGGCGAGCCGCCACCTATATTAGAAATCAGGTCATTAAAATTGGCAGGATCATTATTTGCTAAAGCAACAGGAATACCACTCGCCCTGTGAAAACCCAATGATACGGCTGTTCCAATTTCTAGCCCCAACGGGTCAGGCATATCTACTGAAGGATACTGGGCAGGATAACCGGGATACAGATGATCGAGGTAACGTCCCATCCAGCCCGAGTCTTTGTATTCATCATAATCACCACCCATAAACCAGATGTCTCGTCCGCGAAAGTGGGATTTATTGACATTCTCGTAACCTACGGATTGCACGATGGAGACTTTGCCGTCGTCGTATAAGTCTTTCAGTGCAGCCATGTCGGGATGCAATCCCACTTGCTGGCTTGCAGTGAGTGTCGTGTCCAGTGGAATATAGCCCCGACTGCCGGAATCGGGAATCGCTATATTTTCGCGTAGCGAATTGTATAAACCGTATTGCTGCACTGGTACAAGCATATTCAGTCCGTCATTGCCGCCGTGTAGTTGAATGAGAATCAATTTTCGATCATCATTCAAGCCGCCCCATTCCAGTTCTTTGAAAATGCCTTTATTGCTAAAGGCTTGCATGGGTAAGCCATTGAGCAAAAATGGAGTGACTGCACCTGTTTTGGCTATGTTTTTTATGAATTTTCTACGTTTCATATTTGTTTACTTCAATACTATCCTCCACATGATCCTGTGAAAAATAAGGAAGAAATTTTTTAGTTATTGTGTTCAATGGTAGCTGAGTTTTTCTTTTAATCCTATTCCCATAACTTCCCCTAACTTTACTGGAACGGCATTTCCCAATTGACGCATTCCTTCAGTCCATGAACCAGATATTAGATAGTCATCTGGGAAAGTTTGAATTCTTTTAGCTTCCCTAATTGTGAAGTATCTAACGCTTCCGTCAAAAAAACGAATCATATTTTCTCCTCCAGGAACACCATGCGCTCCTGCTTTCAATGTTTTTGAAGGTTCATCAATATAACTTCCTGTATGTCCAGGATATATTTTTGCATTATCTCGAAATTGATGGTCAGGAAAGTTGTTGTCTTTTGATTTGGGGTTTGGAAGACCTTTTAAAGCTTCTCTAATGGTAATCCATGGCTTCTTATCAGGCTTAAAAAAACCATATTTAATTTTTAGTTTTTCTATAGATTTTTTTTGCGACGGAGATAAACTTTCTCTTTCTTTTCGTGGTACAAGATTTCTTTCCCAATATTCGCCCGTGATAAATTTATCCCATAGTAAGCTTTCATGAGAATGAGTTGGTGTTGGAAATGACCATTCAATATCAACGTCATTTCTTATACCAATAATAATAACTCTTTCTCTCTTTTGCGGGATACCATAATTTGCTGAATTAACTAATCGAAATACAACATTATATTTTAATTCAATAGCTTCACCTTTGGTATGAATTCTTTCTAATCTGGAAAGATGATTTGTCCAAGATTCTTTTGCTTCTTTTTTTACAGAGGGGTAATTTAATTGCAAAAGGATATAACTAAAATAAGAACTAAACGATTTTCTTAATAAGCCTTTCACGTTTTCAAAGATAAAGACCTTAGGCATGAGTTCTCTTACTCCTTTTATTGCATAAGGGAACAGATCTCTATCATCATTGAAACCTTTAGCCTTTCCTCCTATCGAAAAGGGTTGGCAAGGAGGACCTCCTCCAATTAAATCAACACCCGCATATTTTGAAAAATCAAAATTGCGAATATCTGTTTCCAGAATATCAGATTTAGGATAGTTTAATCTAAGAGACTGACAAGCATCTTTATTGATTTCAAGTAAACCAAGATGCTTAAATCCTACGTTTTCCAAACCTTTTGCTAAACCTCCAGCCCCAGAGAATATTTCTAATGAATTCATTTATTATATTTCATTGTATATCTCACTCTTTCCGATATAGTAGATGGCATATACACCTGTCCCATGAAATCTATCATGAGGAGATAGTTTTATTACTGGTGTTCCATTGAAGAATCGAATAGTATCTTTTATAATCTCCTCAAACGCCTCTGATTCATAAACAAAATAAGTAGTAGGAATTTCATTTCTTTTCGTTTTTGCTTGTAGCGTTTGGCTACCTACAGTAGCTGGCGGCGCGTTTGGTTTGAGTGTTGGCTTAAACTGCCAGCTATTGACAGGTAGCTGGCGTTATGCTCTCGTGTTTTTTTTCTTCTATTGGCTTCCCGTGAATATTAATTGAATTCTGGTTAGAGTATTTTCTCCAATTTCGTTTCAATTCTAAATGTTCTTTATGGGAGAAAATATCAAATCTTTCTAATGCAAAATACATTGATGTAATTGTTACCATATTTAATACGCTCTCATGTCTTTCATTGCAGTGCTTACAAAAATACTTTGGAGGTTTTACATTTAAATCCTTCCGAACCTTATTCAACTCATCATTCAATATATTCATGAGATCGAAATGTTCTTGAATGTTTAAACTGAATTCCCATTGAGTTTTCAATATGTTTTTCAACTCTGGGAACCAAATCATAGTGGATTGTCCTTTGGGCATATTAATCATTTAAGCTTTAAAAAATTTCATTTAAATCAATCTCATCATTTTCTTCTTGATGATCTTCCATTTCGTCATGAGTTATTCCATATGCAGCACCTCCAGATGTGTATCCTGCAATAAACGCAAATCTACTGTCTGAAAATTCATCTTGGATATCAATTGATTTTTTCTTTCTGTGTTCTTCATTTATTTGTTTTGCAAGTGTCTTTGCTTCAATTGATCTTTTAATTTCATCCTCATATTCTTCATCCACCGTTACTCCGTTCATTCTTAATTCTTTAATCGCACAAAGTAAATCGACTCCATACCATTTGGCATATCCTATAACAATATTTTTCCCGTCAAAGTTTCCTATCCATTCTTTGGATAACCCTATTCGGTTTTTTCTTGTAAGCCTTTTTCTTCTTGGAGTATTACTCTTCTTCATTAGTACATAGTTGTTTTTATTTCCAACTAACGTTCTATAAATGACTGACATTCAAGCCCAGTTCGCTGTCAGTAATTTTTAGTTTTGCGATATTTTTTTTCATCTTCTGGAGTATTTTAGCTCTTTTCTGATCTCTGAACAAATAGGGTTCTGGTGGAGAA
>CALFBH010000127.1 GCA_937951615.1 uncultured Saprospiraceae bacterium | reverse complement strand
TGGCTTTGCCTATTGATGGGGGGATTACAGCCTAGTGCCTTTCGGCACTAAATAAATCAGTACATTTTGAATGTCGAATAACGAATATCGAACACCGAATTTCGAAGTATTAATACCTTAAACTGCTAAAATGAAGAGGCTTTTTTAGCAGGATTAAAAAAATTAAATCCCTGACTTACAGCCTATTTTACTTTAAAATTAATTATACATACTTCGTAATTCGATATTCCTTGTTCGATATTCGATATTCCACTTTTTTCTGATAAATTGCGAGGCTAATATGTCTTAAAACTTAGTGCCGAAGGCACTAGGTAAGTTTACTAGACTTTGGACATTGGGGAATTAGGATATTGGGTATTATTTTGATTTTCAAATTTTAATAAAAGCAATTAAAATACATATTTTCTCATTGCTATTAAATTCAAAAACCTGACAATCAAATATTTACGACTTTTACCCTAATTCCCTTTTCGTCCAAAGTCCAGTAAGTTTAAGGTTAAGTTTAAGTTTAAAAAGTGTTGCCTTTGTTATTTATTCAATGCTATAGGTTTTCAATATTTCCAGTTCTACGATAGTCAGCGTTTTTACATTTGTTGCTTTCAAATCGACTTTGGGGGCAGAACCTGCATGATGGGCTTCTAGCCAGCGGACTGCACAAAGACACCATTTATCGCCTGGTTTTAATCCAGGAAAACGAAATTCGGGCCAGGGCGTAGAGAGGTCATTGCCCTTTGATTTCGTGTAGTCCAGAAATTCCTGCGTCATCACTGCGCATACTGTATGAATGCCTCTGTCCATCTGATCTGTCCGGCAATAACCATCTCTGTAATAGCCGGTCATGGGTTCAAAACAGCAACTTTCCAACTCATTACCTAGTACATTTTTGGCGGACACGCCATTGGGTGACACATTCATATATGGTTTGTTTTGTTGGGCTGTCGCCCCAATTTGGATAAAAATAAACAGAAGAGCTAGTACGATTTTCATATAGACGGAACAGTTTCTTTGTAGCTTTGTTTTTAGAAATTGACTCTAATTTTGATCTAATAATTTCCGACATTCTTCTATCTTTTTGAAAAAACAGCCTAGCTAATATCCTAATCACCGATGACTAATCTCCAATTACCAATCACTTAAACTTAAAAACTCCTTACCTTTGCTCCATGCAGGCATTATTGAGGAATCGAAAATTTTTATTCATTGTCTTTGGGCTTTTTCTGCTCAATCTGTTTATCGCCAATCACAGCACGATGTTGTGGGATGAAGACGAGGCAGCTTATGCAGGTTTTGCTAAAAATATAGTGGAAAATGGTGACTGGCTAGTGCCTGATTTTATGTGGTCGGACATCCATCGCAAACCTCCGCTGCACTTCTGGATGGTCGCGGTATCGTATAAAATATTTGGCATCCATGAATTTGCGACGCGGCTACCGGGTGTCTTGTCGATTATTGGAACAGTTTTGTTGGTTTTCTTTCTGGGACGTCGAGTCTTTGGGCGCGATGTGGCTTTGAGTGCCTGCATAGTCATGGCTTGTTCTCTTTTTATTCCCAATATTGCCAAAATAGCGGTGACGGACGCGCCTTTATTGTTTTGTCAGACCTTATCTGCACTGTCTTTATTTATTTTTATAAAAAATCCCAAGTGGACATGGAATCTGTTGTTTTGGTTGGGTATTGCGCTAGGCGTCTTGATAAAAGGCCCGCCTATTCTCATCCTTTGTGGTGGGCTTTGGTTCTTTTTGTTCATCGTACATCCTGAGCGGAAACGATTGATTGGCACACATCCCTGGATTTTTCTGCCGCTTGCTTTGCTGCCTTTATTGGGCTGGGGTTATCTGGCTTATCAGCACGATCCTGAAATGATGAGCTGGATGATAGATTGGTATATTACCAAGCGGGTGAGTGGCTCGGTGCTGGGGCAGACTGCACCGCCAGGATATTATTTGTTGGTTATTATACTTGCTTTTTTGCCGCTGCTCCCCTTTCTGCCTGCTGCTTTTGTCGATGGATTCAAGCGATTGCGAAAGCGAGAAGAAGAAATGCTGATGCTGGCTGGCTGGCTTTTATCTGGCTGGTTGTTTTATGAATTGCTGCCGAGTAAATTGCCGACTTATGTATTGGGTGCCATACCTGCGGTGGCGATTTTGATTGCCCGCTCTCTACCTGCTGATAATCATGTCGAATATCCTTATTATAAATTGACGGCTACGTTTTCTGTGCTGTATGTTTTCCTGATTTTCACGCTGGTCATTATTTTGATTTTTGCTATTTTTCAGGTTCTAGGTCGGGTAGCCAGCCTGAGTGCCATCAAGTTCAGTATGTTTATCTGGCCGCTGGCTTTTGTGATGTCCACGCTTATTTTTGCCAAACGTTATAAATATGGCATTGGCGGACTGGTGATTAATGGTTTGTTATTCACGACGCTTGCCTGGTTCTTTTTAATGCCGCTTATTGAGCAACCTCGCTCTGCGCCTAAGCGTCTGGCAGAGACTTTGAATCGGGAAGCTCCTGCGGGTACGACGGTTTTATTGGGTGATGATTTTACCCGTATTCCTAGTGTTCCGTTTTATTTGTCACAGTATGTTGGCAAACAGTATTTTCATTATTATGACCGCGAAAGAATGGTGGAAATACTTGGTGAGCCTTTTCCTTATGCTGCTGTTGTGGGAGAAGCGTGGAAGGAAAAAATTGAGGCGGATTTGATGGCAAGGGGTGATAGTCTTTTTATCAATAAAAAAATAGAAGGCTGGACTACCGATGCCATGGACGAAGGCAGTTATTGGTTATTGATGCGCTATCGTTTTTAATTACGAATTGTTTAATTACGAATTACGAATCAAGTGATAGATTCGTAATTCGCAATAATCTGATTATCCTCCCATTCCCATACGGAATAAAAAGTATAGGAGTATCAAAGCTACTATGGCTATTCCTATAATAATGGCAGCTATCTTTTTCCCTTCTTTTGCTGCTTGCATTGCTTTTTTCTGCTCATGGGCTTTTCTTTTTGCTTTAGCTTGTGATTTATTCATGGTCTTCTTTTTTTGAATTAAATGTTAGGTAACGAGTTTATATTCTGCAAAAGCTAAATTAGGAAAGATTTTATTTTTTACAAAATGAATTCTGTTATTGTTTTTGTTTCCAAATCATTTTAGCATTTCCACTGTTTACCGGGCGGAGTGTGCTGTTTGGGTTTTTAATGATTTTTCGGCTATTTTCTTTGATGCTCAATTTTACGGGAAGTGGTTTTGCGCGAAAGAGTTGTCCAAAAAAAGCAGCTTCTTGTCGATTATAGGCACCTGGAATTTCAATGAGTCCGGCTTCGATGGCTCCTTTTACTAAGGGTGCTGAAATGGCCTTGTCGTCAATCAGGACGACTAATTCTCTGGAAATGTTGGCTGAAGTGACTTGCTTTAACTGCTGTTTTCCCACGTCATCAAAGGCAATAGCTAATACGTCTTTCACCATTCCATAGATGTTCGGTTTTCTGATGATTTCTACTCTATTAATATATTCGCTCCCTATCAAATAGCCGCCTGGTGTATTGTCGGTCAGGTACAAATCGTACATACCTACATGAATATTACTGGTTTTGATGCCCCAGGAAAATTTGGCATTTGACGGAATTAGTGCCTGTATTTTAGGATCATGGAGAAACTGGTCTATAATTGCCTTGTGCTCTCCACGGGCCATGCCAATCACTGCGGGTGGATAGCGACGGAAAGTGGACTCCAACTGCTTATTAGGTGGGTCGTTGATTTGAAAATAGGTTGATAAATTCTGTTTGTTTCCATTCACAATAACAACTGCATTTTCTAATGCCGTATAGAATTGCTTCAATAATACATCATCTACTTTATGCACAGGTAGTAATCTAAATTCACCGGCTGCAGTCAGAATGGCTTTAATGACTTCTGGATCTTTGGTAGCGAGAATTTTTACCTCGATTTTATCTCCCCCATCTCGCAATCTAAAATCACCAGCACTCAATCCATACAGACGAAGTCGCTTGTCCATAATGTCTATCGTTTTTCCAATCCAGAGCGAACTGGTCACTGCTTGTTCGGGTTTCAATATCAAATCCATCGAATATACAGGCATAGCAGGTTGCGCTGTTGATATCACAGGAATGAGCAACAAAAGCAATAATATCCTTATCATTAGCATTAGTTTATTTTTCTTTACCAACAAATATACCAAGTAAACACAGCTTCACGATATACATATTAACTATCCTTGAAAAATGAGACAGGGTAAAGCTGTTTTTTTTACAAAATTGGTGTCACCTAAAAAGCAAAGGACTGCTAGATTAGTCCTCTTTTTTGCCCCCCAAATAAAACACAAAATAAAATATTATATTAAAGCAATATTCTAAATACCTCTAGAATACAGTTTTGCAAATAAACTTTTATTTACTGTATTTATTTACTGAAACATCCTGACGGATATCAACGTATATATGTGACATCAAAATTGGTATTTTAAAGAATTTTGTTGTAGCTTTGACTAAGCCAAAATAAATCAACCGATGAAGAATTTAATAGAGATTTCAAAGATTGTCACGAAAAAGAAAGTTAGGAAGATTGAAATTTTTGACGATCATTCGCTCAAACACAAAAATAGCAAATTCAATGAATTTTATGAGGCTCTGATGGCCAATAAATTCAAGAATGACCGAGATGCGGCTTCTTTTTTATACGCCTGCGCACCTACTGATGATAAGTATCGGCAATTGAAATCTCGTTTCAGGAAACGCCTACTGAATACATTATTTTTTCTCGATGTCAATCGTCCATCCGCCTCTGGTTATGATCGGGCTTATTATTCCTGCAATAAGGACTGGACTTTGGTAAAAATCCTATTGTCGAATGAGGCGCATCTCACGGCAGCCGCTTTGGCCCGGCAAATATTGACCATTGCGCTCAAATTTAAATTTGCTGATGTGATTGTCAATTGTTCGAGGATATTGCGGGAACACTGCGCCCGTGAAGGTGACGAAAAAGGTTACGAAACTTATGACCAACATAGCAAACAATATCAAGATGTATTGAATGCAGAAATACGCTCAGAAGAATTATATCAGCGGGTGGTCATGAATTATCATAAACCACCTTCCAAAAATTCTAATTTAGAAGAAAGAATTGATGTGTATTGCGAGGCACTGGTCGGCTTATCTGAAACTTTTGATTCCCCGATTATCATTTATAACATGTACTTGGTTTGGGTATATCGTTATGAAATGCTGGCAGATTATACAAGCGGACTGACCGTCTGCGAACAAGCTGAAAAATACATTGAGGATAATCCACTCTATTATCAGGATGACAAACTGGCTACTTTTCAATTGAAAAAGATGTCGGCTCACCTACACATGCGTGATTTTGCGCGTGGACGCGAAAATGCCGAAAAAGCTTTGCAGTCCTTTCCAGAAGGCAGCCAGAATTGGTTTGAATTTATGGAATACTATCTGTTAATCGCCTTACATACCGAAAATTATATTCAGGCAGTAGCGATTTATAACCGGACGACCAGTAATTCAAAATTCAGAAAGCTCACTGGACATCAAAAAGAAAAATGGAAAATTTATGATGTTTATCTGAATTATATCATTGAAAGTCAGGCGGCTTCCAGTCCCGTACTTCGGGCACAACGGCGCAAAAATTTCCGGCTTTCTCGTTTTCTTAATGACCCTATTTTATATCCAAAAGACCAGCGTATTTTCACAGTGCTTCAAGTCGTTGCGCAAATGTTGTTCCTGCTTGAAAAGCGCAGTTTTAATGCCGTTGCAGAACGTATTGACCGCCTGAAAGGATATGCCAATCGCCAATTGAAAAAAGAAGAGTTTAATCGGGTCATACAGTTTATTCGCCTGCTTCAACAACTGATGCGAGCTGATTTCAATCCCGACAATATGACGAATACGGATAAGTATTATGAAAAACTGATAGAAACCCCTTTTACTTATCGCGGCTTAATCACTGAGCTTGAAGTTATTCCTTATGAAAAACTCTGGGACATGATTATTGAACGACTGAAGAAGGAATAGTTTAGTACTCGGGAATTAGTGATTAGTGACTGGTAATTGAAAAAAAGTCTGTTATCTTTGTGGCGATGGAAACTCAAATCATTATCGCTGTTGATGGCTTTGCTTCCTGTGGCAAAAGCACACTCGCCAAAGCACTTGCCAAATCATTGGATTACATTTATATCGATACTGGAGCGATGTATCGCGCTGTTACTTTATATTTTCTTGAAAACAAGGTGAATATAAAAGATGAGCCGTCTGTTATGCAGGCACTGGATGATATAAACATTCGTTTCCAAATCCTAGATAAAAAAAATACGACTTTCCTCAATGGTAAAAATATAGAGGAAGAAATCAGGAAAATGTATGTCAGTGAATGGGTCAGTGAAGTAGCAACCGTCTCTGCTGTGCGCCGTGCGATGGTCAAGCAACAAAGAGAAATGGGGCAACAAAAAGGCGTTATTTTAGATGGACGCGATATTGGAACTGTTGTATTTCCTGATGCAAAACTCAAATTTTTCATGACTGCCAGTCTTGAAGTACGCACACAACGCCGCCTCACTGAACTTCAAAACCAAGATCGATCCCTTACTCCGGAAGCTGTTGCCAAAAATCTGCAACACCGCGACCATATAGATTCCACCCGCGATGATAGTCCACTTCGACAGGCTAAGGATGCTGTGGTGATCGACAATTCCAATATCACGCAGGAAGAGCAATTGGCGATGTGCCTTGCTTTAGTCAATATGAGGATAGCTTAGTTATTTGTCGATAGTCCATAGTTAAGAAACAACTATCGACCATCGACTATGGACCATCGACCCAAATAATTAATCGACTATTGCCTCATTTCACAGCAAAAGCTAAGGCTTCATTTTCCATACTTACTGTAATATGCTGTCCTTTTACAACCTCTCCTGTGATAATCATATCAGAGATTTTGTCGCCCAGATAAATATCTATCATTCGCTTGAGCGGGCGGGCACCGAAGGCAGGTGAATAGCCTTTGTCTACCAAAAACTCTTTGGCTTCCTGTGCCAGTTCGAGCGTGATTTTTTGCTCGCGCAACAGCTTTTTAAAACTCTTCAACTGAAGCCCTAAAATTTTGACCAGATTTTCTTTAGACAATGGAGAAAACGGAATAACAGAATCGAGTCGATTTAGAAATTCTGGCTTGAAATGCCCTCGTTTCATCATGCGTTCTTTCAGTTCGTCTTCATCTGGAACATTGCCTTTTTCAAATTCACTGACGACCCATTCGCTTTCTACATTGGATGTAAAAATGATGACCGTATCGGCAAAGCTGCCTTTTTTGTCTAGTGTATCGTGGAGCTGTCCTTCGTCAAGTACCTGCAAGAATATTTTGAAAACATCGGGATGTGCTTTTTCAATTTCATCAAATAGGACGACTGCATAAGGTTGTTCTCTGACTTTATTGACCAATAAACCGCCTTGTTCATAACCGACATAACCTGGAGGCGAGCCTTTGAGCATCGACACAGAATGGGATTCCATATACTCCGACATGTCGAGTCGAACCAGATTATCTTTATCATTAAACAGGACTTCAGTAATGACTTTTGCCAATTCTGTTTTACCTGTCCCTGTTGGTCCCACCAAAAAGAAACTGCCAATCGGCTTGCCCTTTTCTTTCATGCCAGAACGACTTCGTTTAATGGCTTTAGAAATAATAACTGCTGCATGATCCTGACCAATGACCTGCGAAGTCAGTATATTTTCCAGTTCCATCAGTTTTTTCTGCTCGTCGCCTTGTAGTTTTCCGACTGGAATACCTGTAGACTCTGCCACTACTGCACCTACGTCATCTGTACTGATTTCTTCTCGTTTTTTCTCTGCTTCGAGTTCCAGTGCTTTGAAGACCTCTTCAATATAAGCCATCCATTCTGCCGCTTCGCTTTGTGGTTCAGGTTTTTTGATATCAACTGTTTCCAATGCTAATGGTGATAATGTATTGACTGAATTTTCCCAGAATATTTCCCATTCTTTGCTTTCTGCATCTTTGGGCATTTCTGCGTAAGTGGCTTTTACTTTTTCGAGCCTTGCCGGCAAATTGTCTTCCAAAATCCGGAAAGATGACATGGTTCTGTCCATCAGGTCAATAGCAGAATCGGGCAGGCGACGTTGTGGAAAATAGCGTTTTGCCAGCTTTGCAGTCTCGGCGACTGCTTCATCATTGATGTCAAATTTATGGTGTTCTTCAAAAAGATCTTTGAGTCCGCTAATCATTGTGATGGCTACAGGTACACTTGGTTCTTCTACTCGTATGACATCAAATCGACGTGCAAATGCTGCGTCTTTTTCCAGATGTAAGCGATATTCTTTGCTCGTCGTTGCACCAATCACATTCAACTCCCCTCTTGCCAGTTCTGGTTTGAGTAGATTGGCTACGCCCGACGCGCCACCGTCTTTGCTCAATATCATGTGAATTTCATCAATAAAAAGAATGACCTTGTCTATGCGCTTGATTTCCTGAATGATTTTTTTCAATCGATCTTCCACTTCGCCCCGATAGGCTGCCCCAGCCACCAATGCGCCGATGTCCAATTGGTATAGTTTGGCGTCTTTGAAATATTCTGACACCTCTCCATTTGCAATCTTCAAGGCAAAACCATCGACTAGTGCAGTTTTACCAACTCCAGGTTCACCAGTAATAATCACATTGGGTTTGGTACGTCGGCATAGAATATTTTCCATTTGCCCGATTTCTTTATCTCGCCCAAAAATAGGATCAATTTTTCCTTGTTTTGCCAGCGCAATTTTATCAATACAATATTGTAAAAATGTCTTGGTATTAGAAGGAGAATGCCCTGGTTTTCCAGTTGCCGATTCCCCCTCTCCGTTGCTATCTGCACCTAATGCACGTTGTACACCAGAATCACTCAGCACTGCTTCCACTAGTTCGTCTTCAGTTAGTCGCAGGCTGCCCATCTGTCCTTTTGGGAAAGCTACTCCTGGTCGCGTGATGGCAGCAAGAAGGCATTGTGGCGTGACACGCAGATGGTTGAACATCAGCATAAAGGTCTTAGAGACATCGAGTATTTTTAATACATCTGCATCAGCTTCTGGATCGTCTTCTGGCAAGCCTTTGGACTTATATTCATCCATTCGGTATTGTGCCCAGCCCTTGAGGTAGCTGAGGTCTTTGTCCATCAGTGCCAAAAAGCTGGTAATGCCTACGCGCTCATTAAGCAGTGCCATAAGCAGGTGCGGCGAGCCAAAGGTAGAATGTGCGTGGTCTTTCGCCATTTTTTGGGCGATTTCTACGGCGAGTTTACTGCCGCTGTCTAAATTTTGGATGGATAACATGGGAATTGTTTAATAATGATTGATTATTTTATATAAATTTTTCTTGATGCAAAACATTCGTTTTTTCCATCAAAAGTCAGAATAATTTCTTTTTCGCCTGGACTGGTATAATGTATCGTCAAATTGTGCAAATCAGTATCTCCAGCCACTATGGTATAGTCTTCTCCGAGTGTCCATTTCACCCTCACTTCTTCCGGCGTCTTGTTTTCAAATAGAATTTGCTCTCCGACTTTAAAAGTAGTCTTATTCGGTATAATCGTAAAATTTGCCATCTTTGGACAGTCTAAACTAGGAGGTGCCGGCTTACAGATCACCATAGGACAACCGACCAACACGACTGTTGTAATCAACAGGCAAGCAGCTATCAGTGATATTCTGTAAATTTTGACTTCTTTATTCTCCATTATAATGTGTGTGTGTTATTTTAGCTTTAAAACTACCAGCCCGTCCGCAAGCTAAAGGTTCACTAGAATAATGATTCCCCGAATCATTATTCTAGCTCATATTTTGCTTTGCAAAATGCGTAAAAAACTGAAATACGGAGCATTTTTTTTGGATGACAGCCATCGACTATGGACTATCGACCATCGACATTCTGAACATTATTAAAATTCAGGATGATTCATGCTTCACCATTCCATTTTCAAGCCTCTTCCGGTTCTCCTAGTCGTGTACTAAATCCTAAAACGCCTTCACCAGATTCCAGTTTATCGCTTAAGAAAAACTGGTCTACTGCTACTTTGTATTCCTGTCTATGTCCTGGAAGTTTTATTGATTTTTTCTCTTTCGTCACTTCAAAATCAAGTGCGACTTCTACATCAAGTGGGAAATAATATTTTTCAATGTTTTCTAACAAAATACCTGATGCAGATTTTTTGTTTTGAAACTCAAAAAACTCTTCTTTGCCCAAACCACTAACTGTAAAAGTACAAATCGGTGCATATTCATAAATATCCCCTCCAACACTAGAATTGTAACCGAGTGCGCACTGTCCGAGTGTTGGCTTAAGTTCATTCGGCAGGCTTGTTTTTTCGCGTATCCCAAAATCTAAAGTCACTTTTTTATCCAGGACATATTCAATAAGGGACTGTGTTTTTGTTTTATTTCCTACTACATAAGGCAGTAGATGTAGTGTACTCACAAAACGACATTCTGCTGAGGTAGTGGTCGAAAACCCCTGCCACAATTCCCTCAAAAGCGGATTATAATCTTCTAATAAATCCACTTCTTTCAGTTCTCGGCGCACCCTGACCTTATTATACTCTATCTCCAATGGCTTAAAGAAATTTCTGGCACTGTCCAGTTTTTTCTGGAATGCTTTCCGATAAGCCTCCCGTTTTTCGGTTTTTTGGTAATTCCCTCCCTCCTTATCTAGATTAAATTCATTATCAGGACTGACATAAAAAGATTCGGGGAGATAATTGAGTATGCTGTTTCGACTACTCACAAGCTTGATAAGTCGTTCTTCTTCTAGCTCTTGTTTTCCTATTTCTGTAATATCATTTCGGTAATTTCGCTTAAAATTGCTCGCAGGTAGAATATGAATAGCCTCTTCCTCAAAGACTTTACCATTGACCAATAACCCGGCAAAACACTCCACCAAAATGTCTGTTTCCAGCTTGATCGCTATGGTATCCAGCAGTAATTTTGCTTCCTTATGTTTTTGACTTATCATCATCAGATGAAAGTGACTTTAATCGGTGTAATAAAGCTGGTCATTGCATTCAGTTCATTTTGCAATTGGGTCGTCAGGAAATCCTTGGACTCTTTATCTGTCCCCTGATGTGGTTTTAATTTTAGCGTCACCAGAATGACACGCTCAAACTGTCCATCTCTGGATTCCAGGTGGTGTTTTATACTTTTCAATTCGACCAGGCTAGCATACCTGCTGAGACAATATTGTTCTATATCACCTTTGGTGACGATTGAATTTCGGGACAATATAGATTCTTTTAGGATATTGATATAATCATTTTCCCGAAGTTCTCCTCGTCCTTTTTGCAAAGGAATAATTGTTTTTCCTTTAATTCCCGACCGATCGACAGAACGAATTTCCAATGCTATTCCATCTTTCAACTGGTTCACTGCGTCGGCTTGTGTTTCCCAGTAATTATACCAGAGGGTATAGGTATTTCTACGAAAATTAGCGACAGCGAAATAAGACGTTTTCACAATTTTATTATAATATTCATCATATAATTCCTCCTTGATTCTATTGATTGCTTTATCAATTACATTAAAATCTTCGCGTAAGCGACTCACGCCTCCCTCTTTAAAAGAATTATGTTCTTCCTGAATAACTTCCAGTAATCGGTAAATTTGTTTGGTCGCATCCTGTCGATTAAATCGTCTGACGCTCTCTCCACTCCTAATCATATAAGACCCAGGCTGTCCTGTAGGATTCAAAAGATCCACTCGCTGATACCCGGTTTCCTGTTCCTCCAAAAGCTCATCCCATACTTTATTGACTGACAAAAAGTGGTGTTGTGTGGGCATCGGCAATAGTATTCTGTCGTAATTGGCTTTCACAACATGATTGGTCACCAGTTTTCTGTTGATGAGCGGAATACAATTAATCTGTAGCGGATTTTTAGTGAAAAATTTATTGGGAATCGGCAATTTAAATTCCAGTTTAATCCACAATAAATCTTCTCTGCCCGGCAGGGTTTCGAGCAGCCCTGCTTCGTCTATCGGCGGGTATTTTCGTTTTAGTTTATCTATATCTTCAGGTAGTTTTGTGATGGTCATAAAACTGTCCTTGAAGCGAGTCATAATCACCCGTTCGTGCGAGTCGGGAATATTGAGAATATGCAGCAGGTTGGAATCTGCATTTTCTTTAAAATGCTCTAAGCCAACAGATACGGGCAATTCATGCTCTCCATTGATAGACCAGCTTGCCGAATAAAAAGCAAAGGTATCGCGGTCAAATTCATTCCGCATTTTATTTCCCAGAAAGAAAATAAGTTTATCATCTGCTTCTACATTCGGATGAATGTCCAGTCCTATCCAGATGTGTTTGGTACTTTTAAAAAAGGGTACATCTACTTCATTGTCGATGACCATTGGCGGATTCGCCATATAGTCTATCGCCTGCGAGTTGCTGACCATATATTTTATCGACGCCTTTGGAAATTCATGACTGAACAAAGAGGTAAAATAATAATCGTGCTGTACGCCCACGTCATCCTGCCCTGAGATTATAAAACTGTCTTCAGGCGTAATTTCAATACGAGAAAACTTCGAGGTTACCTGTCCAATGGTGACCCCAGGCACTGGCAATAAGGAACTGTCTGGCACTAATGTTCTGGACAATCCATTGATGATCCGTTTGCGGGAATCTGCTATTTCAGCATAAAGTTTTTCAATTTCAACTGCATTGGCTTTGAATATTTTATCCACTGCCGGATCAAATGTATCTGGATCTATAGGCGATACAGTATCCTCGTTATCATCATACCAATAATAACCGGCCTCCCATAATAGGGACTCCACGATGTCCTGCTTGGTCTTTGGCATTTTAAGTTTAAGATTAAGTCTAAGTCTAAGATTAAATTCTATTTAAACTTAAGTCAAAGTGTTGCCTTCGGCAACGCCCTTTTTAAACTTAAACTTAATCTTAAACTTGAACTTATAAAGTTGTCAATTGCTTTCCACTCTGAACGGCGAGTAGAAAATTTCCATTTGGAAAGGTGGATTGAGTAATTTTCCTGTGCTCTTGATTCTACCTTCTACTACCATTTTAATTCGGCGCTGATAGACCGACATATTTCCATCCACGTTTTTAAAATTAAACGATGCTTTAATATTTTCCAGTCGCATTTCGTTTTCTGTAATCAGTCTTTTCAGATTTTCAGTAAAATTTTTATCTGCTGTTGCATTTTCCAGTAATCCCTTATAGGTTTCCTTGATAGCTTCTTCATAATAGGGTTCTTTTTCATGGTAAAATACACGCTTATCGTGTTCCCACATTTCAAAGCCCATCTGCGGATCGAAGGTAAATTCTCCCAGTCGTGTCAATATCAAAAAGCGAATATTGGAACGAATAGACGTTTCGAGCGAATCTTTTTTTATCCGCTTTTTTTTGTCTATGATCTGGTCAAAAGGAAATGGAATATTGTAATATTTGGGCATTATAGTTTTTAAGTTTAAGTATAAGATTAAGTCTAAGTTTAAAGCTTGATTTTATACAGTTGCTCATAATAATCAATATGGCAAGTTCGCATTTTATTTTTGGTCATGCAAGTTATTTATTAGGAAATATTTTATTGGTATTTGTTTGTGGGCTTATTTATTCATTCTGAAGAACTTGGTATCGGCAGGATGTACGGCTTTTGGGCAGGTGAGGGTGGTATCTGAGGTGACGGCGATGCACTTACCTCGGACCTGTGCGTGGTGTTGCTGGCACTGCATTTGGACAAGCTATAACAGCCCCCTCGACGGCTACCAATTCCCCCAGAAAAAGGTTTGGAGATAATGTAATTTTACCATTAGGAGTATTGATGTAAATTTCAAAATCTACATGTATAGGGTATACTTCTGCGCCGCCACTTCCTGTCCCTCCCATTTGAGCAAAAGCCTGTCCTGGTCTTATTCTTATCGGGTTGTTTGGATCGTAATTAAAGCTAGGGTATGGATTATTTTGCAAATGAGCATAGGCTGTTTTAATCGGATAGGATACACCATTATGTTCATACTGTTCTCCTGTTTGTATATGTACTCTGTAGCCATATCCACCCTCTAAGCCAGACTTTATAATCTCTCCACCAAACCATGATTCAACATCCTGTCCTCTGCTACCATCTTCTACTCCATTTTTTACGAAAACATAATCAATTCCTATATTATAATTGCCCGGTGTTTGCACGCCTGGCTGCCCAGCACCATCTATATAATTCGTATTGGAACTTTTATATCCATGACCAGTTGATTCCATGAAGCCGCCTGTAATACTGATATCCGTTGGCAGTGCTGGTACATCAATAAACTGATCCTGCGAAGCACTACTTATAAAGCCTTCAACTATTGCATCTGAATAGCCATTCTGATTTACTGTGGTGGGAAAATTACCTACGGTCACACTATCCTGACCAGCATCTACTATTTTCACTCTGGTCATACCTACAGCACAGGTAAAATAAGATCCTTCCACTAAAATGTATTCGTTAATATCTCCAAATGGTTCTTCATATTTTGCCCAAATGTCAGAGGGACCGCCGCCATAAAAAGTAGATAATGGAACTGGTTGTAAGGTGCATTTTCTCCCTGTCAGCCTGCATATACTATTAAATGGCTTTATATCTACATCATCAACTGTCAATACGTATTCATTGCAGCAGCTTGATTTTAGTTGAGTTTGGCTTTTTAATTTATTTGCTAACATAATGTATACTGCTTAAGGGAGAAAATTACTTTATTTAAATGCTAAAACACTCCAAATCGCTTCTTCTTGGGTACTTTCATTGCCTCTTCTTGTTGCTGCTGCTGCTCTATCCGGTCTTCGGGAACAAGCACTCCTCGCTCTAAAGGCTCGGCAATCGAGAGGAGTTCTACTTCATTTATTTTTGCCATCAGCCATGTCCCTTTTCTTATTTTTTTTAATAAATCCTTGTATAAAAACTTATTGACCAGAAAGGAATAGCCATTAGCTGTTTTTAATATGGGCTGATTATCAAAAGCTTGTAAACCAAAACCATCCTCGCCGTAGCTCGAAAATTGTTCGTCCATAGCAAGTCGGTACAGTTGTCGGTCTAATTTGCCGTCTTTTTGAGCGGCTTCAGGAATCGGGAAAAAATGGCAGCTATTGCGATAACCGAGGTATTTCAATTCTATGAGTCCAGGGTCGGGTTCTTCCTCGCTGTCAGGCGGCGGTGGCGGGCTAAATTCAGCGTCAATAATTTCAAAGAGACATTCAGCTTCTAGCCCTTCCCAGCTTGCCACTTCTTTACCGAGACGTTCTGTGATATTGAGGCTGATTTTATCTGTAAGCTGCCCTTTGAGTGTGCTGGCATATATATGCGTATCATCTTCGAGTAAGGATTCGACTTTAGTAATGCGTATTTTGGGCGGTATGAGGACTTCGTGATTTCTCATTCTTATCATTTATCATTGGACATTTATCACTGACAATTCACTCATTCCTTCCCAAAATGTACAACAGTTGTGCATTATAATTATTAATAAAACATAGGCGGTGGTATCAGTGCATTGGGACAAACTATAACAGCTCCCTCCACTGCGATTAATTTTTCTTTTGGGCGCATATTATGCAACTTGCGATCCCAAGGATTTATATCTGCCAATTCATCTGTGGGGTCTTCGGCTTCCTGAGCAGCATCTTCAATAAGTTCGTCATATTTACTTAACAAGCTTCTGGTATCTCTTGCAATCTCCTCTGCATCATCCTGACCATTTACAGTACGTCTTGCTCCTTTAAAGTCAGGATTATTAGCGTTTCCGCTATTAATGTAGTGATCAAGTCCGATTCCATTACCAGGAAAAATCCCCTCCATCATGCCATATACTGTAATGGCTGCAGCGTATTCAGGATTGGCCAGTACCAAATCAGGATTATTCACCAAATCTATTTCAGTACCATATTCAACAGATAACCAATCGGACATTTTCTGATAGTTCGTTTTCCAGGTTATTTGTACAAAACCTCGTCCATAGTATGCCTGTCCGGTTTGTGGATCAACTCTGGCATAAGCAGCGTTACCCAAACGAGCGATTGCCTGAGCGTCGGAAATATTCGTTTCCCCTACCCAAAACCTTGTCCTTTCGCGAATTGGATAAAAACCGCTTTCCTTACGGACGGTTGTTAGGATATAGGCTAATTTATTCACATCTCCATCTCCAAATTCTGTAAATGAATCAATGACCACTTCGATATTTGCGAGTTGTTCTGCCGATAATGGTCCAAAGGCTGCATCTGCGGCTTCAACAAAAGCATCAAATTCATTATCACAAATCTCATCCCCTACCCGCACATCATCTTGTCCTGGGTCGGCAATATTCACTTTGGTCATCCCACTATTGGCGCATAGGAAATAAGATGCTTCGGTCAGGATACGTTCATCAATATCTCCAAATGGCTCTGCATATTTGTTCCAGGGTGTGACGACTGTTCCGAACCTTCTGACGAGTGGTTCTACAAATGGGATGGGACGGCATTGACGGTTGGGTGTTATTTTACAGCCGAGGAAGGGTTTTATATTTATCCCAACTCCATCGTCGTTAATGGTTAGAATAGAATCATTGCAACAACAGGTTTGCAAATCGCTGGTACTGATTAGTGTATTTGCCATAGTTTTAAGTGACTATTACTCGTTCTCTACGGATTCGACAAGTACGATTTTATTCATATCAATGCCCAACCAGACAGGTTTTTTGTCGCGTTGCGAGGTTTTTAACCTGTCCAGCAGTTCCAAATTGTCTTTACTTATTTTGTAAATGCCCGCTAATGGGAAAAAAGAGATTTTAAACGCTCCGTCTTCTTCGTCAAAAATTTGATTGACCGTTGCCTGTTCACAGCGCAGTACTTGTAGCACAACATCCTGCTCTATTTTCAGTACAATCGGTTTACTGTACTTTTTTGAATGTTCCAATAATTTAACATTTCTGGAAAATTTGGGTACTGATTCGAGCATGCAGAGGTTTGCCCCACTTGCTGTTTGAATTTCGACCTCTTCCTGAAGCGTTAGTATATTAAGTATAAAAAATATTTTAAGCATTTCTCTTGATTGATTTTGCTTTGTAAAATTGTTTAGGAAAAATACAACATATAAACCTATTTTTTTAATCGCCGCCTTCATAACTGTTTTCGGATTCTTCTTCAAGTATCAAGTATAAGTCCATGGTTTCCTCTGCACTTGCATCGGGATTAGGAATTTCTATAAGATCTCCATTCATATTTGGCGCATAAGGTGATGAATCTGTGACTTTTACATCAGGATTCCCTCCATTTGCTGAGGTTTCTACCCAATCGTCAACCGAGACTGGCCCGGTTTCTATTGATGGATCTATTACCATCGGTACAATATTCCCATTTTCATCCACAACATTTATGGTAGGTGCTACGTGCCAGCCCCATTGTACATATCCATTAGGGTCGTGATTAGTATCGACTCGTAGTGCTTCTCCAGGTTGAGCGAAAGTCCACGCTTTGCCAAGTTCATCCGCAGGCATACCCAACTCTATCATTTTTTGTGTCATAATATGAGCACGGGCGTAGCAGCCATCTATTGGATAAGCAAAAGCAATGTCTTCCTGAGCCGCCAAATATGCAAATAATTCTTCGGCTTCCTCCATCGTCAGTATGCCATCATCAAAAATATCATCAGGCACATTGGTCGTTATGGTGGTTTGATTAGGGTCGACGATGTCAATGCGTCCCCCATTTTGACAAATTATATTAGAGTTTTCAGTCAGAATACGTTCATCAATATCTCCGACTCCACTAGCGGTATTATTCCAATCTGTTGTAATGATTGGTAAACATGGTTGTTTCCCTCCTCCACCCAGGCAGCCTCCTCCGAGATACTTACAATTAGAAGGAAGTGGCATAATATTTACCCCTACCACTTTGTCTGATTCCGTTAAAATAGAATCATCACACCCTGCTGCTTCCACATCACAAGTACCTAGAACTTCGCCTCTTGCAGCCTGTGTTACTGCTCCATTACAAGAAGTTTTTGCTCCGTTTACTGCTATTAATAGTCCCATAGCTCGGTATAGTTTAATTAATTGTTTTGTCTAGCACATCTCTTATATCGGGCCTGTGCGGGGCGGTGGAGGCGGTATTGCATTCGGACAGCTTATTACAGCTCCATCTACGGCTACCAGTTTGCCTGTAGATTCGGCATCATTAATCCGTAATAGTTTGTCAATAGTATGGCTTTTTTTACATGCTGCCTCATTATCCCCATTATCAAATAATGGTTCGCCATCACTAAATGTACTTTCTAAAAATGGGAAGGGATCTACAACATAATTAGAGCTATAAACGCTTCCTGTAAAATTATTTGGGACACCTTCAAAAATAGAAAAATGAAGATGTGGTGCTGTATTTTGTGCGTGTTTCCCCGTGTTTCCAAGTGTGCCAATCGTATCGCCTGCTCCAATTGTGTCACCTACATTTAAATTAGGATCAATGCTATCTAAATGAGGATAGTAATAATGATTACTGGTACCATTCCCCAAATCTTCTTTTACCCATACTCGATTTCCGCCTGACTGACTATTTCCACCAGCTGTAATGCTGACTACCTCACCCCCAATGGCTGCCACAATCGGGGCGCCTTTTGGTGCAAAAATATCTACACCAAGATGACCATCAACATGGTGTGCATCAGTTTGGGTCAAGCTGAAATCCGAATTGTGAACTGCTCCCGGACCGAAATCATTCCAGTTTCTATCATAACCGATATTGAATGCTCCACCCCCGACTGGGAATACAGGAGCTTCATAGATTTTATGACTATCCCCTACCCTTACATCATATTGTGCAGGGTCTGAAATTTCTACTTTGGTCATCCCCACGGCACACAGAAAAAAAGATTTCTCTGTGAGTATAAGTTCGTCAATATCGCCAAAAGGTTGGGCATAATTGAGCCAGACATTATTTCCCTGTCCAGATGAAGGACTACCTCCAAAAGAAGCGACTATATCCCCCAATGGAATTGGCTGTACAGTGCATGGTTGCCCCGTTATTTTACATCTAGCGACGAATGGCTGTATGTTTTCTCCTACTGTTTTATCATCAATGGTTAGTATGGATTCATTTGTACAAACAGTATATATGTCGGTCGTTCCATTTAACTTGTTTTCCATAGTAGATGATTTATGCTCGATTAAAAGTCATCCCACTCATTAGATGTGGATCTTGGATCAGCTTTTTTCATGGATTTTGCATGTTTCCAAAGCAGTTTTTTCTGCGTAAAATCTAATCCCTGAAGCTGATTGGTTTTGCAAGCTGTTCTAAATTCGTCTGAGAGGAAAGTGTTGTACCAAAAGCCTTTGATTTTGAACATGTGTTTATTGGTGATTTTTTCAGGATCAAACACAAATTTTTCGACGCCAATTTTGGTTTTGCTGACGGACGAGTATTGAAAAGTGGTTTTTTCTTCGTCTAAGGCATCTAGAGATTCGAGTACATTGACAAAAAAGAAAGGGGCTCTTGCCATTGTTTTGAGTGGCAATATTTCTACGCTGTTTTGTATGAATGGCAGGAGTGTTTCTACCGCTTTTTTGCTCATCACAATACCTGCACCGCCGATGACCGTAAAGTCCGTATGCTTTCTTTGTCTTTTTTTCATAAAGACAAGCGGCTTCCAGAAGTCTTTTAAAGCGTGTCCCTTTATCATTTCAGGAATACAAATTTTATCAAAAAACTCCTGGTCTTTTGTATTGACTATCTGATACTCGGAATAATTGAAAGTATCAATCGTACATGCCCATACTTTCATTTGTATTTGTTGCTTTTTAATGCCTGTATGGGGCTTTGTGGTCTTGGTTTTCATAGGACAGAATAAGTTTAAACTAGATTCGTAATTAAACGATTCGTAATTCGTAATTAATTACCCACCGCCATTGATACCTACATCAGGTGCATTGATTTTTATCGGTCCGCTGCTGCCGTCGCTGATGCCACTGCCTGCCTGTCTTGAAATAGAGCCGCCTGAAGCGACACCAATCTGACTGTTTGCGAGAAGATTCGCTGTACCATTTGCTGCAAGGTTCAGGCTGTTGCCCATGCCGGAATTGAGATTGACTTGATTTTGTCCTATCATCTCTACTGTATTGGCTGCAATGCCTTCGATACTGTTTCCTGCATTGGTGCTGACATTTTGCCCAACTTCCCTGCTGATATTTTGTCCTACATTCCAATTGACATCCTCGCCGACTTCGAAATTCATGTTTTTAGCATTAAAATTCATGGTTTCCAATGCGGTGACGGTCATATTATTGCCAACCGTATCAATCAGAATTTCGTTGCCGTTTCTGTCTTTTATGGTAATCGTTTCTCCACCTGCCTGGTCATTGAGCAATATGGTATGTCCACTTCGTGTTTTGATGGATTTGAAGTTATTATCAGGGTTGAAAAATTCGGGTGCTGTATTGGCGTGATATTTTGCACCAGTCATATAAGGGCGGTCAGGGTTGCCCTGTTCAAAATCTATATAGACCTCATCACCAATTTCAGGAACAAAATACACGCCTCTGTCACCGCTTGCATGATTGGTTGTCTGACGAATCCAGGGCGTCATTTCATCACCGCTTTGCCATTTGAATTGTACCCGAATTCTGCCCATACCTTCTGGGTCATTATTCTCTTTGACCACAGCTACCTGCGATTCAACTTCTGGTTTATAGACATTTGTATTGACTGGCGGCGCAGTAACCGCTATTGGAATGGCTTCAAATTTATTGGTATAATCTTTATTGGCGTCCAGTTCGTGTATCACAGATGTCACTCTAAATCTGCCAATAAAACCCGGTACATTTTTACCCGCTACCTTGTTGAAAGCGTTTGCACCAATCCGTCCACCAATAATGATTCCCGGATTTTGGCTTTCGCCCCGAAAGAAGGTTGTATCGCTGAGGATAGAAGATTTTTTGGCTTCTGCCAAATGTTTAATCAGCGCATCTTCTTTGGCATCATGCCAGACAGGATTGACTGGCTCGCCGGGGAAGATACTATCAGCAGTATCCAGTGCTTTTTTACCGTAGGTATCCAACCAACCTGGCTTAAATCCTTTTGTAGAATTTTTCAATGTCCGGTTTTCCTCGTATTTGTAAAATTGATTATTGAGATTGGAGGGACGCAAACTGACACCATAATCAAAAGAATTCAGGTCTTTGCCCAGCACGAGGTCTGTATTGCTTGCATTCGGTAATGCCCCAAAAACAACTGATTGACCATCGTAGTAAAACCATTCGCCATAAGTAGCAGCAATGCGACTGAGGAATTGGTAATTGGTTTCTTTGCTTTGGACTATGTAAGGGATGACTTCCGAATATTGTGGCGCGACTACTGGGTTGAGGAGGTTGGAAGGATATGCGCCAAATATCTCATTGACGATTCCTGCCACATCTTTTTCTGCATAAGACTTTGTGCCAGTTCCGTCTTCCAGTAGATAAGTTGGGCTGTAGCCTAAAAATACAATCACACTGTCACCAGTATAAGTTCTATCTAGGCGAACTGTCGTGATGATACCATTAAATTTCAGTTCGTTGCCAGCAGATTGAATGGAAATACTTGCCGTTTGCCCGACATATTCAATGGAATTGTCTATGGTCAGGCTGTTTTTTCCTTCTACTTTTTCAGCAGAAACGACAATTTCAAAACTGTGGTGCCAATCAAATCTTTGTTGAATGGATACATGATAAGGATCTACCTTTTTACTTCCAAGAACGATATTTGTTTTTGCTGTTGCCATGAGTTATTAAGTTTAAGTTCAAGATTAAGTTTAAGTTTAAACCTTTATTGGACTTTGGACGAAAAGGGAATTAGGGTATTGGGGAATTAGGTTTAAAATTTAAAATTATTGATTATCAGCTACTTATTTTTTTATTAAAAGCTAATAATCAAATTTTTGTCGAATACCCTAATGTCCCATTGTCCAAACCTTTAGGCGTCAAAATTGTCGCCTTTGGTTATGCTTCTGTCAAACTTAAATTAGAATAAAATATTAAAACATGCCCAGGTAGCCAGAAAGCCACAACCGAAATTCGGCGTGGCTTTTAGTAAAATATATTTATATTTTCATATCATTTTTTACATCATTTTCTGGCAAATGTTTGATAAGTTTAAGCGTCAAGCCACGTGTTTTCATGCTTCTCACCTGCTACTGAAATTTCTTTACAGGAAAGTGTCAGGTGTTCTTTTGCGCCATCTTTAATGGTCAGTCCACCAGCTTTATCGCCAGAAAATGCTTCGTAGTCTTCGGTGTAACCTACACAGTATGCATCTACAAACTTGAGTGTTTTCAAGGTTTTACCATTACTGTCTGTAAATTCAATTTCGCCGCTTTTCTTCATGTCGGAAGCGACCATCCAGCCGAAGCGTTTTTCGCTGCCCAATGAGCCGAGGGTTACGTTGATGATACCACCACGAACTTCACCTGCAGGTTGTCCGATGTTATCAATGTTTTGATCGAAAGAATAAGACATTCCTACGACTTCGTTTTCTTGTCCATCTACTTTGAATGTAGCTTTAATTACTGCTGCCATGATACTTTAGTTTTTTTATTATAAAAAGAATAATCATTGTTTTCACCCTTACATACCTGTTTCATGGTTGGTGTTAACAGTTTTTAAAAAAAAAATTGAAAAAAATAGAAATTAAGTGTGGTCTGTGTTTGGGCTATATTCTTAATTACTGATTATCAGTGCTTTTTGCCCATATCAAATTCCCACCATCATCTTCATGTTCTTCGGAAAATTTCAAGCCTGTGAGCTTATTTTCTTCTACGATGGTTTTAAATTGGTCGGAAATGAAGGTGGCAGATTTGAAGTAGATGCCGGGATTTTTGATTTTGAAGAGGTGGGTGTTTTTTATTTTTTCGGGTTGGAAGGCGAGTTTTTCTACGCCGTAAATAATGTCATCTTCCTCGTCGTAGTCGTACTCTGATTGTTCAGTATTTATGATTTTGGAGGATTTGATGTCGAAGACATTGACCACATATTGTTGTTGGGGGTGTATGATTTGCAGTATGGCATCAATGGTCATTTTTCGGAGTTTTCGTTGTCTTTTGGTAAATCTTTCGTGGAGGGTGTCTTTGGTAAGGAATGGTAAATATTCTACTGTATCACCCAATAATGGCGCGAGTGCGGTGCGGGCTTTTTCATTAAGCACCCAAAATTCCTGCCCAGCCTGGAGCAATCTGCCAATATCCACCATGTACAGGTCGCAGGCAAATGTGGGCTGCCAGTATTCAAGTGCTGATTCTTCTGTGTAGAATTTATTGCTGAACAGATTTAGGTAAAATTGTACTTCTTCCTGATTTGTTACGTAAGGGTAGCCGATTATGGAGTTGTGTATTGGAGCAAGTTTCCATATTTTCATTTAAAATATTTATATACTTTCACATAGGAATCAATAAGATGCTTGGTGCATTACCAATATTTATTTCAGACTTTATTCGTCCCTTACAGTCTTGCGAGCTTTCGACAAAGCTTCTGCATAATCATTACCCAATATACCTATGGTATTTTTTTCCAAAACCGCTTCAATATCCCATAAAATTCTTTCTTCTGCCTGATCGGCAAATTTATTATCTTCTTCTTCATTAAAACGGCTTAACCATTCCAAGAATACTATGGCTTCTTCATTAGAAAATTTAATTAAAACAAAGCCGTCTTTATTTTTACCTTCCATATTTCCTTTTAACTCTTCTCAGCTTAGGATATTCCGTAGTTGTTCGTGGTAAACGTCTTAAACTTATCCCAAAAATTAGCATCAAATATAGACTCTTCATCTAATTTTAAGCGCAAAGCTACTTCTTCACTTTCTTTCATATCTAGCTCAGGCAACTTTTTAAGTTTCATAATTTCAATGAATAAGCCTTCAAAAGCCATTTCATATTCATCATGGTTAAGGTAGTGTTCAACTCCTTCGATTGATTCCTGATTTAATTCTCTCCGAACGATTTCAAGCGTTTTTTTAATAAACTCTTCAATGTTGTTCCAATCTTCTTTATTCATTTTTATTTTTAATACATTTTTTTTGATGAAATTCGACACTTTGAGTCGAAAAAACGATAACTTAAATTTTCAAACATTTAAGGTGGATTAGGAGTAACGTTAGTGGGATAAGCTGTAGATACCTGTCCCGCATAGTTTGGATGGTTTGCTGGATAAAAATCCACTCTGATATCAATACCATCTACAGTTCCTGTTTTATACGGCGAGTCCCATTTACCAAGCCCTCCTGCCGCATTAGGATCATTTGCAATTCTATTAACTTCATCCATAATCTTATCGTCATTCCAATTAGTCGGAAACTCTGTTTTTCCTGCCTTGCCCGCCCCCGCTCTATGTCTATTTAAAATATGATCTCGCCTGTGCTTAATTAAATCATCCAAACACCCATTATGCACCAACCAAGCCCAAGCCCCCACAAAATAAGTATGCCAGTCTCTAACGGTAAAATTATATACTTTTTTACTGATATTAGAAAAACTAATCGCTTTAATTCGAGTCCATTGTCCTTTTTTAGACTTTATTTCATCTTCTGTATTCAGGTGTCCGGCATCTTTCCAACCCGTTTTAGTATAAAAAGGATGTGAATGGGTCGTTTCAATTACTTCTTCTCCAATCGTAAGTTTAATTGTAGAATCTGCTATACTTTGGTGTGTATCTACTACTTTTTTCAATCCGGTCTCTAAGGTATCGGGATTATACGACCACACCAGGTCTCCTATTTTTATATCTTCTATGTTTTTAAATCCGCCTTCAACTGCAACAGGTGTTCCTGCGGGAAAACACGCAGTGACGAGTTTTCTTCCCGTCAATCGCAAAGCATTTCTAATGGCAGCAGGATTGGTCAGCAATTCTTTTGCAGCTAATTTTGCAGCACCGAGCGCGACTAATTTTTTCGTTAAACCTTCGGCAAATTCCTTCACCGTCACTTTGACTCCTGCCCTGATGCCTCCTTTTACTATACTACTTCCCCCTAAAGTAGCCACATCAACCACTACCATTACGCTATTGAATACTCCCCAGCCCCATTTTCCCTGTTGAAAACTTGCAACTGCATCTCTTCCGCTTCCCCAAACAGGAATAAAGCCTTCAACAAGTCCAGATTCTCCGACAGAATCTTCCGCTTGTTGGTATTCTTCTCTCATTTCTTCCGCCTCTTCATTGATCTCATTCATCTGCCTCTCAAATTCCCCTGTCGGATCTAATTGGGATAGCAGCAACTGCCCTGTTGTCAGAAACTCGATTTTCCCTCCTTTGCTACAGTTTACACAACTTCTGAACAGTACAGGAGGAAGTCCGTCCACGGTAGAAAATTCTTTTCCTGTATCATTCCACACAGAGCCACCTCCCATCGGATGTCCCGAGCCTGGCGCAGGAAGTGGAAGCGGAATACAAGGGACGTTTCCAACACTGCACATGACAAAACTCGGAATATTTGCAATTGGGATTTTATCTGATTCATTTGCAGCAACTACCCCCTCTACTGTCGTCGTTCTTGGATTTGTTGTAAAGGGCATAATTGCCGCCCCTTTATCACAAGTCATCAATGCTCCTGTAACTATATATGCCAGATCTCTTTCGTCCATTCTATTTATATTTTAAAGGACGTCTGTATCTGAAGATTTAATTCTAATGGTACTGCCGCCGTTCACTTTTATATTTTTTCCAGCTATACTTGCAGTTTTACTTGCCTTGAAAGAAGCATTGGAACTCGCTGATACGCTGACTGAACTTTGTGCATTCACATCAATATTTGCACCTGCCTTCTGGCTAATGTTTTGTCCAGCAGACGCAGCTATATTTTCTCCTGCGTTTTCGGTGATATTTTTACCCACCGATGCCGTCATATTCTCCCCAACACTGGTCGTCATATTTTCGCCTACATTAATCATCAGATTTTTAGCATTCAGGGTCATGGTTTCCAATGCCGTAATCGTCATATTATTACCTTCCGTATCTATTAAAATCTGATTGCCATTCCTATCTTTTATAGTGATCGTTTCTCCTCCAGCCTGGTCATTGAGCAGTATAGTATGTCCGCTACGTGTCTTGATGGATTTTAAATTATTATCAGGGTCAAAAAATTCAGGTTTTGTATTGCTGTGGTATTTAGCTCCCGTCATATATGGGCGATCAGGATTGCCCTGCTCAAAGTCTATATATACTTCATCTCCGATTTCTGGCACAAAATATATGCCTCTGTCACCACTCGCATGATTGGTGGACTGACGGATCCAGGGCGTCATTTCTTCCCCGGTCTGCCATTTGAATTGTACTCGTATTCTGCCGAGTTGGTCGGGATCGTTATTTTCTTTTACTACCGCAACCTGTGATTCTGCTTCTGGTTTATAGACATTCGTATTCACTGCCGGTGCAATAACGGCAACAGGAATGGCTGTAAACTGATTGCTATAATCTTTATTTGCATTGAGCTGATGCGTGACTGCGGTCACGCGGAATCTGCCGATAAAAGTCGGGACATTTTGAGTGCCAACTTTGTTCATGGCATTTGCACCAATCCGACCGCCTACCATGATGCCTGGATTTTGGCTTTGTCCGCGAAAGAAGGTGGTATCGCTGAGTAGGGAGGATTTTTGGGCTTCCGCCAAATGTTTGATGAGTGCGTCTTCTTTGGCATCATGCCAAACGGGGTTTATAGGTTCTGACGGAAAAATACCGGCTGCTGCATCGTGGGCTTTTTTGCCATAATTGTCCAGCCAGCCTGGCTTGAAGCCTGTTGTAGTATTTTCCAGTGTTCTGTTTTCTTCGTATTTATAAAACTGATATTTAAAATTGGACGGGCGCAAATTTACCCCATAATCGAAGGAGTCTAAATCTTTGCCCAGCGTCAAGTCGATATTGGCAGCATTGGGTAATGCCCCAAATATGACAGACTGTCCATCGTAGTAAAACCATTCACCATAAGTCGCAGCTATCCGACTCAGGAACTGATAATTGGTTTCTTTGTATCGAACGATGTAGGGAATGGGTGTCGAGTATTGCGGAGACACGACTGGATTCAACAAATTGGAAGGATAAGCTCTAAATATTTCATTGACAATACCGGCAATATCTTTTTCTTCATAAGACTTTGTTCCTACGCCGTCTTCTAATAGATAAGTTGGGCTATAGCCAGAAAATATCACCAGGCTATCGCCTGTATAAGTTCGGTCGAGGTGAACCGTCGTAATGATGCCTTTGAAGCGTAACTCATTGCCTGCACATTGAATAGAAATTTCTGTGGACTGCCCGACATAGGTGATGGACTGGTCGATACTCAAGCTATTTTTGCCTTCTATTTTTTCTGAGGAAACAGCAATTTCAAAACTATGGTGCCAATCTGATTTTTGCTGAATGGATACATGATAAGGGTCAATTTTTCTGCCGCCCAAAACGATGTTCGATTTTGCTGTTGCCATGGTTTTAAGTTTAAGTTCAAGTTCAAGACTAAGTTTAAAACCTTATTAGGCGTTTAAATTGTCACCTCTGGTGACGCTTGCCTCAGGCTTAGGAATCGTTCAATTAGAGTGAGATATTAAAACATGTTTGTATAGCCAGAAAGCCACGACCGAAATTCGGCGTGGCTTAGAACGTGTTTAAATCTCTCTTAATTGGCTGCAAATGGCAAATTTTCTCCTGCATTGCGTTGCTCTTCGGTCGTGTAGCGATGGCTATATTCCCTCATCGCGCCTTATTCAGAATAAAATTTGCTCATTTTCGCTCAATTAGAAAAATTTAAACACGTTCTTAGTAAAATATATTTATATTTTCATATCATTTTTTACATCATTTTCTGGCAAATGTTTGATAAGTTACGCATCGAGCCATGTGTTTTCATGCTTCTCACCTGCTACTGAAATTTCTTTGCAGGAAAGCGTCAGGTGTTCTTTTGCGCCATCTTTGATGGTCAGTCCACCTGCTTTATCACCAGAGAATGCTTCGTAATCTTCGGTGTAACCTACACAGTATGCATCTACAAATTTGAGTGTTTTGAGGGTTTTGCCATTACTGTCTGTAAATTCAATTTCGCCGCTTTTCTTCATGTCGGAAGCGACCATCCAGCCGAAGCGTTTTTCGCTGCCCAAAGAACCGAGGGTTACGTTGATGATACCACCACGAACTTCACCCGCAGGTTGTCCGATGTTATCAATGTTTTGATCGAAAGAATAAGACATTCCTACGACTTCGTTTTCTTGTCCATCTACTTTAAATGTAGCTTTAATTACTGCTGCCATGATACTTAGTTTTTTTTATTATAAAAAGAGTGAATAAATTTTGCTTACACTACTACATACCTGATTTGTGTCAGGTGTTAACAGTTTTTTTTTATTTTTTTAAAAGGAACGTTAGAAAGATAATTTCTAACGTTCTTAATCGCCGCCGCCACAGGTTCCATCTGTCATTTTACCATTCAGTTGTTCTTGAATATACTGCTCCTCTACCCAGTCGTTGAATTCACTATTGGCTGCTTCCGCAGCAGCATCTGTATCTGTTGTATCATCTCCCCAAAGTCTGGCTAGTGGATTCGTTTTTGGGTCTATAAAATGTTCATAATTATTGGCAAATTTACTCACCTCGTTTTCCATATAGTCTGCTCCATTCACGGTGGGTAGCCATTCGTGGGCATTCGCAAAACGACTATTTGCATAATCATCGTGATACTGTCCCAGAAAATCGCTGAATGACATATCGGGATTGTTCCAGGCTTCTCTGATAGGATTCCCTACTACATTCCCGCCGATGGCTTCTCCTATAATCATTCCATCAATATCTCCAGTTAGTTCTGCATAGGTGGCTTCTGTACCCGGACCTATATAGGTATGCTGTCCTGTGCCGACATGTTGTCCGCCATTGACAAAAGCGGCAGACTGCCCGAGGTCTCCGGAGATTGTTGCCGCAGGTAGATTATCAATGCTATCGGTAGCACCATACAAATTATCTGCCCCGGCATATAGACCATCTGCCGTATCATATAAACCATCCGCCGTATCATGAAGGTTGCCTCCTGTTTGGTATAAAGTGTCGGCTGCACCATGAACCGAATCTCCTGCACCATATACTGAATCCGCTGCATCATGCAGAGAATCGCCTGCATTGCTAACATTGTCACAACCAGGAATATCCCAAGGGCTTACCCAGTTAAAACCATCACATGCTGCCCCTGTGCCATCTGCCAGATAACCTGCGCCATCCGTTACAATCCCTGCGCCATCTACCAGATAACCTGCACCATCCGTTATAATACCACCTCCCTGCACCAAATATCCCGTACCATCCACAACTACTCCTGCTGTATCTACTCCTACACCTGCGGTATCTGCTGCTACGCCTGCTGCACCTGTAGCACCCTCAATTATATTTACACCCGGTCCGCCGTTGGTGTCTCGATTAGCTCCAGCCAGTATGCCCAGCAGGGTATGTCCCATGACAAAATCATTGCCATGACTATCGGTCATTACGCCAGTTTCATTTCCATTTGCATCAAATCCGTGTCTGAGCAAATCTCCCATTCGATTAATATCGGCTTGACTCAGTACGCCTGCTACAGGTTGTAAAGGGCCATCTCCGAATAGGCGTTGATAATCTGCCTGTGAGTTTGCTCCAATGACGCCCATGAACTGCCAGTTCCGATAGCCTGCGAGTGCATTTAATTCTGTCAAGACCTGCTCTTTAGTCCAGTCGGGATAGGCTTCTTCTATTTTACTGACCAGTTCCATAAATTCTTCTAATGCTGCGGCATCGCCTTCGCCTGGCATGGTGACCTGCCCAGAATCTTCTACGGTTATTCGTCCAGAAAAGATACAACGTCCCCAGGCTCTTTTTACCAGTAAAGGCATGAGGTTATTGGAAGAGACAGGATTGGGTATCGTCCAACGAAGGAGTAGTGGTACGCATTTGCGTCCAGTCCTTTTACACTTTCCAAATGAAGGGATATTAAGGAAAGGAATTTTATCTTCTACCGTACAGGCTTTTTTTCCCTGTGGGAAAATACCACTATCGTGTGTTGCTCTGATCTCTACCTCAGTATCTGGTTTAGCACATCCAGTGCATTTTAATTTGCCTCCGGTAACTACGTATTCACATGGTAAACTGGCCATAATAATTGTGTTTTATTTTTTTGTCCAAATTAAATTCCCTCCCTCATCTTCATGTTCTTCTGAGAATTTCAAACCTGTCAGTTTATTTTCTTCTACGATTGTTTTAAATTCATCAGAGATAAAAGTCGCTCTTTGAAGGGCTTTACCGTGGTTCATAATTTTAAATAAATGTACATTCTCCATCATTTCAGGATAAAAAGCCAGCGATTCTGTCATGAAAATTTCCTGTTTTTCTTCATTATATTCAAAATCAGACTGGTCAAAATCAATAAGGCTTAGGGGTTTTATATCAAGGATGTTGAGCAAATAATGTGCTTCGGGGTGTATGATGTCGAGCAAAGGTCTATAAGCTTTCCGAGCCATAATTTGCTGCATTCTTGGTATTTTCAGATGAGCTTTTTTGCGGTGTATCAGGGGCAAGAATTCTACTTTTTCTTCTAATAATGGCTCAAGTAATTCTCTTGCTTTCTCTGTAAAAATCCAAAATTCCTGTTCTGCAAATGACAGCCATCCAATGTCAGCTTCTTTGAGATTGCAGATAAGCGTGGGCGGCCAATATGCACTGATTGTCTCTTTGTTGTAAAACTTGTGGCTAAACAAGTCCAAGTAATCATTCGCTTCTTCTTCAGAAGTGATGTATGGAAAGGCGGGTTCTGCATGATTGGAAGTAAGTCGCCATATTTTCATTGGACTAACATACTGACTTTATGTTTAAATCAAAAGCATCCATACTATTTAATTAACTAGACTTTGGACGAAAAGAAGCGAGAAGCGGGAGGCGAGACTGTATAACGTTGATAATCAGCACTTAATTATTTTTAATTATTTTTTCTAAAAAAAATAAAACGCTGATTATGAATTGTTTAGCGTCTCGCTTCTCGCGTCCAAAGTCTAATTAATTAACCCTTATTCACCTCCACTTTGCTGCCCTGAATTTGAAATTTAGAACTGGCAATCATTTTAGCTTTACCAGATGCCTTCATTACAGTATCCCTGGATTGCATATCCATTTTACCTGATGTTGCTGCCAAACTCATATTTGCGCCAGCTTGTGAATTCATATTTGCCCCAGCTTCAGAGTTCATAGATGCCCCCGCAGCCCTGTTAATATCTGAGCCGGCATTTTCACTGATATTCTGCCCTACAGAAGTCGTGAGGTTATCCGTCACAGACGTTCCCATATTTCTACCTGCATTCAGCTTGAGGTCTTCGTCCGCATTGATGGTTACGTTCTTTGCATTAAGCGTCATGGTTTCTAATGCCGTAATCGTCATATTATTCCCTTCCGTGTCTATTAAAATCTGATTGCCGTTTTTATCCTTGATCGTTATCGTTTCTGCTCCCGATTCATCGTTTAGCAAAATGGTATGTCCGCTACGTGTCTTGATGGATTTAAAATTATTGTCAGGATCAAAAAATTCAGGGCGTGTATTGCTGTGGTATTTAGCACCTGTCATATATGGTCGGTCTGGATTCCCCTGCTCAAAATCCGTATATACTTCATCTCCGATTTCTGGCACAAAATATATGCCCCTGTCCCCACTCGCATGATTGGTGGACTGACGTATCCAGGGTGTCATTTCTTCTCCTGTCTGCCATTTGAATTGTACTCGTATTCTGCCTAATTTGTCGGGATCGTTATTTTCTTTTACGACTGCCACTTGCGATTCTGCTTCTGGTTTATAGACATTTCCATTCATAGGCGGTGAAGTAACTGCAACTGGAATGGCTGTAAATTGATTCGTATAATCTTTATTGGCATTAAGCTGGTGCGTCACCGATGTTACTCGGAATCTGCCGATGAAGGTGGGAACATTTTTAGTGCCGACTTTATTGATGGCATTCGCACCAATCCGTCCGCCTACCATGATGCCGGGGTTTTGGCTTTGACCTCGAAAGAAAGTCGTATCACTGAGCAGAGAAGATTTTTTGGCTTCCGCCAAATGTTTAATCAGCGCGTCTTCTTTGGCGTCATGCCAAACAGGATTTATAGGTTCTGATGGAAAAATGCTGGCTGCTGCATCATGGGCCTTTTTGCCATAATTATCCAGCCAGCTCGGCTTGAAGCCTGTCGTTGTATTTTCAAGTGTCCGATTTTCTTCGTATTTATAAAACTGGTATTTAAAATTGGATGGGCGCAAATTGACGCCATAATCAAAGGAGTCCAGATCTTTGCCCAAGGTCAAATCTATATTGGCTGCATTGGGTAAAGCTCCAAATATGACGGACTGCCCATCGTAATAAAACCATTCGCCATAAGTCGCAGCGATCCGACTGAGGAACTGATAATTGGTTTCTTTATATCGAACGATATAAGGAATGGGTGTGGAGTATTGTGGAGCAACGACTGGATTCAGCAGGTTAGAAGGGTAAGCTGCAAATATTTCATTGACAATATCGGCAATGTTTTTTTCTTCATAAGACTTTGTTCCTATGCCGTCTTCCAGCAGATAAGTGGGGCTATAGCCGGAGAATACCACTAAGCTGTCGCCTGTATAAGTCCGATCCAGATGTACCGTCGTGATGACGCCTTTGAAGCGTAGTTCATTTCCTGCACTTTGGATGGAAATTTCGGCTGGCTGTCCAACGTAAGTAATAGACTTGTCGATACTCAGGCTGTTTTTGCCTTCTATTTTTTCTGAGGAAACAGCAATTTCAAAACTATGATGCCAGTCTGATTTTTGCTGAATGGATACATGATAAGGGTCAATTTTTTTGCCGCCCAGAACGATGTTCGATTTTGCTGTTGCCATAATTATTTTTTTATTAGACTAACCACCAAAGTCACAACTGGATATACCAATTGTGACTTGTCTTTTTTTACTTTAACAATCATTGTTTCTGTCTTCTGAGGGGGTGGCTTTTAGGGAGCATGTTTAAAATGCTCTTAAAAAGAGGCAACAAAGTCATAGCCTTAGTCTCAATTAAGATATGACCTCGTTGCCTTTAACATTAACAGGATCTATTTACCCTTTTCAGACTTACATGCTTGTTGTGGGAAGGATGTTAACAGTTTTGGAAAGTTTTTTTAAAAAAAGATAAATAGTGGCAGAAGCAAGGTCAGCATATCGGAAAGCCCTCGAAATTTTTGAAGGAGTTGATGTCTTTTGAAAAGGGTGTGCTGAAAATTGGCTGATATGGAGCGGGAAGGGGTAAACTGGCAAGGTGATTCAGCAGATTGGCTTGTGGCTGCTCCTGCACTTCTTCTTCCGCCTCACTATCCCACACCAAACTACCACCACTACTTTCATGGACATCTGAAAAAGAAAGTCCGGTCAGCTTGTTTTCTTCTATTAAGGTTTTGAAAGTATCGGAAATGAAAGTGGCGGTTTTAAAATAAAATCCAGGATTATTGATTTTAAATAAATGAAGGTACCGAACTAATTCAGGTTGGAAGGCAATTTTTTTTATGAAGCGAATTTTTCCGTCTGTCTCGTCGTGTTCAAAATCTGAACGAGCAACATCTAGCACTTCAGTAGATTTAACATCTAATATATGAGCGATATAATGCGGTTCTTCAGGAATAAGGTTAAGTAAATTTTTCCAGATTTTTCGTTGAACAGTCTGTTTGAAATAAGAGATTTTTTTGTAAGAATTTGCGCGGTGTATCAATGGCAGAAACTCTATAGTCTTGCCGGGCAGGGATTCTAATATTTGCTTTGCGTTTTCCGACACTATCCATAATTCTATACCGGAAAAGATGACTTTGTTGAAGTCTGTTGGTTGGAGATTATACATCATGGTAGGCTGCCAGTATGGACTGACCTGCTGTCCTGTATAAAATTTATGACTGAATAGGTCTATGTAATACGTCGCTTCTTTTTCTCCTCTGATGTAGATGGAGGCTTTGGGTTTGTTGCTTGGTTTTAGGCGGTGGATTTTCACGATTTTTGTTCGTTACCTAAATTATTCAGAATATTTATTACGGAAAGGTTATCAAAGTAATGGATATTATTTCTATTTGACCAATCACTAAGTGGCATACAAATACCTTTGATTGGAGGTATCGTTTCGACTATTTCTGCTATATTATTAGCATCAAAATCTAATGTAATTAGCAATGGAAACTGCTCTCCAATTTTTATAATATCATTTATTTGTAGTTCATCCGGATAATTTGGCGACTCTGATGTGAAAAACTCCCATGATTTTTCTATATCCCCTAATAAATCAATTTGATAGTACGCTGCATTTAAATTTGGTACATCATTGTATCTACTCAGTATCCATGAAGGATCGTCATCATGAGTAGCCACTATATCACTGTATATAATACCAATATTTTTAGATTCGAGGTATTGTCTAAATTCTATTGGCGGTAAATCAGTATTAGAAATTTGTATGTAATCAAACTCAAACTCATCAATAATATCTGTATTAAATGAATTTAAATCCAATTCACAGGCTAATTTTGATTTATTTAGTACTTTCTTTATTGATTTGGCAACTTCTTTATTCACATTCCTGTCATCTTCCCAATGAGATTCTTCACACATAGAAATACCAATTATGTCTGCTCCCATACTTTGGAACTTATAAGCTTCTTCCGCAGAATTAACTCTATCTATTTTCTTTAATACATTCATAATTGTTTCAATATATAAAAAACATGTTTTTTAATCAATAAATATGATTGTAGCCTTTTCTCCTTTAGAGGCGACATAGGTTGTCTTATCAACTACCTTTATTATACCTTGAGTCGACGTTGATATTTTATAATAACTTCCTACATGTCGCCCTCCGCCGGGATGTACCTGAATATTCGTTATTTCAGGATGTCCTTTAATTCTAATTTGTGTTGATAATTTAGAGCCTTTCGTACTCTGTTCTATTGTTGCCTCATATCCGGCCTCTCTAAATTCTTTTGCAATGTCATCTGCGCTTTTACCCCATATCTTTTTAGGTGCCTTTAAAAGGTTATTCGGGCAGGCATTATGCACCACCCACTCCCAAGCTCCAACAAAATAAGTATGCCATTCAGCCACTTCAAAGTTATAAACTTTTTTCTTATCAAATAAATACTTTAAAGCCTTGATTTGTTCCCATTTACCGGCTTTTGTTTTGAGTTCATCTTCTGCAGTCAGGTTACCTGCTTCTTTCCAACCTTTTCGGGTGTAAAAGGGATGCTCAACTGTACTTTCTATGACATCTTCGCCCAGCGTAATTTTTACCGTAGTATCCACTTCATTTTGCATGGTCGCAACAACAGGTTTTAAGTCACTTTCTCCAGTTGCTTCATTATATGCCCACACGAAATCGCCAACTTTTATATCCTCTATGTTTTTATGTCCATCTTTTACGGCTACCAGCGTACCAGCTGGGAAACAGGCTTTTACACAAACATGCCCTGCTGCGTCGGCAATTTCATCTACTTTTTTACCCACGGCTTTTGCAAATGCTTTTTTGGATATGCCCTTTCTTAGTACCTTTCCTCCCATCTTGGCAACGGATTTCATAGCTGCTTTTATGCCTACTTTTGTTGCGCCTTTTGCCGCTGTAGATGCCGCCGTCGTACCTCCAAATGTAAACAGTCCGCCTACATCCATCGCCAGAAAACCTACATTTGCCAATGCCATCCATCCATTGCCTTTCGCTGTCTCTCTCACAATCCCGACTATACTTCCAGCAACAGGGACTAATTCTGCGGTATCCCACCAGCCCCAGCCATCTGCATCTTCTCCAAACTCCTCCATAATTTCTTCCATATCTTCAGGCGGAATGGCAACCTGACCACTGGTAAGAAATTCAATACGCCCGCCGACTGTACAAGGTAATTTGCTTTCAAAAATAATAGTCTCCTGGTCATTAACTTTTGCTTTGTAGGTATCCTGCCATTCTATAGGTACAGGCGCACAAGGACTCCCCGTACAACTGCACATACCAAAGCTGGGGATATTGACTGCCGCTATTTTATCACCTGATATAGAAACGACCGTGTCGCTTACTTTTACTTTGGTAAGATTGGCTGTTTCTGTAAAGTTTGCCGGCACAGCACCTTTGTCACAAAGCATCAAAGCACCATCAACTACATATTCCAACGGATCTGGCATAGTTTTCTGTTAAGTGATTAAATAATATTGGTGTCCGCAGATTCTACCTTTACTGTACTACTCCCATTCACCGTTACATCATTCCCTAAAACCGATGTTTTAACGCTTCCTTTCAGCATGACTTTCTTTGCTGCAGCACTAATAGAGTTAATGGCGTTCATACTAATACTCAAACCTGCCATTTCACTAATACTTACCCCTGCCGTAGTATTTTCCGCAAGCGTCACCATGGTCATTTTATTCATGCCTACATTGGTACTCATATTTTTTCCTGCCTGCTCTGATATATTGTTTCCTGCCGAAACTGCCAGGTTATTTCCAGCACCAGATGTCATATTATTTCCAGCATTCACCGAAACATCGTTGCTTGCTTCAATTATAATATCTGTAGAAGTCAGGGTAAGTTTATTCGGTGCATTGATGGTAATTTCTCCGTTTCCTGCCATTGTTATCGTATTGCCACTTGGGTCTATGATGTTTATGCTTCCATCTGCATCATTCAATTCTACTCTATTACCACTTCTTGTTCTTAGGGCTTTTGTATCATTGCCCGGACTACCCCATATAGGTTTTGCATTCCCGTGAAAGAGCGTTCCGGTAACATAAGGTCTGTCGGGGTTTCCCTGGTCAAAATCTATGTAGGCTTCATCTCCGATCTCTGGAATAAAATACATTCCTCTTCCACCCGCTGCACTACTCGTCAGTACTCTTATCCAGGGCGTCATTTCATTCCCCGTCTGCCATTGGAATTGAGCACGGATTCTGCCTAAACCTTCAGGATCATGGTTCTCTTTTACTACCGCTACCTGCGATTCAGCTTCGGGTATTTGTATATTTTTATTGAGTGGCGGCGTCGTGATTGCCACAGGAATAGCTTCAAATCGGTTGATATAGTCTTTATTGGCGTCCAGTTCGTGTACGACGGATATGACTCGAAATCTGCCGACAAAATCAAGTACATTTTTAGTCCCGACTTTATTAAAAGCATTCAGTCCTATTCGTCCGCCGACTATGATTGCAGGGTTGTAACTTTCTCCTTTTAGGAAAGTCATGTCACTCAGGATTGTGGCTTTTTTGGCTTCCGCCAAATATTTGATGTGTGCATCGTCTTTTGTATAATGCCGAACAGGATTGATCTCCTCATTTGGGAAAATTTTATCAGAAACTTCTAATGCTTTCTTACCATGCGTATCTAATCCGGCAAGGGTAAAGCCTTTGGTAGATTTTTTCAAGACTCTGTTCTCTTCATATTTATAGCCCTGATAAGCAGAGTTGGATGGACGCAATTCGACACCATAACCAAAGGACATCAGATCTTTTCCGAGGGTGAGCTCGACATTGGATGAATTGGGCAATGCTCCAAAAACAACAGACTGACCGTCGTAATAAAACCATTCCCCGTAAAGGGCAGCAATACGGCTTAAAAACTGATAATTGGTTTCTTTGTATCGGACAACATAAGGTATAGCTTTGGTATATTTTGGAGACACTATCAGGTTGAGCAGATTGGCAGGATAAGCTCCAAATACCTCATTTACAATACTTGCAATGCTTTTCTCCTCGTAGGATTTCGTACTTATTCCGTCTTCCAGCAGGTAAGTGGGACTATAACCAGAAAATATGACCAGGCTGTCGCCTGTATAGGTTCGATCAAGTTGGATATTGGTAATGATGCCTTTAAAATTGAGTGTGTTGCCACCACATAGCAGGACAATTTCAATGGATTCGCCAATATAGGATATGGATCGGTCAATAGAAAGGCTATTCTTTCCTTCGATTTTTTCTGTTGCCACTGCCATTTCAAAGCTGTGGTGATGATCAAACTGTTGTTGGATAGTCAGTCGGTAAGGATCAACCTTTTTACTACCAATAAGAACATTCGCTTTTGCAGTGGACATGGTTATTTTTTTACTAAAGTTAAATAACTATTGTTTTTTGTCCTTTTGGGCAATTAACTCACCTATACATTCTTCTTATATCAAAAATATTAACAGTTTGAGAAAGTTTTTTTTTAAAAAGATTGGTGAATAGTTGTGGTTACATCCAAAAACTGTCTCCGAAGATATATTTTGGACGTCCCTGTAAAGTTTAAAATCATTGTTTTCATCGTTTTACCTTGTACAATTTTCTTCAAAAAAATTGCGGGTTTATAGGACTTCATAATGATCAGAGACGCCCAAATAAAAGCCAGAGTGAGGGTTGCTCTGCCTTTTATTTTATCTAAGTGGAGTGATTATTTACTACCGGAAAATGCCCAAGTATTTCCTCCAACAGTTGCACCAACATCTAAATCATCACCATCAATTACAATTCCTGCAACACTACCGTTAGCAGCAACAGTCGCGTATGATCCATCTGCATTTGTGAAATTAAGCCCAGTTAGTGAAGGCACACCATCACTAAATTCAATAATATATTCGCTTCCAGATTTCTTAATTTCCGCCTCACCGTCTAAAACTGTAATCACGCCTGCTGTTCCAGTATAAGTCAATGCACCATCATAAGTAGTCAATACGGCTGTTGGTAATTCGACCGAAGCCGTTGTCGGCGTCTCATCTTTTCCACAAGACGTGAAGAGTAGAAAAGAAAGGGATAAAAAGCTAGCCATCATAAGTCTAATTGCTAAATTTGTCATAGTTCTAAAATTTTAAAATATTTAATAATAAAACAAACTTACAGCTTCTATAGCTTCAAAAACGAGAAGTGTGGCTAAACGGCAGGAATAGAAGGATGAATAACAGATATTTGAGGAGGAACTATTTTACCAGCAATTCTCAATTTGGCTTTTTGTCCCCCTTTGGAGGGGGACAATTCAGCATTTTAGCCATTATTGCTACAAACATGTTAATCATCAATATTGCTTATTTTTTCAAATTGAGAATTGCTGCTATTTTACGATTTTCATTCGCTTAAAAAGTTCTTGTTTATAGGCTCTCCCTACTGGCACTTCAAACCCTGACAATTCAATAGATTGATTGCCTTCATGGTAGGCTTGGATATGATTTAAATTGATTACATGCGAGCGGTGTACTTGAATAAAGTGAGTGTCATCAAGCAATTTCAAAAATCCTGTAACAGAATTACGGAAGGTATATTTTTTGCCACCCTTGACGATTAAGCTACAGTAATTTTTAGAGTCAGAAAACACATAGAGAATCTCACGCATTGACACTTTGACTAATTTCTCTAAGTGTCTTATGTATAAATCATCTTCAATATTGGAGGATTTTTGTTGTAATTTTGCATAATTCTGCGCCATCATTAAAGCAGCTTTGAGGTCTCCAGCATGTATTGGTTTTGTTAAAAATGTCACGGGTTCAGTTTCCAAAGCTTCCGCCATAGTTTCATCTGATTGGTCTGTTGTAGTAAAGATGATTGGTATTTGGAAAAGTGATTTTAATCTGGCAGCTAGTTTTATTCCCGACTTACGATGATGAAGATGTATATCCACAAGTACTGCATCGGGCAGCAAGTCTCCAATTCTTTCTTGAGCTTCAAAGGGATCATCGGTATGCCCTATACATTCATGCCCTAATTCTTCTAAAATAATTTGTACATCTTCTAATTGAAAAATTTCATCCTCGACAATAAATATTTTCATAAACACCAACTTATTTAAATTTTAGACCCGTGGAAAAGTTAGAATAAATTGACTCCCCTGCCCTACTTTTGAAATGACTTTTATCTGTCCATTCAGTTTGGCAGTAAACTGATCGACAAGATGCAAACCGAGTCCTGTTCCTTTTTCTCCAGCAGTTCCATTCAATGATTCGCTATTATTCAAATCAAACAAATTTCTTTTTTGCTCTGGTGGTATCCCAATTCCGGTATCGGAAATTACTACCCGTAATTCATCATCCGTTTTTTGCCAATCTGCGGAAATGATTCCCGCCTCAGTAAATTTAAGCGCATTTCCAACCAGGTTTCTAAATATGACATGGAAAGCCCCTTTGTCAAAAATGATTATTTCGTCTTCGCTAGGAACAATTTCCAGTATGTTATTTTTATAACTTGCATGTTGAGAAAAACCTTGCATGATGTCTTCAAGCTCTTTTCGAATGTGTAATGGCTCCGATTTTAGATCATAACCATCCATTTGTTCCAAAGACCATTTCAATAAATTGTCCAGCATAGTGGACAGATTTTCAGAATTCTTCTCTAATTCTGCAGAAAGCATAATCGCCCGTTCATTATTTCCTTTTTCCAAATGATAAGTCAAGACTTTTCCAGCACGTTGAAAAGGAATAATCATGCCACGAATATCATGGGCGATGATTGAAAACAGTCGATCTTTAACTTGATTCAATTCTCTCAATTTGCTATGCGCTGCTCCTAGAGATGTATTTTGCTTCTTAAATTTCTGAGCAAAATAAAAAACAGCAAATGCCAGAATCCCGAGCAAGACAGCTATTCCTCCATACATTTTTTTGAAGAAGGTGGCCTCTTCTGCCAATTTCGATTGCTGCTTTTTCTCTTGATTTAACCTCAAAATATCGATCTCTTTCTGCTTAGAATTATACTTTCTTTCCATTCCAGCCACACGACTCAGTACATCTCTATTCGCAATAGAATCGTTCAGTTCATGAAAACGTTTGTAGAAGCTAAGGGCTTTTTCATATTCTCCTGTAAGCTGATAATACGTACTGGACTGCTTATAATACTCTACATCGTAATCTAAGCGATTTAGCGATTCACAAATGTCTTTCAACTCCTCTAAATAGGTCTTTGATTTTAACAGATTCTTCCGTTTCAAATTAAATTTGAGTAATTCCATGGCTGGCGCGTACATCGAAAAAGTATGCGTTTTTTTGGACTGATCTCTTGCTTGAGTATAGAAAAATTCTGCTTTCTGTGGATTGTCTAAAAGGTAATTATATATTTTTCCCTTTTCTAAAAATGCTTTTGATAATTCAAAGGAGTTATCTATAGTTTCAAGAAAATAAAAAGCGGAATCAATGGCATTCAAGGCTTTCTTTTCTTCTTCTAAAATACGATAAAAACCTGCCGTTGTAATATATAATCGAAGCGACATAGGGTCATTTTTATTTTTACGGCTTAAAGCGATTCCTTTTTTAAGATAGGTAATTCCTGTCTCGTATTGTTCCCATGTTCCTAAGGCATAACCCAAGACCAGAAAATTAGCCATGAGATCTCCACCAGCAATTTGAGTATTGATATCAATAGCCTTCAACAAATTTTCTGACGCCGACTCATAGTCGGAAAGTCTCAAATGAAACAATCCAATATTATGGTAATTACTGGCCAGTTCAATACTATCCCTATAGTACTTTCCCTCAATTATAGATTCAGAAAAACTAATAGCTGTCTCATAATCAGCCTCTGAATTTGCCACACTGCCCATCTCGTGATAATACTTTAACCATAATTGCTTATGCTCTGGAATTTTTGCCAAAAGAACACCCACCTTTGCCAAGATTTTCTTGGCTTCTTCAATGTTATTTCTAAAGTTAGCAAGAGCAGCATCCATCAATTGTCCCTTTATGATTAGAACTTCTGATTGAGCTGCTTCTGACATTTTTTTCGCTACATTAATATAAACCTCCGCAGAATCTGCATTTGGCATTTCTAAAAACACATTTCCGAGCCTATAGTAAATCAAAATTTTACAACTGTCATCTACCTGCGGTATCAGCTCCTTTGAACAATCTATAGCAAACTGGAAATTATAAGATGTATCCATCGCATACTCCCATTGCTCAAAGAGGTCATTGCATCTTTGAGCACTACTTGAAGTATAGGCACTGATCGTCAATAGTAGAACACAAAAACATTTAACTAATATATTGAACATGAAACAAATTATTAAATCACCATGTATAGGTTGCAAACTTACACAAAGTCGAGTGTTTTTATTTCTTTTAGTGAAACGAATTAAATAAATTGTGCTAAGTGGAAATACAAATCCAAACGTCAAATTAAAATTCAAAAAAGTATTGACAATAAGCCAATTATGTAAATTGAAAGTGGCGTTTAGTTGAGTCCAAGCACTTAATAGTCCGAGGAAGTTAAAAAGACTGGAGCGTGGTTTGGGGTAGCGTCCAAATTGCCTTTGAGGATGAGCTTTGGAAGAAATAGGTTCTACTTAATCAAGTCATCACAAATCCAGCCAGGTGCTTTCGTGCGATTCGCCAGCAACAGAAATTTTTCTGGCAACGAGCGTCAGGTGTTCTCTTGCGCCGTCTTTGATGGACTGATCGGAAAAGGCAGTATAATTTTCAGTGTAATTGACGCAGTAAGCATCTTCAAATTTAAGGGTTTTGAGAACTTTTCCATTGGCATCCGTAAATTCTAATGCTCCGTTTTTGCGCATATCCGATGCGACTGCCCAGCCAAAACGGTCTGCGCTTCCCAATGAACCCAGCGAAACTTTAATAATGCCGCCTTTTACTTCTCCGGCAGGCTGACCGATATTATCAACTTCTTGTGTAAAGGTATAAGACATATTCCGTACTTCCGCTTCTTGTCCATCTACGATAAAAGTAATTCTGATAACCGCTGCCTGTCCTGTAGCTTGTTTTGTTGTTGTTGTTTTCTTTTTGGCTTTTGGTGGTTCGGGCTGATTTGCAGCCTTAGCTGGCTTGCTCTGTGCTTCCTGATGAATAGACTTTATTGCACTACGGACTTCCTGATTGCCAGCAGCTTCCAATGCGCCCAGTATCTCGCCTTGCTCTTGTACAGACTTAGCTAAGACAGCATTGGCAGCCATTTGAGCCTCAAATGCTGCTTTATCTGCGCCTTCCATGCGTCCTTTTACGTAATCGTCTATATGAGTTTGTGGTACCGGCATATTTCTTAATAAGCGACCTAAAATCGCAAATCTATTTTTTTATTGTTGCTTAAAACATTCTTCATAATCGGGGTGTTTTTCCATTTTTTCTTTTAGATATTCTCTACATCGAACTGCTCTTACCCTTACACTTCTCTCCGTCATTTCAAAATGCAGCGCGGTTTCTTTTACAGAATGTCCCTGTAGATCGTAGTATATCAAAAACTCACGCTGTGCTGGCTTTAATTGTTCCATGCATTCAAGAAGTATTCTTGTCTTACAATCTTCCTCCTCCTCGTCCAATTCATTAATATATGATACTTCCTGTTGTTGTCCATAAGCCGTCTCTTCCTCATCTCTTCGTTTTCTTTTTTTTAGTTCTTTCCGCCAATAGTTCCGCATAATACCAAAAGCGAAGCCTTCTACTGTCGTTATATTGGTCTCTTCACCTCTTAACTTTTCGTATAATTTTTCGATTACCTCCTGAAGCATATCCAGCACGTCGGCATCCGAACCACTATTTTTCAGAATATGGTTTTTAAATTTAGGCTGTAATTTCCGATACAATCGTTTTTGCGCTCTGCGGTCTCGTCGTTTGAGTTGTCCTATAAAAAAAAAGTCCTGATTCTTAAGCTGATTTTCTGCTTTTTCGACCATTTCCATCAACTCCAAAGTACTTTTACCTTGGAAGTCAAAAGAAGAAATAATGACTACATCATCTGGAAATGTATAAGCATAAAGCCCCTGCTCAAACGCTGCAAGTTGAACACCTTTTAAATTTCCGTTCAGGTATTGCGCTATCATTTTACTGTTTATCTTTTGTCAGTCCTTTTATTACAGTCGACAAATAAAGTGTAAGGTCTGTATTAGGATCAAAATCATTTTCTTTCACCTGATGTACGAGAAATACCACAGCCTGCTGGAAAAGTTCACGCGCCTGTGCTTCCTTATAGCCATTTTCAATGAGCTGATTTGCAATGGTATAGTAAGCCATCTTATAGACTTCTTCTATGCCTTCGCGCTCTGTTTCTTTCAATGTATTCCACAATGACAATATACTGTATATTTTGGTATTCTCTTTTCGATTAAAATGTTAACAGTTGTGAAGTTATTTATTTTTTTTAGAAATGAGAAATTTACGGGTAAGTAGTGCTTGATTCAGAACAAATTGTACCTTTGTAGATAACAAAACAATGCCATTTCATTATGAAAAATATTTTCTTTCTTCTTTTTATTTCTGCTGTTTTCGCAGCCTGTAATTCCAGTAATCTGAAACCAGTTGATTTGCAGCAGTATGGTGCCAATATTTCTATCAAAGCACCTGAGAGCGCAGCCATAACAGAGGAAGCACTTGGTTTACGTAAAGAAATCACGGTTAAGGATGGTCAATACAATTTGATTATTTCCGTTGCCAGTGATAATGCGACCAGTGTCGAGTCTTTATTAGCATCAGAGAAAGCATTAGTGGAGCAATTCGAATTATTTACCCGCTTTGTAAAAGAGGATGCCAATGGCTTTATTTTTGAAACAGACGAAGGCTCTACTAAGAACTATGACTTCCGTTACATTCACAAAAAAAATAAAACGGCTTATTTTTTCCGCCGCAATTTTGTCGGAGACTTTGCCTTAGCTGAAGTGGAACAGATGTATGACGGGATACAGCAGAAATAGTGAATGAATGATAGTCAGCAATTTTACCACTTATTCTATCATCATCATTCTTCTTTCCGTACAGCGCAGCCTTCAATAATTGCTTCAAAATCAGTATCCATATCTACCTTAAAGCCAGCGTCTAATTTGATATAATCTCTGGCTCTAAACGAAACATTATCGTTTGGATTCACTGTTGCGTCTGATTCTATTGAGAAATTTGCCCTGTACAAGCCATCAAAAGCCATAGGGCTGACGAACAACTGAAAATCGCATAGATCACAAGGACCAACCACTTTATTGCTAAGTGGAACGGGGTTGTTCTGAAATAAGCCATCTCCTGCATGTGCATCCCAGTCCGCAACAAATTGCCACCAATTGCTCATGTAATCCGAATTATAAGGAATTGTATTTCCATATCCAGGCATGTTCTGCATCCAGTAGATATAATAATTCACTTCTGGCTCGCCTGGCGGAACGTTGTTATACGGCCAGTCATAGCTTAAATTTCCCCAGGTATTTACATTCACAAGTTGTGTTGAACCGCCAGTAGGTATCCAGTCTTCTATATCACTTGCAACCAGCGTAGTATTCAAATAATCATAATCTACAGTTGTATTGGGAGGATGGTGGGTGTCACCGCATCTGCCGATTGGCGGATTGCCATTCTGTACACCCACAAAGTTATTCCAGAACATATTATTGTCAATATGCCCAAATATAGCTTCCAACTGATGTCCCTGATTGTGTAAATTTGGTGTACGTCCATAATTGAACCAATAGACCATGTAGGTTTTTGAATATACTTGAAGGTCATTATTATCTCGATTGCTATTGGAAATATCCGTTGTCGTCGGGCTTGACATATTAGATTCCCAGCCTGCTACACCATTTGCCACATCGGTATGATATGCCCAAAGCCATATTTCATCTACATCCAGGCTGTCTATAAGATATTGTGCATTAAAACGTTCATTGATTTGCCAGTAATCAATAAAATATCTCGGCGTTCCGTCAGAATGTATAATTCTTTCATAACGGGGAATGGGTTCGTAAACATTGATATAATCCACCACTTGATACCCCAGATAAGGCGCAGCTCCAGGGTCTTTATATCCCCTGAATTTTGTACGTTCTTCCAACATATATTTCAGTTGAATATTGTTGGTCGTCACTGTATTATCTATTGAGCTAAGTGGCATTGGATTAGGCCCAGGAATTGCGCCAGTCTCATTCAGATCGAGATGCACGCCATCGTTTGTTGGAAGGTAATTAATGATAAGCACCCGCATCAGTTCTTTAGCACAATCGGCAGGATGTGTCAATTCGTAGTCCATTGCGGGGTGTTGTGGGGCGATTACAGGAGTTTCTACCGTTACGTTTAAGTTCGCGCTAATTCCAGCTATATTTGCGGTCAACACAGTCGTTCCTGGAGTTACTGCAAACACATCTCCGGCTGCATTGGCGTAAGCAATATTAGGGTTGGCACTTGTCCATGTAAAAATGGAAGGAGCAGCGGCTACATTAGCTCCATCTAAGGTGGTACACATATCAGGCTTGTATCGCCATGTGGGGTACAAACTGATGTTATTTTCTTTAAAAATAATGGCGGTAGGCTGTATGCCGTTTTGATAACTTTGGGCAATTTCGGTATCGGATCTGACTGTATTGCTGATTCTTAATTCTTCTATCGTGCCGTTCCAGGGGTTATTTCCATTATCCGTACCAATATTAAAATTTGAAAGGCTAATTACAGGTAAAGTAAAGCCAGGAGTACCCTGCCCGATCAATCCGCCATCTACATAAAACTTAACTTCAGTAGCCGACCAGGTAAAAGCCAGATGATGCCATTCGCCTGCCAGCCAGCCACTTACATTTTGCCCAACGCTTATTTCAGGATTTACACCACTGCCACCATAACGATTAACGATGATTTTCATGTAATTTCCACCATCCTTCATCATCAACAAACCGCCCCATGTTCCCCAAGACAACAGCGTGTGGTCTGAATTATCGCCACCATTCCAGTTGGGTTTTACCCAAGCTTCCAGTGTTCCTGTAGCAGCTGCTATGTTTCCTGCTGCGCTGTAGCTTAAACTTGTATTTGCGCCATATTCTATCGCTTGATTGAATATGCCACTGCTGTAATTAATGTTGCTTTGTGTCGTAGGATTTTCTCCTGACGCACCTGTTGTATTCCCATTAAAATGTAGCAACAGGCTTGTATTAGCATCGTTGGCAAGTTCCTGCCCTTTCAGTACTAAAACGGAAAGCAGACAGAAGATTGTTAATATTATTTTTCTCATAAGTCATTGTTTTATATACGAATATAACAAATAAAACAATACTTAGAACGTATTTAATCTATATAAGTCTCAATATTGGCAATATCTCCATCTATTTCAGCTAAGATGGTCTTATAAGCACGTTCAAAGCCTCCTTGGGTTTCCCGAACCTTCTCACTCATGTTGTCAATATCATCCTGCGTTTTTTCGCGCTGTGCTTCGTGTTTTTCGATTTCAGCTTGTAGCTTTTCAATCCGGTCTTTCCGTTCTTCGATTGCTTTATCTAGTTTGGTGACGTTGCTTTCCAATTCTTTGACGCCTTTCGTCAGCCGTTGTTCCATAGCCTTCTCAAATTTTCCTTTTTCCTTTACGACAACACCTCGGTAATAATTGGCTGTTTTAATCAATTTTTCACGGGTTAGCCCCAATGTAGAAGCAGTCACAAAAGCAGATTTGTATTGGGTAGCTTCATCCATATTGAGTTTTGCCAGCCCATCTACTGATTGTCTAAATTTCAGGTAATCAAATTCTTGCAAGCTACTTTTCTCAATAGCACCTATAATCATACCGGCTGTACGCTTATCTGTATCAGAAGCATTTGCAAATAATTCTTCCATACTCTTTTTCATATCTTATTGTTAAATCGTGTTTATAGTATATTATCAGACAAGATAATTTTAAAATTGTTTATAAAAAAGGGAAATGTCAGTTTTTAACGATATGATAATTCCGATTGGTGCGTATACAAATACAAAAAGCCCGCTAAATAGCGAGCTTTCTGTAAATAAGAGTTTGGCAGCGACCTACTCTCCCACCTTTCGGCAGTACCATCGGCACTCAAGGGCTTAACTTCTCTGTTCGGAATGGGAAGAGGTGGAACCCCT
>CALFBH010000126.1 GCA_937951615.1 uncultured Saprospiraceae bacterium | reverse complement strand
CTGTGCATCCAATGTACCATTGACAATTATATCTCTATCATAATATGGGAAATTGACCGCTACATTGGGAGCAATGCTTAGTGTTGTATTTTCAGGCACAATGACATCACCAAGCAATTGGTAATAAAAACCATCTGCATCCGCATCAGGCCAGCTTGCAGAAGTATAGAGACTATTATTTAAAATCTGAATATTGTTCAGGCTATTGGTATTATTAAAGCCAGAAACACTACTGGCAGATGCCCTTACATCTACGATATTATTATTAAACGTTGTGTTGGATACATCGACTGTTGTTGAATCAATATACATAGCGACATCATAGGCCGACAAACTAAATGTACCGAGACTGTCAAGGCGGGCATGAGCAATTATAGAACCTGAACTCGTCTTATTAAACGCCAGCGAACCACCGTTATACTGACCACTACCATAAAAGCGGATAGGCATCGCACTTGTACCCTGTGCGTTTAATGTTCCATTGATAATTATATCTCTGCTATAATTAGGGAAATCAATCTCCACGCCTGCCTCTATAGTCAGCGTCACCCCTTCATCTACAATATAATCGCAAGAGAGGCTATACGGACTGCCAACAAGTGCAAGTGTGGTATTGGTCGTGACATTGCCACATAAATCAGTTTGTGCTAGAATGAAATTAGGCATAAAAAACAGCCCAATTGAAAATAAACTCGTGTAAATGATAGTTTTCATAATCTTTGTTTTTAATAGTATTGTAAAATAATATTAGCTAATATTAGCTGATTAATATTATTTAATACATCAAAAATAAGAATCTATATCGAAATTTTATATAAAAGAGATATGTTTTTAGTAGACTTTATTCTGAAATAAGTTGTAAAGCATGGAAAAAGACTATTTAGCTGTTTGCAAATTATTTCAGAATAAAGTCTAATTTCTAAACCGATACTTCAGCAAAACCCAAACGGCTTCTAGTCCATCTGTCCAGCGTATTTTTTTGCCTTCTTCGATTTTACGGGGAGAATATTTGATAGGAATTTCTAAAATAGGAATCTTGCGTTTCAGGAGTTTAGCGGTGACCTCCGGGCAGAACTCAAAGCCAGTACATTCCAGCGGAATACGCTGCAAAATTTGTCGGTCGAATACTTTATAACAGGTCGGTTCATCCGTCAGCTTAGAACCATAGAGCAGGTTGGTCACAAAAGTAACCAGCAGCCCGCCCCAGTAAAATGTGATCGCCGAGTGGCGTTTATTTTCTTTGTTCAAAACCCGTGAGCCATAAACGACTTTATATTGTCCGTCGAGAATAGGTTGAATCAATTTACCATATTCTTCAGGGTGATATTCCAGGTCAGCATCCTGCACAATAACAATATCACCAGTCGCTTGCTCAAAACCAGTCCGAAGCGCGTAACCTTTACCTCGGTTTTCAGGATTTAAAATAACAGTATGGCGATCCTGATATTGTCGAAGCAGTTCAGGCGTACTGTCTGTCGAACCATCATCTACAATGATAAGCTGCTTCTCCACACCTTCTAATTCCACGCCTTCGATTCGCTGCAAAATTGCTTCAATCGTCGCTTCTTCATTATAACAGGGAATGACTATAGACAGGACTTTTTTCATTTTTCATTGGTAACTGGTGATTGGGATATTGGTGATTCGTTGGTTTCGTAAACTTGTGCGTGTGCTTTTGGAGAAGCGAGTTTGCTAAACCTTACAGGTAATAGCAGTTGGTTGAGCGAAGCCGAAACCAACGCTGGTGTTGTCCTCGACTCCGCTCGGACAACTGCCTGTATTGAGCGAAGCCGAAACCAACGCTAATCATTCGTAATTAAACCATTCGTAATTCGTAATTAAAACAGTTGCAAAGCTACAAAAAAACTACCGACCAGCAAGAGGCAATACAGGAGGTATATTTTGATATTCAAATAAGCAGATAAAGGGATATTGAGTTTGAAATGATTATAACTAATCATCATGATTTTTTCACAGGCGAATGCAATCACTGTCGCCCAAGCCACACCCGTCAAGCCCATTGTTTGTACCAAAATCAAACTCAGCCCGACATTAATAACTAACTCAATAAGGGCGACCCAAAGTATAAAACCTGTCTTTTTTTGCCCGATTAAAATCGTTTGTGGAAACAAAACCCGACTACATAATAATAGCAGATAAATATTGAAAATCAAGGCACTATCTTTGAAATTGGGGTTGAAAACAATCGGAAACAATATTGGCGCAGCAAACATGAGAACAATAGAAATAAGAAATAACCAGCGCATAAAACCCTGCGATTTTTCTTTAATTTCCTGCAAACCAGTCTGCAAATCAGCCGCAATACGCGGAATCAAAGCCGAGCTAAAAGCAGTCGTCAAAGCCAAAGCCAGCGGCAATTCCCTCGCTCCATATCGAAACACTGCAAAAGTCCCGCTATCAAAAAAACGATGGATAATTACCCCGTCGATATACTCCGCGCCACCAGCCACCAGGATATTCAAAATCAAAGGAAAAGACAGCCACAAATAAGGCCGCAGCAGATCAAAACGAAGTTGAAAAGTAGCATATCGCAGCAGCAAAATCAATGTCCAGACCAGCTTAGTAAAAGCCAAAATAATCAGCCCCCACAAAGCCCCCGCCACTCCGAAGCCCAGCAGCACAGGCACAACCACCGCCAGCACATACAAGCCAAAAGCATAGAGACCAAAAGCCACAATCTTGCGCGGCTGCTCAGTCAGCAGGTAAATATATTCGACTAGAAAAGTGGGGGTATTGAGCAGCACATACAAACAGAGCAATTCATAATGCGGCAAGGTTTCATAATTGGTCAGCCCAGTAATGATTGCATTTTTAAATAGAAAAAAAATGGAGGTGACCAGCAGACTCATGGCTACAAAAACCAGAAAGACATTGAAAAAAAAGCTTCGTCTTTCCGCTTCATTCAGGTCGGGATAAGTGGTGAGCATTCCTTTGAGTAAGCCAGATACCCAGAAAAAACTAATCCCTGTCCCCAAAAAAATCAGTGTCTCATAAGAACCAATCTCTTCCAAGGATAAAACGCTTTTTGCTAATAAAATATTGGTGAGGATAACCGCGCCAAAACGCAAAATCTGGAAAGCCTGTAAGCTTTTTATGTTGTCTATTTTTATGTTGGGTAGAAGCCGCATCTTGGGGTAAATGTACGGGTTTTGGCGGTGGAAATGTTGGGCGTTTTGTGTTTTTTTAGCGTTTTAGCCATCTCGACATTTTTTCAAGTGCAACTTTATGTTCGACTAAATTTTCAGGAATAAGACTTGCTTCAATATCAGCATTTAGTTGAGCTTCCTGTTGTGGTGATAGCTGAATACTGTCATTAGTGTTTTGCGATATAATATCGGAAACAGCTTCATACAAGTGCTGCAAAAGTTCTTTATTTTCCACATTTGCAATCATTTCAGTCATACCACCTTTCAGTTCTAAAGTATTCATAAGTAGATGATTTAAAATACGTTTGTAAAAATAAACAAACCATTCATAAAAACGACAAAAGCTATTTAAAAGTTTCAGACCAATCACGAATCACCAATCACCACCTCCCGTTCCTTAATAAACTTCGCAGGCACACCGCCATAAATTTGATAAGCTGGAACATCTTTATTTACGACTGAACCCGCCGCAATAATCGCCCCTTCGCCTATCGTCACGCCTTGTAAAATCGTCGCATTTGCACCAATCCATACATGGTCTTTTACTTCAATCCGTGCAGCTATATCGGGCAGGTCGAGGCGGGTGTGGTCGTGTCCGGCAGCCAGAAAACTGACATTCGGACCTAAGCGGATATTATTGCCCAAGACAATTTCCGCTTCTTTGAAATGATAAGAGGGATAAAATGAGCAGCCTCGATTGACCGAGACATCATTGCCGACGCTGACTCGATTGGGATAACGAAAATAGACTTTGGTATCAATAAATACCCCTTTGCCCATTTTTTTGAGCAGTAATTTGAAAAATAAAGTACGCAGAAAAGGCGGCGATAAATTGAGTATGCCATGCAGCAAATGAATCGCATAAGCATAATGCAAAAACAAAAATCGCATGAAATTCTTATTCGCCATTACTTTATAAATTATAGAAAATGATACCTGAAATAATGAAGCCTGCACCAATAAGCTGTCCGCTCTTTATTTGTTCTTTCAAAAAAATAACCGACCCAGTCATCACCATAACGATGGTCAGCGAGGTTGCCATATATACCGTGTCAAGAGACAAACCTTGCAAAGCTTTATAGCTGCAAAACGGCGTTAAAATAAAACAAAGCACAGTAAGAATAAACAGCATCTTATTTTTACTTTGAAAAAATAGTTTATAACACAACTGTCCAAAAGTGGTCAGCAATAAAGCCGCTATCAGATAGGTAATATAGATACTCATGAAGCCACAGTTTTTTGTCGTTCAAATACCCACAAACCAAGCACAATTAAAGCAATTCCGACCAGCTTGAAACCTGTGATATCGACTTCCCCTTTCCAATAAGAAATAATAAAGATCAGCGGAAAAAAAATAGACGTCAGCGGATAACTTTTGCTAATGTCATAATTGCGATGTATCCAGCCCCACAAACCAAATTTCAAAATATTTATAAGCAAAGCAAGCCCAATCAATCCTGCAATAAAGAGGTTGAGCCTAGCTCGGTGTTCAGCCGCAGCATCCAGTACCAGCGAACTGCCAATGGTCAAAATAACGGTAGAAAAAACCAACAGATGCCTCATGCCCAACTGCTTAAATCCAAAGAAAGTTCATTTGCCAACTCTTCATTGAAAGTTTGATAATAGGTTTTTAAAAATGCCCGCACTTCAGCTTCGTCTTTCTCTATGCTTCTTGGTTCGCTATTGACTTTGTCAGTTGGAAAATCAATACTGAAATCCTCATTCGCGCCAAGCAATCGAAAGCTCTCCTGCATCATCGGCTGAGGATTTTTTAATAGCTCTTCATGGACAATGACCTGAATAGCTGCTTTACCAAATACCTGAACAAAACGATTATAAAACTCAAGATATACACCACGCCCAAGGTAATTAAAAGGCGATACAGAAATTTTAGAACTGAAAGGCGGATTGGGTTTCTTTTGAATGAAAACTTCTTCTAAAGAACGAGGTTCAGTATTATTATTTCTGGAAAAATGGAAATTGGAAATGGCTCGCTCCACTGGATCGCGAAACAGGAAAATAATCTTAGCCTCAGGAAATATGCTTTTGAACAATTCCGCCATGCCCGGCACTTCACAATAGCTAACACTTTTGTCACCCAAAATCAGTTCATCTTTCAAGTGCTGAAAATGCTTTTTATAATAAATATCCAATAATTCATCCCTTTCCACATCCTGCGGTTTCCACTGCGGTAAGAAAAATTTAGGTTCTGGTCGCACAGGCTGCGCCATACATATCTGAGGATGCTGATTCAGCAAATGATACATTAAAGTAGAACCACACCGCTGCCCGCCGACAATAAAAAAATGCTGTTTTTTCACTTTACTTAAAACTAAAATTCAAAAAAGATAAAATCCAAATTCCAAGGGTTTGGTAAACTTGCGGGCAGCATTACGAGGAGGAAGTTTGCTAAACCTTCTTTGGTCTTTAAAATAGAAGGTTTAGCAAACTCGCAACTCAAAAAATTCCAAAAATAAAAATGCCAAATTCCAAAAAATAACTCACAACCCACAACCCGTCAAACCCGCAACTCGTAACCCGTCAAACCCGCAACTCGTAACCCGCAACTCGTAACCCGTCAAACCCGCAACTCGTAACCCGTCAAACCCGCAACTCGTAACCCGTTCAACCCGCAACTCGTAACCCGTTCAACCCGCAACTCGTAACCCGTCAAACCCGCAACTCGTAACCCGTTCAACCCAATCAACTCAATCCACAACCTCCTTCACATGATAAGCCGACTCAGAAGACATCTGACTCATCATTCGCGTAACATATTCGCCCAATACGCCCAACATGATAATGATAAAACCATTAAAAAAAGAAAGCAAAACGGCCAAAGTAGTCCAGCCCTGTACCATAGAACCAAACAACAGTGCTTTGACCAAATAAAACGTTCCAATACCAAAACTAAGCAAGGCAATACCAAAGCCTAGAAAAGTCAGGAATTGGAGCGGGTACGAAGAATAATTGAAAAGCAACCGGGCAGTTAATTTGGCGATGTTGAGCAGAGAATAATTAGACGTTCCTTCTATGCGCGGATGGTGTTCAGTCATCGTATTGGTCACCTTAGAGGCATACATCAGTAGCAAGCCCTGAATGTAGGGATAATAAGTACGATGCTGCAAGGTGCGTTCGGCAACTGCCCGACTAAAAATACGGAAATTAGTCAAGGTAATGTCATCGGGTTTATGAAATACTTTTTTATTTAAATAACCAATGACCTTACTGCCCAATCGTCTGTACAGGCTGTGTTTCTTCTGATAAAATTTAGCAAAGACCAAATCATAGCCTTCCTGTATTTTATGAATCAGCTTAATGATTTCCAGTGGAGGGTTTTGCAAGTCATCATCTATAGTAATCAGGTAATCGCCAGTCGCATATTTCATTCCACAAAAGACGGCCGTGTGCTGGCCATAATTTTTCAATAAATTGATAGCAACAACCTGTTCATACTGTTCCGCTAAATCACTGATAGCCTGCCAGGAATTGTCAGGGCTGCCATCGTTGACGAGTACAATTTCACAGTTCAATTCAAATTGCTGGAAAGCATCCAGTGTTTGTCGGACTGTTTCTGCAACAAATTTTTCACTTTTATAAACCGGAATAATGACCGAATATAGTTGTTGGTTCATTTTAAACTTTTAAGTTTGTATAAACTTTGCGTCTTAGCGACTTTGCGAGAAAATAGCTGACAAACAAATTTAGCTTTATTATGGGGAATAGTGTTAAACACAAATGAAAATATTATTAGTTGGCGGAAATAGTTTTCTGGCAAAGGAAGCTTATTTATACCTCAGCCATTATTTTACAGTAAAAGTGGTTTCACACAATAATGTGCAGGATGATGCTGTGGTCTGGTCGGATGTAGTGGTGAATTTTGCGATTCATCCTCATTTTTTCAGGCATAAATATGACACCTCAATAAATTACGAATTAACTATATTACCCATTATAAAAAAGTATAATAAGCGATATGTTTTTCTAAGTAGTAGAAAGGTCTATTCCAACTATACAGATGTCCCGCATAAGGAGTCGGATATTTGTACACCCGAGTCAAATTATGGAGAAAACAAATTGCTGACAGAGCAAATTTTGGTAGAGCAGTTGGCAGAAAAAACGCTTATACTGAGGATGTCCAATGTCGTGGGATTTGAATTGATAGGCGGCAGAAATACCATGATGGGCTTTCTGCTCAACACTTTATTCAAATCGGAAGACATCAATATTCATACTCGGTACGACACCATTAAAGACTTTTTGCCAGTACCGATGTTTGGAGAAGTCTTGGTCAAGTTGATTCAAGGAAAACATCAGGGCCTGTTTAATGTAGGTTCAGGCATTGAAATTGGAATAGGGGAAGTGATAGAAACCATCGTCACAGCCTATGGCAAAGACCTGAATATCTCTTATGCAGATGATAATATAGAACCCTTTTCAATGGATATTTCAAAGCTGAAAAAACATATTCAGTTTGAAGTCACCAAACAGGATTTATTCGATTATTTCGATTTGCTCGGCAGAAAGCTAAAGTTAATTCACCATGAGTAAAAAAAGCAAAAACAAAACGAAAGCCAAAAAACAGGCTGTACCCAAAACATCAGGAAGCTCAAGCAGTAAAGGATTTGAGCTGAATGTGAATGCTAAATATGTGGTTTGGGGAGCTTTAGCTTTGATCTTTTTACTGGCGATTATTATTCGGAGCAATTTTCTGGATATTTCTTTTGAGCGCGATGAAGGTACGTACAGTTACATGGGGCAGTTGGTGCTGGATGGCAAGTTGCCTTACCAAGACTATTACTCCATGAAACTACCGGGCATTTATTATGCTTACGCTTTACTGATTGGTATTTTTGGCTCGACAGTCAAGGGGCTGCATATTGGTTTTCTGGTGGTCAATCTGGCTAGTATTTTCTTATTATACCTGCTGGGTAAACGCCTTTTTGGTGAATTAGGTGCCGTAGTATCGGCAGCAGCTTTTGCTTTATTATCGCTTACGCCGGGCTTGTCTGGTTTCACTTGTCAGTCTGAACACCTGCTTGCCTTCCTAGTGATTGCGGGTGCGCTGGTCTTGTCGCGTGCGCTTGAGAAAGAAAAAGCCTGGCTATTTATCGCGGCTGGTGTATTGATGTGTTTGTCTTTTACCATCAAGCAAAATGGCGTGTTTTTTATTCTGTTTGGCGGTTTTTATATCATCCTTCATCATGTACTGGGCGGGACTTTTAAAGAGCAGATAAAGCCCATTATTCGAGATGGTTTATTGTATTCCGCTGGTGTATTTGGTGTCTATGGACTGGTCTGTGCTTTGATGGCTGCAATGGGTGTATTTTCTGATTTTTGGTATTTTACTTATGAATATCCAAAAGCCTATGTATCTACCATTCCCTGGGATTTTGGCATGGAACAATTGTCCAAGAATTTCACGAAAGTGACAAACGGCTACGGATTGTTCTGGATATTGGCAGTGCTGGGGCTGATACTGACACCCCTGACAAAAAGCTGGCGACAAACCGCCTTCGTCGTATTGCTGGCAGGACTGGGCTTCGCCTCTATCTGGCCAGGCTTGCGCTTTTACGGGCATTACTGGATACAGATGTTGCCTGGACTGGCACTGGCTATCGGCGCAGCCTTTTACGCAGCACAAGAACTGATGAGCAAATTTAATCTAAGCAAATCACTTATCACGTTAATACTTAGCGGCGTGTTTTTTGTTTTTACTATAATGAATATCGCGGGAAAAAGTGATTATTATTTTAATCCAGACCACACTGATTTATTGCGGGAAGTATATGGTTTCAATCCATTCCCAGAAGCCAGACAAGTTGGAGAATACATCAAAAAGAACACACAGGAAGGCGACGAGATTGCCGTCATGGGTTCAGAGCCACAGATACATTATTACTCTGGTCGTCGCGCTCCTTCAAAGCATTGTTATTATGCCCACTTAGTGAGCGGTACACCCAAGCACGCACAATGGCAGCAGGAACTCATCAATGATGTCACGCAAGCCCGACCAAAGTATATTGTCTTTTTAAATCATAAAATATCTTGGCTCTCTCAGTCCACTGCCGAAAAAGGCATTTTTTCTTGGGCAGAAAAATTCCTACAAGAAAACTATGTATTGGATGGCGTAGTGGATATGGTGCAGCGTGGCGATATACGTTATGCCTGGGGCGCAGATGCAGCGACTTATCGCCCCGCACAGGAAAAATCGAATCCGAATGATAATATTATTCGAGTTTATAAATTAAGATAAAACGTACCGGCGACTTCAGTCGCCATTATAACACACGGCGACTGAAGTCGCCGATACGATTAATATGAAAAAACTGAAATACGACCTACGCGGCGTCTCCGCCACCAAAGACGAAGTACACGCAGCCATCAAAGATTTGGACAAGGGTTTATACCCAAAAGCCTTTTGCAAAGTACTGCCCGACATAGCCGCAGGCGACCCGGAATACTGCAACCTCATGCACGCAGACACCGCAGGTACCAAGACTTCACTCGCTTATCTGTACTGGAAAGAAACAGGAGATTTAAGCGTCTGGAAAGGCATAGCACAAGATGCGATAGTGATGAACCTGGACGATATGGCTTGTGTGGGTTGTACCAGCGGCATTTTATTGTCTTCGACCATCGGGCGCAACAAAAACCTGATTCCCGGCGAGGTTATCAGCACCCTTATACAAAGCACCGTGGAGTTTGCAGAACAACTGCGCAGCTATGGCGTAGAAGTACACCTCGCAGGCGGAGAAACAGCCGATGTTGGCGATATTGTACGGACTATTGATGTCGGTTACACGGCTTTTGCCCGACTGCGTCGCGACGAGTTGATTGTCAATAATGTGCAGCCCGGCGATGTGATTGTAGGCGTAGCCTCTTACGGACAGGCCAGCTACGAAACCGAGTATAATGGCGGCATGGGCAGCAACGGACTGACCTCCGCCCGACATGATGTTTTCCATAAGAAATATGCGACAGAATACCCGGACAGCTACGACCCCAATACGCCAAATGAAGTCATCTATATCGGCAATAAAAAACTGACGGACACCATAGAAATTGACGGACAAGAAATCACGATTGGCAAGCTCGTTCTTTCGCCTACCCGTACCTTTATGCCGGTATTGAATGAAGTGTTTAAAACACTGAAAAAAGAGATTCACGGCATCATCCATTGCACAGGCGGCGCACAGACCAAAGTGATGAAATTCGTAGAAGGTGTTCATGTCATCAAAGACAATTTATTCAAAACACCGCCTTTATTTGAGTTAATACAAAAAGAGTCGGGAACAGACTGGAAAGAAATGTACCAAGTCTTCAATATGGGCAATAGATTGGAGTTCTATGTGCCAGAACAACACGCGCAGAAGATTGTTGACATAGTGAAAGGTTTTGACATCGACGCACAGATCATCGGCAGAGTAGAAGCAGCAGCAACGAATCAACTGACGATTGATAGCCCTTACGGGAAATTTGAGTATTGAAATGTGTTGTGGTGTTGATGTGTTGTCGTGTTAATGTGTTTTCAACGTAGCCCAGACATTCCTGTCTGTATTGTGTCGTTGAGTTGAATTTGAATTTATTCTTTGAACGCATTGAAAAGAAGGTGTATTTGTACATGAAATTTTATCCATTTTCACAGCCTGTTCTAACACGACGTGTATGCTGTATGTGATCAATGTTAAATGATAAATGTTCAATGAAGCTGGAAGCCTGATGTACTTTTGATTCAGCCCCAGGTTGTCCGCACAGCAGGACAGCCGCAGGCGAAGTCCCTCTCCGCCGAAGGATGGAGAGGCTAGGTGAGGCAACATAAGGCAATTGCAGGCTGGAAGCCTAATATACTTTTTTCTAATATCCGAATTGCTAATACATCAAACACGACTACAGATGAAGACTTTAAAGCTATTAAATGTACTATTCATTCTGATGATAAATCTATTTTTTGTCGGATGCGCAGCGGATCAGGAAAGTGACAAAGGGAACTTTGCATACGAACCAGTTATTCGCAAGACAGCGAGCAAAGTGGATTCTACGGTTATTATTGGAGAACAATTGTTTTTGGACAACTGTGCAACTTGTCATGACAAAAATATGAAAGAGGACTTGACTGGACCAGTTTTGCATGGTTCTATCAAACGTTTTAATAATGACACACTGGCATATTTAAGTTTTGTGAAAAATTCAGGCCAATATCTGGCAAAAGGACATGATGAGCGAATACGCAGACTTTTTAATGAGTGGGCCAAAAGTATATGTGGGCCTCCTAGACCTCATTTTGATAAAGAAGATATAAAAGCGATTATTGCTTACATTGAAGCTCAATAAAACTGGGAATACAAGCTTATTTTTTGCCACGAATGCACGAATAAACTATGAGGTAATTAATATCCCAATTACTAATACACTAATCACCACCGCCCATGAAGACTTTACGATTATTAAATGTACTCGTCATTCTGATGCTGATTCTGCTCTTTGGCGGATTTGCTGCAGGCTACGAACATTATAAGAAGGAAATAGAAGAGCCGGTTCCTTGGTGTGGCACAACAAGTTATATGGATCATTTCGATGATGAACTAACAGATATGGTGAAAAATGGACAGGCATTATTCAAAGCAAATTGTGCAAGCTGTCATGTTAAAAATATGAGGGCTGATATGACTGGACCAGCATTAGGCGGTTCTTTCAGACGATTCAATAATGATACCATGGCATATTTGAGCTTTGTGCAAAATTCGGGTGCTTACATTGCTAAAGGACATGACGAAAGAATTGTTCAACTTTTTGAAGATTGGGATAAGTCAGTTATGCAGGCTTTTCCAAATCTTAGCAAAGAAGACATAAAAGCCATTATTGCTTACACTGAAGCTATGTACAAAGCTACGTAGATATATTAAATCCAGACAAGAATCTTTGGTAATGTTCGACTAAAGTATGATTGAGTAAACTCCGTTGTCGTCAGACGAATTCGGTTAGAAATACGGTATATCTAAAGGGGTAAATCACCAATTTTCATAAAATCCTTCGTCTGCCGACTATTCCATACTTTAATCGAACACCCTTGAATATCCGTGTTACGTTTTACAACACATCAACACGACAACACATCAACACCACAACACAACAAAAAATGATTATACAACTAGAAAAAGACATCACCGACATTCAGCGAGCCACGCTCGAAGCCAAGCTACAATCCGTCAGTTATCAGACGACGGAGGTGGCGACTCAATTTTCGGAATACATCATTGGCGTAGGCAAAAAAGAATTTGATATTCGGGCAATCGGGACAATGCCTGGGATTCGGGATATTCATCGCGTGAGTGATGCGTATAAACTAGTGTCCAAAAAATGGAAAGTAGAAGATACGCAGATTGACTTGGGCGATGGCATTAAGATTGGTGGAGGTAGTTTTGCGATGATGGCAGGACCTTGTTCCATTGAATCAGAAGAACAGATTGAATCTACCATAGCGCACCTAGTCAAAAACAATGTGCGCATCATGCGTGGTGGCGTGTACAAACCACGCAGCTCACCCTACTCTTTTCGCGGATTGGGTATTGATGGATTGAAATTATGGTATAAAAAAGCAAGTGAAGCAGGGATCAAAATCATCACAGAAGTCATGATGACCGAGCAGATTGACGACATGATTGAGTATATTGATGTCTTTCAGGTCGGCGCGAGAAATTCGCAAAATTTCAACCTGCTGGACGCGCTGGGGAAAGTAGATAAACCTGTGATGCTAAAACGTGGCATTTCCGGCACCATAGACGAATTGCTGCAATCTGCGGAGTATATTTTTTCCAATGGAAATGAGAAAATCATGCTTTGCGAAAGAGGCATTCGCACCTACGAAAACAGCTACAGAAACTGCATGGACTTAAATGCCATTGCGATGCTCAAAGAGAAAAGCCATCTGCCTGTGATTGCTGATCCTTCACATGGTATTGGGGTGCGTCGTTTTGTGGAGCGCATTGCGCTGGCAAGTGTAATGGCTGGAGCTGATGGTGTCATTTTTGAGGTTCATGAATGTCCTGAAAAAGCTTTTTCTGACGGACAGCAAACACTGAGCTATGAAGAAGCGGAGACACTATTTGATAGATTGCGGAAGACTTTTGAGTTTCGGGAAAATTTGTAAAGAAGCAATTGAAATCTAATCGAGAACATATTATCCAACAGATTATCTCCAGTTTTGAGATTGGCGAAGTTCGGCTATTGACAGAAACTGACCGACTTGATGCAGATGATTTTTGCGTCTTGAATGTTCGGACTATCCTGAGGCGGCAACAACCCATTTTGTGTAGTTTGAGTGAGTATCAGGAACAAGATTTTAATATTCTTTCCTTAAAAACACCTTTAGGTGCTGTTGATAATTTGTCTTTATTGGAAGCCCATTACGACCGTTTCAAATTTCCCTACGAAAATGACATGCTGATGGCTCGGCTTTGTTATGATGAAAAAGCTTCACCAGGCAGCTTGTATGGTGTGTATATGCGGACAGATTTGCCTGTATTGTATGACGACTCTTTAAGTCGATACGAACTCAATGAATCTTTGAATAAGCTGATAGAATGTGCTGATATGGTTGAACGCCTGGTTTTTCAGGAGCAGGATATTGGAATAGAAACCAGGAAACTATCCGAAAAACCAGTAAATAATACCTATAGCCTTCGCACAGAAAATAAAGCCTCCAAACTCTTTGGAAAATGGCGACCTACATGGAATCCCAAATACATCGAATTATCGGAAAAAATTGAACAAGAGCGCAGTCTCAGCGAAGTCTGGAAAATGAATCATGAGAACTATTTTATTCGATTTTTAAACGCCAGAAACCGTTTAGATGCTGTCTTGACTTATTTATCGAAGGACATTCAGGAAAGCGAACAAGTCGTTTTAGAAAAGTATTTTAGAACAATTGTCAAAAAATAGATGTTATTCTGAAATAAATCTTCTGTTTTTTCCATAAAAAAGTTACCTTTGCAGCCGAAAATATAAAATGGATTAAAATTAGATTAAAGTAAAAGTCAAAATGGCGGTTTATTTAACAAAAGAAAAAAGAGAAGAAATCTACACCGAATATGGTGGTAACGCAAAGAACAGCGGCTCTACACAATCACAGGTAGCCCTTCTCACTTACCGGATTACAGAATTATCTAAGCACCTACAGACAAATCGTAAAGATTTCTCTTGTCAGCGTGCATTACTCTCTATGGTAAGTCAGCGCAAACGCTTACTCAACTACCTCGCAAAAAAGGATATTTACGAGTATCGTTCTCTTATCGAGAAACTCGGATTACGTAAGTAATTTTCAAAAGCTATAAAAAAGTGTTTCTAATCAGGAACACTTTTTTTATAAAAGGTATAGTGATTTCTGCTATGAAAATTATCTATATGCTTTTTGAAAAATAAATTAGCATGGCTGTCCTTATGCCATGTAGCGACATTTTAAACATATAAATATTATGGGAAAACAAATTCCTACAACTACCTCTTTCAATTTGCCTGATGGCAGAGAAGTAGTCATTGAAACCGGCAAATTAGCTGCACAGGCGGATGGTTCTGTAGTAGTGAGAATGGGTGACACGATGTTGTTTGCCTCTGTTGTATCTGCAACAGAAATGCGCCCAGGACAAAGCTTCTTTCCACTTTCAGTGGATTATCAAGAGAAATTTGCTGCCATTGGACGTATCCCTGGCAACTTCTTTCGCCGTGAGTCAAGACTTTCAGAAAATGAAATTTTAACATGCCGTCTGGTGGATCGGGTGATTCGCCCACTATTCCCCGATGGTTATATGTATGATACCCAAATTATCATCAACCTCATTTCTGCGGATAAGGATGTAATGCCAGACGCTTTAGCAGCATTGGCAGCTTCAGCAGCATTATCTGTTTCAGATATTCCTTTTGCCGGACCGATTTCTGAGGTTCGTGTAGCGCGTATTAATGGCGAGTTTGTTGTTAATCCAGGCAGAGAAGCACTCAAGGAAGCAGATGTGGATATTATGCTCGGTGCTACTATCGACAATGTAATGATGGTAGAGGGGGAGTGTAAAGAATGTTCGGAAGCAGATTTGATAGCAGCGATTAAAATTGGACACGAGGCTGTCAAAGTACAGTGTAAAGCACAATTGGCACTAGCTGAGCTGGTCGGCGAAAAAGCAACGGTAAAACGTGTAATTGCTGCACCGGAAGAAGATCTCGAACTGAAAGCAGAAATTGAAAAGCTAATCTCTGATAAAATACAGGCTATTGCTCGCCAGGCAACTGAAAAACATGTGCGCAAAGAACTGCTGAAAACAGTGAAGACTGAGATGAAGGAAGCTTTGCTTGAGGCGCATGATGAAGAATACATGACTGAAAAGGCAGAGTTTGTCAGCAAATATTACGGAAAAGTACAGAAGGAAGTCATACGCGAGGTCTTATTGAGCGAAAACGTTCGCTTAGATGGTCGTAAGCCAGAAGACATTCGCCACATCTGGTCGGAAGTAGATTACCTGCCCAGCACACACGGGTCGGCAGTCTTCACGCGTGGAGAAACACAAGCATTGGCATCGCTCACACTAGGTACTAAGCTAGATGAGCAGATGATAGATGATGCATTGGATTTCCATTTCAATAAATTTATCCTACATTATAATTTCCCCGCATTTTCGGTAGGAGAAGTGCGCCCAATGCGTGGACCTGGTCGTCGCGAAGTCGGACACGCCAATTTGGCCAACCGTTCATTGCGTCAGATTTTACCTGGTCAGGATGAGCTTCCTTATACGGTACGTATAGTTTCCGATATTCTGGAATCAAATGGTTCTTCTTCTATGGCGACAGTTTGCTCTGGCTCAATGGCGCTTATGGATGCAGGTATCAATATCAAATCTCATGTTTCTGGTATTGCTATGGGACTGATAACAGATGGAGAGCGTTATGCGATTTTGTCTGATATCTTGGGTGATGAAGATCACCTTGGCGATATGGACTTTAAAGTCACTGGAACAGATAAAGGAATATGTGCCTGTCAGATGGATATTAAGATTGACGGTCTGCCTTATGAGATCATGGAAAAAGCACTCGATCAGGCGCGTGAAGGACGTTTGCATATTCTTGGTAAAATGAATGAGGTCATTTCTGAACCTCGTCAGGATTTGAAACCACATGCACCACGCATGATTAAGTTGCAAATCGACAAGAGCTTCATTGGTGCCGTTATCGGACCTGGTGGCAAGATTATTCAGGAAATGCAGAAAGAGACCAAGACAATCATCAACATCGAAGAGATTGATGAAGTTGGACACGTTACCATTTCAAGTTCTGACCGTTCTTCACTGGATATGGCCATTGCTCGTATCAAAGCGATTACGCAGGTACCTGAAGTAGGAGAAGTCTATGAAGCAGAAGTGAAGACGATTCAGCCTTATGGCGCATTTGTCGATTTTCTGCCAGGCAAATCTGGTTTGGTACACATCTCCGAACTTTCGCATTCTCGTGTAGAGCGTGTGGAAGACATACTTTCTGTTGGTGATATGGTGAAAGTAAAACTCATCGGTATCGACGAAAGAAGTGGAAAAGTGAGATTGTCTTGTAAAGCATTGATGGAACGTCCTGAAGGTGGCGGCAGAGATCGTCGTGATAATGATCGGAGGCGATAGAAGATAAAATCGCTATAATAATGACAGAAGAAATCGAGACTAATCGATTTAGAAAATAAACTTTATAAAGTCCTTATCGTAAAACTTACGGTAAGGACTTTTTTTATGCTTTAGAACGTTCTAAACGTTAAATAGAGAACGGATATTCATCAAAAAATGCGGATAAAAGCCATTAAATTCATACAAGAGTAGAACAACTAAATTTTGTTATGGTGCAAATTTTGCAAATATTTTTTTGTGACATGCCAAATTGGCATATTTAAAAAATGTCGATACTAAGTCTTGAAAAATAGGGACTTATGAGGGCTTGACTTATACGTTTTTAAATTGCAGTATACTTTTTTTTGAAAAAGTCAAGTTTTTTTTTCTCTGAATGCAACTTTTTTTCCTTTTGAAACGTATATAATAACAAATAGGGAATTATGAGACAATTAAAAATCACCAACAAAATTACAACAAGAGAGAGTCTTGCATTAGATAAATATCTCAGTGATATTGGCAAGATTGATTTATTAACTCCGGAAGAAGAAGCTGATTTAGCTCGTAAAATCCGTGCAGGCGATGAGCTGGCATTGGAAAAAATGACTAAGTCAAATCTCCGTTTTGTCGTTTCCGTAGCCAAACAATATCAAAACCAGGGAATGTCACTAAGTGACCTGATCAACGAAGGAAATGTTGGTCTAATGAAAGCCGCTAAGCGTTTTGATGAAACAAAAGGCTTCAAGTTCATCTCCTATGCAGTGTGGTGGATTAGACAAGCTATTTTGCAAGCCATTGTAGAATACTCCAGAATTGTGCGCCTGCCTTTGAATAAGGTAGGATCTTACAATAAAGTGAATGAGGCTTATATGTCTTTTATACAAGAGTTTGAGCGTGAGCCAACTACAGAAGAATTAGCCGACTTATTAGATATTTCTTCAAAAGAAGTGCGAGACATGTTGAAAGGACATTCAAAACACCTTTCTTTTGATGCACCAATCAGAAATGATGAAGGAGATTCAACCATGTACGATGTCATGCCGGATAAAGACGGTAATCCTGATCGAGATTTGCTCAAGCAGTCTCTGAAAGTAGAAGTAGATGAAGGACTGCGTATGCTGACTCCACGCGAAAATCAGGTACTCTCTGCTTATTTTGGTCTGAATGGAAAACAGTCGATGACACTGGAAGAAATCGGAGATGATTATGGCTTGACGCGCGAGCGTGTTCGTCAAATCAAAGAAAGAGCGATTCGCAGATTGCGGAAATCGTACAACAGAAATGAATTAAGATCCTTTTTAGGTTAGTCATAGGTTTATAGATATTAGAGAAACCATCTTGCAGTTTTGTGAGATGGTTTTTTTGTTTTTAAGTTATTACCTTTACTAAAATGAACTATCTAGCACACTTATACCTGTCTTTTGAAGATGAAGAACGAATGATTGGCAATCTCTCTGCTGATTTTATCAAAGGCAATAAAGGCATAGACCTCCTGCCCGAAGGCATACAAAAAGGCATTTGGTTACACCGAAAAATAGATACGTTTACAGATACTCATGAAGTCGTAAAAGAAAGTAAGAGAAGACTTTATCCACTCTATTCAAAATATGCTTCCATTATAGTCGATATTTACCACGACCACTTGTTGGCAAAAAATTGGGCAACTTATTCAGAGACAAGCCTCGAAGATTTTACTAAATATGCCTATAAAGTGCTGGAACGACATCAGGAACATCTGCCGCCACGCCTTAGAGAACGCCTGCCTTCTATGATGAAACACAACTGGCTTATGGGCTATCGGGATATGGAAGGAATAGAAACAACTTTCCGGTTTTTTGCCAAGCGAATTAAAAACGACCACATCAATATCGCAGGGGCATACGTACAATTAGAAGCCGATTTTGACCTTTATAATGAAGAATTTAACCGATTTTTTCCCGATTTGGTGAGCTACGTTAAAGCAGAAATCGAAAAACTTTGATGTGTTGATGTGTTGATGTGTTGGTGTGTTGATTTTGCTGCGCAAAATCATTCATCATTCATCATTCATCATTCATCATTCATCATTCATCATTCACCGTTCAGCACAATGCGATGCTCAAACTGATCTTTTAATCTTTGATCATGCGTAACAATAAAGAGCGTGGACTGCTGTTCTTTAGCCTCACTTTTTAGTAGTTGAATGACTTCATCACAATTTTTATCATCTAAAGCAGAAGTAGGCTCATCAGCTAGGATAATGGCGGGTTGATTGAGTAAAGCACGGGCAATGGCTACACGCTGCTTTTCACCTTCGCTAAGCTCGTCGGTGCGGGCAGTTTGTTTGTGAGCAAGATTGAGACGCTGGAGCATCTGACTGATGCGCTGTTTGTCCTGTGTGACACCAGCAAGGTATTGCGCAAGATTTAGATTTTCTTCTACATTCAGGGCTTTTACAAAATGTGGTTTTTGAAACACAACACCAATATGCTGTCCTCTGAATTTGTCTAATTTTGCACCACTGAGCTGCGTAATGTCGGTATCCTGAATAATAATCTTTCCCTCTTTGGGCGTCAAGAGTCCAGCCAATAAATGCAATAAAGTCGTCTTGCCACAGCCGGACTGACCAATAATAAGCCAGTGTTCGCCCTTATTGGCTTTGAGGTCTGGAAATTGCAGACTTTGGGCACCAGCATAAGCATATTGCAAATTACTTGTTTCTAACATGATGCAAAGTTAAAAAGTATAGGGTGCTAAAATAAAAAATGGAAGACATTTTAACGATGCCTTCCATTTTTTTATTTTTAATCAGTTTTTTTTACTTCCATTAGACTTTATTCTATAGTAAATGCAGCAGGTACATTTGCCATAAGCTGTGTTGCATACTCTGGATTTGCATCAGGACGCGAGAACAACTGATTGGCTAAATCATAGCCATTAAAAAACTGTGCAATATCAAAATTGACACCAAGTCGATAGTCTATATCATTGACGCTCTTCGTCACACCAATAGAGACAGGGGCAAGATTGTCGTTAAATCCGCAGTGAATTGACATATATTCTGTGGTATTGCTTTGCTCAAATACACCATCCTGATTGACATCAACAAAGCCCTCTACTTTTAGGAAAATATAACCTGCTGTCCAGTTCCAATGCTGAATGTCAGGACTATCCGCTGAAAGTGGACTCTCAGCAGGAAGCAAGGAAGGATCAGCATTATTAAGATCGGATGTGACCCCTACATTAAATAAAACATTCGTCAAATCACCTGCTTGCACTTCACCCAAATCAACAGAAGTTTCTGTAATAGTTTCCGTAATTGCACCTGTTGTATCTCTGTTTACATAAGATTTAAATAAGCCAACTTTATCCAATGTGTATTCTTCTGTTCCAGTCAGCGTAGGTGCTGTCACATAAAAGGTAAGCAAATCTATACGAACATCCAAATCATTAATTTTATAAGTATTACCTGGTATAAAAGGAAGATAGGTAGTATCTGTGCTTATAGTATCCATATTTATACTTCTTACAGTAGGAGCGAAGTTGAATGCCATTTGTGGACGTTTACAACTGCCATCATCTTCTATTGCCTGAGCATCATAATTGATAGATAATGGGTCGGTACAACCCGCTTCTTCTTTGCAGCTATTTAAGGTCAATAAGGAAAAGGCGCAAAAGCACAGTAAGACGTACTGAATCGTGTTTTTCATATTGTATTTTTTATTATTAATGTTGCTAGGATGAGGGGCAAATATAAGTGTTAGCACATCAACTGCCATAATCTAGATTAAAAATGACATGAAAATGTCTTTTAGCTCTAATCGCCGTCTGTACTGATAATTTTGATTTCTACCCGCTGGTTTTTCCGCCGCCCTTCTACTGTTTTATTAGACACGAGTGGCTCTGTTTTACCATACCCCTTGAAAGAAATACGATTGCCGTCTATGCCTTTGCTAATGAGATAATCGGCAACTACTTTTGCTCGATTTTTTGATAACTTATTACAATAATAATCTGGTGGGATGTTATTCGTATGTCCACCAATCTCAATAGAAATCAGGTCGTTATTTTGTAGAAAGGTATAAATCTCATCCAGTACTTCATAAGATTTTTGATTCAGTGTAGCTGAGTCGGCCTTAAAGCGTAGGTTATTGACCTGTATAGTCTGCCCTTTGGTTATCTTGGTGGGATTTTCCAACTCAGGCATATTAAGAGCTATCTTGGGTTCTTTTTTTGGCGGATTTACAACTTTTTCTACAGGTTCTTTTTTCCCTGGTGCATCTGTAGTAGCTTTTTTTATTCTATCATCATCTCTTTCGACTGGCGGAGGCTTGATACCTGGGCGCTTTCTTGGTGTTTCTGCTTCCGCAATGATTTCCTCTTCTTCCTTGTCACAGGCAATAATGGCAGAACATTTATCAATAAGTAAATTGCCATTATAAGCCATCAGTGTAGGCGTCTGATAAAAAGCTTCCAGCATAATATAGCGATAAGTCTGGCGCGGATTAAATTTAAAATCGTATTTACGCCAGCTTGAGTGGGTAATAACATCAGTCTCATCCAGCAATTCTTTTTTATCACAATAAGTATCGCCAGCCCATATTCTTAGTTTGATGGGCTGGGTGTGTTGCACCAAATCAGGAGAGGTGCGGGTTGCACTCTCATAGACTTCCGAACGGGCAAGATATAGGTTGAAATTATAACATTGTTCACCTTCGAGTGGTATTCGGAGCATTTGCCCTACAGCTTCCCAGGTGTCATTATCACGGGTCACCAGACCGAGGTAAGTCCTTCCTTCAGTTGCTTTTGTCGTCACCTTAAAAGTGCTGTGAGGTTGCGTGTCAGGCGGAGTTTCGCCAGGTTTGCCACAGTCATACCAGCCTGAAGGCGTGGAACTGGAACGCGGTTCATCTTCGAAAGACGGATTACCCAATTGGATTTTCTGCCCGAATACAGACAAAGGCAGCATACAGTACATGAGTCCGGTCAACGCAATTAATTTATACATACTATCTTCTGTGTTTTCTTATTTTTTTAAACGGTGGAATACCTAATAAAGTTTATAAACAAGAATTAAACCAGTTCTATTTATTCCTAAATTTAAACTTACTTGTCAGCCATTTTCGTCTCCATAATAATATCTGACAAAGCTACCAATAAAGATGGTCAGTGTAAATATTCTGGCGCATGCTTTTTGTTAATGTGATGTTAAACACAGGGTTTCTTTGTATTTTTGGTGAGTTGATGAGTTGTGGGTTGCGGGTTGATGAGTTGCGGGTTACAATAGTTCGTTTTTTTGCTTTGCAAAAAAAAACACGACAACACGACAACACGACAACACGACAACACGACAACACGACAACACGACAACACGACAACACGACAACACGACAACACGACAACACGACAACACGACAACACGACAACACGACAACACGACA
>CALFBH010000125.1 GCA_937951615.1 uncultured Saprospiraceae bacterium | reverse complement strand
ACATTATCAATAATTTGCATTAGTTTGCGTTTTATTTTAAATTGTTTTTATTGCAATTTTTATTTTACTGATAAATAACAAGTTATGGCTTCGTTAGCCTAATTTCCTAATTCCCCAGTTACCTAATGTCCAAAGTCCAGTTATAAAACAAATCACTACATTTTACTACAACATTCGTCTGACGAATACGTCCTACACAAAGAAGCCCCAATCGGCAAAACCGATTGAGGCTGTTATGAACGATGAAAACAACTTATGTCAAATTAGTGATTTTAGGATTTTTGATTTTTGATTGATTCACATAGCGAATTTTTATACGTAAATTTTGCGGAGCAAAATTTAATCAAAAATCAAAAATCACTCAATCAAAAATCATTCACTCACTCAAAATTAGTTTCCGCACGGCTTGTCCTTTACCTGTTTGAATAACAACAAAATATGTGCCTTTGTTTTGTCCACGAATATCAACAGGAATCGTTAGCATTTCGCCTCCTGTTTGAATTTGCTTTACGACTTGTCCGAGCGTATTGAATACAAATATATCAAATTCTTGGTAAGTATCGAAGCCAGCATCCACTCTAAATTGTCCATTGGAGGGATTTGGTGATAATTCAAACTGCGTCAGATTATCCAGATTCAGGGTATTGGTAAACATATCGACCGTTACATTTCCCGAAATCATACAACCATTATCATCTGTTACGGTTACGGTATGCGTACCGGCTGCAAGCATAACTGCAGTTGCGGTTGTTTCTCCATTATCCCAGGCATAAGTATAGTCGGCAGCGATTGTTCCACCAAGCGGCGTAACTGTTCCTGTACCATTGGCTTCCTCGCAACTTGCATCTGTACCGACCGCAGTTGCTGTAACCTGATTCACTTCAACCATGATGGTTTCATCTACCGTACAACCATTTTGTGTAACAGAATAATTGACCGGGTTCATGCCAATTGTGGCAAGAGAAGGATCAAAATTACCTGCTGCGTCTACGTAAGCACCGCCACTAAATGTACCGCCTGTGGGTACACCTACCAATACCACCAGAGCATCTTCTGCACAGAAAGGTCCTGCTGCATTGACACTAACGACTGGTAGTGGGCTGAGTACTATGCTAACTGAAGAAGTTGCTGTACAACCCACAGCATCTGTTACAACTACTGTAAACGTCTCGCCATCTGCCGCACCTGAAGCTGTTGGATTTTGTAAAGTTGCATCATCAAAAATAGCAGCTCCATCGCTTGTCCACGACCAGCTTGTTCCATCTCCCGCTGTTTCCATTAATATTAAATCATCTCCTTCGCAAATTGGACTATTAGAAGTCGCTGTTGCGGTAATGTCTGTTGTATTAATCACACCTGCCACTTCGCAAGTTGCTGGAGCACCTGTGAAATTGATACTATAGTTTATAGTAGCTGGAGGAGTCAATGCCGGAGGAGCTGTATTAACAATAGGACCGCCTGCTCCATCATCGTATAAAATAGTTAATGCACCTGCACACAAGTCTATAATCGTCTCATCGCAACCCACAGGTAGCGTATAATGTACATCGACTACAGGATTCGGCCATACTTCAATATTGTATGTTCCTGCTGCAATTTGTGCATCCGCATCCTCATCGCAGGTAATGGTATAATCAATCATTTGCGTTTCTGACGTACAAGCTGTTGGATCACTATGCGCTAAAGTAACATCAAAATCTACATCACCACAGCCTTGCATAATCGGTGTTTGTGCAACACCATCTATCGACCAGTTTACGGTAACATCAGAAACACTTGAACTTACAATTTGATAATTGTCAATTGCTGCGCCCCATCCCCAGGCTGCGCCATCGTCAAGGACAAAGCGTACCTGGAAGGCAGCATTTGCGTAAGCAGATACATCAATATTTGCAGTACCAAAGCCATCTGCCGTAAGCGGCCCAAGCACAGGAATCCATGCTGTTCCATCAAATACTTCGACGGCGAAATTGTCTGCACCGATGTTATTGTATTCCCAATCAAAAATCAATGTTGATGAGTTGAAAGCTGTCAAATCTAATGCTGGTGCGGTCAATGTTCCGATTCCGAGCAAGCCTGAGCCTGGTGCATCATCATCTAGTGCTGCTATACAGCCTGCAAAATTTGGATTGCTACCACCTGTCGTTGTTCCTGCTGCTCCATTAGCTGCAGGCTCATCAAAATAGAAATAAGCATCTCCATCTCCATTAACCAATGGGTCTCCTGATGAATGAACTGCCGTCCATCCCGCTGGAACTGCTCCACCAAGTCCATCACAGGTTACATCAAAGTACTCTTCTGCAACTGTCACCAGTAGGCAACCAGAGAGTTCGGTTACTGTAATGGTGGCTGCTTCTCCATCGCATACATCCGCTACGCTTGGTACACCTGCATCATAGCTTGGGCATGGAATACCACAAGCTACATTCAGAACTCCGGCTGCGCCACAGCTTGCTGGTGCGCCCACAGATTGTACAATATAATTGACCTGAGTTGGTCCGTTGATTGTAGGTGGTGCTGTATTTACAACTGGTCCGCCTGCTCCATCATCATATAAAATAGTTGCGCCACAATTATTGACAATTGTTGCATCACATTCTGCTGTAGGTAATACGAAATCTGTTCCTAGTACTGGAATACCATAGACTGTTACATCAGGTACATTTCCATTAAATAATTCGGAATCAAACGTACCGTTATTTGAACAGTTTATTATAATAGGTGCATTTTGAACTTCTGAACCACAGGTTAATGCTGTCGTCATTGTATAACAACTCGTTAGGTCATCTACTCCACCACCACTGACAAGTGTTGCGCCAGGAGGCGTACTCCAAGCCACATCAAAATTGGTCAATGCTAATTGTTCGATAACAACATTATCAATACTCAGTCCCCAATTGCCTCCTGAATTGGCTTCATCGACATAGCAGAATCTTACCTGGAAGTCTGCATTGCTATAGCAGGAAATATCAAAAACGTCAGGATCTCCAGCTGGTCCTCCGGCTGGTGTTGCACCTGCGCAATCAGAACCTGTAACATTAATTACATCTTCTTCTCCACTATCTGAATCGTCAATTGCTAAGAGCAATACATCCCAAGTTGCACCATTCCAGGCTTCTATCGTAAAATCACCATCTCCTACAAAACCTTCATGTTGCCAAGAAGCAGAGAGTGTTGGTGAAACAGCGGAAGATAAATCTACAACTGGTGTTACTATGCAAGTTTGAACAGGATTAGCTGCTCCTGTATTATCAATAAAAGGAGAAATACCTGCAAAAGAACCAGGCCCTACTCCTCCTGGATTGTTAGTTGAAGCCCAATCTACTGGAAGTTCTGTGCCGTCATTCGGCGTAACTGTCCAGCCTATTGGTTGTGTACCGGATTCAAAATCTTCGCTTAATAGGAATGGTTCTGATTCACCATCTAAATCGACAGTATAACATACCGTTGCTCCATCACAAGCATCTACTACATCAACCGTTACTGCGTTGAAAGTTGGACACATAAAGTTTCCAATACAAGCTGCATCGTAGAAACCTGCTACTGAACAGCCTAAGGGTGCACCTGCGTATTCTACGGTGTAATTTATGGTCAGTGAAGTTCCTTGTGCCAATACTGGTGGGGCAGGATTAGCTACGGGTCCACCATTTCCATCATCATATAAAATCGTCAGTGCGCCTCCACATTCATCTATAATTGTGGCGTCGCAATCTGCTGTAGGCAAAGTAAAGTGTACTCCTGCAATCGGCGTAGGATATAAAGTGACATCAAATGAGCCAGAAGACACTGCCGAACCGTCGCTTTCGCAGGTCGCAGAATAAGCAATCGTTTGCACTTCTGGTGTACAGGCGTTTGGATCAGTCATATCCAGCGTAGGAGACAAATCAATATCGCCACAAATCTGAGTAAACTGCGCCTGCGCTACACCGTTAATTGTCCAATCCACGACTACGCTATCTCCCAGCACAGCTCCCTGACCAATCTGTGCGCCTGGCTCTATAAGCGGGAAGGTGAGATCATAAGTACCCGAAGCTGCTCCAAAGCCTGTTAGAATTAAATAATAATTCTGAAAAGCATTGAGCGTCACATTATCAATTTGTGAATCTGCTGTACCATTCGGTCCATCATCGTCACCTGCTACATAGGTAGTCGGTGGGTTCACCGTCAAATCCAATGGATCCGTGTACAATAGCATGTAGCCATCAAAATCATAAGCTGCATTGATGCTATAAACGCCTGTAATATCCACCTGAAGTGGAATCATGGTATAAGGAGGATTATTACCACTTAAGGTCGTCCCTCCTACATTTGGTCTTCCCGTAAGCGGTGACCAGTCTGCTGCTGTTTCGTTAGTCAGTCCGGTTAATGGTAATGTATAAGCTGTAAATGTCGTTTGACAGCCTGTTGTTTCCACTGCAGAAATCGCTACTGTACCACCAGTACATATCTCTGTGAGATCAATTGCTGGTGGGTCGTAAGCTGGGCAGGAATTACAGCTTGCGGCATAAGTTCCTGTGATGCCTGAACAACCGCTTGGGTCGCCTGTCAGCTTAATAGAGTAATCAATCAATGAGGAGGCTACAATTACAGGCGGTGTTGTATTATTTACTGGTCCGCCCAATCCGTCGCCATAGAAAATAGTCAGAGCACCTCCACAAAGGTCTGTGATAGTAGCGTCGCAATCTGTCGTTGATAAACTATAGTGTACGCCTTCTATGGGTACTGGCCAGACTTCTACATCAAAGCTACCTGCGTCCAAGGTTGCTCCGTCTTCATCACAAACTATTGAATATGCAATTGTTTGTGTTTCAGCAGTACAGCTATTCGGATCTGCAAGTGCTACAGTGTAAGCGAGTGCTACATCTCCACAAGCCTGATTTGTTATTTGTGGTTGCGCAGTACCATTTATACTCCAATCTACAGTTACTGTAGAAATAGAAGTGGCTTCGATTGCAAAATTATCAATCGCTGCACCCCATCCCCATACGCCGCCATCATCCAGTACAAATCGTGTCTGGAAAGCAGCATTCAAATATGGTGTGATATCTATATTAGCGGAAGCCGTTTCGTCAGCAGTCAATGGACCGAGTACTGGTATCCAAGCTGTGCCGTCGAAAACTTCTACCACAAAATTATCTGCGCCAATATTATTATATTCATAATCAAAAGTCATAGCAGCAGAGCTAAAGTTGCTTAAATCATTTACAGCCGTCGTCATTGTACCCACTCCTGTCAATCCTGAACCAGGTGCATCGTCATCCAATGTAGCTACACAACCTGCGAAATTCGCATTGGCACCTGTAGTACTTGTTCCTGCTACTCCATTAGCCGCAGGCTCATCAAAATAAAAGAAACTACCTAATGTGCCTAAACCTGCTCCTGCTGTTTCTGTATGTGTAATTGTCCATCCTGCTGGTGCCGTTCCACCTGTTCCAGCGCAAACGCCGTCATCAAAAGTTTCATTGACTACCATGATAGACAGACATCCTGAAGTTTCTGTAGCCAATACATTTACGGTATCGCCTTCACAAACGAATAGGTTATCTATCATAGCGGGCGTAAATACCGGGCAATTGCTACCACAGGCAATATTCATTACACCAGCAGCTTCACAGCCAGCAGGTGCGCCTGTTACCATCACCAGATAATTGACTGCTGAAGGTGTCGTGAGTAATGGTGGTGTTGTATTGGTTATCGGTCCACCAAATCCGTTATCGTATAAAATTGTTAATGCACCGCCACAATTATCTATAATCGTTGCATCACACTCTGCTGTTGGCAAAGTAAAGTCAACACCTGCAACAGGTGTGCTGTAAACTGTTACATCAGGTACATTACCTGTAAATAGATTACCATTTATAGCTCCATTACCGTCTAGGCAATCTACTATAAGTGGTGCATTTTGTATCTCTGCCCCACAGGCTGTTGTTGCAAGCTGGTAACAAGTCACCTGATCTTGTGTGCCACCACCGCTGACGAGTGTAGCCCCTACAGGTGTGTTCCATGTAACGCTATAATTTGGAGGAACAATCTGTTCAATCACAATATTATCAATACTTGCTCCCCAGTTGCCACCAGAGTTTGTTTCATCTACATAACAGAATCTCACTTGGAAATCTGCATTGCTGTAACATGAAATATCAAAGACGTCAGGATCGCCTACTGGGCCTCCAGCAGGTGTTGCACCTAAGCAATCTGTTCCGGTTACATTAATTGCATCTTCTTCTCCACTATCTGAATCATCAATTGCCAAGAGCAATACATCCCAAGCTGCCCCATTCCAAACTTCTATTGTAAAATTACCCGCTCCTGCGAAGCCTTCATGTTGCCAAGCGGCAGAAAGCGTAGGCAAAGAAGCACTTGATAAATCTATAACTGGTGAAACAATACAGGTTTGCGAAGCACTAGCTGCTCCTTGATCATCTATAAAAGGAGAGATTCCTGCGAAAGAAGCAGGTCCTGCACCTCCAGGGTTTCCGGTAGCAGCCCAATCTACAGTTAGTGGTGCTCCAATATTATCTGTCACTGACCAACCTGGTGGTTGAACACCAGATTCAAAATCTTCACTTAATAAGATTGGTTGTGTTTCATCTGCCAAATCAACGGTATAACAAACTGTCGCACCGTCACAGGCATCTACTACGTCGGACGTAATTGTATTGAATGTTGGGCAAACCAGATTTGTAACACAAATAGACTGGAAAGAACCCGTTATTGTACAATTCGCTGGTGCACCAGGTACACTAATAGAGTAATTGATAATGAGTGCATCTCCATCTACTAACACAGGAGGTGCTGTATTCGTTACTGGTCCGCCGGCTCCATCATCATATAAAATTTCCAAGCCACCACAAAGGTCAGCAATATTGGCATCACAACCACCTGCCGGTAAAGTATAATGTATACCATCAACCGGAGTTGGGTAAACAGAAATATCAAAACTTCCTGCAGCGATTTCTGTACCGTCATCATCACAGAAAGCTCTATAATCAACTGTTCTTATTTCAGCTACACAGCCTGTTGGATTCGTCATGGTCAGTGGCGTAGAGAGTTCTATATCTCCACAGGATTGATTAACACTAGGTTGTCCTACTGCATCAAGATTCCAGTTTACTGTTACATTAGAAACAATAGAAACCTCAATCATATAATTATCAATCGCTGCGCCCCATCCCCATACACCACCATCATCGAGTGCGAAACGTACCTGAAAGTTACCATTAATATATGCGGAAACGTCGATATTCTCACTACCAAATCCATCGGCAGTAAGGGGTCCCAATACAGGCACCCAGGCGGCTCCGTCAAATACTTCTACTACGAAATTATCTGCTCCGATATTATTATATTCCCAATCGAAGGATAGAAAGGCTGCATTAAAAGGTGTCAGGTCTTCTGCTGGTGCTACTAATGTTCCAACACCCAATAATCCTGAACCTGGAGCATCGTCATCTAATGCTGCAATACAGCCCGAAAAATTTGGATTACTACCGCCTGTTGTTGTACCGGCAGCTCCATTAGCCGCAGGCTCATCATAATAAAAATAAGCATCTCCATCTCCGTTGATCAAAGGATCACCAGAAGAATGAACAGCTACCCAGCCTAGAGGTGCTGTTCCTCCAAGTCCATCGCAGGTCACATCAAATGTTTCCAGTGCTAAGGTCTGAAGTAGACAGCCCGACAATTCAGGAACTGTAATAGTCACTGTTTCTCCATCACATATATCTGTTGCATTTGGTACGCCAGCTGCATAACTTGGACATGGAATTCCACAGGGTACATTCAACACACCTGCAACTCCACAACCTGCGGGTGCACCTGTTGATTGTACAACATAATTGATCTGAGTGGCTCCGATAATAATCGGTGGAGTGGTATTAACTATTGGTCCACCAGCTCCATCATCATATAATACAGTTAGTCCATTTCCACAGAAGTTACCTATATCTGCATTACATTCTTCCGAAGGTAATTCGTAATCAGTTCCCAGAACAGGTACACCATATACACTTACATCCGGGGTATTTCCTGTAAATAAATTGGAATCAAATACGCCGTTATTGACACAATCTACTACGATTGGTGCATTTTGGATATCTGCTCCGCAAGTCAGGTTGGTTGCTAAAGTATAGCAACTGACCAGATCATCGGGCGTACCGCCACTGACAAGCGTTGCGCCTACCGGAGTACTCCAGGTGACGCCAAAATTGGAGGGTGCCAATTGTTGGATAACAACATTGTCAATACTCAGTCCCCAGTTGCCTCCTGCATCGGTGGGGTCTTCATTTACATAACAAAAACGCACTTGAAAATCTGCATTATTATAACAGGAGATATCAAAAACATCTGGATCGCCAACTGGTCCACCAGCTGGTGTTGCACCTGCACAATCAGAACCTGTAACATTAATTGCATCTTCTTCTCCACTGTCTGAATCATCAATTGCTAAGAGTAATACATCCCAAGATGTTCCGTTCCATGCTTCTATAGTAAAATCGCCATCTCCGACAAAACCTTCATGCTGCCAAGAGGCAGAAAGGGTTGGTAGTATTGTAGAGGATAAATCCACTACTGGTGTTACGATACAAGTTTGTGTAAAATTAGCTGCTCCTGTATCATCTATAAATGGGAAAATGCCAGAAAAAGAACCAGGTCCTGCTCCGCCTGGATTGTTGGTTGAAGCCCAGTCTACAGGAAGTTCTGTGCCATCATTTGGTGTGACTGTCCAGCCTGGAGGTTGTACTCCAGATTCAAAATCTTCACTTAATAATAAAGGTTGTGCTTGTCCGTCCAAATCAACGGTATAGCAAACTGTTGCGCCATTACAGGCATCTGGCAGATCTGCTGTAATTCCGTTAAATGTCGGGCAGACAAATGCGCCCACACAAACTGCGGTATAAGAACCTGTTGTAGAACAAGCTGCTGGTGCGCCTGTAAATCCAACTGAATAATTCACTGTAAAACCTGATCCAGGCGTCAATACTGGCGGAGTAGTTGTCATACCTCCTGCTCCATCGTCATACATAATCGTCAGTGCGCCGCCACAATCATCTACTATTGTTGCATCACAATCGGCAGTAGGAATCGTAAAGTGGACTCCTGCTGTAGGAATAGGCCATACATCTACATCAAACGAACCTGAAGACACTACTGAACCATCAGCATTGCAAGCTGCGGAATAGGTAATGGTTTGTGTTTCTAAAGCACAGGCAGTCGGATCTGTTGTCAGTATAGTTGAGAGTTCGAGATCTCCACAAGCTGATATCAACTGCGGCTGCGTGACTCCATTTACAGACCAATCTACAGTTACACTTTCTATTAATGTGGAACTCATTGCAAAATTATCAACAGCTACGCCCCATGCCCATGCACCTCCATCATTCAATACAAAACGCACCTGGAAAGTAGCATTTAAGTAAGGGGTTACATCAGCACTCAGCGTGCCAATTGCATCGGCTGTCAGTGGTCCTAAGACAGGCACCCAGCCTGTACCATCATAGACTTCTACGACAAAATTATCTGCGCCAATATTATTATATTCATAATCAAAACTTAGTATGGCAGAGGGGTAAGGTGTCAGGTCATATACAGGAGAGCTAATTGTTCCTGTTCCTAATAATCCTGAGCCAGGAGCATCATCATCCAATGCCATTAGACAACCGGAAAAATTTGGGTTAGTACCGCCCGTGGTTGTTCCTGCTGCTCCATTAGCCGCAGGCTCATCAAAATAGAAAAAAGAGCCTAATGTACCTCCTGCGGTATGAGTGATTGTCCAGCCTGCCGGAGCAGTTCCGCCAGTTCCTGCACATACTCCATCATCAAAATTTTCATTCGCAATATCTATAACAAAACAGCCTGTTGTTTCCATAGCAGTCACTGTCACTGTTCCTCCATCACATACTGCTGCTGCATCAACCGTGGAAGCATCAAAAGCCGGACAACCATCACAACTCTTATTCATTATTCCTATAAAATCACAAGCTGCTGGTGCGCCATTGAAACTCACTGAATAGTTAATCATCATGGGCGTAGCGGCTATCGGGGGGGAGGTATTCACAATTGGTCCACCTGCGCCATCATCATATAAAATGGTCAAATCACCACATAAATCGGTGATGGTATAAGCACACTCTGCGGCTGGTGTGACAAAATGTACCCCATCTGTTGGCGTTGGCCAGATTTCTATATCATAGGAGCCTGTGGATTTTACTGCACCATCGCCATCGCAAGTTGCCACAAAATCTACAGTTACCGTTTCTGGTGTACAGGCAGCTGGAGTACTATGTGCGACAGATACTACAAGCGCAATATCTCCACAAGCCTGATTAATTGTTGTTTGCGCGACACCAGCTATATTATAGTTGATGGTCACTGCATCGCCACCTGCGCAGCCTGTTGTCTCTGTTGCTGAAATCGTGACATCACCATCACCACATAATAATTGTGTATCAATCGTGTGTGGATCATAAGCCGGACAAGTTACAGAAGGGCAGTTTTCCAAAGCACCAGAATCTATCCAGGATTGAATAGCTGCAAGTTCGGCAGCATCTACTGTCCCACCTGCAAAACCATTCATGGAAGGTACTCCGTCTGCTCCGCAATTCGATCCGGCATCTATGATGTCCGTAAGTAAAGTTCCCATTGAGATGGAACTTCCACATTGATTTCCGCCCGCTGCAAAACCAGCATAGCTTGTCAAATCAAGTCCACTTGCGCCTGCTCCATGGCAACCGAAAGCACTGGTACAGCCACTTGTATTAAAAACATCTAGCATGTCCTGCCAGTTATAACTTACCCCATCGGGGCAGGATTGTGCTTTTGCATCTGTCGTCCATGTCAGCATAGCCAGCGACAGGAGTGCGATAAAGGCACTTTTACAAAAAATAGGAGTAAATTTGCGAATCATTTTGAATAATAGTTTGGTTTACTAATTCTATTCTATGCCAGAATTTCTCTGCTAGGCATACAAATATTTGATAAAATAGCACGCGCTATCTTATTTGATAAATTATTTTATCAAATAAATAAATTGGTTATATACACTAAAGATTTTGGGGCAATCAGAAAGCTGCTACCTTTATGTGCGAATGCACATTTATAGTTATTTGTGTATTTGATTGGGTTTTTAAAGGGTAATTAAAAACTGAACTAGTTGTATATTGTGGGCGGGGAAGTGTTATTTTTACAGCAGAATGGCTCGTTCTTTTGTAAAAACTAAGTGAAGTTAGCAAAATAAATTCTTAATACTACAACAAAGTGTCAGGAAAGTGTCATTGATACACGATTCATTTGAAATAAGCTTAGAATAAAATATGTATAACCCACAAAACAACAGTTTTTTGTACAAAACAATAAACAGTTATTTAATTATGTTAAAATTTTAACACTTTCATTATTTTCCGTTTTAATGCCTGACACAAGCGTCATACAAAACACTCAACTCATTAAACAAAAAGCACAGGAAATGGGCTTTTTGTTCGTTGGCATTGCTAAGGCAACACAGTTGGATGAAGAAGCTCGAAAGCTGGAACTTTGGCTCAATAAAGGATACCATGGCAAGATGAATTATATGGAAAATCATTTTGACAAAAGGATAGATCCCAGAAAGCTAGTTGATGGTGCTAAGTCGGTGGTTTCTCTGGTTTATAATTACCATAACCCAGCATTACAAAGTGATTCAGAAGCCCCGAAAATCAGTCAGTATGCCTATGGCAAAGATTATCATTTTGTGATTAAACAAAAATTAAAAGATCTTCTTGCATTTATACAAAATCAGATTGGGGCTGTAAATGGACGTTGTTTTGTAGATAGTGCGCCCGTCATGGAACGCGACTGGGCAAAACGAAGTGGTGTAGGCTGGGTGGGCAAACATACCTTATTGATTCACCCAAAACAGGGTTCTTATTTTTTTCTGGCAGAATTGATTATTGACTTGGAACTGGAAGTCGACCATCCGATACGAGATTATTGTGGTACCTGTACTCGCTGTATTGATGCCTGCCCTACCGAAGCTATTTCTCCAAAAGGTTATATTCTTGACGGAAGTAAATGTATTTCTTATCTGACGATTGAATTGAAGGATGCTCTTCCAAAAGATTTTTCCGACAAAATGGGCAATTGGATGTTTGGCTGTGATATTTGTCAACAGGTTTGCCCCTGGAATCGTTTTGCTACTCCGCATGACGAGCCAGAGTTTTTGCCTCATCCCGATTTGCTGGACATGACAAAGGCCGATTGGCAGGACATTACAGAAGAAGTCTTTAGAAAAGTCTTCAAAAAATCGGCTGTAAAACGGACTAAGTTTTCTGGATTGAAACGGAATATTGATTTTCTGGATACTTTGTAAAATAAAAAAAGTATAACTTCGCTCCGCCTTGAGTGAGTGAATGAATGAATGAATGGATCAATGAATCAATGATAAATGAATAAATTACAACTTTGCTTTTGCCTGCTCTTATTGACCAGTCCAACTTTATTTGCACAAAAAGACTCCCTCATCCTTGAAGAATTGCCCAATATATCGGTCACGGCTACTCGTTTGGACAAAGAAAGCCCAGATGCTCCGCTTGCCTTGACGAAAATTACAACATCTCAAATAGAAAACGGACAACAGCTTTCTGCCAATGATTTTTTGGGAAATGTTCCTGGTTTATTTGCCTTGAATCCTGACAATTTTGCGCAGGATTTGCGGGTTTCTATCAGAGGTTTTGGTGCTCGATCTGCTTTTGGCATACGTGGGGTCAAGCTCATTGTGGATGGCTTACCTGAAAGCACACCTGACGGACAGGCGCAAGTGGACAATCTGGATTTAGGCATTATGCAAAATGCAGAAATTATCCGAGGTCCTTCTTCTGGTCTTTATGGCAATGCCTCGGGTGGCGTCATCAGCATGGAGACCAAAAATTCTGCTTCTTTGCTGGAAGCTAAATTAGCTGCAGGTTCTTATGGTTTTCAACGCTATCAACTGACCAGCTCTAAGAGGATTGGAAATTTTAATTATCTTGTCAATACTGCGTATACACAATCCAATGGTTATCGAGATCAAAGTGCGATGAAAAACATGATCGCTAGCGGAAAATTTTCTTATAACTTGCCTACTGATGACCGGCATAGATTTAGCCTTATTCTCAATTATGTAAACAGCCCACAAGCCGATGATCCAGGTGGTATAGATTCTTTATCTGCCGTCGAAAATCGGAAACAGGCCAGAGATAGAAATATCTTATTCAAAACAGGTGAAACAGTTCAACAAGGTAAAGCTGGACTGACTTACGTTTTTCAGCATTCCAAAAATCATCAAATTCGCGCACGAACTTATTATACCATACGAGATTTTGCCAATAAGCTGCCTTTTGAATTTGGCGGTATCGTGGAGTTAGATCGTTATTTTGCGGGAGGTGGTGCAAGTTATATTTTCAACCAGCATATTGCCAAGCGACCTTATCGACTACAAGTTGGGTTTGACCTTGAAAACCAGGCAGATGACCGGCTTCGTTTCAGAAATCTAGAGGGTGAAAAAGGTGATTTAACATTGGATCAACGGGAGTCATTTTTCAGCTTCGGGGCTTTTGTTGTACAAGATTACGCGATAGCCAAACCGCTTGATTTGACACTCGCTCTTCGTTATGATGCGTTCCGTGCTGCTGCGGATGATCGTTTTGTCAGCAATGGCGATGATTCGGGCGAAATCAATTTGACTCAGTTCAGTCCGATGCTTGGATTACTGTATAATTTTGCTAAAGATAATAGCCTTTACGGAAATATTTCGACGGGTTTTGAAACCCCTACACTTAGTGAATTTTCTGCTAACCCAACCGGTGCAGGTGGTTTTAATCCTGATCTACAGGCTCAAAAATCGGTCAATTATGAATTGGGCATCAAAGGACTGGCGTCCGATTTTTTCGAGTATGAACTGGCATTATTTCATATTGATATAAATAACGAACTCCTCCCCTATGAACTGGCAGATTTTCCTGGTCGAACTTTTTATAATAATGCTGGTCGATCTACTCGAAATGGCATAGAAACAGCCGCGCTATTCGACATCACTGATGATCTGTTTTTTAGTGCAACTTATACTTTTTCAGCTTTTAAATTCAAAGACTTTATCAGCGATGGAAATGATTTTGGTGGTAAAATAACACCAGGCATTCCGAAGCATTTTGGTAGCACAACGCTAGGTTATAAGTTTCGTGAGTTTAATGCTCAAGTCCAATTGCGACACATCGGAAAATTATACGCCAATAATTCCAACACGGTACAGGACAAGGGCTATACTGTCGCCAATTTACGCTTAAATTATTCCAAACGATTTAATGACTTTAGCCTCTCTCCATTTCTGGGCGTCAATAATTTATTCAATACCATATACAATTCCAATATTCGGATCAATGCTTTTGGCGGAAGGTATTACGAACCTGCGGCAGAGCTGCATGTATATGGTGGTGTGAAGATTAAGTTTAAGTAATGGAGAGTGTTGAGTTACTCAATCGTCCAAATTTGCCTCACCTAACCTCTCCTTTTTTCGATGGAGAGGGACTTCGCCTGCGTGCGTCCTGCTTCGCGGACTTGCTGGACTTTTTTCAATCGCAGAAACAGTGGCAGTTGCAATGGCAGTAGCACAATATCCTAGTTGCTCGTTATCAATACCCGAATCAACTCATCAATCAAGTTTCATATCTTTCAAACTCTGTCTTTTTTCTCAGTAATACGTATTTTACAAATCGCTTAATATCAAACCAAAGGAAAAATTCGAGTTTTTTCTGGATTTTCAAAGAGGAAATAGTCTGGTGTTTTTGTTGGAATACTCGCCTTGCCGCCAGGATAGTTTCGCGTTCTTTAAACATGGTTTTTGATAAAGCGTCCAGCATAATTTTGAGAAAACGAGGGCGTATAAATACCACATCAATGATGAGTACAGTAAGGTATTTAAAAACCAAAAAAGGCAGGTTGAGTAAAAGAAAACCAATGGGCATTAATTTGAAATAGGTGTAGAAAATATTCAGTTGAATTTTTAGTAGATACTCATAGTTAATGATTTTATTCACAGACTGGCTTTCTTTGTGATAAACAAGTGCAGAAGGCTCAAAAATGCTTTTATAACCCAGAACATTTGCCCGAACACCCAACTCTGCATCTTCGTATCCAGTATCAAAGTATTCATCAAACACGCCTATTGTTCGTAACATCTCCACTGAATACAAAGCCGCTCCTGCGCAAGCTCCCATATTTTCTTCTACCTTGTTCCATTCGGCAACTGATTCTGCGTAGCCAACAGGAATCACTTCTGCGGTGTTGAGCATTTTGTGTCCGGCATTGTCCATACGCTTCCGATCGTAGTAGTTGATCATTTTGCAGGCAATCATATCTGCCTTATGCGTGTCAAGACTCAACAACAGGTTTTCTAACCAGTCTTCTGGAACTACAGTGTCGTTATTGAGGAGTACAACATATTGGTAAGCTGTTTTGGTAAGGATATATGTATTTAAAACCAGGTTATTCCCTCTGGTGAAGCCATGATTTTCAGGCTCTAAAATCAAGCTTACTTTGGGATGATTTTCATATTCCGATTTCAATATGCGAACGTCTTCGGCATTAGAACCATTGTCCAGTAGATAGACCTGATATTCTTGATAGGTTTGTTCAAAAACAGAGTTCAGACATTCCAGTGTATCTGCAATTCCATTCCAATTCAGTATAATAATCGGAATTGTCATCAACTTACTGTGCCTTAGGTTTAGTCAATAGAAGCATACATATTATTTTCATGTCGAAAATTAAATTTTAATCCAGTGATGGGGAGTAAAGATAAGATTATTTTTTCGACCTCCAATGGTTTAATTACGAATTACAAATTACTAATGCACCAGTTACCAATACCCTAATATGCCAGTTACTAATCATCAATACACCAATCATTTTTTTTGTGAAAAAAGCCCCCGCCACCATACTTGCAGACTTGTTTGGCGGGGGTGTCGATACTTACTCTACATATATAAAGAGGGTCAAAAGGCAAAAATTCCATAAATCTGAACACACTTTTTTCAAAAAAAAATATCTTCGATGGATAGATTGGTTGTTAAAACCTTAATTTTGCAGACTTCGTGTAGTGATTGGTGACCGGTTGATTAGTGATTGGAGCAATCATAATAAGTGCTTGGACTCAACTAAACGCCACTTTCAATTTACATAATTGGCTTATTGTCAATACTTTTTTGAATTTTAATTTGACGTTTGGATTTGTATTTCCACTTATTAGCAACATATAAACGTCACTTACAATTTACCACGCTATTGTACAGTATAGTTTTTGAATTTGTATTTGACGTTTGAATTTGTATTTAAAATAAAAACCATTGGCAGGCAAATCCACATCCAAGAAAGGCGTTAAGAAAGTCACGCCACTGATGCAACAGTATTACACAACTAAAGCAAAACATCCGGATGCTTTATTGCTCTTCCGAGTTGGCGATTTCTATGAAACCTTCGGCGAAGATGCTGTGACGGCTGCCGGCGTATTGGGCATCACGCTGACTTCACGGAATAATGGGGGCGATCAGACTCCACTGGCAGGCGTACCTTATCATTCCTTGGAAACCTACTTGCCCCGACTGGTACGTGCAGGCTATCGTGTGGCGATTTGTGAGCAACTGGAAAAACCGGGCAAGACCAAAAAAATACTCAAGCGCGGGGTAACGGAGATTGTAACACCTGGCGTGACGACTGACGACACGCTGCTTGACCATACTAGGAATAATTATCTCGCTGCGGTGCATTATGGCCGCAAGGGATATTTCGGACTAGCCTTTATGGATATCTCGACTGGTGAATTGCTCGTCAGTGAAGGCAATGAACAATATATAGACAAAATGCTTCAGAGTTTTAATCCCTCTGAAGTCTTGTTTTCAAAAATAAAAGCTAAGGACTTTAATTTGAATTTTGGTTCTAAACTTTATACTTACCCGCTGGAAGACTGGATTTTTCAGCCGGATTATACGCGTGAAAAGCTACTAGAACACTTCAGTGTACCTACGCTGAAAGGTTTTGGTGTGGAAGAAATGGAACTGGCACAGGTAGCAGCAGGTGCGGCACTTCACTACCTCGCTACCACCGAAAACACCAACCTAAAACACATCAACAATATTGGTCGGATACAGCAGGAAAAATACGTGTGGCTGGATCGCTTTACCATTCGAAATCTGGAACTGATTTATAGTTCGCATGAATCGGGTATTCCTTTGGTGCAAATACTCGATAAAACCATTTCTCCAATGGGCGCACGACTCATGAAAAAATGGGTTGTACTGCCTTTATTAAAAAAAGCGGACATTGAAACCCGACTAAAAATGGTCGAATACTTTATTGTACAACGCGAGGCAACGGATGAACTCATCAAGCAGATTCGGCAAATTGGGGATATAGAACGATTGGTTTCTAAAGTGCCATTGGGCAAAGTCAATCCACGGGAAGTCCGACAACTCGGCAGATCGCTGACCGCCATTGAACCGATTAGAGATTTATTAGCGGCAAGCGAACATCCGCAACTCCAACAAATTGCTGACCGGATTCAGCTTTGTTTGAAAATAAGAGAAAAAATAAACACAGAGCTACTAGAATCCCCTGCGGTCAATCTGAAAAAAGGCGGTGTGATGGCTGATGGCGTCGATGAAGAACTGGATGAGCTGCGCAATATTGTACAAAACAGTAAAGACATTCTGGTCGGCATACAGCAGGCAGAAGCAGAAAAGACAGGCATTGCGAATTTAAAAATTGGCTTTAATAATGTCTTTGGTTATTACCTCGAAGTCACGAATAAATATAAAAACCAGGGCTTAATTCCAGATAATTGGATACGCAAACAAACCCTCACTGGCTCAGAACGCTACATCACTGAAGAGCTCAAAGTGCTGGAGGCTAAAATACTAGGTGCAGAGGAAAAGATGTTGGTGCTGGAAGAGCAATTATTTGAACGCCTTGTTGTCGCCCTCACGGATTACATAGAACCGATTCAGCAAAATGCCGGGATTATTGCGCGACTGGATTGCCTGATTGCTTTTGCAGAAGTGGCTTTGAAAAACAATTATTGTCGACCAGAAATGACCGATACATTCAGTATTGACATCAAAGAAGGTCGGCATCCAGTCATTGAGCAACAGCTCCCCGTGGACGCACCTTATGTCCCGAATGACGTCTATCTCGACAATGATGAGCAGCAGGTTCTGATGATTACCGGTCCCAATATGTCGGGTAAATCGGCTGTGCTGCGCCAGACTGCCTTGATTTGCCTAATGGCTCAAATGGGCAGTTTTGTACCTGCAAAAAGTGCCAGGCTCGGCGTTACAGATAAAGTTTTTACCCGTGTAGGCGCGTCAGATAATATCTCATCGGGCGAATCTACTTTTATGGTAGAAATGAATGAAACGGCGAGCATTATGAATAATGTCTCCGACCGCAGCCTTATTCTGTTGGATGAAATTGGTCGGGGTACAAGTACTTATGATGGTATTTCCATCGCCTGGTCGATTGCCGAATATTTGCACAACCATAAAACTGCCCGACCTAAGACGCTCTTTGCTACGCATTATCACGAACTGAATGAACTCGCACATAAATTTCCACGTATTAAAAATTATAGTGTTGCCATTAAAGAAGCTGGTAATAAGATTATTTTCTTGCGCAAACTCATTCCTGGCGGCAGCCAGCACAGTTTTGGTATCCATGTAGCAGCCATGGCAGGTATGCCCAAAAGCATTCTGAAACGCGCTGAAGAAATCCTCGCCCAACTGGAACAAAAGCGCATCTCAGGAGGTGATATTGATCAGACACTCCAACAAATGCCCGCCCAGAATTATCAGATGAATATTTTTGAAGCCGTTGATCCGAAGTTTAATAAAATGATGGAAATTTTCAACAAGCTTGACATCAATACGCTCACTCCTGTAGAAGCTTTGCTGAAATTGAATGAACTGAAAGGCATTTTGGCAGAATAGTTTAATTACGAATTACGAATCTGGAAATTGTGAATGGGATAATTTTTGGAAACATTTTTGTAATAAGCTTATTGACAGGTAGTTTATGTCGATGGTCAATAGTCCATAGTCGATGGAAAATACAACAAATGAAAACCATTTTGCTTCGCAAAATGTGTAAAAATCGAATAGCTTGATTCAAGCTTTCAAACAACCATCGGCTATCGACTGCTCCACGATAGTTATCGGGAATGGACATAAACACGCAGTGTTTTATCTTTACAAATCAATACGATATGAAAAAAATACTTTTTACATTTTCCATGCTTGCGCTCATTGCTGCTCAGTCTTTTGCACAAGGCACAGACAAGCGTGAAGAAATGAAACATGATCTAGAATTGCTCAGTGAGCGCATGGAAGGCATGTTTCAGGAACTTACAGATGCTATTGGAGAAGCCAAGTTTTTCTTAGAAAACGAAATCGACCTAGAAAAACTAGACGAAAAAGGCAATATGCGTATCATGGGCGACACCGTGGATATTACTATTTTCCACGATTTCATTGCAGAAAGCATGGAAAGTATGCCCGAACGCCTCCGCCCTTCCGAAGATATGCTGGACAATCTCCGCAATTCAGCCGAAGACCTTCCCGACCTGCTCCTACGCAGCAAGGATTTTTTCAATGATGAAGAATTCAATAAAGCTTTCGGCGATATTTTCAAGGAGTTCAATCTAGACCAGATAGAGCCTAAAGCTCCCACGCCTCGCTCGGAAAACGATGAGCCATTACCAGAACACAAGCCTAAGAAGAAGAAAAAGCGTAAGACAGTGAAAACTTAGTTTGGTTATTAAGTCGTGACATTTTAGGTGAGGCAAGGCAAAACTGATAATTTCAAACGGCTGTCCCAGACAAAAAACAGCCGTTTGAAATTTAAGTTTTAAGTAAATCAGTACAAATACCTCAAAGCGGTTTTGTCAATATTGCTAAACTCTCCATCTTCATTTGAGCCAAAACAAGCCAACATAATAGAGTTCCAGTCAATATTAGTCGGTGTTCCAGGAATATGGACTGCGCCAATACCTCCCGCTGATTCACCACCACCACCACAACTTGCTCTATTGAACCAGTCTGTATGGCGTAAACCAACACAATGTCCAATTTCATGGGTCATTACGTGTTCGACAACATTATTATTATAGTTATCCATTCCTGAGTAAATTTGCACCCATTTATAAGGAGCACCATTCGACGATGGAAATCCTGCCGAACCACCTGCACTACCATTAGGAACACGATAAACAACTATATCGTAAGGTCCATAATTTGTACCAAAGTTGAGCGTGAAGTTCAGGTCTATACCTGCATTATTATAATTATTAATAGCCCAGCCTAATGAAGTACGCATTTTGTTGGATAAGCCATAACCACCACCACCTGTGTATCCAATAACGTTAATCGTTTGTGGCGAACTACAGAGATTGTACGTGCTGTATTGTCTGGTCACTATACCTTCTACGGCATTATCCAAAAGTTCTCTGTATTCTTCCGAAGTAAAAACGATATCGCCTTCCACATAATAGCGGTCTTCGGTCGTACCATCAGGGTAATGAAAAGGTTTTAATTCTGCATTGGCTACACTGAAATTCAGAGACTCAATCAACTCCGCATCGGCTTCGGATACTAGGTCAGATTCTTGTACGACCTGACTTGCCATTTCTAAATCTATAGGCGAATCTCTTGTACTACAGCTAATCATAGTCATTAAGGAGCCTAATAGTAGAATAACGAGGAAAAAATTGTTGTTACGCATAGTTTAATAATTTTGTTAAAATATATTTATAATTACAACTTATAATGCTACAAATAGCACTATAAAAACGTTCCTAACGTTTGAATGACTTTTGAATTTTGGAAACCTTGAATACGGATGAGTAACAAATAGATAACAAACATTTATGAGTGCTTGTTATTTGTATATGGTGAATGGGTTAAGTTAGTGTACTGAACTTTGAACGAAAAAAGTCATGTAATTTTTGAGTAGTTTATTTTCGATTATCCGAACAAATATATTTAATATTTATATAAAATGCAAATAAAAATATGAAAAATATTTTTTTTACAGAATATTTCCTCGTTTTTGCGTATTAATTCCTGTTAAGATTTGAGTAAAACGGTCTTTATGAAGTGTCAAAATTCTTATAAATAGATTAGATTAACAAAAAAAATCCAAACATCGGAATATTCCGACATTTGGATTTTTTATCTATACAATCTATGTTCTTACACAATCATCATGGCATCGCCATAACTGTAAAATCTATATTTTTCCTTAATGGCTTCCTGATAGACTTTCATCATTTCATCGTGACCACCAAATGCACAAACCATAATGAGCAAGCTCGACAAGGGTAGGTGAAGATTAGTAATCATCGCATTCGCAATATGAAATTCATGTGGCGGATAGATGAATAAATTAGTCCAGCCTTCTGCTTCTTTCAAAGTAGACGTAGCGGAAACTGCTGATTCGATGGAACGCATAGACGTTGTGCCGACTGCACAAACACGCTTTCCAGCAGCTTTAGCGCGATTGACAATTTCTACTGCTTCGCTGTTGATACGGAAATATTCTGCATCCATTTTGTGCTTAGACAAATCTTCCACTTCTATATTTCTGAATGTCCCAAGACCAACATGCAGCGTCACTTCTGCAAACTCCACACCTTTCAACTCAAAGCGTTTCATCAACTCGCGACTAAAATGCAATCCAGCAGTAGGCGCAGCAACTGCTCCTTCTTCTTTTGCATAAATCGTTTGGTAACGTTCCTTGTCACTCTCCTCTGCCTGTCTTTGGATATAACCGGGAAGTGGTGTATTTCCGAGACTGTACAGTTGTGAACGGAAATCTGCTTCTTCTCCATCAAACAGGAATCGAATTGTACGTCCGCGAGAAGTTGTATTGTCTACAACCTCAGCAATAAGCAGGCTGTTGTCTTCTTCGTCGTTGAAATAAAGTTTATTCCCCACCCTTATTTTTCGGGCAGGATCAACAAGGACATCCCATAAGCGAGCTTCCTTATTGAGTTCTCTCAAAAGGAATACTTCGATACGAGCACCAGTTTTTTCTTTTTTTCCATACAATCTGGCAGGAAAGACTTTTGTGTTATTAAGTACAAATACATCCCCTGTATCGTAGTAGTCCAAAATATCTTTAAATACTTTGTGTTCTATCTTTCCCGTCTCTTTATGGTAGATCATTAGTCGGGACTCATCACGGTATTCGGACGGGTATTCTGCAATTAATTCTTGCGGTAGTTCAAATTTGAACTGAGATAATTTCATTCGCATAAAAAAAGGCGTTTTTTTATTGGCTGCAAATTTAGTAAAATGCAACGAATAACAAACGGATAAGCTGTTTTTAAAATTATAAAATAAGTAAGCACCTATTATTACAATAAAATTGCACAAAAAGTTTCACAGATTGGAGCTTATTATTATAATAATGAAGCTAAACTTACATTCATCTGCTAAAGAAGGTAATTTATCGAATGATTTATACCATGTCTAAAAACTTCTATATATTGAGCATTGATAATTTTTTATCTGTGAACATCGTCCTGCAATTTATATATAAATGACATTTCTCAAATTTTTCATGGAAAGTATTGCCATTGCTTTTCAGCAATTGGCTTCCAATAAGCTGCGGTCTTTTTTGTCGCTGCTCGGCATCACGATTGGTATATGGAGTATCATTTCGGTGCTTTCTGCAGTGGACTCGCTGGAGTTGAATATCAGAGCCAGTATCAATAAGCTGGGCGACGATGTGTTGTATGTCGATAAATTCAGTTGGGCAGAAGATCCTGGGCAAAATTACTGGAAATGGGTCCGCAATCCCAACCCCGACATGAAAGACTATGAAGCTATTTCCAAAAAGGTCAAATCAGCGATGATGTCTTCTTATGCAGCCATCGTAGGCATGAAACCTGTAGAATACCAGTCCAATGATGTGACTGGCGTCTATTTGTTTGCTATGACTTATGACTATGCAAAGATGTTTAATCTTGTGATAGACAGAGGTCGTTATTATACACGTGGTGAATATCATGTGGGTGTCGATCAGGTTTTGCTTGGCGCAAATGTAGCTGAAAAATTATTTGGTGGCAATATCGATCCCATTGGAAAAAAAGTAAAAATCATGGGCAGAAAGTTCAAGGTTTTGGGCGTCCTTGAAAAAGAAGGCAACAGCCTACTCCGCATCATGAATTTTGATGACCTCGTCTTGATGTCCATTCCTACTGCCCGTAAATTTTCCAATGTCAATCGTGCCCGACGTTCCTTTATTAATGTCAAGGCAGATAAAGACGTCCCACTGGAGCAACTAGAAGGCGAACTCACAGCTTCTCTACGCGCTCACCGCCGCCTACGCCCCAAGGAAGACAATAATTTTGCACTGAACAAATTATCTATTCTTTCCAACGCTTTTGATTCATTTTTCAGTGTCATCAGTGTGGTCGGCTGGATTATTGGCGGTTTTGCCATTTTGGTCGGCGGTTTTGGGGTAGCCAATATTATGTTTGTTTCTGTAAAAGAACGCACCAACATTATCGGCATCAAAAAAGCATTGGGTGCGAAGCGTTATGTCATTCTAATGGAATTTCTGATCGAATCTATTATTCTTTGTCTGATCGGTGGTGCTATGGGGCTGCTTATGGTTTATGGTGTTATTTCCCTTATTAATTCTGCCGACGGGTTTCAGTTTATTCTAACCTCTAAAAATGTTGTTGTCGGAGCAGGTTTGTCTATTCTTATTGGTGTGATTGCTGGTTTTCTTCCTGCTTTACAGGCTGCAAATATGAACCCAGTGGATGCTATTCGGGCTTGATTTGGTGATTGGTGATTGGGGGATTGGTAACTGGGGTATTTGGTGATTGGTGATTTGGTGATTGGTGATTGGTAACTGGGGTATTGGTAAACTCATTCGTGCATTCGTGGCTTAACAAGGGTATTGGTTGATGGGAGTATTGGGGGATTGGTTATTGGTAAACTCATGCGTGCATTCGTGGCTTAACAAGGATATTGGGGGATTGGCAGTATTGGGGGTTATTGGTAAACTCATTCGTGCATTCGTGGCTTAACAAGGGGATTGGTTGATTGGTAACTGGAGTATTGGTTGATTGGTAAACCCATTCGTAATTCGTAATTAAATCAACCCAGTACTTTCTTCAATTTCTCCATTACAAAGTCTATCTCTTCCTTTGTATTATAATGAGAAAAAGAAAAGCGCACCGTTTTCGATAAATCATCCGGCTGGAGGGCAGCCATGACGTGTGAGCCAGACTCGACGCCCGAACTACAAGCACTCCCGCCAGATACGCTGATGCCTGCGATATCGAGGTTAAATATAATCAACTCATTCTTAGGCGATGGTGGAAAAGAAACACTTAGTATTTTATGTAAATATTGCCCATCATAATCACCATTAAAGACAATATCAGGGAAATTTTCTTTTAGTTGTCCAATAAAATAAGTCCGCAAACCATCAATATAATCATGGCGTTCCTGCATATTGGTACAAGACAAATCAAAGGCTTTTGCTAGTCCGGTGATGCCTGCTACGTTTTCCGTCCCTGCCCGCATATTGCGTTCCTGAGAACCACCATCCACATAAGGCTTGATGATGTTATCGCCATTGATATACACAAAACCTGTTCCCTTAGGTCCGTGAAACTTATGCGCCGATCCAGCTAAAAAACTAAAGCCCGTTGCCTGCACATCAATCGGAAAATGCCCAACTGCCTGCACCGTATCAGAATGAAATAATGCCTGATGTTCCTGACATAAATCAGCTACTTTCTGAATATCCAGTAAAGTCCCGATTTCATTATTTGCATACATGAGCGAAACCAGCGTTTTGCTCGCATCTTCTTTGAGCAAAGCAGTCAAATGCTCCAAATCTATCCGTCCTTTATCGTCTATATTTACAAAAGAAACTTTTACCTGCTCCGCTTTTTCCAGCGTTTCCAACGTGTGTAAGACACAATGATGTTCCAATCGGGAACTGATGATGCGCTGAACGCCCAAATCCCGTACAGCACATTTCAGCGCCATGTTATTGGACTCCGTTCCACCAGAAGTAAAAAATATTTCACCAATAGAAGCATTCAGGTGCTGGGCAACTGTCTTTCGGGCGTCCTCGATTGCAGTACGCGCCTTGCGCCCGTCCGCATGTATGGAAGATGGATTGCCGTAATTGCCACGCAGATAAGGCAGCATGGCTTCCAGTACTTCTTCGCTTAGTGGAGTTGTGGCGGCATTATCAAAGTAAACTCGCATTTTTTCATTGAACATTTATCATTGATCATTTACTCATTCATTCTCCCATTTACTCATTTACTCATTCATTCCCCCATTCCCCCATCACCGTTCAGCTCGCATAATATCACTGATGTCTGCTTTGATTTTATCTGACAGGTTTTGCGACATCACTTCCGAGGTACTTTCCGTATAAATACGAATAATCGGCTCTGTATTGGAGCGGCGTAAGTGTATCCAGTCGCTATCAAATTCTATTTTCAATCCATCCACGGTGTTTTGTGGCTGGTTTTTATATTTCTGTTTCAACTGCTCAAAAATATTGTCCAAATCCAGCGATGGCGAAAGCTCAATTTTGTTTTTCGACATCACATAATCGGGATAGCTGTTGCGTAGAAAGGAAACTGGTGTATTGGTCTTAGCCAGATGCGTGAGAAACAAAGCTGTTCCGACCAAAGCATCTCGTCCATAATGCAATTCCGGATAAATGATCCCTCCATTGCCTTCACCTCCAATCACTGCATCGACAGCTTTCATTTGTGCTACGACATTGACTTCTCCAACTGCCGAAGCGTGGTGAGTTTGTCCTGCTTTTTCCGTCACATCGCGCAAGGCACGAGTGGAGGATAAATTGGACACCGTCGGGCCTGGCTTATTTTTTAGAATATAATCGGCTACTGCAACTAATGTGTATTCTTCCCCAAACATTTCTCCATCTTCCTGCATGAAAGCCAGTCTGTCCACATCAGGATCTACTGCGATGCCGAGCTGGGCATTATTGCTCAACACTGCCTGGGCAAGTCCTGTCAAATGTTGCTGTAAAGGTTCTGGATTATGGGCAAATCGTCCATTGGTTTCTCCATTAATCACGACGACTTCACAGCCTAAAGCTTCCAGTAAAGGTGGAATAGAAATCGCGCCAGATGAATTCACCGCATCTACGACGACTTTAAATTCTTTCGCCTGTACTGCTTCTACATCGACCAGTGGCAAAGCCAAAATTTGCTCAATATGCCAGTTGATGTAATCCGTTTTCTGAATGCAATCACCCAATTTGTCGACTTCGGCAAATTCTATCTCTCCACTTTCTGCAATATCCAGTACTTCTTGTCCTGCTAGGGCAGAAAGAAACTCTCCATTGCCATCCAGAAACTTTAAAGCGTTCCATTGCTTGGGATTATGACTTGCTGTGATGATGATACCACCACCTGCTTCCTCATTCGGCACCGCCATCGCCACTGTAGGTGTGGTGGATAACCCAAGATCAATTACTGTAATCCCCAAGCCCTGCAAGGTGCTGGCTACGAGATTCTGCACCATAATGCCCGATATTCTAGCATCTCTGCCGACCACGACTTTAGGTGTGCCCCCACTTTGCAGCAAACGATAGCCATAGGCTGCGGTATGGTTCACTACGTCAATCGGAGTGAAGTTTTTTCCAGCTTTTCCGCCAATCGTTCCCCGCGTTCCCGAAATTGATTTAATTAATGTCAATTGTTCATTCGTTTTAATGAGTTGCAAATGTATCACTTAAATTTGATTTTATCTCGAAAATATTTGTTTTGCTTTTTGCTGCTGTGGCAGAGCCACTAAGATAATGAGTGGATGAGTGAATGATAAAATGAGTAAATGTTTTTTAATGTATCAGTATTGCAATAAATCAGCATTTTATACCTTTATACCATCATGCTCAAAATCGCCCATTTACAAACAGGTTTTATTCACAAAAAAACGACTACTCCCCTACTCGATTCTATCAGTTTTGAAGTAGCTGCTGGAGAATTATGTATCATATTGGGCAGAAATGGCACTGGCAAAACGACCTTATTGCGGACGATTGCAGGCTTTCACAAGGCTTTGGGCGGGCATGTTTATATAGAAATGGATGGTACAGAAGTTGAATTGACACAACTCGCGCCCGATATTCGTGCAAAACAATTCAGCATTGTCACCACAGAACGCTTTCGACTGGGCTATTTTTCGGTGCAAGATGTCGTGGCATTGGGCAGGCATCCTTATACGGGCTATTTTGGTCAATTGGACAGCACAGACCATCAAGTCATTCAAGAAGCGATTGAACAAACGGGTATTCAATCGCTCCTGCACAAACCGCTCGCCCAACTGAGTGATGGCGAATACCAAAAGGTGATGATCGCTCGCGCCTTAGCCCAAGACACGCCTCTTTTGTTATTGGATGAACCGACCGCCCACTTGGATTTGGTGAATCGTATGGCTGTTTTTCAGTTGCTAAAGAAGCTAAGTACGACACAAGGCAAAGCCATCTTATGCACCACACATGAAGTAGAACTGGCTTTGCAGGTTGCTGATAAACTGGTTTTGCTGCATGAGCATCAGTCCTATATCGGCACACCTGCTGAACTGGTGGATAATGGGCAGATAGAAGCGGCTTATGCGATGGATGGGCTTCGGTTTGATCGGAAAGCTATGCGATTTTCATACTAATGCTGACCGGAAACACTGTACTGACGACTTTAGCCGTCAAATGTCTAGCTTGCGACGGCTAAAGTCGTCGGTACGAGTAATTTAACCAATCAACACAAAACAAGATGCAAAATCAATTTTTCAAAGACCTCATCGTCATCGAACTCGCCAGCGTACTTGCCGGGCCTGCGGTGGGCATGTTCTTTGCCGAGTTGGGCGCGAAAGTCATTAAAATAGAAAACAAACATACGGGTGGTGATGTGACGCGCAAGTGGAAACTGCCTGGTGAAGATGTGGATAGTCCGTACTCGGCTTATTATCATTGCACCAATTGGAATAAGGAAGTCCAGTTGTTGGATTTGAAAAACATGGAGGATCGGGCAATAGTTCATGACTTGGTGCGTAAAGCAGATGTGGTGATTAGCAATTTTCATGAAGCGACGGCACAAAAACTGGGTATGGACTCCCCTAGCCTTCGCGCCTTGAATCCACAGCTCATTTATGCCCAACTCAATGCTTATGCAGATGGCGATACTGCGCCTGCTTTTGATGTGATCTTGCAAGCAGAAGCTGGTTTTTTGTATATGACTGGTGAGCCGGATCGACCGCTGGTGCGGATGCCTGTGGCTTTGATTGATTTGATTTCCGGGCATCAGTTGAAGGAGGCAGTTTTGCTGGCTTTGATACATCGGATGCGGACGGGTGAGGGTAGTTATGTGTCGGCTAGTCTGTTTGAGTCGGCAGTGGCTTCGCTGGCTAATCAGGCGACCAACTGGCTGATGGCGGGGCATATTCCGCAGCGCATGGGGTCGAGACATCCGAATATTGTTCCTTATGGGGATGCTTTTATTTGTAAAGATGGTAAGTTGCTTATTCTGGCTGTAGGTACAGCGCAGCAATTTAAAAAACTATGTGCTTGTCTGGGCAAGCCACAAATTGCGGAAGATAAACGTTTCAATACCAATGCCGCACGGGTAAAACATCGAGATGAACTGATCGCATTACTGACACCACTTTTCCATGATATTAATGCTGATGTTATTTTGAAACAGTTAAAATCGAACAGTGTGCCTGCTGCTGGCGTTTATAATATGCAGGAAGTTTTTGAGCAGCCTTTGGCTCAAAATATGATTCTGGAAGAACCTTTGCCGAATGGCAATGTAAGCAAACGGGTAAAAACTGTCGCTTTTCACTTGAAGAAATAAGAAAATGACATAAACATGCCTGAATAAATTAGTATTTATAAAAATAACAATACAAATTGCATGGCGAATACAAATGATAAAACGCCGAAGCAGATGACAAACTATAAAAACATGTTCTCGCCAAGAGGACGGTTGAATGCAAATACCTTTTCCATGCCCCGCGTGGTCTTTCTGATCATATTTGTATATGTCCTTTTTTTCTTTGGCTGGTGGTCTTACTCCCAATATAGCCAGATGACAGAAGTGGAAGAGATGCGCAAGGATTTGCTGATTACCCAAATGTTAAATAGAGACAAAACTATAGACCTAGAATCTATTTTCAATAGTGTAGAATATCAAAATATCGAACAGCAATCCAGTAAAAGTCGACTCAATGTCATGCTCGGCACGGTTAGTTTCTTCTTAATGCTGGTACTTGGACTTTGGTTTGTCGATCGGGGCTTTCGTCGGGAAATTGCTTTGGCTAATCAACAGCGTAATTTTCTTTTATCCATTACGCATGAATTGAAATCGCCGATTGCTTCTGTGCGGTTGATTCTTGAAACTTTTAGAAAACGGGAACTCAATCGACAACAAACCATCAAGTTTGCCAATGGCAGCCTCAAAGAACTCGACCGACTCAATCACCTCGTCAATAATATCTTGCTGGCAGCTCGCGTGGAGAATGCCAATCAGTGGTCGGCAGAAAAACTGGAGATGAATGAGATGATTGAAAATATTCTGGAACAGATTCGAAATAAATATCCTAATGTAAGATTCTCCGCTCGTTTTGATGGCGAGTCTAATTTTATCGTTGCAGATCCAACTGCTATCACGACGATTGCTTTCAATTTATTGGAAAACGCTGTTAAATATTCTCCGCCAGATCAGGCAGAAGTCCAGATTATTGTCCGGCAAAAACGTGGGCGGGTTTTCTTTAAAGTAGCGGATAAAGGTATTGGTATTACAGATGAAGACAAAGCCCGTATATTTGAAAAATTCTATCGGGTAGGTAGTGAGGATACTAGAAAAACTAAAGGCACTGGACTGGGTTTATATATTGTGAAGCAAATTGTCAAGGCACATAATGGGAGTATTGTGGTTCGCAATAATATACCAAGTGGTAGTGTTTTTGAAGTTACTTTGCCTGTCGCCTAAGGCACCAAACCACCATCATCATTGTTTCATTGCTAGATTCTTTCATTGTTAAAAGATTTTTTTGCTTTGCAAAAAACCGTAATAACAATCACACAATCACACAGTCATACAATTATAGCTTTTTAGCACGAAGCCCAGCTTTGTCCAAAAAAGTATAAAAGTTAAGAACTTAGGCTAATTAATTATCTATATTTGCACAAACCCCTTATCATAATCTAAACAAAGGCATTATGTCCCGAATCTTACTTGTTGAGGATGAAGAAAACATCCGCGAAGGTATAAAATTGAATCTTGAGCTGGAAGACTTTGAAGTAATAGCGACCGATAACGGTAAAAGTGCTTTGCAATATTTTCGTTCTCAACACTTTGACTTATTAATTCTGGATGTGATGCTGCCCGAAGTGGATGGTTTTCAAATCTGCGAGCAAATCAGACTGGAAAACCTGGATGTGCCGATTATGTTCCTGACCGCAAAAGATACTTCGCTGGATCGGGTACATGGTTTGAAAAAAGGTGCAGACGATTATATCACCAAGCCTTTCAATCTGGAAGAATTGCTTCTACGTATTCGCAATCTGATCAAACGTTCTCAGAAAAGCTCAAGTACAGTTGGGGAGATGGTCAGCTTTGGCAGCAATGAGGTCAATTTCAAAACATATAATGCACAAACGCAACGCGGCGAAGTCCAATTGACTAAAAAAGAAGCTATGTTGCTAAAATTGCTGATTGATCGGAAAAATGAGGTCGTTTCTCGCCAACAAATTCTCCAGGCAGTTTGGGGCTATGATGTTTATCCTTCTACCCGAACGATTGATAATTTTATTCTTTCCTTTCGGAAATACTTTGAGGATGATCCGAAAAATCCTCGGTTCTTTTTGTCTGTTAGAGGAGTTGGGTATAAGTTTATTCAGGAATAAGAATTAATAATATTTCTCCGTTTTTGTCGATAGTCGATAGTCCATGGTCGATAGGAAAAACGCGTTTTGCAAAGCAAAATATCTGGTAGTACTCGACTAAAGTATGATTGAGTAAATTCCGTTGTCGTCAGACGAATTTGGTTGGAAATACAGCATATTTAAGGGGATAAATCACCAATTTTCATAAAATCCTTCGTCTGCCGACCATCGACTTCCGACAATCTCTCACA
>CALFBH010000124.1 GCA_937951615.1 uncultured Saprospiraceae bacterium | reverse complement strand
TACACTACATGAGTGACCTAAATAAAGTCTAATAATTCGGTAAGGAAAAAAAGCGACATCTTATCTCAATGCGACCAAACAAAGCAGATAAGTTGCCACTTTACTAAAAGTGATATAAAAATAAGACATTAGCGGCAAATCTACAAGCCCTAGTGTACTTTCCTGTCATTTCTTTCCTTTGCTTTTGAGGCATTCTACATAAAAATCATCCAATTTTTTAAATGGACTTTATTCCAGAATAAAGTCTAATACTCATCACCTGATTATGAGAAAATTTCTACTTAAAACCAACGCAGAAACACGCCAGAGTTTTTCATCTGCTTACCTGATGGAACAACTCACAGGTATATGGACGCAGACTGGAAAACAACGTTTACTACTTCCATTATTTTCGATGCTACTCATCAGCTCAACAATACTTGCATTGAGCGGAGTCGAACTTGCATTGAGCGGAGTCGAACTTGCATTGAGCGGAGCCGAAATGCATCCGAATAAGACAGATAGCGAAGTAACAGCAACAGAAAATGAAATGACCTGTATGGAAACAGACTGGTCAGATGTATCTGTTCAGCATACAGTTGATGTTGCAGCAACATCATCGATTTATATGGAAAAGAAAATACAAGAACCTGTACAGGTAGCTCAGATGGGCTTCTTTGTAGGTTTTACAGATTTTCTGATACCTCGGTTTAGTAGCTGGTTTGCTGAAGAGGAAAGTGAAGTCGTCAGTAAAACAAATGAAGGTGTATCATCACCTGAAACAAGTTCTATGATGGCCTGTCCTGGCGGAACAGCACCGACTGTTACCGCCTATGCCCTAAGCGCAAGCTGTACCAACAGCATCCCCAACGACGACGCCTACCTCCAGATCAGTGCAGCCACAGACGCTACGCATTACGATTTCAATCAGGGCAGTACGTACACAGGCACAGGCTTTGCAGCAGCAACAGCCTTCAACCCAGCTACTGATTTGCCTTTACAGTTCGGTACTTTAGCGAATCCTGCCGCAGCCACCGATTACACCATTCGGGTATTCAATGGTGCGGATGACTGTTTTACAGATGTGCTAGTGACGATGGACGAGCAGGATTGTATAGTAGGCTGTAATTGTAATGAATTTGTTTATCTGAATGATGTCGCGGCAGGATCAGTACATAAATTTAAAGCAAACGCTGACAGCACACTGACAGAAATTCTAAATAATGGTGACACTTGGGTAAGTACAGGAATGGGATTCCCTAGTCCACACGGTTTAGCTATAGACCTCAATGGATATGTATATATAGGAGAAAAGACTCTCGGAGATATTAGAAAAATAAGCTGTAGTGGAGACGTTTTTCCAGAATCGGAATTTCAAATTGCTGGATATGGAGGTTTTAATTTTGGTTCAATTGGAAATACATTATATACCAATGATCGAACAATTTCAACGGAAGCCGAAGCCTTTGATTTGTGTACAGGTGATCTTATTGGGTCAATTTGTTTTGTAGCACCACAAGGAGATCTCATTAATTGGGGGTTTTATATAGATCCGAATGACAATACAATTTACTATTCCTTGTTACAAAATAATAATGGTGGTCAAATATTCAAGGCAACAGAAGCTGACGTTAACTCAGGAAACTGTATTACTCCATATATCCTAAAAGGTACAACAGAGCCATCTATAGGTGATAATTTCATGTCTAACACAATGGCTCCATATGGCATGACAACAGATTTAGATGGAAACTTATACATCGTATCATCTCCTAAATTTGCTAATCATATCACTCAAATACTTAAATATAGTCCAACAGGTACTTTATTAGCTCGTTCTATTCTTGATGATGACGCAATGGACGGTACAGTTGGAAAATTTTCCCGAGGACTTGGTATTGTATATAGTGAAAGTAATAATCTTTTGTATGTTTCTGTTAATAATTCAGTGGAAGCAGAAGATTGTATTGCTATTTTTGAAACTAGCTCTAGTGCTACAGATACGCTCTTAGCTTATGTTGGTACTGGATTTCCAAATCCTCCAAATGCTATCGACACTCAACAAGGAAAAGGGCTTAGTATTGCTAAAGAATGTTGTCCTACCAACAATAATATTGTAGTTGATACTACACTTTGTATAGCTGCTGTCAATGATATCCTTTTCTTGCAGGACTTGATTGACTGTAAAGGTATAATTTGTGAAGGTTTATGGAAAGAAGGAGTCGGTAATACAGGTTTAACGTATAATGATTGTAATAACTCAATTACGGTAGATGCTGCTACGGGGTGTGGTATCTTCACTAAATCTTCAGATGGAATAGGTGGGCAGTGCGGTGCTTTCGAGATTACAGTAAATGTATGTGTTGAAGTTGGACCAGATGCCCCCGAAATCGCCGTCACCGACAATGACTGCGCAACCGACACGCCAGGAGCGTTCACCGTTACCACAGCCTGCGGAGCAGGAAGTATCCTAGAGTGGAGTACAGACAACGGTACCACCTGGAGCACCACAGCCCCGACTTATGATAATGCCAATGCTCAAACCGTCATCGCCCGCTGTAATGATACAGGTAATGCCTGTGTGGCAGAGAGTACGGCGGTCACTTCGATTCCAGAGTATTGTAGTCCTTGTGAATATCCCAACTGCGACCCCGTCCCCACTGCTCAAGTATGCCATGATGGCACAGGCACAGTCACCCTAAGCTGTGATGCAGGATTAGGAGATGTAATATGGTATAATAGCAATGGGGATAGTCTGACTAATACTTGCGACCTGACTATAGATAATGCAATGATAGGTGATGGCACAATTGGGCAGTCAGAATGCTTCTATTACGAAGCTACAGATTCCAATCTCTGTTCAGGAGCAAGCTGTTGCCCAGTTACAGTAACAGTCATCGACTGTTGCATCCCACCCGCAGCTCCGGCTATAGCCGCCATAGAGAACAACTGCGCAGCAGATACACCCGGCGCATTCACCGTAAGCACAGCCTGTATAGGTTCTACCTTAGAATGGAGTGCAGATAACGGGACAACCTGGAGTACAACCGTACCGACTTATGACCCGGATAATGCAGTGACGGTGATTAGTCGCTGCTCAAGTGATACATACTCCAACTGCTACAGCCTGGAAAGTACCCCGGTAACAACAGTTCCCGACAACTGCGCTATCGGCGCCATCGGTAATTATGTATGGAATAACGATACCAACACCCCAATAGAAAATGTAATGGTGGTCCTGTATGATGGTACCAATACACCAATAGATACAGCCTATACAGATCCAAATGGCAACTATCTATTCCCCAATTTATACCCCGATGATTATACGGTAACCATTGATCCAACCAACTTTGACCCAGGCAATCCATTAGATGGTTTTGAAAATGTCAGTGATCCTGACGGGGGCTTAGACAATACCTCAGATGTAACATTGGCTTACGCCGAAATTAATCTGGATCAGGATTTTGGTTACGAACAACAAATGAGCATAGGTTCCACAGTCTTTGTGGATCTTGATAATAATGGTGAACAGGATGCCGGCGACGCTGGCATAGAAGGGGTCACTGTAGAAGTGTATAGCGCAGGAGCGGATGGCACCTTTGGCACCGCCGATGATGTGTTGGAAGGCAGTGATATAACGGATGCGAATGGTGATTATTTTATAGAAGACCTATCTCCTGGCGATTATCAGGTGGTCATACCTGTAGCAGAGTT
>CALFBH010000123.1 GCA_937951615.1 uncultured Saprospiraceae bacterium | reverse complement strand
AGCATAAGCAACTCTTCAACTCAAATACTTCCCCACGATAGGCATACGCCTCCCCATCCCAAAGGCCTTAGATGACACCCTCAAGACAGGCGCTGTCTGGTAGCGCTTGAATTCATTGATGTTGACCAAGCGGAGTATACGCTTGACCAGCGCTTCGTCATAGCCCATGGCAATGATCTCTTTAGGGCCCTGCTGCTGCTCTATGTATTGGAAGAGTATCTCATCTAAGATGTCATAGTCAGGCAAGCTGTCAGAATCTTTTTGATTCGGCCGCAGCTCAGCTGAAGGTGGCTTGGTGATGGTGTTTTCTGGAATGACTTCGCCATCTTTATTCATGTATCTCGCGAGGGCGAAGACTTCTGTCTTATACACATCCCCAATGACAGAGAGTCCACCAGCCATATCGCCATAGAGCGTACCATAACCTACAGCGGCTTCGCTTTTATTAGAGGTGTTGAGCAAGATGTTACCAAATTTATTAGACATTGCCATCAGCAGCAAGCCTCGGCAGCGAGCTTGAATATTCTCCTCTGTGACGTTGAAGGGCCGATCCTCGAATAAGGGTGTCAGCTTCGTCATGAATGCTTCGTACAGGTCCTTGATCTCGATGATGTCATACTGAATCCCCAGATTCTTAGCTAAAGCTACAGCATCATCCACCGAGTGACCACTGGAGAACTGGGATGGCATGAGCAGCACCCTGACATGCTCTGCACCCAAGGCTCGAACAGCCAGCACGGTAGTCACCGCAGAGTCTATCCCTCCAGACAATCCGATGATCGCCTTACTAAAGCCCAGCTTACCAAAGTAGTCTTTGACACCCAATACAATGGCATCATGTATTTCCAAGATCTTATCTTTGGGCTGCTCCACTGACTGTGTGCCTTTGATCACATCATCCAGCTCATAGACTTTAAAATCCTCTTCGAAGTAGACCATCTCATCGAATATCTCTCCATCGGGCGACATCACCAGCGAACCTCCATCAAAGATCAGCTCCGTCTGCGCACCGACATGATTCACATAGAACATGGGTAAGTGATAGCGATCAATATTAGCTTTACAAGTGTGGATTCTGGATTCTGCATGATCGTAATTAAAGGGTGACGCTGAAGCATTAATGATCACATCAGGCTGATCGGCCATCATCTCATCTAAGGGACAGACAGTATACAGCGGATTGTCATTGCCCACATTCCAGATGTCTTCGCACACCGTCAGTGCCAATCTTACCCCTTTGAATTCATAAGTGCTAAAGGTACTCCCTGGTTCAAAGTATCGGTACTCGTCAAAGACATCATAGGTCGGCAGCAAGGCCTTGTGCTGCACGAACTTCACCTCTCCTTCGTGTAAGAAGTAGACAGAATTATACAGGTCCTTGCCTTCGATCACTGGATTACGCGTAGGAGATCCGACGATGATGGCGACATGATGTGAAGCCGCTTTGAGCGTATCAATCGCTTCTTCACATGACAGAATAAAATCATCAAATTCTAAAAAATCTCTCGGCGGATAGGCACAAGTAGCCAATTCTGAAAAGCAAACAACATCGGCCTTAGCCGCTTCAGCTTTTTTTACAGCATCCAACATCTTGCCGACATTGCCCGCAAAATTTCCAACGTGATAATTTAGCTGTGCGATCGCAATCCTCATAGTCTTTAGATTAGAATGCAAAGGTAACCGAAAAAGGCTTCTCTACGAAAGAGAAGGCCTCCTCAAGTATATTGTTTTAATGGAGCTGGAGCAGCTGCTCCACAAGCAGAAATCAGGCTTTGAAATTGAGGAGGGATTTGATCACAAAGTCGAATGGTATTTTGTCTATTCAATTTTAATTATATTGATTCATCCAAGGGGGTCACAGGACTCTTCAAGGGGTTACAAAATCCTTCAAGGGGTCACAGGACCCTTCAAGGGGTCACAGGGTCCTTCAAGGGGTCACAGAGTCCTTCAAGGGGTCATAGGGCCCTTCAAGGGGTCACGACCCCTTGAGAAAACATAAATCTATATGGAGCAAGCACACCACATCGTCCTGACCACGCACAACAGTCGTACCTCTCAGCGCATGATCAAGTATAAGGTCAGGAAAGGCCCGGCACGAGAACTGGACCTAAAAGAAGAGATCATCTTGACATCCATCATAGCGACTATAGTGCAGGAAAATCAATACCGGTGTATCAGCTATAACATCTGCCGCGACCATGTGCATATGATACTGCTCTGTTCAGACATCGAATTAACTTTAATCATTCAGAAACTAAAGTCCATCAGCAGTAAATTATTTCATAGACATCCAGAAGTATCAAAATCCACAACGGCCTTGCACAAAAACAAACTGTGGTCACAAAAATTCTTCTATGTCTCACTGAATGAATTCAACTTGGCGACCCTCAGTAGAATACCAGGTGCTATCTACCACTCCTCGCATCTAACTAATGCCATAAACTACATAAACCGTAATCGAGAGAAGCACAAACTCCCTGAATCGATTGCACTTCAAAGGATCATTGATAAATTCGTGATGGATATTGATAAAGCATACGGCACGGCTTTATAATCAAGCTTATAAGGGTTCAGACAATCATAAGTCCTCAAAATAAATCCGAAGCCGCTCTGACCTCAGGTCGATAAATACCTCCATAACATCAATCTCTTCAGCAAAGCCATTGTCATCGTAATATGCAGAAGCATCAACATTCCACAACTCAAAATTTTTCTCAGCATAGGGACGGATCTCGTCAGCCATCCTGCGCACCCGATCCTTTAATCCAGAGGCACTGAGTAGCCCTTCTTCATTATATCGATGCCAGCTGTCCTTCAGTTGCTGCCGGTACCAAGGCAGTGTCAGAAGACGGGATAATAAAATAGACCGATCCAGCTGTGCCTGCCGCTTATCCAGATTGAGCTCGTTATCCCCGTCTCTGCCAAAAGAATGATCATAGTCCCACGGTGCTATGCGCAAAGGAGTGATGGAATCCACCTGATAGAGATAGAAATTCTTTAAAATGCCGTCGCCATTATTAGAGACCAGTAGCAGTAAATGCCAATCGATGATGTTTTGAATGTCAAAGACTTGACCAATACCATCACTAAATCCATCATCAGTCGCATTCATAATAAAATCTCGCGCGGCATCTATGGTCATGGTGCGATCATCCTCACCAATCTTCGGAAATGTCTGCTGATGAAAGTTATTCTGCTTCTGGGGTGTGACTCCCTCATAACTGGCCCTGAAAATATGAGGCTCCTTAAAAATGACAGATGCAGAATCATCGCCATCAATCTTCAGCGCAGATTTATCTAGCTTTTCCATCAGAACATACAGACCCTGATACATGCCATCCAGCTCCAGCTCAATGTAGCGATTCAGAGAGGCCCGGTTATTCGGGTTCATGGCTCTGAAAAGATCATATGACATCACGTGTCGGAGAAAGGTCTTGTCAATGTAATTGGCATTCAATATCCAGTCATCATCAGCTGGAAGTCCAGCCAAGGCATAATCAGCTGGCAGATCCAGCTCATATGAATGCTTAGGAAATGATATCGAAAATCCACCTCGCCGCTTGATGCGAGCAGACAAATCAGACGTGCCATCTGGTGTGATTTCCGTCAAGGTAACAGCACCAAATTCGTCAATGGGGATCTCGGCATCAGAGGATAAGCTTAGCCTAGTCATCTCGACCTTGATTCCTGAAACTTCTTCAAAGACAACCATGTCCGAAGAAGATTCGCACTGGATAAACAGCATCACAAACATCAGGCAGATCATCAATAAGCTGAACTGGTGCATAGCTTCTGTATGAGCATTCATATCTCGATACATTCTAATTTAATCATTCATGATCTTATTTATTAGTACAATCATGATACGCGCCCATCCAAGGGCTCACGCGCCCATCCAAGGGGTCACGCGCCCTCCCAAGGGGTCCCGACCCCTTGAGAACCACCCCACTATTTCTTAGGCACCTTAATATAATAAGTGTTCTTTTTAACCGTCAGCTTACTATCGATCAGCCACGGATTATAGACTTTCAGCTCTCTGTAAGTGACACCATACTGCTTAGCAAAATCTGTCCAGCTATTCACCGACTTATCGACGACCACCTCATGATAGTTATCATGCGGCGGATACAGCTCATGTGGCTCTACATAGAAACCAAACTTCTGAGGCTCCGTCATGATCTCCTTAATGGCCATCAGTCTGAAGAGGTATCGGCTGGTCTCGATGTTGATATTCATATCATAAAATGAAAAAGCACCTTGTCTCTTCCTCAAAGAAGAAAAATTAGTGGGGCCTACATTATAAGCCGCTGCAGCATTCGTCCATGAGCCAAATCTGTTGCGCAGTTTTTTCAAATATTTGGCAGCTGCTCTGGTGGCTTTCTCCACATGGTAGCGCTCATCCACTTCATCATTTACTTCCAGCCCCATCTCCTTGGCGGCCAGCTTTCTGAATTGCCAGAAGCCCTTCGCATTAGCGTGTGAGCTGACATTTCTGAGATCACTCTCGGCTACGGCCAGGTACTTGAAGTCCAGCGGTACGCCTTCTTCTGCCAAGACTCGGTCCATGAGTGGGAAGTAGCGGTTTGATTTTTTGATATTCAGCAGGGTATTAGACTGCCAGTAAGCATTCACGGAGAGCTCCCTGTCCAGCCTCTCCTTACAATCGAAGGTATTCGGCATCTCCTCCCCAGCCCAAAAATAGGACTTGTCCTCAATGGCAGAATGGATAGACTGAGGCAAGTGACTCATGGCTGACCCGCTATCCTCAGGTGTCCCTTCAGTCGTCGATGATAAAAATAACAGACAGGTGAATAGACAGCCTGAGACCAACCCAAAGGTCGAATACACTTTACTCATAATACATTAGTTTAAATAGCTCGATATCTAAAGAATATGCCACCCATATTCAGATGGCATGAATCTAAAACGTAAGTAATACGAAATTAATGCCAATTCATTAATAATGAAAGTGTTACACTGGACAATTCGGTCCTATCCCAGCTGTGTGGATCGCTGCTTATCAAATTTATTTGAAATGAACTGATAGATATCACCAATGACTAATCCTGAAACGTCTATGACGTGGATAATCAAGACTCTGCAGAGATGATTACAGTTAGTTATTTGATGCTGGGCCTCTTTTTCTAAAATATGAACAGATGAAACACTATATTAATGCATCATTACTCAGTAATCACTGATCACTCATATGCAAAACAAGAATCTCCAACTCTACTGGCGTAGAAATCTGAAATACCTGCTTATTCTCCTCACCATATGGTTCATTGTCTCATACGGCTGCGGCATCATATTCGCAGAAAGCCTTAATACCATAAAGCTTGGAGGCTTTCCATTGGGGTTTTGGTTTGCCCAGCAGGGTTCGATTTACGTATTTGTGATACTCATATTCATATATGTCAGGCTGATGAACCAACTGGATAAGGAATTTGATGTAGATGAAAAATAATTAACGCAGCGATCAAGACTGACTACATATGGGCGTACAGACATGGACATTTATCATCGTGGGGTTTACATTTCTACTCTACATCGGCGTAGCCATCTGGGCTAGAGCAGGATCCACGAAAGAATTTTATGTAGCAGGCGGAGGTGTCTCTCCACTGGCTAATGGCATGGCCACGGCGGCGGACTGGATGTCAGCAGCATCCTATCTTTCTATGGCTGGACTGATCTCATTCATGGGCTATGGCGGCTCTCAGTACCTCATGGGCTGGACGGGAGGCTATGTACTCCTCGCCCTGCTATTAGCTCCTTACCTACGGAAGTTTGGAAAATTCACTGTCCCTGACTTCATTGGCGAGCGCTACTACTCTAATCAGGCCAGAATCGTGGCGCTGATCTGTGCCATCTTCGTCTCCTTCACCTATGTCGTCGGTCAGATGAAGGGCGTCGGTGTCGCTTTTGCCAGATTTTTAGAAGTGCCATTTTCCACAGGTATTCTCATTGGGATCGGCATTGTCTTTTTCTATGCTGTCTTAGGCGGTATGAAGGGCATCACCTACACGCAGGTAGCTCAGTACTGTGTGCTGATATTCGCCTTCACCGTCCCAGCTGTCTTCATCTCTTTGCAGATGGTGGGCAATCCTATCCCACAGCTTGGCATGGGTGGCACACTCTCAGATGGCACCTATCTATTAGATAAATTGAACATGCTCAGCACCGATCTGGGCTTCGCTGCCTACACCGAGTCAGGTATGGATAATCGGGTGAATATCTTCTTCATCACGGCTGCCCTGATGATGGGTACCGCAGGACTGCCGCACGTGATCGTGAGATTCTTCACTGTGCCTAAGGTGAAAGATGCCAGAATATCCGCTGGCTATGCGCTGCTCTTCATCGCCCTACTCTACACCACAGCACCAGCCGTAGCGGCATTCGCCCGGACGAACTTGATCCAGACGGTAAGTGAACAGCCTTATGAGGCTATGCCACCTTGGTTCACAAAGTGGGAAGGCGCAGAACTCCTGACTTTTGATGATAAAAATAATGATGGCATCATCCAGTACGTCGCTAATCCTGTGGTGAATGAGCTGACCATTGACAATGACATCATGGTCCTGGCTAATCCAGAAATAGCTAATCTGCCAGCTTGGGTCATTGCGCTGGTCGTAGCCGGTGGTCTCGCAGCGGCACTATCCACTGCAGCTGGTCTACTCTTGGTGATTGCCACCTCCATCTCTCATGACCTACTTAAGAATTATCTCAGACCTAACATATCTGAAAAAGGTGAACTGATGGCTGCTCGCATCGCCATTGCTGTGGCTGTGGTCGCTGCTGGTCTGGCAGGGATGAATCCACCGGGATTCGTAGCGCAGGTCGTCGCCCTGGCCTTTGGTCTGGCGGCATCCTCCTTCTTCCCAGCCATCGTCTTGGGCATCTTCGACAAGCGCATGAATAAAGAGGGAGCGATCTCAGGCATGATCGTCGGTATCGTCTTTACCTCCATCTACATCTGGTATTTTAAACCGCAGCTGGGTGGACCCGGTACAGTGGAAGGCCACTGGTTTGGCATCTCTCCAGAAGGCATCGGCACACTGGGCATGATGATTAATCTGGTGGTGGCACTCGTCGTGAGTCGGATGACACCAGCACCTCCACAGTCAGTGCAAGCTATTGTGGAAGATATCAGAATACCGAGAGGGGCTGGTGGGGCTACGCATTGATTTTTTGATTTGATGATGTGTTCATTTTTGATGTGTTGATGTGTTGATGTGTTGATGTTTTTTTTTTGCAAAGCAAAAAAAAACGAACTATTTCGTGACAAGACAACTCGTAACCCGCAACTCGTAACCCGCAACTCACGAACCCGCAACCCAACAACCCGCAACTCCCTCACTTTTTACGGAAAAATATACTAATAGGTACACCAGTGAAATTAAATTTTTTGCGCCAGTAATTTTCGATATACTGACGATAGGCCTCTTTGACGTATTTTGGATTATTACAAAAGAAAGCAAAAGCAGGATAATAGGTCGGCAACTGCGTGACGTATTTGATTTTTGCAAAATGTCCTTTATAGGAAGGCGGCGGATAACTGCCTATTGCTTCCTGCAAGGTTTCATTGAGGACGGAAGTTGTGATGCGGCGATTTCGGTTTTCATAGACCTCCATTCCGGCTTCTACGGCTTTGAAGATGCGTTGTTTTTCCAAGACAGAAATAAAGAGAATTGGTACATCATTAAAAGGCGCGATGCGGTTCGTGAGGGTCTCTTTATATTCTTTGGCGGTATTGGTTTCTTTTTCTATCAAATCCCACTTATTGACCAGTATCACCAAGCCTTTATTGCGTCGCTGAAGAATACTGATGATGTTCATATCCTGTGCTTCAACGCCATCGGTGGCATCAATGATGAGAAAACAGACATCGGCTTCTTCTATGGCTTTTACCGCACGCATGACGGAGTAAAATTCCAGGTCTTCATGTACGCGATTTTTCTTGCGAATCCCTGCGGTGTCGATCAATAAAAATTCTTTTCCGAACTTATTATACTTGGTATGAATGGCATCGCGGGTGGTGCCGGCAATGTCGGTCACGATGTTACGTTCTTCGCCAACCAGCGCATTGATGAAAGAAGATTTACCGACATTGGGCTGACCGACGACTGCAAAACGAGGAAATTCACTTTTATCTTCGGGCAAATCTGTGATATTTTCAGCCACCACGTCCAGTAAATCGCCAGTACCGCCACCATTGATGGAAGACAGAAAGAAAGTTTGCTCAAAACCCAGACTCCAAAACTCATTGGCCATCAGCATCCGACTGTGGTTGTCCACTTTATTCACCGCAACGATTACAGGCTTATCTGTTTTGCGCAGCATATTGGTGATTTGCTCGTCGAGGTCGGTAATGCCCGTCATGACATCAGTCATAAATATAATGACTGCTGCCTCATCAATTGCGATTTGCACCTGTAGTCGAATAGCCGCTTCAAATATATCATCAGAATTTTTGACAAAACCGCCCGTATCTACTACGGTAAAGGTCTTGCCATTCCAAAATGTTTGTCCATACTGCCGGTCGCGCGTGACGCCACTGGTGTCATTAATGATGGCTTGTCGCTCTCCGATGAGGCGATTATATAAGGTGGATTTGCCGACATTTGGACGACCGACTATAGCTACTATACTTCCCATTCTTTTTGTTCGTGTTGATGTGTTGAGGTGTTGTCGTGTTGTTGTGCTGTTGTTTTTTGACACGATCGTTTGTTCCTGTGATATTTGCTTTCCGCAAAGGTAGGGATATTAATTGTGAAAAGGCAGATGCAGTATAACAACTTTGTGTCTTTGCGTCTTTGTGAGAAAACAGCTACTGATTATTTAGTTTTTTACCTATATTGCAAGGAAAATATAGGACAATGGAAGCTATTAAAATCATAGACTATACATCGCAATACCGCACCGCTTTCAGAACATTAAATCAGGAATGGATTGAAAAGTATTTCAAAATGGAAGAAGCTGATTTTAAGTCGCTGGATTTCCCTGAAGAAAATATTATCAATAAAGGCGGGTATATTTTTGTAGCAGTTCATGAAGAAACCGCTGTTGGTGTATGTGCATTAATGAAAATGGAGGATGAGCAGTACGATTATGAACTGGCTAAAATGGGCGTTTCGCCCAAATTTCAGGGGCATGGAATAGGCTACTTATTGGGCAAAGCAGTTATTGAAAAAGCTATATCTTTGGATGCCCGAAATGTGTATTTGGAAAGTAATAGAATATTGACTCCAGCCATTAATTTGTATAAAAAATTAGGCTTCAAAGAGGTGTTTGGGCGCGAAAGCCCTTATGAAAGAAGCAATATACAGATGGAGTTGGTGTTGTAATAATTGGTCTGTAAACTATCTTTTGAATTTGACATTTGAATTTGAGTTTGAATTTGACATTTGAATTTGTATTTATTTTAACCATGAGCAAAATAGAAAAGAAACCCGTTGGAGAAAAGAAAGTCAATGAAATTTGGGAAGAAATCAAAGAGTTTTTTCATGATTTTATAGACTTACGGGAAGGCATGGACGAGGAAGGTACCTTAGCCAATATCCAGAACAACAAAAAAATGTATGGCGCGAATGCCTGGCTGCTGATGTGTTCGATCATGGTGGCTTCGCTGGGACTCGACTTAAATTCACCTGCGGTCATCATTGGCGGGATGTTAATTTCTCCATTGATGTCTCCGATTCTTGGTATTGGTTTGGGGATTGGAATCAATGATCGAAGTACACTGATGATTTCGTTGCAGCATTTTGGTATTGCGATTGCGATTGCACTGATTACCAGTTTTATCTACTTCAAGCTGTCTCCCTTCGGGCAAATTACGGATGAAATCATGGCCAGAACTTCGCCGACTTTATTGGATGGCTTAGTCGCTATTTTTGGTGGACTTGCCGGAGTTATCTCGATTACCAGACTAGACAAGTCGAATGCGATACCAGGCGTAGCCATTGCCACGGCCTTGATGCCGCCATTATGTGTGGCTGGCTTTGGACTGGCAAAAGGGGAGTGGTCTTTTTTCCTGAATGCCTTTTATTTGTTTTTTCTCAACTCCTCTTTTATTGCGATCACGACCTATGTCATTATTCGCTTATTGGGCTTTCCTTATAAAACCTATCTTAATACAAAAGAAAGAAGTCGAAATCGACTATACATCACTATCTTTTCCCTGATTATCTTAATTCCAGCGTCTTTTATTTTGTATAAAACAGTGCGTAAGGTGGCAGAACGACAAAAAGTGGCCACTTACCTGAAAGAGAAAATAGAAGATGAGCAAACCATATTATCTGACTGGACATTAGTGGAGGAAAGTGTGGAGGGGCAGCGAGATACGATGCAACTTATATTGAAAATAATCGGAGAACCGTTGAGCAATAGTGATATTCTAAAGTGCGATGCCGAACTGGAAGCCTTATTGGGAAAACCTGTACACATGATAACCTATCAAGGGGAGGATATAAAAAATATAGAAAATCAGTTGAGTGGTTTTCAAGGCGAAATAAAACAAAAGATTCAATTATTGGAAGGTTTACAGAATCAGAAAAATGCTCAAATCGATGCCCTGAATGAGAAAATAGACAGCATGGAAAATGCTGTAATCAGCGATGTGTATTTGGAAATAGAAAAATTATTCCCCAATATAGAAGAGATCGCCATGTCCAAACAAATGACCAAATCTGATTTCAAAAGCACCTTTGATATGCCTGTCGTTATTGTGAAATGGAAGCCCAAAACGCTGCAATCCCAACGCAAAAAAGATGCAAAATCTCTGCGTGATTATATGCTGCTTAGAACGAAGCTGGATACTTTGGAGTTGATTAGTTATAGCAAATTAAATTACTGAAAATGTTTAAACTACATATCATGGTATCGCAAAAAATAAGTCAAATCGGTCTTGTTGTTCTAATTTTCTTATTCAGTCAAGTGCTTCAGGCACAAACGGTTACCTATAACGCTTCTACGGCTGATATTGTGAATCCCGATCGTGGTTTTTATTATCCAATTGAAGCAAATTCCAGTTCTTTTGTGCCTTTGAATCTGAATAACCTCATCAGCATACGAGAAAATGCTTTTACACCCTGGCAGGGAAATTATACAGTACGGACGAGTCTGGTTTTTCGGCATTATGTATTGAGCAGTTTTGCAGGAACAGATAATCTGTCTTCGACCTTTCTCAACCAAATGCAGGCTGATTTTGATATTGCGCGACAGGCGGGAGTGCGGCTGATTCTGCGATATTCTTATACCACCTCACCAAATACCAGTTGTGGGCAGGCAGCTTGCTCGCCTTATGGCGATGCACCTAAGTCGAGGGTACTGGCACATATTGCGCAGCTACAACCTTACCTACAGGCAAATGAAGATGTGATCGCTGTTGTGCAAAGTGGCTTTATTGGAGTCTGGGGCGAGCAATATTATACCGATTATTTTGGCGATGCCTCGGCGGCAGGAAAGCTGTTCAATGCCGACTGGCAGAATAGAATTGATGTGCTGGACGCGTTGCTGGATGCTACTCCGACCAATAGAATGGTGCAAGCTCGCTATTCGCAAATGAAGCAAAAATATGTAGGTGGACCCACTGCACCCGTCACCTCAGCTCCTATGGCTGCGGGAGAAGCACACACAGGCAGCAAGCGGTCAAGAATCGCTTTTCATAATGACTGCTTCCTGGCTGCGGCTGATGATTTTGGAACGCATTGGGATTATGGCTCTGACGCTACTTCTGCTTCCGACCAGACAGGAATCCTCAAACCTTATGCGGCGGCTGAAGGTATGTTTACGGCAATAGGTGGGGAGACTTGTAGCGATGGCTACAGCCCTCAAAATGATTGTAGTGGAATAGCTGTTTCAGAAATGGCGAGCCTTCATTATTCTTTTCTGAATTCCGATTATAATAATGCAGTAAATAATGATTGGCAAACTGGCGGCTGCATGGATGAAATCAAACAAAAACTCGGCTATCGTTTCGTGATGCTGAACGGGACATATCCAGGAAGTGCATCGGCAGGAGGGAATTTTTCTTTTACTTTAAATTTGGAAAATGTCGGCTTTGCTGCGCCTTATAATGAACGAGAATTGGCATTGGTGCTACGAAATACCACGACTGGCAACGAATACAAAGCCAGCCTGAGTGGTAGCAACACAGATACCCGATTCTGGTACACTGGAAATGTAACATTGAACGCCACCGCAAGCCTGCCTAGTTCTCTGCCCAATGGCGATTATCAAGTCCTGCTCCACATTCTCGACCCCTCGAATAATGGTGCAATTGCCAATCGCCCGGAGTACAGTATCCAACTGGCGAACACCAATACCTGGGAAGCCAGTACAGGTTTTAATAAGCTCAATCATACGGTCAGTATTGGTGGAGTAGTTGAGCCAGCAGATTGCATCGTCATAGATGGCGATTTTAGCGACTGGCCGGCAATCAGCAATATCAGTACTAATGGCATCAACGGACTCAATAGTCTGAAAGCGGCAGACGATAATGACAATTTTTATATCTATGCCGCTGCCGACCTGAATACCAATTATCAGCTATTTCTGGATACAGATAATGAGGCGATTGGCACCAACGAATATACCAACACCCAATGGAATCAAACGGGCTTCAATTTTATGATAGAAAATGGAAATTTGTATGCCTACACAGGTACAGGGGCAGACTGGGCATGGAGTTTGGTCGCTGCCGTCAATGCCATAAAAAATGCCTCCGGACTGGAACTGGAAGTCAGCAAATCTTTATTGGGCAACAGCCTCTCTACCATCAATGTCGGACTGGCTGCCTTGGATGGCACTTGGACTGGAGTAGGGCATATTCCGAATGCGACTAGCGGAGCAGCTTATACTGAAACTGGACTAGACTGCACAGATGAAAGTGCGCCCATTGTGTTGGATATTTGTGCCTTTCTGGAAGCTACTTATGACAGCAACTCTGGGCTGATGAGCAATGAACTGGAAAACTTGGGCATCTTACCCGCCACGCAACCATACAGCGGAGTACCTTGGAACTATGCAGGAACAGAGAACCGTAGTGTCAGCAATATAGCCGACTGGGTGCTGGTTTCTTTCCGAACTTCCACAGCAAAGGAAGATGAAATTGCCAAAACTGCGGGTCTGCTACAAACAGATGGCTGCATTTATTTTCCTGATGATAATGTATTGCCAAGCGGTTTTAATACACCAGTATATATTGTCGTGGAACATCGAAACCACATTGGCATCATGTCTCCACAGCCCCTCAGTATATCCAATAATACATTGAGCTATGACTTCCGCACTGCTGATAGTTATGCAGCTGGTGGCGGACTCGGACAAAAACAAGTCGCCTCAGGCGCGTGGTGTATGCTGACAGGCGACATGAATCCTACCGATGCCGGCAGCTATGATATTAATGGTTCAGACAAAGCCATCTGGCAAGCTGAAAATGGGCTGTTTAATGATTATTTCTCTGCCGACCTCAATCAGGATGGTGATGTAAATGGTGGGGACAAAGCCTTATGGAATTCCAATAATGGTGCTTTTTCTTCTGTACCAAAATGAAGCAATAATGAACGTTTTTTGTTTTATATACGTATTTCTGTAGGAGGATTAAAGACTTTAAGTGCTTTTAAGTACTTAAAAGTAAGTGGAAATACAAATCCAAATGTCAAATTAAAATTCAAAAAAGTATTGACAATAAGCCAATTATGTAAATTGAAAGTGGCGTTTAGTTGAGTCCAAGCATTTACTTAGTTTTTATTTTAATATTATTAAATTTATACTTATTTCGCGCACGTTCCTACACTACTGTTTTAGAAATGGTTCTACTTGTGTTGCTGTTGTTTTTCTTAGTAGATATTGAAAATATACGCACATGCGGGTATAAATAAGTTGTAGCCAATTGAAAAACGAATCACTTAAATCATCATTTTTTAATTTTAATTTTAAAAAATAGTAAAATGAAAAACAACTACTTATTTGTATTTTTTGGATGCTTTTTTCTTTTTAGCTTTTTAAATATTGGGGTTTCCCAAGGTATCGAAAATGGCAGTTTTGAGTTTGCACAAATTAACCCTAGCACTGGTGTTAACTTATCGAGTGGAAATAATTCGATTGATAATTGGGTGGTTAATTCTGGAACAATTAATTACATTGGAGTATATTGGGAAGCATCTGATGGAGAGCGAAGTGTAGATTTGAATGGCAATAACGCCGGTTCTATTTCTCAAACAATCAATACTGTTGTCGGTAAAACATACCGTATAAAATCTGATTTGTCAGGAAATCCTATCTGTACTTCTCCTACTGTTAAAACCCTGTCAGTCTCAGCGGCTGGTATTTCTAATACTTTTACTTTTGATGTCACAGGAAATTCAACTGCAAACATGGGATGGGAAACTGAGAGCTTCGAGTTTACAGCTATATCCTCAGTAACAACACTCACATTTTCGAGCCTTACTTCGGGTTTGTGTGGACCGGTAATAGATAACATATATTTTTGCGATGTTTGTGCTTTTAATAATTCTTACAACGATTTGTCTAATATTGAAGGGAATTTATGTGTTCAAGGGGCTATCTATGTAGAAGATGCGATAAAATTACAGCCCAAAAGTTCTCCACCTTCTAATCCTGAAACTGGACTTATGTATTTTGATTCAAATTTACAAAAGCTAAGAGTTTTTGATGGTACTCAGTGGCAAAATTGTTGGTAACTTTACAATTAGAAGTTTTACAGTTGATTTAATGTGTGAAAATTAATCATACGCGGTAACAGAGGCTTAGAAAATAAAGGGCAAGTTAAAAAGATATTTAAATTAACATAGCTACAACATGGTGTATGCCATACATGCGGCTAAACGCTCGCACGTCGCATCACACTAACCGTTGTCGGTAATTAGAAAAAATAAAAATGAGAAGTCTAATCTTCATCCTATCGATAATGATATTTTTTTCCGTCGAAATTATTTCATGTAAAATAAAAAAAGAGGTTCTAAACTCTAATGAAGAAGATTATGAAAAAATAGAATCGGTAAAATTAGACTTTGAAATATTAACTGATGAAATTTCATTAGAAGAGATAAATAGGATAGATGACTTTAGAGCTAAAGTGATATCCTATTCGAATTTCGAAATATTAGCAACATTAAAGCAAATAAATAAAACTGAAGATTCTATAGAGGTAGATAACTTCATAATTTATGAGAATTTTGATATTGTTAATATTGATAAAATAAATCGAGCTGATTTAATTTCTTTCTATGATTATTCGATAGTTTTGGATCCTGAAACATTTGAAATTTATGGAATTACAGATAAAAAATTAAAACCTAATGGTCATTTGATAGATTCCATTAATTTGGTGAAAGATTTTAGATTCTACTTAAGTAAACCTGACACATTCTTAATAAGGATTAAGAAACAATATTTCGGAAAAGAAATTTGTTCAAATTGGGATACATTGGTTGTTAGATAATAAACAAAGGAATAGTTGAAAAAACTACCGACAACAAATGCATAAAGCGGTGCGACAAGCTAAGTCGCTACAAATATTGTTAAACTACTGGTCATCGGATTTTTGCAAAGATGACGAAAGTAGATTTAACCTCCAATACTGCTTGGAGTTTTCTAGGTCAGTATGCTGAAAATTTAGTGTTATTACATCTGTAACAGCCTTACGCCATCTTTAAGATTGCCGATGGCTTGCTGATGTTTGTGCGGGATGGCGTAGGGATGCCTTTTTGTTAGCGGCAAGCAAAAGAAATATAAAATATGAAAGATCTCCAAGTTTTATTATTAATGACCTCTGTTTTTGTTATGATTATATCATGCAATTATGATTCGAAACCAAAGCATTCAAAATCATCCCATCATCATCTACAAAGAGAAATTGATTCTCTCGATAAAAAGTTAATTAAAATAAGCCAAGAAACCATTATACCCGGATTTGCTGCAAACGTATTGCAAGGAGATGATATAATTTATTCGAAAGGCTTTGGGTATTCTGATATAGCAAACAAACATAAGTTTTCATCTCAAACTATTAATACCATTGCCTCAATTTCTAAGACGTTTATTGGCGTCTCAATAATGAAACTGGTTGAAGAAGGGAAATTGAATCTGGATGACCCGATTAATGACTTTCTGCCTTTTGAGATTTGGAGCTCTCATTTTCCTAAAACTGTTATTACTGTTCGCCATCTTGTAACACATACTTCTTCACTTAATGATGATTTTGATGATGGAGAAAAAAGACCAAGCCAGTTATTAGAACAATCAAAATATAACAAGGATGAAATGCCCAAATCATTGGCAGAAGACATCTACTATTGGGATGGGACTGCTTTGCCTTTGGAAGAATATATAGAACAAATTTTTACACCCAATGGTAAATGGTATGCTAAAAGTAATTTTTCTAATTTCAAACCAGGTGAGAAATATGAATATTCTAATGAAGGAGCAAATCTTGCTGGTCTAATAGTAGAAAGAGTTTCAGGTATGCCATTTTCTAAATTTACACAAAAACATATCTTCCAGCCTCTTAACATGACAAACACATACTGGGAATACCAAGACTTGGATTCAACTATCTCAAAATTGTATATTCTTTATGAAAAGGAAAGTTCTTCTAAAGTGTTCGAGTTTCCAAGGGCTATTGATTCAGGACAGCCATGTGGAGATTTAAAGTCTAATGGGGATGACTTATCGAAATATTTAGTTGAAATGATGAAAGGTTTAAATGGAAAAGGTAAAATTTTAAATGCGAAATCATATCAGACTTTGCTCAATCCACAATTGAGTAGAGATAAATTTGAAGACCACGATGCAAATGCTTTGAATGATGAATACGATGTAGGTGTTTTTTGGGCAATTTCAAAGCCAGGTTTCAGGCTTCATAAAGGTGGAAGTATTGGTGTATATTCAATTCTTTATTTTAATCCTAAAAGTAATATTGGAGTAGTCTCCTATTGTAATTTAGCACATCCTGATTTTGGAAAAATTGTAAATACTATTAGTGATTTTGAAGAAAGATTAAGAGAAAAGCCAGCCGCTAACAAGTGATAATGTAATAAATACTTAAATTGTTCAATAAAAAAGCCAGCTGAGAACAAAGTATATGACGGTGCGACAAGCTAAGTCGCTACAAATATTGTTAAAACTACCGGTCATCGGATTTTTGCAAAGATGACCAAATATTGACCTTAAAATGAAGAACTACAAATACCTTTTCGTAATAATATTCTACTTGAATTTAGGCTGCAATCAACATAATTCTCCAACTGTTTCTCAGAATGAGATACAAGATGAATCTCAAAATATTGAGAGGTTAAGCGTATTAACAACTTTCACGAAAGATGAATATCTTTCAGACTTAAACCAATTGATAAATGTGTTAAATGAAAATCATCCTCAATTATATGAATATATTACTAAAGATGAATTAAGCGATTTGGTAGAAGAGAAGAAATCTTTTATAAATGATGATTTTAAGATTGGAGAATTTACTTGGCTATGCCGATCTTTAGTATCTGAAATTGGTTGTGGTCATACAGTAGTTCCTACCCTTGGGATGAATTATTTCCTCCCTGACTCTCTACTATTTCCATTGAAAGTAAATTATCTCGATAACAAATTATATGTATTAAATCCCTTAGCAAATAAAGAGTTAATATCCATTGGAGATGAGATCATATCAATAAATGGAACAAGTGTTAAAAAGATAAAAGAAGAAATGTATAAACATATTTCATCTGATGCAAATAATAAAAGCTTGAAGATGGAATATGTCAATGACGGATTTATGGAGTACGCGGCGTTTCATTTCAAATTTGCAAATAAGTATGAAATTGAATTTATAAAAGATAGTAAAATAAAAACAGTTGTCCTAAATCAGCTAAATAGTTATGTCGAAGAAGAAAATATTCAAGAAAAATGCAAAAATAATTTGTGCCTTGAAATTGATAAGGATCTGGCTATTATAACTATTCGCAGTTTCTATTACTACCGTGAAAATTTTTCTACGTTCAAAACATTCATAGATAGCAGCTTTAATGAGATAAAAACTCATCAAATAGAAAACCTGATCATCGATTTAAGAGATAATGGAGGTGGTGATCCTTATTGTGGTTCCTATCTGCTTCAGCATATTGCGGATCAGCCATATCAATATTATAAAACAGGAACATACTCCTATGATGACTTGCAAAAAAATATTGCTCCTCATCAGAACAGATTTTTCGGAAAGCCAATTATCCTTATAAACGGAAGATGTTTTTCTACAACGGGACATGTCTGTGCACTTATTCGAGAAAACAATTTTGGTATATTTGTAGGAAAAGAAACTGGTGCAACTTTTAGATGTAATTCAACAGCAAGACCATTTGTATTAACCAATACAGGGGTGAACCCATATATCGCTACGAGAACTTTTGAGGCTGCTGTTTCAAGGCTTCCTAAAGATAAAGGTATAATTCCCGATTACGAACCAAAGAGTAGTATTTCAGACTTGTTGAACGATAAAGATGTGGATGTAGAGTTTAGTATAAACCTGGTACGAAACAAACGATAAACAACTACAGCCAAGAAAGCACAAAACAGTGCGACAAGCTAAGTCGCTACAAATATTGTTAAACGACTGGAAAACGATGGAATGAAAATAAATATATTTAGATAGAATTTTGAAATCAAAAAAAATGAACAAACAATTTATCACTTTATTAACAGCACTTTTAATCCTTGCCAGTTGCCTTGTCCTAAATAGCTGTTTCAATACGGGCAATGATCCTAATACTTCGACTTCGCTCGACAGGAGTAAAAAGGGAGGGCAAAAAACGATTTATCCAAGTGATGTAATTTCATTTTTCGATCATTGGAATTTGATTTTAGGGGATGGGTCAAATGCTGGTCAAGCCACTAATTTTGAGCAGGAAGATTTCTTTTATACTGCGAATGATGGTCATCAGGATTGGGTAGTTTTTAAAACGCCTAATGCAGGGAATACCCATGGAACTTCCAATAATACAAGAACCGAATTGGCTCAATTGAAAAAATGGTCAGCAATGACTGATGCTAAATTGAACGCTACACTGAAAGTAATGAATGTAGCAACTACGGGCGATGCTCGCGTTGCGGCTACTTTCTCTGTAGTCATTGGTCAGATTCATAGTGCAGATGGGCATGAGAACGAACCGCTTAAAATATTTTACAAAAAATTCCCTGGTCATACCAAAGGTTCAGTCTTTTGGAATTATGAAATCAATACCGCAGGCGATGATAATTCTGGAAGATGGGATTATTCCTACCCTGTTTGGGGCTATGACTTTTCTGATGTTGGGACAGCGGAAAACACCTACCCACCAGAACCAAAAGATGGTATCGCCTTGGGGGAAGAGTTAAGTTATGAAGTAGAAATTAAGGAGGGCATGATGCAACTCAAATTCACTAGTGAAGGGCACGAAACCAAAACCTTTACTAAAAACCTCATCTCGTCTGAATATGCAAAACGCTCAGACATGCCAGAACAAGTCAAGAATTTATTTGTGCCAATCGGTCAAGATGGTGTAGAGCGTGAAAATGCTTACGCTGAGGAGGGACTCTTTTTCAAACTAGGCTCTTATAATCAAACGAACGGAAAAGATCCAGCAGTCAATAAAGTCTGGTGTTCTGGTGCTGAAACCCACGGTGGCGATATTCAAAAACAATATGCAGATGGAAACTACGCTGAAGTTTGGTTCAAATCAGCCAATATCTATATCAGCGATGATGCCATATCGAATGCAGGGTATTTTCAAGCCAATGATGGCTTAAGTAAGAAAACCGTTTACCCTGGTGAGGTGATTCCTTTTATGGATAAATTTAAAATGTTAATGGGAGATGGAACGAATGTAGAAGACATTACAAAGTTCGAGCATAAAGATTTTTTCTATACGGTCATTGATGGCACCAGGCGTTGGGTCGTCTATAAAACACCCAATTCTGGAGTCACTTCAAAAAACTCCAGTAATACAAGAACAGAGTTGCACGAAAAAAGAGAGTGGACGCCTGAACAAGGCGGTAAACTAACAGGCATCTGTAAGGTCATGGAAGTGTCCACTTCGGGCGATGCCAGAGTTGCGGCGTCTTACTCGACAGTCGTTGGGCAGATTCATAGTGGTGAAGGACATGAAAATGAGCCGCTAAAAATATTTTATAAGAAATTCCCAGGCCACAGCAAAGGGTCTGTCTTTTGGAATTATGAAATCAATACCGAAGGCAGCAATTCAAAGCGATGGGATTATTCTAGTGCTGTTTGGGGGCATGATATGTCTGTCATTGGAACAAGCAAAAATGACTATCCTGCCGAACCTGCGGATGGTATAGAATTAGGGGAAGAATTCAGTTATGAAGTAAATGTATACAAAGGCATCATGTATCTCACCTTCCAAAGTGATGGTCATGAAACCAAAACATTTACTAAAAATCTCCTCTCCTCTGACTATGTAAAACGATCAGACATACCAGCACAAGTCATGAAAATATTCGCGCCGATAGGACAAGATGGGACAGAACAAGCCACTGCCTATAAAGGAGAGTTAGTTTATTTCAAACAAGGTGCTTATAATCAAACCAATGGAAAAGATCCTGAAAAAAATATGGTTTGGTGTGCAGGTGCAGAAACCTATGGCGGTGATATCGCTAAACAATATGAAAATGGCTGTTACACGGAAGTGTGGTTTAGAGAAGCTACTGTAGGTCCAGGTACGCCGCCGAAGTAGAGCTAAAATAAACTAGTGCTTTCAGCACTAAGTTTTAGTGTATATTAGGGAAATAGGAAAATATCGAATATCGAACAGATGAATATCGAATAACGAAGTAGTAAGTGGAAATACAAATCCAAACGTCAAATTAAAATTCAAAAAAGTATTGACAATAAGCCAATTATGTAAATTGAAAGTGGCGTTTAGTTGAGTCCAAGCACTTAGTTAAGATAGATAATGAACATTAAGTAAGGAAGAAATGTCAAGTAAAACTGGAATACTGAGGTGAATTGGATGGCAAAATACTTCGAAATTCGGTGTTCAATATTCGTTATTCGATATTCAAAAAATATACCATTTTATTTAGTGCCGAAGACACTAGGCATCAAATTAAAAAGCAACCTGAGTCGTCTGACGATTCAATTTATTCAGGAGTTCATCGTCCTGGAAATCATCATTATGTGTGGATAAGCAACCATCGTCAGCCGACTTTTCTTCTTCATTTTCCAAATTTAAATTTAATGCGGTGTTCAAAGTATGAAATAGTCGGCAGACGAAGGATCTGATTAAAATTAGTGGTTTGTCCTCGGAAATATGCTGTATTTTTAACTGAATTCGTCTGACGACAACGGAATTTGCTCAACGATGTTTTGATAGAACACGACTAAAATTTTGATGCGTTTGCCCTGAAAATAAACAGTTCAAACCAAGAAGTTATTTTTGTAGAGTATTTTAGGTTTGAGAGAGCAGGGATTGAGAAGCTGTGTTATACTTGCTTTAGGATATAGAGCCTCGCGATTACCCATATCTTTTGCGCCTTAGCTTAACCCATCCCCAGCCCTTCCCTTACAAAAGGAAGGGAGTTGAAAACCAGTTATTTATAGTTTTTCAACTTGTTGAAAGTAGCCCCTCTTTTCGCAAGAGAGGGGTTGGGGTGAGTTGAATTGGCAATCGTAAGTAATTGATTATTAGAGAAATAAAAACTTATGGGTAACCGTCAGGGT
>CALFBH010000122.1 GCA_937951615.1 uncultured Saprospiraceae bacterium | reverse complement strand
CAGAAAAACAAATAATTGAAGTTCAAAAACAATTAAATAACAGACCGAGAAAGAGGTTTGGGTACAAAACACCCAATGAAATATTCGCGCAAAAAATCGAACAGCAGTTCGATGTTGCATTTATTACTTGAATCCAAGAATTTAAAATCAGTTTATGGCAAAAAAGAAACGTCAAATGGCCTGGGTCTATTCCCCTACGGCAGATAAAAGACAGAAAGATGTTATTTCAAAACAGTTTGAGCCTGTCGTTGAGCAATTGAAAAAACACCTTCAACCTCTTCCTGAACCTCAAGTGTGTAATCATTGTATTGATGTTTTTAGTAAATGGAGAGGCAACTATTTTTACATCATGCAAAAATACAAAGTCGGAGAAAATGGGTATAAAGATTTTTTTGATGCTGGGATAGCCCGTTTGGAATATTATGGTGAAAATCGATTCAACCTTTCTTACTTCAGGCACACCAGAAAATGGAAACCTCTTTTTATGTATCGGGATATATCGTTTGAAGCTGCGAAAAAAGCTATTTTGGAAGACCCTATGTTTGAGGTTTTCTAATTTCCAAAATCCTTCATTCGCTCCAAAGCTTCTCCCAATACCTCCACCGTATTGCAAAGCGAAACTCGGACATATCTTGCACCATTATTTCCAAAGATAAAACCTGGTGTAAGGAACACGCCTGTATCATGTAAAATACGGTCGAGCCAAACTTCTATATCGTCGATATTTGAGGGGGCTTTCGCCCATATAAACATACCCGATTGCTCAGGTTCAGCTTCGCAGCCTAAAGTCTGTAGCAATTGGGCTGCAATAATTTTGCGTTCTTGATATTGTACATTTAAGGAGTCAAACCAAGATTGCTCTAAGCGCAAAACGGCTGCTGCTGCCAATTGTGCCGGCTTGAACATCCCCGAGCCGATATTGCTGCTCACTTGCTGGGCAGCACTTAGATACTCTGCTGCGCCACAGAGCATACCCACCCGCCAGCCTGCCATGTTATAGCTTTTGCTGAGGGAGTTGAGTTCCACTGCAATCTGCTTTGCTTTTGGATGATTCAGAATACTCATTGGTTCATCATTCAAAATAAAACAGTAGGGATTATCATGGCAAATCAGGATATTATGGCGCAAGCCAAACTCAATCAGTTCCGCAAAAAAAGCCTGTGTAGCCCGCGCACCAGTCGGCATATGCGGATAATTGACCCACATCATTTTAGCATTTTCAGGTAGATGCTTTTCTAATGCCGCCAAGTCGGGCAACCAGCCATTTTCAGCTTTCAGGTCGTAAGGAAGCGGTGTTGCATCAGCTAGCTTCGCACAGTTGGTGTAAGCCGGATAGCCAGGGTCAGGAACCAACACCACATCACCGGCTTCCAGATAAGCCATGGACAAATGAAAGATGCCTTCCTTTGAGCCAATCAGCGGCAAAATTTCATCAGCTAGATTGAGTGTGACGCCAAAATTTCGGACATACCAGTCCGCAGCAGCTTCCCGCAGTTCAGGCACTCCCCGATAGCTTTGATACTGATGTGCGCCCGCTTGATTCGCTGCCTGTGTCAGGGCATCAATCGCTTCCTGCGGTGGCGATAAGTCAGGGCTTCCAATGCCAAGATTGATAACATCAAGTCCCTCAGCTTTGAGTTGGGCTACTTCGCGTAGCTTTTTTGAAAAGTAGTATTCGCCGAACTTATTGAGTCGGCTGGCTTTTTTTATCATTGGAATTGTGTTGTCGTGTTGTCGTGTTGTCGTGTTGTCGTGTTGTCGTGTTGTCGTGTTTTGCTTCGCAAAACAAAAAGACCTCAACACGACAACACCTCAACACTTCAACACAACCTATAACCCATTCTCATAAATCCCCATCACCGTAAACTCTGTGCTGATGGTATTGAGGTGTTCCATGATTTGCTCAGGAATTGCCCCTTTCGGGAAAATTAAATCTGCGAAAAAATAATAGAGCCAGTTGTCTCCGGTAAGCTGTTCGCCGATGACGGGAAAGGATTGAATTTTAGTCAGATTAATCCCATAGTCAGCGATGACCTGCATGACTTTTAGCAGACTACCCGGCTCATCAGCTACCCGAAAATAAACGGAAGCCTTGTTGCGTACTTTCCCATTTTTTGGGAAAATGTTTTTGCGAATTACTAAAAAGCGCGTGTAGTTTTGAGAATGGGTTTCAATATTCGCGCTAAGCGAATCCAAGCCGTATAAGTCGGTACAAATTTCTCCAGCAATAGCAGCTACACCTGTCTCTTGTGTACTTGCAATTTCCTTTGCACTCAAAGCCGTGTCAGAAGTCTCCGTAATTTTTATGTCCCCCAAAGTATCCAGAAAAGGCTGACATTGTTTGATGGCCATCGGATGCGAACGCACTTCCCGAATATCCTGAATCGCCTGTCCCGACAAACCCAACAAATGATGCGCAATACGCACATAAGTTTCCCCATAGATAGACAAAGAAGATTCTTTCAGCAGGTGATAATTCGTCAGCAGGCTACCCGCCAGCGAATTTTCAATTGCCATCACGCCTGCATCGCAAGCCAGATTATTCTCCACGACATCAATCAATTCCTGAAAAGTCAGACAGGGAATAACGCCAACTTCCGCTCCGAAATATTGTCGCGCTGCAAGCTGATGATAACAACCCTCGACGCCTTGTATTGCTATGTTCATTTGTAGTGATTGGTGTATTGGTAACTGGTAATTGGTTAATTAGTGTCTCGGTAACGGGTATATTGGTTGAAAATTAGGCAACTTAATCCCTAATACCCCAGTTCCCCCAATACCCTAATCAACCCCCTCCTCCACCTGCTGTCTTTCATAAGTAATCTGACGTTGGCGGGCTACAGAATCCTGATGGATATTATCAAAAATGCCTTTGACTAAGCGGCTGTTGACATCCTGTTCCTGTGCCCATTCTAATCGTTCTGTCATCATTTGTTCCCAGCGATTCAGTTGTACCACAGGCATTTTTTGCGTGAGTTTAAATTCTCCGATTTGTCCGGAAATATCACAGCGTTGTTTGAGCAATTTTATCATCAAAGCATCAATACGATCAATCTCTGAACGCCAGCTATCCAGTTCCGTAGAGGCTTCGCCTGCTTTGGCAGCTTTGCCGGGTTCTAGGAGGCTTTTGAGCATGTGTTCCAGCTCTATAGGCGTGACTTGTTGCTTGGCATCGCTCCAGGCTTCGTCGGGATTTCGGTGGGTTTCAATCATTAGTCCATTGAAGTCGAGATCTAAGGCTTTTTTAGATACACTCCACAAAATATCGCGTCTGCCGCAGATGTGGCTAGGGTCGCCAATGATAGAAATGCCGGGAATTTCTTTGCGCAATTCGAGCACCAAATCCCAGTTGGGCGGATTGCGGTAAATATCTTTCTGATCTAAAGTATGAAAGCCCCGATGAATGGCAGCAATGCGGGTAATACCAACAGCGTGCAGGCGTTTAATCGCACCGACCCAGAGTTTGACATCGGGGTTGATGGGATTTTTGACCATGACAGGAACATCGTGCCACTTGAGGGCATCCGCAATTTCCTGTACCGCGAATGGGTTTACGGTCGTCCGTGCGCCAATCCACAAAATATCTACGCCATGCGCTAAGGCTGCGCGAACGTGATTGGCATTGGCTACTTCTATAGTGGTGGGCAAGCCAGTCGCTTCTTTTGCCTTTTGCATCCAGGGCAAGCCTTCTTCACCAACACCTTCAAAGGTGCCAGGATTGGTACGTGGTTTCCAGATACCTGCGCGGAGGACGTGTGCGCCTGCCTTTGCTGCGCCAATACAGCTTTCGAGTGTTTGCTCTTCTGTTTCCGCACTACAGGGACCCGCGATGATGAGCGGTTGGTCGGCGGGGAGATTCATGCCCCAGTCTTTGATTGCTTTAATTTTCATGATTGCTAAGTTTTAAGTAAAACACAAACTCAAATGCCAAATTCAAATTCAAAAAACATGGATAATTAATCTTTGGTCAATTTAGAAAGTGATATTTCGTTGTGTTTATGCACTTATAAGTACTATCTAAAGTACAGGTTGTTTATAAAAGTTTTAGTGATTCGCATAAAGAAAGCCCGAACACTTTCGTATTCAGGCTTTTTATTTTTTGATAAGTTGTATACTTATTTCATTAACCGAATACGAAATTCCGAGCTGCTAAAAAAATAAAAATAATATGTGCTGAAAGAATGACGCATGATTTCGATTATTGTATTGTTGTCTTTTTTTATAATTCGTAAATGATTTTACAAGTATATGGGTTTATTTTTAAGGAATCAATAAATTTTACGTTTTTATTTTGAAAAAGTTTCAATGGTATATCCTATGGAGTGGTGAATAGTCACCTTTTATTGGGCTTTATTTTCTGCAAATATACAGGTTTTTAGAATAGGATGACAAGCTCTGTTGCTAATAGTGTGAGTAAACTTTAGTTTTGTTTTATGATTTTTTGGGTCTTTATAACAGTGCCGTTTTTTTCTTTAAGCACACAAAAATACACAGCGGGTGTCAGTTTTGTCGTATTAATAGAAACGGAACTATTCGTAATTTTCTGATGTAGCATTAACTTCCCAAGCGCGTCATATACCTCTAATTGTAGATTATTTCTGGCTACTAATTTTTCAGAAATTTCAATATTTATCCAGTTGGAAAAAGGGTTGGGATAAGTTAGAAAGTTATTTTCATTCAGGGGCAGACTTGTTGAATTGACCAATTGCCCATTTTCATCTACTTTCAAAACATAAAGTTCAATTACATTTGGGTTGTTTTCATAATCGTGTCTAAATCCATACATAAGGCATCCGCCGTCTTCAGTAGCGAGCAAGCCCGTCATACTATAATGTGCATCATTACCGTAATAACGCTCCCAGTTTTTATTCAGTAGGCTGTCATACTGCACCAAAACAAAGGCAGTAGGAATTGTATCAAAAGAGCTCGGAGGCTGAATAAAAGATGTCCCGCCACAATATATTTTGTCTTTACTAATATAGTCTATACTTTTATAATAAGCAGGATAATCAATAGTATCTCCTTTTCTGCCAAAAGTATCCATTTTTATTTCTTCAAACTGATAATTAGAAATACCAATACCAATTTGCCGATTATCACTATTCATAAATTCAAAATACTTGCCGGAAATCAGAAAAGTACTGTCTGTTAGAGGTGCGAGATCACCTTGCTGAAATAATGTAAAAGGAGAAGGAGAAACAACTTGCAAAACATTAAGATCAGTATCAACTACTCGTAAGTTAGGTGTATTAAGAATGTAAAAATCCGGATTTTCTTCAAGTATAATTATATCGTTGAGTAAACTATAAAAAGGAAAATCTCTTTTCAAAAAAAGTAAATTCCCTGACTTGGATAGTTTGGCAACAAATGGGATTACTGGCAGCCCTGAATTGGAATCGCGTATAGATCCCGCACAAAAAATGGTATCCTGATAGGCAGTACATTGTAAAAGTGTCAATGGATTACTACCAATATAAATCAACGTGTCTTCCATTAGTGTGAGGTTTTGATCTATTCTGGACAGCCAGAAAAAACAACTATCTACATCCGTATTCCATGTTGCTCCAATGCCCAAATATCCAAAAGGTGCCTCAAACAAATTATAAAGAGCTAATGATTGGTCAGTCTTGCTAATGCTAGAAAAGTTGATAGCATATCCCTGCTGATCGAGCTCCCATAATTCAACCATTTGCCCTCCTATTCCATTGCTAACATATACTGAAATAATGTAGTTATTTGACTGGTTTTCGGCACTTGTTACACAGACTTGGCTATCATTATTGGCAGAAGAAAACTCAAAGCCTATGTTTTGTGCAAAAGTGAGCGTCAGTAGAGAAACGGATAGGAGTATTGTTGAAACAATCTTTTTCATGGTGGGTTGTTTATTTTTCTTCTTTAGCATATAAATGCGCTTGAAAGCCAACTGAAAATTGTACAATAGACCAACCACCAGTTCCGTAAGAATGTATGCTATTATATTCAAAAGTGACTTGGTTTTCGAGTGCGATATGGGGTGAAAGGAATATGGCAAGACCTGCTCCGGGGCGAATCAGCGATTTGGGGCTTATGGAACGTCTATTCCCCTCAATTTCTGAAAAAGAAGTGAAGATGACTTCGGTACTGATATAGGGACTGAATGATTTAGATGTTTTTAGGTAGTACCTTAAAAACGGACCAACACCCGTACCAAGCGTTGCAATTTTTGTTCTTCTTGATTTTTGATACTCGACTAATCCTGTCAGACCTGCCGCAAGATTATTTATAGGAAAATATCCGACTTTGGGTTGCAGATTAAGTATAGGAGCATGAGATGCACTACCAAGATTAAATGCTAAATCAAAATTGCCGCCCACCGTCCAGGTACGCTGACTGGTTTGTGCATAAGTTGTGGTGCAGATTATGCTAAGACAAATGAGTATAAAACTGTTTTTTTTTGAAAAAATCATATTTGTTAATGGTTTTGGACTTTGGACACTGGGGAATTAGGAAATTCGGATTATGGCTTTGAGCCTAATTCCCATTCTGTCCAAAGTCCAGTTAATGGTTTGATAAATAAAAAATTATAATTGAATCACTACGACGTCTTCGCTGTAGGCAAAGACTCTTCCATAGCCGCCTGTTACATTTGAAAAGGTAATGGGCGGTACGCCGAACCCTGGCTCAGGCGTACTGTCTGCTAATTTTATATCCTCATAAAATGTTGAAGAAATGGAGCGTAGTGTGAAATAGATCTGACCATCTCGCCACTCTTCGGCAGGAAATATTTCATCATCAAACCGAATAGCTGAAAAGTATTTGGTTTCTCCATTCAGGCAAATGTCTTTGAATGTATTATCGTTGATTAAGGAACAACTTAAATCCCCTTGTGGAAACAAATTTCTGGGATAATATCTCCAGATGAAACCAGAGCCAAAGGTGGAATACCCCCAGAGTTCAACCGTATAAAAATTAACCTGATTACCGTCATCGGTAAAATTAAAGTCTATCAAAGCCTGACCTTCCTCCTCGTAAAAATTAAAATCATTGATCGGTACAAAATCGGGAACAGTTTCCGGAATGCTTTCTATGCTATCCAATTCGGGGTGGCTGACTTTGAAATGGTATGAATTGCCTGAAATTGGACGAAATTCATTTGTGGATACAAAAAAACTATTGTCTGTGTATTCTAGGACTTCTAAAAATGTGTTATTTTCGTACAACTCCACCTGTGCATCGGGAAGGGTGACAGAATCGGGTAGTACACCTTCAAAAGTCCCAAAAGACTTACTGACAGAAACCTGTACAATGCTATCAGGATTGAGTTCGGCAAAGAGTACTATTTTTTCACCTTCAAAAGGAAACTGCTCTTCGTAGGGAATTTCTTTGGAACAGGCAGCTATAATGATGCTGAGAAATAGCAAATAATTTAAAATTTTCATCTTAGTATTTTATATTATAACTAACAGAAGGAAGCAGGGGCAGAAAACCAGTCATGTATAATTGTTTACCAACTCCGTATAACTCTGGATTGGTGCCGTCATCACTTCTATATTCAGTAGTGTTTGTGATTCGTAAATACAATGGATTAGCACGATTATAGGCATTATACAGCCCGACGTTCCATTGTCTCTCCCTGCCTTTTTTTGTTTTTTTATTAAATGAAAAATTAATATCGAGGCGGTGGTTGTTCGGCATGCGATAATTGTTTCTTGCCCCATAATGTTCTAAGGGAGGATGGTAGTCAAAATCGCTGGAGTAATTATAATAATTTGCCGTAGGCAGTGTAAAAGGACTTCCCGTGGTATAAGTCCAGGCTGCGTTGAAATAGGTCTTTTTAGACACTCGGTAATTGAGTACAAGGGCAGCGTCATGTCTGCGGTCATAAGCAGCTGGATATTCCATGCCATTATTAATCTCTTTGAATTGACGATTATTCCACGAAAGTGTATAGGCAAGCCAGCCATTCAGGCGTCCTTTTTTACGATGCAGAAAAAACTCTAAGCCATAAGCCGTTCCCGTTCCGCCTGTTTCTACCCATTCTTCCCAACTGTCATTCACGCTGAAAAAGGAACTAGAACTCGCCAGAAAATCTATCATGTTATTCATCTTTTTATAATAAGCTTCCACGGAAATATCAAGATATTGTTTGGGAAAAGTCTTGCTGATACCCGTAGCCACCTGCCAGGAACGTTGAGGTGACACATTGGCAGTAGCCGGCACCCATATATCACTACCCGGCGTACCCGCAGGCCCCATTCCGCCTGAGAGTAAATGAATATACTGTTGCATATAGCTGTAAGAACTCTTTAATGCCCAGTTGCCCAGCAGAAAACGTGAGGAGATACGGGGTTCAGGCGATAAATACCACTTATTCTCAACCGCAAAAGCTGCACCACGAAATCCGGCATTGAGCTTCCACCACTTGGAGAGGGTGATGTCGTCCTCTGCATACAGGGCAAATTCTCCGGCAGGCGTGGTGAAATTATTGACAGTTTCAAAGCCATCTGTATCCTCATCTTTATTGCGACTTACACTTGGTTGGTAATAATGATAAATTCCCGAAGTCCCAAATCGTATATGATGTGCAGGATTGGGTAGAAAATCTATATCTGCTTTTAAAGAGAAGTCCCGGATATAAGACGAGGACTTATAAACATCTGTTTTATCTGTATAAATTTCTTTGTAGGTTAATCCGTATTTATACTGCGAATAATTGAACATAAATTTGCCAAACATCTTAGGATTTAGTACAGTATTATAACGCATCGTTCCTGTGATATTTCCCCACAGCAGGCGTGACTTTTCTTTGGGCGAATAGCCAAAATCTGTTGAAGCTAAATAATCATTTCCAGCATAAAGGCAAAAGTATAACTGCTGCTTGTCATTAAAACGATGATTGACTTTGGCATTCAGGTCATACATATTATACAACAAAACATTGTTATTGCCACTTCCTCCCGTAATAATCGGAAACAATAAAAGCCCGATATAATTGACACGTCCAGCTAATAAATAAGAAGTTTTTTCATTGATAGGTCCATTGATGGTATAACGGGAAGAAAGTAATCCGACGCCCAACTCGTGTTCTGTTTTTTTAGTATTGCCTTCCTTCATGGAAATATCTAGCACAGAAGACAATCTGCCACCATATCTTGCCGGAAAACCACCTTTGATAAGTTCTGCACTTTTCAGCGCATCGGTATTGAAGACAGATACAAAACCAAATAAATGCGCGACATTATAGACCGGTGCACCGTCTAATAATATCAGGTTCTGGTCAGGCGTACCACCTCGCACCAGTAAACCCGTAGAGCCTTCCATGCCCGTACTCACCCCCGGCGTAAGTGCATAGGCTTTGATAAGGTCGGGTTCCCCAAATATAGCCGGCACACTTTCAATTTGTTGTATTGGCAGGCTGATGGTACTCATGCGGGTGTCGTTTTGCAGTAGCCGTTCTCCCGCTCGTGCTGCAGTTACGACCACTTCCTCCATCGTCGCTATATTCAGACTGATATTAATCGTTGTATCGGAGCTAAGTTGTAGAAACCTGCGATAAGTCTGATAGCCTACATAAGCTATTTTCAACTCGACTTCGCCTGTGGGCAAAGTGAGGCTGTAAAAACCATACTCATTGGTCGTTGTGCCTTTGTAGCTTTGGGCTTCATAGACGCTGGCACGGAGGAGGGCTTCGCCTGTAGCCGCGTCGGTGATGTAGCCGCTGATGGTGTGGGTTTGGGCAAATGTTGTTATGTAGAATAAGCAGGCTAAAATGGTGGCTAAGGTTTTTGTCCGGGTCATAATAATGCGTTTATTATTAATGGTTTTGAAGGCTTAAAGGTGTTATTTTAGAAGTCAATAAACAAAAAGTCTTTTCTATATGTCCCCACGACACCGTGACCATCATTTACATTTGTCCAAATAGGTTTATTGGATTCTCCTAATTCGCCAAGCGTATTAGAGTTTTGTCGGATACTTTCGTAAAATTGATATATACCTTCGGATAAAGAATAAAGGGTGATTGAAATAGCATCGGCATTTTCAATTCCTTCAATGTTCCCATTTGTATATTTTATAAACTCCAAATCAATTTCTTCCTCATAGGAAAACGTTTGTCCGTTGAAATTTTCATCAGAAAAAGCATAGCGGAAATTTTCATAAAACCATTTATTCTCCCTGTTTTCAATTTCTTCTTGATAATATTTATCAATTTGAAAATGGTAGAAATGAGCTTCCGGTTTATCATCGAAAGAAAAGTTTAGTAAAACTTTTGAAGAGTCCGCATTAAACTGAATCTGGTAAGTTTTAATCTGTATTTTTTCGGGGAAAAATACAGATTTAGAAATTACCGTGGACTCATTAGTTACAAGCTGTATCTGAAAGGAGGAAAGTGTATCTAAAATCGTGTTGGAGATAAAATTATTTTGATTGTCATCAAATAATGTTGCTAAGACTTGGTTTTCATAGAGGGCCAGTTGTAGCGGGTTAATCGAAAAATCTATTTCTGTTTCTACAACCTCCTGTGTTTTATATACTTCGGCGTGCTGTACAGAATCACCAATGAAAGCGTATAAGACGAGTTCATCTCCATTATAAGGAAGTGAAATTTCAAGACTTTTTTCCTGCGCACAACTACTCAATATAAGCAGGAATAACAGGATAGTTTTAAATTTTCTCATGCTTAGAATTTATATTTATAACTCAATGAAGGAATAATGGAAAACAAACTTGTAGAGTTAGCTTTTCTTATACTATACAAATAGTTTTGTTGTTCGTCGAAAACTGCAGAAGAATCAAAGTAGAAATAACTCGTATTTCTACGGTTGTAAAGATTGTAAATATTAAAAATCCATTGAGACTGCCTTTCTCCTTTCTTTTTGTTTTTATATGTAAATCCTACATCTAATCTGTGATAGTTGGGAAATTTTCCGTTGTTCTTTTCAGCAAAAATCAGCGTTGTTCCACTATTCGTTCCTGTATCGGGGAGTAATCCTACAGGAAATGTCACCCTTCTCCCTGTCTGGTATATCCAATTGGCAGATAGAGACCATTTGTGATTTAAAGAACGGAAAACGCTGATATTGAAGTCATGGGGGCGGTGATAGTCAAACAAGTAAGTTTTGCCAAAGTTAATGTTTTCAAATTTTCTTTCGTTTTTTGACAAAGTATAAGCAATTAAGCCCTGCCATTTACCTGTGCTTTTTCTCAGCATCAATTCAATACCTCTTATGGTTCCCTTTCCGTTTTTCTCAATTAGAGATTCCCACTGATCCACGTTTTCCAGTATATCTGCATGACTGTTTTTAAATGCTATTAAATGACTTTGCCTCTTGTAAAAGCCTTCTAAACTTATTTGGAAAGTATTTTTGATGTCAATAAAAAATCCTGCATCAAATTGATTCGACCTAGAAGGAGCAACATTTTTAGTGGCAGGAATCCAAATATCGCTGGGGAAGCTAAAACCTGAATTGGTCAAAAGATGAATGTTTTGCTGCATGTAAGCATAAGCCAGTTGCATAGATATATGTTCGGATATTTGATACTTTGATGAAAACCGGGGTTGCAGGGAATAAAAACTTTTTCCTTCTGTAAGGTATCCATTCCAGCGTAAGCCGATATTTGTTGTAAATGATTTGTTCCAGCGAATGAAATCCTCGATATATCCTGTTACTTCATGATTTCTTTCCAGAAAAGAGGAATTGTTTATGACTGCCTCGTTTTGAGTATCGCTTTCCACATCAAACAGGCGGGATATAAAAGATGCACCGAGACGGAACTGCTGCTTTTCATTGGGAATGAAATCAATATGGCTCTTAAAAATAAAATCACTTATGGTACTGGTCTGTAGAGATGCTTCGTATTGCACTAAAGTATCAAGCTCTCCATATTTTTGTTGTTCTAATTCAAAGCGAGTACTATATCTGTATTGAGTATATCCAGCTAAAACGGACAAAAAAGACTTAGCTGAAAGGCTGGTAAAATACCTGGAAGTAAAGGTGGTATTGCCCCAATTAATTTTATCGCGCACTTTGAGGCGTTCCAGTATCATATTCCCACTTATACTACTTGGTGTGTCTGAGGTTTCTATTCCATAATCATTTCCGGTATAGAAAGAAAAGAAGAGTTTTCCTTTTGGCGTGGAAAAATTAGTTTTAGCATTGATGTCGTAAAGCCAGTAATCAAAATAATTTTCTTTTTTTCTAAAGAGGTTAATTATGCCCAGATAAGAACTGCGGGCAGCCAGCAAAAAACCTGACTTTTCTTTTTTGAAAGGCCCTTCCAGCATCAGGCTTGAGGTAATGACACCGAGTCCAAAGTTTCCTCGTAGCTCTTCCTGATTACCTTCTTTCATTCTGACATCAATAATGGAGGATAACCTTCCGCCATAACGTGCCGGAAACCCACCCTTTATTAAATCAATTTTATTCAGGGCATCCGGATTAAAAACGGAAAAGAAACCACCAAGGTGTGCGGCATTATATACAGGAACATCGTCAAGCAATATTAAATTCTGGTCGGGCGTACCTCCTCTGACAAACAGGGCTGAATTGCCTTCTCTGCCCAAACTTACGCCGGGAAGAATACTCAGGCTTCTTAATACATCAGGTTCGCCGACTACCGACGGCACTTTTGCAAGCGTTTCAACAGGCAGGGAAACTCTGCCTAACTGATTATTCAAGATCCCACTTTTCTTAGCGATTACCTCAACTTCTTCAAGCATGGTTGTCGTAAGAAAAAAATCAATGACTGTATCCTTCTCCAGTTGCAGGACTCTCGTTAAATCTTCATAACCTACATAAGAAGCAGTTAGTTTAATTTTTTTGTCTTTTGTAGTCATGCTGAAATAACCATACTCATTGGTCAGCACATTTTGGAAGGTTAGGGGATTAAAAACTACGGCATTGATGAGTGCTTCTTTACTTTCTTTGGCTTTTACAAAACCTGAAATAGTGTATTGACCTTTTAAAAATAAAGGAGATAACGAACAAGCTAAGAAAAGTAATAAGGATTTAGGTTTAAACATGGACAGATAGTATTCTAATGTAAAGGTGATTGGAAAAAACGAAAGCACTCATAATATTGAGTACTTTCGTTTTTTAAATTAATTAGCAACCTCTGGTATAGCAGGAATCGTCACATTCCAGACCTGACAGGTCATTATTTCTAACAAAATTTATATTATATAAAAATCGTGCGTCTAACCAGTCGCAATTACCTGTGCCGGTATTAATTTGGCTACTATAGTTAATAAAAAAATCTATTTTCCAGGAATTTTGAACCCAGCCTGTACCACCACAAACTTCATTGGAAGCATTACCATTATTCCAGCAAATATTTTGAGTAAATGGCTCATAAGGTGGAGGCCCAGTCTTGTAGTGACCAATAATACCAAATCCGGTTCCAAACTCAATATCATCATAATGATTTTTTTTCCATGAATGATTGCTTCGTTTTTTTCTTTCAGAATAAATAATCCCCTCATAAGCAGCGTACATATACCAGTTGGGGTTAATATTGGAAAAAGCTCCACCTGCTAGAGTTCTGATACGAAAAATACTTGAAACTTTTTTGTATCGCCAAGGTGTACTGCCTGTGTACTTAGAAAAATCACAGCTCTTAGATTTGTCCTCATCACAAGCAGCTCTTGTGCCAACCTGACTTTCTGCCGCATCATCTTCAATTGTATTAAACACATGTACATATTGCTCTGGTTGTGATTCCAGCGATGAAATAACATTAGGCAACTTACTTTCGTCACCGTCCAAAACAACTATTTGCATACCTTCAGGGGTTAAATGGTGTAGAGCATCTTTCTCATAAAAAGTACCATTTTCATCAATAACATAAGAGAATAATCCATCTACTAAAGGTTTCGGAAGACCTTTATCGTCATCAAAGACTAATTTCTTCCTATGAGTTCTCTGAAATTTTAGACGCTGTTCATCAGTTTCAATTAAGTCATATTCATCCATTAATTCTTCGTATGCTCTACGTTCGGACTTAAAACCCAGTCTAAACTCCCACTCATCTAAAGCTTCTCTTGTATAATAGTATTCCTTGGAACTTGATAGTTTTTCCATCACAGAATACATGTGACTGATGTCATTAAAAACAAGTCGCCCATTCCTGACTGTTAAATCAATATCTACATAACCAAGTGCTGTAGTAGTTATGGCTTCCTGTTCAACAGTTACCTCTTCCAAAACGATATCCGACTTATTACAAGAAGTCAAACAGAGTACAAATGCGCCCAAAAAAAGCGTGAAAAACATGATTTTTCTAAAATTTGTCATGATTTTTGATTAAATTAAATTATATGAATTAGTTGTTGCAGTCCTACTAAGCCGACTGCGATTGCTTCCGCTGTGTGGTTCTCCTGCAATGAGAACGGCACGGCGTTTTTGTTTTTGCTTGGTTTGTCTATCCGTTATTCAGTCGTTAGGCATAGCCGCCGCCGAATACTATAGACATACCTTACTTTTTCCATAGGCAATATGGTTTATAAGGAACAATGATAGAAAATAGGTAGGAATGGCTATTTAGGAATGAAGTATAAATTGTGTCATTCCTTGACATAGACAGCCCGTACCACTATTATTGTGGAATCAAAAAATATCTGTTTGCTTTTCTAACTTTGCTGTATAGATAAGTTCATCCCTGTCCTATTTGTTAGGACGGGCAGCATGTTAGATTTGTGTAGAGTAGAATCGTTTTTATTGACTTACGCTACAAACATATATCTTTTTTTGTTTTCAACAAAATTTATGAACATTTTTTTAAATTATGAATAAGTACAAATGTTAAGATCATCATTTTTGAAACTTTAAATTTTTGATAATTAGTCATTGCAATCCTAATTAATTGGACTACAGATATTTTACCTCCGTATCTATTTCTTACCCAAAGATCAATACTTTTAAAAAAGAATCAAAGGAAGAGTTTAGGTGTTTTTTACAAATCACAATTATTTCGTTGCCTACACTATTGATTGTCTATGGTTTGTAATTGTGTGTTGAATACTCTCTGAGCAGGTTTTAATTTAATTACATATCTTTAAGCATGAACAGCACACAAAAAATAGGCTGGCGGACAGCCCTCGCATTGGTCGTCGCCAATATGGTGGGTACGGGTGTATTTACGAGTCTGGGTTTTCAGTTGGCGGATGTGCAGAACACTTGGAGCATTATTATTCTTTGGGTGCTGGGTGGTGTGTTGGCTCTGATTGGCGCATTTACTTATGCGGAATTGGGAACTCATTTCAAAGAATCGGGCGGTGATTATATTTATCTGTCGCGGATATTTCATCCTTTTGCTGGTTATTTATATGCCTGGATTTCTTTGACGGTTGGCTTTTCTGCGCCTATTGCGATTGCTGCGATGGCGATGACGAAATACCTTGCTCCTTTGGGTTTTGAATATATTTCTGACTGGCTGGGGATTGCCGTCATATTGCTGCTGAGTGGGGTACATTCGTTTAGTGTGCGGCAGAGTGGGACGTTTCAGGATATCACGACTTTATTGAAAGTTCTCTTTGTGCTGGCATTGATTGTGCTGGGTTTTTATTTTTTGCCGACAGGCGAAACGGCCTTGAGTTTTGGACAAAGTTGGCAGTCGGAGATTTTTCTGCCAGGCTTTGCGGTCTCGCTGATTTATGTGACTTATGCTTATACGGGCTGGAATTCGGCAGCTTATATTGTAGATGAAATAAATTTGCCCAAAAAGAACCTGCCTAAAGCCCTGATTGGCGGAACGCTGCTGGTCACGGTCTTGTATATTTTATTGCAATTTGTATTTTTGAAACATGCCAACTTAGCCCAACTGACTGGTAAAGTAGAAGTAGCAACGATTGCTTTTGGAAGCCTGTTTGGGAAAAATGGCGCGACCTGGGTGAGTATTTTTATTGCGTTGCAACTGGTGGCTACAATTAGTGGTTATCTGTGGGTGGGCTCGCGGATTATCTATGCGATGGCGAGTGAACATTCGCTTTGGAAATCCATTGCGGTCAAAAACACATCGGGTATTCCGCTTCGGGCTTTGTGGCTGCAAACGGCTATCAGTATTGGATTGACCTTGACGGGTTCGTTTGAACAGGTTTTATTATATGCCAGTTTTGCTTTGCAATTGATGAGTACGCTGACCATCGCTTCTCTACTGTTTTTGAAAAGAAAAGAAGGTCATTTTAAAAGTCCTTTTCGTCCTTACCCACAATTGATTTATATTGGCTTTAGTTGCTGGGTCTTGGGCTATATGTTATTCGAACGTCCGTATGAGAGTTTTATTGGGCTTGGGATTGTTGCGCTGGGTGCGGTGACTTATTTTGTGAATGGGATTGTAGAGGGCCGAAGCGATAAATAGGAATTAGCACTTCTATTTTGTAATTTTACGTATTGGCGATTTTTATAGGCTGAACGTAAATAAGGGTATCGACGACTTTAGCCGTCGTAAAAGTGACAAATAAAAGTACATGACGGCTAAAGTCGTCATTACGGTGTTTACGCTCAGCCTGTTTAGCCATTGCGAATATGAAAAAATGAATTTGACGGCTAAAGTCGTCAGGACAGTTAAAATCAGGATGTGAACGAAGCGATAAAAAACAGAAAAGCCCAATATGCAAATACTGCGGTAATCCGAAAAATGGTTCGTCATTTATATGTTCAGCGCAATTTCAGGCGGTCTTTTGAGCATTTGAGAAATGAAGTGAAAGCCCCTGCTTTAGAGCATTTTTTCTTCAAGTCGAAAATATTGGGCTATCAGGGTAAAATGCAAATGTCAGCGAAAGTGAATAATATGCTAGTCGAATCTGAGCATTTGGACAGCTTGTTCTACCTGTTCAAAGATGCTGATAATCGGCTGACTTTGGACTTGGTGAATATTGGAAATGATTTGCGAATGCGGGGAGAAGTGGAACGAAGCGATGCTTTTATGAAAGGGGCTTTGGAAGCTCAGTTGAAATGTCGTCTGGTCAATCGCTCGACAGTAGTGCAAACGCTGGTCAATCAATCTGCCGAAAAACTGTATTTGGAAATTGGCGTATTTGTCGGGCATAATTTTTTACAAACTCAGGCGCGTAGAAAAATAGCCGTTGATCCAGTCAGAAGAATCAAGCATGTCGATCAATTTCCCTCCAATACTGTTTTTTACGAATTGCCGAGCGATGAGTTTTTTAAGACTTCCGATGATATTATTTTAAAGAAAAAAGCGGATGTCATTTTTATTGATGGGCTGCACACTTATGGTCAGTCGCTACGCGATGTTATCCATGGATTGGATTATCTGAAAGAAGATGGAGTGATTGTGATGCACGATTGTTTTCCGCAATGCAAGGCGGCAGCACATCCAGTGATGAGTGAAGCCCAGCAAATGGAAGGCTATGAAGGTTTTTGGAATGGCGATGTATTTAAAGCCATTTTGTGGCTTCGTTCCAATCGTCCCGACTTGTTTGTCTGCGTGATTGATGCCGACCACGGGCTGGGTATCGTGAAACGGGCTAAGCCGGATAATATGCTTCAGTTGAGCGATAGCGATATTGAAAAAATGACTTACGAAACTTTTGCTGCCAATCAGACTAAACTAATCAATTTGAAGTCGGCAGACTGGTTTTGGAATTGGAGTAAGACGCTCTAATTTTTGCACAAAATTGACAAGATTGTTTTCGTAAAAGTACCACCTCTCACAATGCCGCAGGCATGGTCTCTCTTCTCGCAGCCGAAGGCGGTCTCGCAGCGCAGCGGTCTCTCTTCTACAAAGTGGCTTCGCCACGACTCACCAAATCGCAGGAAGTTGTTTTTCCGGTGCAGAGGACTGGGCAAAAAACCAAGTCTCAATAGCATATCGCTGTTGCTTAAAATCTTCGGAATATGAGGTGCAGTGCAGATTCATGTGATCGAAGAAAATGGCATCTCCTTTCTTAAAAGAAGGACGTTCCGGCATCGGATCGGTAAATGTATCTGCAATATATTTTCTGGATACTGACCAGTTGAACATAGCACCTTCTGTACCAGTTGGCGCGATGTCGTGCAATCGCTTGGGAATAAAATCCATACCTGGACTATCTGTTCCTGCACCACAATCATTCAGCGCCATCCATAGGTTCATACTCTTGATTTCTTTTCCCATGAATGCGCCATCCTGATGCCAGTCGGTAGGTGAAGCAAGTGGCGTCATTTTTCTGAGTACCCATTTTTTTATAGAAAAACAAGGCTGTTCTTCAAAATACTGTTCAAGCATTTTTTTCAGTTGAATGCGTTCAAAAACAGCAATTAAATCAGTAGAAACTCTAGGCGAATACAAGGCGTACATAGAGCCGGATTTTTGCATCATTTTGACGCCTTTGCCAAAATCATCAAGGCTGTTTTTGCTGACTGGATTAAACCAGCGTGTACCAGGATTGTTTTCTTTTCTTATATTTTTAAAAAACGTGTCGCTGTGATTCATCACTTTATCAATACCACTGGAAAGGCGGTCAGCCATCTGCTCGGAAATTAGATTTCTGACAATCAGTGAGCCATGATGTCTTACACCACCGGCTAATCGTTCTACATTAAGGTCTTTGGCGGCTATTTCAGGAATTTTATTTTTTACCTCGGGAAAAGGATCTGCCCACACTTTTTGCGGAATAACAGGCTGCCCAAGCTGCTGATAGTCGGATAGTTTTTTGTAGCCTCTCACCCGCAGCCGAGTAGCAAATTTTTCAATCCAGACTTCCGGTTCTTTTTTATGTAAAGCCAGCAAACCATCTATAGCTTCATGCCACTTATTAGCTGCAATCAGTTGTCTGACCTGTGTTCTGATTTCCTGTTGATTTTTGCCTGTTAGTGCCATGATGGTAAAAATAGTGTTTTTTGTTTAGAAATTGGGTGGTGTATTGGGGCGTTTTTTGAGCACTCCCCTACTCAATTTACCTCACTCCCAACACCTTAATATCCTAGTACCTCAATGCTCCCAATACCCCAATTAACTCAATCCCTCAGCAAACCAGATTTGAAAATATAATCCTCTGTTTTCAGGTTTAGCCAGTAGCTCATATCTTCTATCAATTCTTCGTAAGTCAGTTGCGTTATTTTTTCTAGACTGGCATCAATAGTTTTTTGTGTTTTTTGTTTTTGAATAATGCCTAATCCATTTTCAGCATCTAGTACAAAAACTTCAATATCTGTTCTGCTTGCTTTTAGTGTAGCAATGGTTTTATAATTATCTCCTACCCATTTTTCTTGATAGCCTTCTGTTTGTCGGGCTTGTTGGTGTGTGCTTTGTGCGGCTGCTTTGCTGTCCGGCTTGCAATTGGTCAGTAAGATTAGCCCATTCTCTGTCATATTCTCCAATAAATTGATGATTATTGGAAGAGAAGTTGAAAATTCATAGACATAGTTAATAAGACAGACTTCGATGTTTTGCTGTTTGAGAAAGGTGGTGTTTTTTGTAAAATCAAGTGGTGATGTATTATGATAAGTGATTGCAGGGTTGGTATTATGTTGCCAGTTGGGGATGTATAAAGGCGAGTTCACTGCAATGGTTTTGGCGACTTTGAGTTGAAATAAATTGAAGCCTACATAAGTACCTAGTTCTAGATAATTTTTAATATTTTTTTGTTGGATATAATGATGAAGGACAAAAGTGTGGTTGATGATTTTATGACTCAGTTGCACTTGTAGCGCTTTGTTGGTCAGTTCTTGAATCGATTTATTTTTTCCGCGTACCCGTTGTAGGTGTTCGAGGTGTAACAATTCTGAATAACGTTCTGGCTGGAAGTCCACTATTCGGAGTAAAGCATCTTTAAACGTCGGTTGTTCTTTCAGGCATTTTTCCAGATACAGCTGTTCTTTGTTTTCATGAATACCTTTATAAGCCTTAGCTAAAAAGAAATAAGTCCTTGCTTTACTATGATAAAATTTCTCTCCAATTTGAAGCAATGCGACCGCTTCATTGGTTTGTTTATTGGCAATGAGTTGATTCGCCAGTTGATAAAAGGCATTGGGAGTCTGTTCATTGAAATTGAAGCCGATATTGGAGGATGTATTCTTCATTTTGTACAGTTTTGGGTCGATGGTCGATGGTCGATGGTCGATGGTCGATGGTCGATGGTCGATGGTCGATGGTCGATGGTCGATGGTCGATGGTCGATGGTCGATGGTCGATGGTCGATGGTCGATGGTCGATGGTCGATGGTCGAT
>CALFBH010000121.1 GCA_937951615.1 uncultured Saprospiraceae bacterium | reverse complement strand
TCTTGTAGAATAGTCATTAAATTCATCAGATTTTATTTTTCCACTAATATCAAAGAACTTGCAGGGATTTCAATCCTTTTTCAACAATTTTTATAAAAAAATGTCGATTTATTTGGACGAATAGAACTTAACAGCCCTGCCCTCCAAAGGGGGACAATTCAGCATTTTAGCCATTATTGCTACAAACATGTTAATCATCAATATTGCTTATTTTTTCAAATTGAGAATTGCTGAAGTTTAAGTTTAAAACGATATAAAACGCTGGCAATTAGTTTTTTATTCAAAATTTGAATTATAGATAATTCTGTTCAATTACTTATAAGCTTCAATAATAATTCAGACCTGTTTTCATTCTTTAATCGAACACCCTTAAATTTTCAATATTGCTTTCATGTGCCAAATCAAATTCCTTGGTTACACCAGTAACAAAAGCATCAGCAGATAATGGTTGTAAGTTTATAAAAGCTTTAATATTTTCAAACATGATTTTTATTTTTTTATTAAAACAATAGTTCAAAGGTATTCATTGTTTAAGCAATTCAATCATACACATTTAGCTTATTTTTATGCAAATTACTGGTTCTTTTTTTCGATTGATGCCAATACCAATCGCTAAATAACTGACATTCAAGTTCTTTTGCTAGAGTGGAGCAAATAATTTCAAAAAAGTAAATAAAAAAAGTAGGGTAAACCTCTACCAAAACGGTATAGTGGTGTAAAATCATTAAGTGCCTAGACTCAACTAAACGCCACTTTCAATTTATACAATTGGCTTATTGTCAATATTTTTTTTGAATTTGTATTTGGCGTTTGAATTTGTATTTGGCGTTTGAATTTGTATTTCCACTTATTTCATTTTAATAAAAACACATACTGATGAAAAAAACTATCTTAGTAGTATTCGCTTTTGCGACCATTTTTACTGCCTGTGAAAAAGACGATTTTAAAACAACTCTTGAAGATCAAATCTCCAATGAACTGGTACATATCACCATGCCGGCTTCCAGCTATGACATGACCATCACCGAGCCTTTGACTCGTGATGCGGGGTCTGACTTCTATACCAGCGGGATTATCGAATATTCACTGGATGGGCAAGTTATTGCTATCGTAAATTATGGCGACGGAACAGACGAGACTATTGCAAAAAAGTATAAAGATGGCGAAGTCTCCGATATTGACCTCACGCAAAAGAAAAATAAGGATGGTAAAGAAGATAAAGATTACGTCAAAGTAGTGGTAGAACCGCTTGTGGTTTCAGAAGATTGTGGGTTTATTGTATCCGGAATTATTAAGTATTACGACTGGGACAAGAACTGGCTGGCAACTATTGATTTTGGCGACGGCACTTGCGATGACATTGCGGACAAAGAGACTAAAGACGGTATGACTACTTTTACTGTTAGCGATTATTTCTAAGAGAAGTGCTGATGTGTTGTCGTGTTGATGTGTTGTTGTTTTATATAAACATAGGACGACAACACATCAACACGACAACACGACAACACATTTAACACAATATGACCAAAGAAGAATTCAAAAGCTGTTTTGACCAGTATTTTGACCCGCTGCGGAGCTATCTCTACTACAGGTCAGGCGATAGTGAACTAGCAACAGATTTGGCGCAGGAGACTTTTATGAAAATATGGGAAAAGCAAATTGACTTTGACGCCCAACGCACGAAAGGTTTATTATACAAAATAGCTGGCGACCTTTTCATTAGCCATTTGCGTAAGCATAAAGTCGCCAATAATTATATTGACAGCCTTTCTCTGAACTTAAGCACTCATGATCCTGAAACGACTTTACACTACAAAGAATTGAAGCAAGGCTACGAAAAAGCATTAGCAGACCTTCCCGAAAAACAACGCACCGTATTCTTAATGAGCAGGATGGAAGACCTCAAGTATAAAGAAATTGCCGAACGGCTAGGCTTGAGTGTAAAAGCCGTGGAAAAACGAATGAGTATTGCTATTGCGACACTAAAAGAACGATTGGTGAATCGGTGATTGGTAACTGGTTATGATAGAAAAACAAAAGAAGATGTCAAATAAAGACCAACATAGTAGTCAATCAGACGACTTTTTGAAACAGGTAGAAATACCCTTTCAAAAAAGTAAAGAAGTCGTTTGGGCTGACTTATCCGCTAAACTAGCAGATACGCCGACGACAAAACAGCCGGCAAAAGTTATCGCTATGTCTTTTGGAAAAATTGCAGCAGCAGCTACGGTTGCCTTATTGCTTGGATTGGGTTTATTTTCAAAATTGCATACCAATACGATTATTTGCGAACGCGGAAAGCAGCTAGAACACAAACTGCCTGACGGCTCTTCTGTTGAATTGAATGCCGAATCGAGTCTAACTTATCATCCATATTGGTGGACGATAAAACGGGAAATCAACTTTGAAGGCGAAGGCTTTTTTGAAGTTGAAAAAGGAAGCAATTTTACTGTTATTTCTAATAAAGGAACGACACAGGTTCTCGGAACAAGCTTTAATATCTCCACCAGAAACAATAATTATGCGGTATTTTGTAAAACTGGAAAAGTTCGTGTATCAAGCAATGATTCTGACGAAAAAACGATTCTGACACCTGATATGTTGGCAGAAATCAAAGACAATATCAAGGTCACGACTTCAAAAGATGCCAAAGCGATATTGAGCTGGAAAGATGATCGTTTTCATTTCGAGGCAAAACCTTTACCGCAGGTTTTTGAAGAAATAGAACGCCAATATGACATCACCATCCAACAGCAACTAAGCAACTCCGCTGTCTCATATACTGGCTATTTTAATAAACCAGACAAAGCGGATATTGCTTTAAATTTGATTTGTCAAAGTTTTGGGTTTACTTTTGTGAAACTGGATGAACATACATTCAGGATATCGCAAAAATAAACGGCTTTGATTAAGCATTTTCATTCAAAAAAAAACTACACTACCTATTACGCCCTGTTTCGCAAAAGCGCAGGGTTTAAAACCTGCGCTTTTGCGAAACAGGGCGAGTATAGTTTTCATAATTGCCTTATAAATAAATATTTCCACCTCATTATTATCCTCTTTTTTGTGCTTTCAAATCATCTGAACGCACAGATTGAAATTCAGGCAACTGACCAGCCATTAGGAAAAGTCTTGCTTGCATTAAAAAATGAACACGACCTACAATTGTCTTATAATGATCAACTCTTATCAGATTGCACCATCACTTTATCTGGTAATTATACCACGCCAGAGCAAGCCCTTAAAAAACTACTCTCTCCATGTGATTTGTCTTATAAAAAGATAGGTGAAGTCTTTGTTATTTCCGCAAAAGTACCCGCAATTATGCCACCCCTTTCATATAGTTTTCAGGGCAGGATTATTGACAAAAACAGTGGTGAAGCACTCCCCTTTTCCTCGCTGCAAATCCATACTTCCGGACTGACAAGCGATATCAATGGAGCGTTTTCATTCAGAACAAAAGATAGTCTGCTGCGGGTTCAGGTCTTGCACCTCGGTTATTATCCATTGGACACAATTTACCTTGCAACAGCCAAGCCGACTATCGCCCTGACACCTGGTGTGGTCGGCTTGCAGGAAGTGCTTGTGAAGGCTGGTATTTCTCTCTCTCCTACCCTGCCTACTAAGGCGGGATTAGTAAAAGTCAACCACAAAATAAGTCGCTTTTTGCCGGGCAATAATGACAACAGTATTTTCAATCTGCTACGCCTGCAACCCGGTGTTTTGGCGGCTGGCGAGCAGACCAAAGATTTCTTCATCTGGGGCTCCTACAAAGGACAAACTCAGTTGATCTTTGATGGCATGACCTTGTTTAATACCAGTAGCCTGAATGATGATATTGGCGCAGTCAATCCGCTACTGGTCAAGGACATTGAAGTACACAAAGGCGGGTATAATGTGCATGTTGGCGACCGCGTAGGCGGCGTAGTCAATGTAACTGGAAAGACAGGTCGCAAAGATGCCGTTCATGCTGATTTACACCTCAATAATCAAACTGCTAATGGATTGCTTAATGTTCCCCTTTCGGGCAATATGGCGATGCAAATGGCATGTAGGAAAACCTACTACGAACTATTTTCATCAGAAAAAGACACCCTAAATTCTAATTTTACTGACCTCAACTGGAAATTATCTGGCAATACTAAAACTGGTGATACATACTTTTTCAGTCTATTGGGCAGCCAGGACATCAATCAGGAATTTATTGAGGAAGCAGCAGGAGAACGAAAGTACTATTTTAGCACAAACACCAATATCCGGCAGCTTGGCGGGGCTTTTTTTTATGGTAAAAAATGGAAAAAGGGCAGTTTTACAAACCTCCGATGCGCATATTCAAACCTTCTTTCTTCTTTTGACAATAATGCTAAAATTCAGGACATCAATAGTCCCAATGAATATGAGTCAAATGATAATTTCACCACAAATGATGTATCAGAAGCTGCTATAAAACTAGATCATTTTTTTATTGCGAATAAGCAACATAGCCTCTCCGCAGGTGGAGCAATAATTCGTAATACCTCGGCATTTCAGGATTCCTTTAAAACAAATGTAAAAGCATTAATCCGATTTGAAACTTATATAAAAGATGATATTCGACTGAGCCCAGCATTAAGCCTCGAACCTGGCATACGTTTAACTCTACCGTTTAATAATCTAACCCCTTCTCTACAGCCTCGCCTTCGAGCCAACTTCAAGGCAAATGAACAACTAAACGCCCATATTGCCTACGGATTATACCATCAGTACATTGCCGAAAATGCCATCATTGATAATAATAAAAATGCCTTGTATTTTTGGAGCATTGACAATAAATTGAACAAAAAAACACTAAGCGGAACACATTGGGTCGTAGGAGTAACTTATCAGCATTCTTTGTTTGAATGGAAAGCTGAAACCTATTATAAAACGGCACATAATATCAGCAGATTCCTTACGGATAATTTATCCGGCATAACGACTGCCAGCTCAGGAAATAGCAGAACCTATGGCTTAGATATATCTGCCAAAACAAGGATTAAGAAACACGATTTCTGGCTCGCTTACACCCTGAGCAATACAGAGGAACAGTTTGATTATTTTAGCAATAAAGCCTGGCAACCTGCGCCACAAGATCAAAGGCATGAATTCAAATGTGCTGGCATGTTCAACTTTTCTCCCTTTTATCTTTCTATGAATTACGTCTATGGCTCGGGCTTCCCCAACTCTATAGAATCAGTAGAAAAAATACCCGTTTACAGCCGCTTAGACCTTGCCGCTTTGTATAAGTTTAAACCTAAGAAAATCAATATGGAAACGGGTGTATCCGTTCTAAATATCTTAAATCATTATAATGTCAAGTATAACAACTTTTCTAATTTCCCAGACAATAAAACTATTTACGCACCTGCTACGCCATTTACGCCTACCGTGTTTTTGCATATTGGCTTTTGAAATAACTTAGCTATGAGGATTACTTTCAAAAACGAATACGAATTAAACCCAACAGAAATTGAACAGATCAAGCAATTGCTAAAACAATGGACATCCGGCAAATTGGATATGATGGGGTATTTGTATTGAAAATACACAAACAATCTATTTTGAGTTTCACACTCTAATTACATTCTGATTTATCGTACCTTAGGGTCAATTATTATTTACAAAATAGTCTTATAGAAAATTATACTATCCGATAGCTATCGGATAGAATTTAAACTTATTCCGAATGAAAAATAAACAATTTATACTCAGCAAACGCCCTGTAGGATTGCCAGACAAAGACACTTGGACTTTGCAAAGTACTGAAATTCCAGAACTGAAAGACGGAGAAATGCTAATTCGTCAGGACTATATTTCCCTAGATCCTGCCATGCGCGGCTGGATGAATGATGCCAAATCTTATATTCCACCTGTGGCTTTGGGTGAGGTGATGCGGGCTGGCTCCATAGGCGAGGTCATGGAAAGTAAGCATCCCGATTATAAGGCAGGTGACAGTGTGACGGGCTGGGGTGGCGTGCAGCAATACGTCGCTACAAATGGCAAAGGCTGGTACAAAGTAGATACTTCGCTTGCACCAATGCCGACTTATATCGGCACACTTGGTATGCCGGGCATGACGGCTTATTTTGGTATTCTTGAAGTCGGTAAAATCAAGGAAGGCGAAACCGTATTGGTATCTGGTGCGGCTGGTGCAGTTGGTAGTGTAGTTGGTCAGATTGCCAAAATCAAAGGTTGTCGGGTCATTGGTATTGCAGGTGGTGCAGAAAAGTGTAAATACTTAATAGACGAACTCGGTTTTGATGGCGCAATTGATTACAAAAATGAAGACGTAAGAGCAGGACTAAAACGGGAATGTCCAAAAGGAATTGATGTTTATTTTGATAATGTAGGCGGTGAAATTCTGGATCATGCACTAGCACGCTTGCGGATGCATGCACGCATAGTGATTTGTGGCGCAATTTCTCAATACAACAACAAAGAAGCCATCAAAGGCCCATCTAATTATCTGTCCTTACTGGTGAATAGAGCCACGATGCAGGGCATGGTCGTCTTGGATTATGCCAAGAACTATAGCGAAGCAGCCATGCAAATGGGGACATGGATGATGCAGGGCAAACTCAAATCCAAAGAACATGTTTTTGAAGGCATTGAAAATTTTCACGATACTTTTTTACGCTTGTTTAGTGGAGAAAAGATGGGTAAATTGGTCTTGAAAGTATCGGAATAATACAGATAAAATCATGGAATGGCGCATAGGTAAAATGCGCCATTCCTCAATAAACTACTACTGCTTTTTAGATAGCCTAACCACCATGCGTAGAGTATTTCACGCTGAGTCTTCTCCAGATATTGCATGGCCCGTCCCATACATATACATAGGTGCGAAAAGCACAATACTCATTGCCATTTGGCAAGGTAACACCAGGAAATGTAGGTGGATTCCAGGTAACATCATTCGTCCATATCCCGCCACTAGATACCAGTTTGTAATTTGAACTTGGTGTATCTTTTCTATCTACATGGAAATAGAACCAAGCTTTATTCCCAGAAGTTTTATATCCTCTAGGCTTTATAAGGAGTGAGCAATTAGTACCGCCACCAGGACCACTGGTAGAACTCAGCGGTGCATGAAGAATTGTACCGCGAGCATCACCCTGCGTATTGCAACGTGTTTCTGTTTCCCCTTCTACAAAATCATTTGCGATAAGCAGCTCAAGTGCATCTACCGCTTCTTGTGGAAGCTGGACATCATTTTCCAATAAAACAGTATTGTCTTCTATAGGGTCAAGAATAACTTCCTGCTCACAGGCAGTGAAGAACAAAGTCAGCAGTAATGTACTGACAACTACAAATTGCTTTTTCATCGTTTAAAATTTAATCGTTTAAAAATCATTGTGATTGCCTAAGCACTACCCCTCATGTGTAGAATACTTGACTGCGAGTCTTCGCCAGAGATTACAGGGTCCGTCCCATACATATATATAAGCTCTGAAAGCGCAATACATATCTCCATCGGGCTGAAGAACTCCTGGCAATACAAAAGTATCTCCAACAAGATTATTGCTACGTACTAACTCACTATCTATTCGTAGATAATTTGAACCTGGTGTGTCTTTTTGATCTACATGATAATAGAACCAGGCATAATTTCCAGAAGTTTTACCATAGTTTCTTCTGATATACGTTCCACAATGTCCAGCACCAAAACTCAACTGTGTATAAGCAAGACTACCATAAGCATCAGACTGTGTATTGCAACGAACCTCCATCTCGTCTTCTGCAAAATCGCTAGAAATAAGTATTTCAAGTGCATCTACAGCTTCCTGTGGAGGCTGGACATCATTTTCAAGTAAAACAGTATGGTCTTCTATTGGGCTAATAAGTGTCTCCTGCTCGCAGGCAGTGAAGAACAAAGCCAGTAATAATGTACTGACAACTACAAATTGCTTTTTCATCGTTTAAAATTTAATCGTTTAAAAATCATTGTTAAGAGTGTTGAGTTATTAAGTTGATTGAGTTACTCAGTGCCTTACTTCACCACTCAATCAACTCAATACGTTCCGTAAGCTAATCTTTCCCATTTGCCACAAGGCGCATCCCAGACATAGATATAAGCCCGAAAATCACAGTATTGTGTGGCTCCTCCAGGAATATTTGCGCCAGAAAAGATAGGCGTTGTCCAATTCGCATAAGTGGTGTATTTCATAGCACTGCCACCTGGGCTGGTCACCATCAGATAATTACTGGAAGGACTTTGTTTTTGATCTACATGATAATAAAACCATTTAGCTCCTGTTCCTGCCGAACCTGCACGTAAGCGCAAGCTTCTTCCACAAGCAATAGGTGCAGACACAACGCCCAAATTAGTAATATATCCCCACTCAGGATAGCTATTGCATCGGTCATTGATTTCTTTGAAGTCATTGTCAATCAAAACCTGAAGCGCATCTACAGCTTCCTGCGGAGGCTGGGCATCGTTTTCCAATAATACAGTATAGTCCTCCATGGGATCAATAAGGGCTTCCTGCTCACAGGCTGTGAAGAACAAAGCGACAAGCAGTGCGCTAGCAAGAAAAATTTGCTTTTTCATCATTTGAAAATTTAATTGTTTAATAAATCAATGTTCCAAGAAGAATTTATATTCATCTTGTTTTTATTTACGGTTGCAATTTAGACGCTAATTTTGAGAATATTTTTCACTATTTTTCAATCAAATACTTAAAAAATAATTAAATCAATATTTATAATATCCTAATAATCTATTTTTTATGATTTATTTTTAAAAATAAAACTAAGAAAAAGCAATGTAGCGAATATTTTATCTTTATAATTATTTATTTCAACAATACCATAAAACAGTAAATTAGTCCCTAAATTCACCACTCATCAAGCGGTCTCCAATTATGTTTTTTGTCTTATCCAAAGCCTTGTTTTTTCTACTGACGCCCATCAACTGGATTGTCGGTTTGTTGCTGTATAGTTTCTTTGGACATCATGAAGTCAGAACCCGTCGAGCTTTTAAATGGGGCTTAATTTTACTGGTCATACTGACCAATCCTTTCCTAAGCAATACCGTATTCAAATGGTGGGAAAAAGAAGCCATACCAGTAAGCGAGCTAGATGGGGTATATGATATTGCGATTGTACTCGGCGGTTTTAGTGATGTAGATGAGTCGCCTCGCGACCGCCTCCACCTCAACGAAAGTGCCGACCGACTGACCAATGCGATTGAATTGTACAAAACAGGAAAAGTAAAAAAGATACTGGTGACCAGCGGCTCCGCCAATGTCCTCGGTGAAAAAATCAGTGAAGGTAAAATTGCAGGGGAGTTCTTAGCTCGAATTGGTATTCCGCCCGAGGATTTTATCATAGAACCCAATTCGCGCAATACATACGAGAATGCCATTTATACTGCGAAGATACTACGCGAACAATATCCTGACGCACGTTGTCTGTTGATTACCTCAGCCTTTCATTTTCGTCGGGCATCCCGGACATTTAGCAAGGCGGGTGTTGAATTTACGTCTTTCCCTACTGATATTTTATCTGATGATTTTAGGGCATCACCTGGGCATTTCATTCTACCTAATGCGCATAGTCTGTTAGCCTGGAAAATGCTGGTAAAGGAATGGGTTGGTTTAATCGCTTATCGACTTTTGGGTTATGCTTAACAAACTCAAATTCAAGCAACAAACTCAAATTCAAAAGGTAAATTCAAAAAAAATAATCCTAAAAAAAGGAGAATAATAGTCAACCCTTTCTTAGTTTTGAGCATTCATTAACATAAAACAAATCATAATTATGCCAAATTTTCTTATTTTTCTTGGAGCAGCCTTAATCCCTCTTATCATGGGTGCTATCTGGTACAATCCCAAAGTATTGGGTAAGGCTTGGATGCAGGCATCAGGAATCTCAGAAGAAAGAGTCCAAAGCGGGAACATGCTACTCATCTTTTTATTCACTTATATTTTAAGTCTTTTTATCTGTGTTGCACTTTATGGTATGGTGGTACATCAGTGGGGACTTTTTTCTTTATTGGGAGCTGATAAGAGTCCTGAAACACTAGCTTTTTTAGCTGATTTCATGGAAAAATATGGCGATATGCACCGTACATTCACGCATGGAGCTTTACACGGTGCAATAGCAGGAGTTTCAATTGCCTGGCCGATTGCAGCCATCATTTCTATGTTTGAAAGAAGAGGCTGGAAATATACTGCAATCCATGCATTTTACTGGATCATCAGTCTTACATTGATGGGCGGTGTAATTTGTCAGTTTGCATAAAAAACAACCCATGTAAAAACATCAGGCATCCAAAATTTAAAAATGCCCAGGATGTCGATGGTCGACAGTCCATAGTCCATGGCTGTAATACAAATCGACCCGCTATTATGCTAAAATTTGGGATGGCTGATGTTTTATAAGAAATTCGCATCAAAAGTCAAAGGCAGAATATCTTTGATTGAATGGAGGACATACACCTCACCAGTTTCACCATGCAAAATAACCCGGATAGGCTGTTCAAATCGAAATTCACTTTCGTGGATAACTTGTCGGCAAGAACCGCAGGGCGTAACGGGTTGATGAAGCACCTGACTCCCACTTTTGGCTGTGATAGCAATAGACTGAATGGGCGTGTCAGGAAATTGCGAAGCAGCGGCAAAAATTGCCACCCGTTCAGCACATAAGGTAAGTGGGAAAGCTGCATTTTCCTGATTGCTACCAATAATGACTTTATCATTGCTCAAACGCAGCGCTGCCCCAACTTTAAATTTGGAGTATGGCGCGTAAGCATTGAGGAGTGAAGCTTTAGCCGCTTTTAATAAAATCTGGTCTGCCTCCGGCAATTCCTGCACATCGCTATACACCTCTATTTGTGTATCAAGTTTAAGTATCTTCATATAATTTTGCCTAATTACTTAGTCGTAAACATTATTATTCTAAATTTGCCTTTTCTTAGAAAGCTGCAAAAAATCATAGCGTCTCTTATGACGAAAAAAAGGGCTTAAAGATAGAGTTTAGATCGAACTTTTTACTGAATTACTGTCATTAACAAAATAATTTTGAAAAATATCTTAATCATCGGCGCAGGCCGTTCGGCAACAGCACTGATAAAATACGCATTGGCAGAAGCCAAAAAACACAACTGGTTTGTAACAGTAGCAGATGCTGACCCGAAGGCTGCCGAACAAAAAGTAAACAAACATCCCAATGGAAGAGCAACTTGGTTGGATGTCACTAAGCCAAATGACCGGCGTGAAATCATAGAACGCAATGATGTTGTGGTGTCTTTATTGCCTGCCCATCTGCACATTGAGGTCGCTAAAGATTGTATTAAGTACAAAAAGCATTTGGTTACAGCCTCTTATATTTCCCGCGACCTATACCAACTTGGCGAACAGGTAAAAGATGCAGAATTGATTTTTATGGGTGAAATGGGACTAGATCCCGGTATTGATCACATGTCTGCCATGCAAAAAATAGATGAACTACGGGAAATGGGAGCAGAACTCACCGCTTTTCGTTCCTATGCAGGCGGACTGATTTCACCAGAAAGTGATGACAATATCTGGCATTATAAATTCACCTGGAATCCGCGTAATGTCGTACTCGCCGGACAAGGCACTGCTCAATATATTGAAGATGGGCAGTATAAATATATCCCATACCATCGCCTTTTTGCAGAACATGATGTGATAGATATACCAGGCATGGGCGATTATGAGGCTTATCCCAATCGCAGTTCTTTATTGTATCGGGAGACCTACGGACTGGCAAATATTCCTAGCCTGGTACGGGGTACTTTGCGACATGTAGGCTATTGCAAAGCCTGGGACGCTCTAGTGCAGATTGGGCTAACTGATGATACTTACCCAATTATGGATTCTGAAAACCTGACCTATTACGAACTAGTGGAAGGTTATGTTATTAAAAACAGTGATGATGCGCTAAAGGCCCGCTTGGCTAAAATGCTTAAAGTTCCACAACGTTCTGATGTGATGAAAAAGCTAGAATGGCTGGGCTTATTTGAAAGAGAAAAAATCGGACTCAGCAAGGCAACGCCTGCGCAAATATTGCAACATCGCTTACAACAAAAATGGACGCTAAAGCCGGATGATAAAGATATGATTATCATGCAGCATGAATTTGAGTATATTTTAAAGGGTAAAAAAGAATTGCTGATTTCTACCATGGTACTCAACGGCGATAATTCGGTAGATACAGCGATGTCTAAACTCGTTGGACTGCCACTGGGTATATTTGTAAAACTAATTATGCAAGGCAAAATCAAGGCTACCGGTGTCAATATTCCAGTCATGAAAGAAGTCTACGACCCTGTTCTGGAAGAATTGGAAAATTTTGGAGTCATCTTTAAAGAAACGAAGAAATCTCTATCTTGATTTAATTACGAATTACGAATGGTTTAATTACGAGTAAGGTGCCGTTGGGATTTGTCCCCAAAAGACTGAGAACAGTTGGAAGTTTTTCTTCGGTCTTATTGATTTTAGCTAAATGAATATTAAAAACCGTTAAGAATTTCATACTGTTTGAGCGATAGCGAGTTTATGAAATTTAGGTTTTTCATATTTATTTGGCGTTAAGAAATCAATACAACCTTGATTTTTGGTTCTTTTCATCAAGGAAAAGAACAACGTAAAGACCTGATGTCAAATTCTTTGCAAGTCATTCATGAGTAAGGGACAAAGCTGAACTAGCCCCTTACGAGTAAGCAACAAAGCAGATTTATGTTTAATTTACTCTTCAAATAAAAAGCTAATTGTCAGTATTTTATACTACTTCAAACTTAATCTTGTACTTAAACTTAAAAGATGGATTATACAAAACTCGGCAGTAGTGATTTAAATATTTCAAAGTGTTGTTTAGGCACCATGACCTGGGGAAATAGAAACACACAAGAAGAAGGTCATGCCCAAATAGACTATGCGATAGATCAGGGCATCAATTTCCTGGATACTGCTGAGATGTATGCTGTTCCGCCTTCCGCCAAAACCTATGGAACAACCGAAACGGTCATCGGAAACTGGGTCGCAAAAAATCCGACTAAGCGAAAAGACATCATCATCATGACCAAAATAGCAGGATCGGGGTTACGTTATATTCGCAATAGCGAGCCGATTCTCGCAAAAAATATCATGCCAGCCATCGACGACTCTTTGAAGCGATTGCAAACGGATTATATTGATGTCTATCAATTGCATTGGCCCAATCGAGCAAACCCTGCTTTTGGTCGGCATTGGCCAGACAGTATAGATCACAGCACAGTAGATACGCAGCAGCAGGAAAACGAAATTCATGAAGTACTGCAAGAGCTGGAAAAAGCCATTCAGGCTGGAAAAATCAGATATCCTGGCTTGTCCAATGAATCGCCCTGGGGTATGGATTTGTATATGCGATTGGCGAAAGACCATAATTTGCCGACGATGGTTTCCATGCAGAATGAATTTAGTTTGCTACACAGCATTGACTGGCCTTATGTCATAGAGGCAGCCGTGCATCACGATATTGCTTACCTGCCTTGGTCGGCATTAGGTGGCGGTGTTTTGTCAGGCAAGTACGTTGGTGGGAAAATTCCCCCTAATAGTCGCTGGTCAGTAGCGGATCGGCACAATAATTTTAGAAACAAACCCAATGTCCATGCAGCAGTAGAACAATATGCCCTGATTGCAAAGAAAAACAATATGACAGCAGCACAATTGTCTTATGCCTGGTGCAATCAATTTAAATGGATTACAGCAACCATTATCGGGGCAACGTCCATGGAACAATTAAAAGAAAATATTCAAGCATTTGACTTGACCCTGAGCGCAGAGGTCATGGCAGAAATTACTGAGGTACATAAGAATTATCCTGTAGCTTTTTAGGGTAGCACAATGTCGGTTTCGTAAACTTGCGCGTGGGTTTTGAGTAGGCGAGTTTGCTAAACCTTTTATTTTCCGAATGCTTAGGTTTAGCAAACTTCCTCTTCGCAGAACTACCCACAAGTTTACGAAACCAATGAACTAAGAGTTGATTTTCGACTCCGCTCAACCAACTGAAGCTATAGTTGCCTGAGCGGAGTCGAAGGCAACACTAACAATCACATAACACACTCAATCAACACAATTACTCAATCAACACAATCACACAATCATGAAACACCTAATCGCTCCTTCCTTACTCGCTGCCGACTTCACCCACCTCGCTAAAGCCGTTGAACTGGTGAACGATTCCCAGGCAGACTGGTTTCACCTGGATGTCATGGACGGTCGTTTTGTGCCGAATATTTCCTTCGGAATGTTTATCATCAAACAGATAAAAGCGATTGCAAAAAAGCCTTTAGACGTTCATTTGATGATACTCGAACCAGAGAAATACATTGAGCAATTTGCAGAGGCTGGAGCAGATGTGATTACGGTACATTATGAGGCTTGCCCGCATATCCATCGCACCATTGCGCAGATACAGGCAACTGGCGCGAAGGCTGGTGTGGCGATTAATCCCGGCACCCCAGTTTCTGTACTGGAAGATGTGCTGGAAGATCTGGACATGGTATTGCTTATGTCAGTCAATCCGGGCTATGGCGGACAACGTTTTATTTACAGAACCATCAATAAGGTACAAGCCCTCAAAGAACAACTCGCCATCCGAAATCTGGATAAGCTGATAGAAATTGATGGTGGCGTAGGTCTACAAAATGCCGAAGCCCTCCTCAAAGTCGGCGCAGATGTACTCGTAGCAGGGAGTAGTGTGTTTAAAGCTGATGATCCGGTAAAGGCGATTGAGCGGCTGAAAGAAATTGGGAAGGGAAGTTTGTTGGTTTAGAACCTGTTTTTGGAGCGAACGCAGTCTCCAAATATGCGCTAACTTTCTTCCGGCACCTCTATATCCTGAATGCCTAGTGCCTTTATTTGTGCCATATGGCACAAATAAAGGTGCGGCATGTTGAATGTATACGTTTGATGCGTTTGCCCTAGTCCCCAGCTCTTCTACATGGTTATTTCAAATGCTTGCAGGACGACATAATGAAGTTGTTTCATTTTACAAGAATTAGTATTTGTAAGAAACCTCTCCAAACTCGTCGAAAATTCCCCCTACAAACAAATAGTTTTAGTAAATTTGCCTTTTATTTTCATTTTGTAATAAAACTTAATATTTAATAACATGGAAGTGCTGACTGAGTTGATGTCATCTCCCGAAGCGTGGATGAGCTTACTGACCCTGACTTTTCTGGAAATTGTGCTAGGTATTGATAATATTATATTTATCTCCATCGAATCGGGCAAATTGCCTAAAGAACAGCAACAAAGAGCTACGAATATCGGAATGGTACTCGCGATGATATTCAGGATTGTCCTATTATTTGGGATTTCCTGGCTGATTGCTATGTCGGCTGCTTTGTTTCATATAGACCTTTCCTGGTTTAAGGCAGCACCGACCGGACAAAGTCTGATTCTGTTTGCCGGAGGTTTATTTTTATTATACAAAAGTGTCTCTGAAATTCACCACAAACTGGAAGGCGAATCGCCAGAAAACGCAAAGGGTAAAAAGAAAAAAAACGTAACCCTGAACAGTGTGATTGTGCAGATTTGTATTATCAATATTGTTTTCTCCTTTGATTCTATCCTTACGGCAGTCGGAATGACCAATGGCGTTCCTCACGCGCTCATTATTATGATTGTCGCTGTTGTCTTATCGGTCATCATGATGATGTTGTTCGCTGTACCTGTTGGTCGTTTTGTCAATCGCCACCCGACCATTCAAATGCTAGGACTTTCTTTTCTGATTTTGATTGGTTTTATGTTGCTGACAGAAGGCGCACATTTATCGCACCTCAGTATATTTGGTAGCGAAGTGGGCGTCATACCTAAAGGTTATCTGTATTTTGCTATCTTCTTTTCTATGACCGTAGAGTTTCTCAATATGCGCTTACGCAAACCGTCTAAGGATGTGGTGCAATTGCACGGTATTCAGGAAGAAGCTGTGGAGGAAGGTTTTATGGAAGGGATTGGGTGATTGGTGATTGGGGTATTCGTGATTGGGGTATTGGTGATTGGTATATTGGGAGATTAGGGAATTGAGTTGATTCGTAATTTACACATTCGTAATTCGTAATTAATTATGCAACGTCTTGTGATTAAAAACTTTGGTCCGATTAAAGACCTTGATATGGAAGTCAAGGACTTTATGGCGTTTATTGGCCCACAGGCGTCGGGTAAGAGTACGATTGCGAAGATGGTTTACTTTTTTAGGTCTTTGAAGGAAGATTTTTTGAAATCTTGTTTGCGCGCTCTTGAAAGAGATGACCTTCAATTTAAGGATACATTTCCATTACTGCGCCATCTCTCCGATTATTGGGGGCAACTACTTACAATAGAAACAGAGTTCAAATTTTGGTATTCAGAAAAGGTTTTCATCTCATTCGTTTTTTCAGAGAATGTTGTCTACTCTTTTAGTAAAAATCTTGATAAAGGAATTTCAGAAGTAATAGGAATTATAGTTGGATATGCTGTAGAAAATCGGCAAAGAAAACCTCTAACAGAAACAGCAGCAGAAAAGGCTGCCTTTGAAGCAAAAAAGCAAGCGGTTATTTCTGACATTAGCAATCGTATAAATAAATTATTCAGTGATGACAGAGAAATAATGTTCATTCCTGCGGGAAGAAGTGTACCGACTATCTTATCTAATCAAATAGGAGAATTAAACCTGAATAATTTAGATTATCTAACTAAGGAGTTTGTAAAACTTATCAATTCAACTAAAAATAACTTTAACAAAAGCCTTGAAGAATTAGCCGATGAAAAAACATTTTTAACACAAAAAAAATACAAGCCCAAGACAATCAAATTGGCGCAGCAGATTATTCGTAATGTTTTGAAAGGAGAATATGTATATGATAATATTGGTGGAGAGCGAATAAGAATAAATGATAAAGAATCAGTCAGATTAAACTATGCTTCATCAGGACAACAAGAGGCTTTGTGGATATTGCAATTACTTTATTTAAATATTCTCTACGAGAAAAAAGTATTCCTCGTCATAGAAGAACCTGAAGCCCACTTATACCCCGAAGCACAAAAAAACGTAATGGAACTGGTTGCCTTACTATTCAATTCGGCAGATAACCAGGTGATGATTACCACACACAGCCCATACATATTATCATCAGTCAATAACCTTTTGTATGCTAATAAAATAGGCCAGCAAAAAAACGGACAAGTCAGCAAAATTGTTCCTGACTTGGTATGGCTGGACGCCAAACGCACGGCCGCATACAAGCTAAACAAGGGCGAAGCTACCTATATCATGGATGACGAGATGAATATGATACAGTCGGAACAAATTGATACGGCTTCCGAATTAATTAATGAAGAATTTGATAAAATATTTAACCTTGATGAATCATGAGTTGTATTCACTTTGAAAAAAGCAATTGTGCAGAGTGTGATGAAAGAAAAACCGTAGTAGCAGAAGAACATAAAAAGAAGTATATTTTGCAAAACCCTGAGGAGCAAAGAGTTTGTAAAATAAAAGTGGACGGCTGTTTCAACAATGATGAAACAGCAAAAAAATGCGATTTTCTGGTTTTAGATTGCAAAGGTTCACAGGCATTTTTTGTCGAATTAAAAGGAGCGAAATTAATGAGAGCGATTGAACAAATAGATGAATCGATAAGCAGAAAACTACATCTATTGCCTGGATTTAAAATAAATGCCAGAATAGTCCTTTCTAAAGACAAAACTCCAAATCTTAAAAATAACCCTAAGTATATCAGGTTCGCTAAAAGATTGAGAGACCTTGGTGGTACTTTGAAAAAAGGGACAAGAATAATAGAAGAATCTCTATAGATAAAATTCATCGTTCATCGTTCATAATTCATCGTTAAAATAATAAATGGCACAGACCAAAAAACGTACAACAACCAGGAAGAAGAAAAAAAAGAGCCTGAGGCAGCAGTTGAAAATCAACTGGGACACCAATGATGAGCGGATATACAAAATAATTGGCTTGCTCTCCTTGCTGACTTCTCTTTACTTGTTCATTGCTTTTGTCTCCTACCTGTTTACCTGGTATATCGACCAAAACGAAGTCCTCAATCGTTCCTGGGGAATCCTGACTGAAATGAATGTGGAGATGGCAAATTGGCTGGGGCGACTCGGTGCAATCGTTTCCCATCAATTCTTTTATTTATGGTTTGGCGTGCCCTCCTTTATTTTTGTTTTTATCTTTTTTATAACGGGAATAAGTATGATTCTAAGACGTCCCTTGCGACGTTTTTATAAAGTCTATCGCTACTCTTTCTTGATTTTATTATGGTCTTCTCTGCTCTTCGCTTTCCTAATGGTGGAACCAGGCTTAATTGCCAAATCACAATTTCCCTGGGGCGGTGCATTTGGGCAGGCCCTTAGCCAATGGCTGGGCGCATTTCTTGGCCCTGTCGGCATGGTCTTGTTTTTAATCTTCACACTAGGAGCAGTCGGCACCTGGATGTTCAATCCCAATTTCAATGAACTGACTTGGGAACGTTTTGTATATGCACTGAGAAAACGAACAGGCATCAATCTCGGTAATTTTAGTACACCACGTACTAAAACACAACAGAAAGAGGACGAAGAAAATAATGAGCCTTTACGCCCTTCACGGGAAAAAGAAAATCAACCAGCCATCGCTCGCACGGTTAGCCCCAGTATATCAACACAAACAGCACCTGAATTAACAGAAGCAGAAATCAAAAACGGGCAACTGGCCTTTGATTTGCCAGGTGGCGAAAAACGACAAAAACCCAAAGCATTGGATGGAGGCGCAGAGTTGGAAATCAATATCCCCACAGCCACACCACTTATCACAGGTGAAGATGGTATTATACCGCCAGCATTTGAAGAGAGTAAGGAACTTCATGTCGAAAAAGACAATATCGACCACTCTGAACCTTATGATTCAACCCTAGATTTGCCAGCTTATGAAACGCCTGTACTAGCATTGCTGAGAAATTATGATGACCAGAAAATAGAAATCGACCGGGCAGAACTGGAACGCAATAAAGACCAGATTATTGAGACGCTTTTAAATTATAAAATTGAAATTATAAAAATAAAAGCGACGATTGGCCCGACAGTTACACTATACGAAATTGTCCCCGCTCCAGGTGTACGTATTTCCAAAATCAAAAACCTGGAAGATGATATCGCCTTGAGTTTAGCGGCTTTGGGTATTCGTATTATTGCCCCCATTCCCGGCAAGGGAACAGTTGGTATCGAAGTGCCAAATAAAAACAAACAGATGGTCTCGCTCAAAGAAGTGCTGGCCTCTGAAAAATACAAACGGGCTAAGATGGATCTCCCGATTGCACTGGGTAAGACCATCGAAAATGAAGTCTTCGTAGCCGATCTCGCCAAGATGCCTCACCTCCTCATGGCAGGGGCAACAGGGCAAGGTAAATCAGTAGGTATCAATACCATTCTGATGTCTTTATTGTATAAAAAGCACCCTTCCCAACTCAAGTTGATCTTAGTCGATCCAAAGAAAGTGGAATTGTCTTTATACAATAGATTGGAAAAACATTTTCTCGGTTTTCTGCCAGGCGAAGAGGAAGCTATCGTGACGGACACGACCAAAGTAGTCAGTACGCTGAACTCTCTTTGTATGGAAATGGATGAGCGATATGACTTGCTGAAAAAAGCAGGAGCGCGGAATATCAGGGAGTATAATGAGAAATTTGTCAAACGCCGACTCAATCCTAATAATGGACACCGTTTTCTTCCATTTATTGTATTGGTCATTGATGAGTTTGCCGATTTGATTATGACCGCAGGCAAAGAAGTTGAATTGCCGATAGGTAGGTTGGCACAGTTGGCGCGAGCAGTTGGTATTCACCTGATTATTGCGACACAACGTCCTTCTGTAAACATCATTACCGGAGTGATCAAAGCCAACTTCCCAGCACGGATTGCTTATAAAGTAACGTCTAAAATTGATTCCAGAACCATCCTCGATGGCGGTGGCGCGGAGCAACTTATCGGTCGTGGAGATATGCTACTTTCCGTAGATGGGAAAGTGGTGCGTATTCAGTGTGCCTTCGTTGATACGCCAGAAGTAGAAGAAATTGTAGATTATATTTCTGGTCAGCAAGGTTATCCAGAACCTTATTACCTGCCTGAATTTGGGGCAGAATTGGGCGAAGGCCCTGGTGGTGTAAAAATTGAAGATTTGGACGCCATGTTTATTGATGCAGCTCGTACTGTTGTCCAGAATCAACTGGGTTCTACGTCCATGCTACAACGCCGGCTTAAGCTCGGCTATAATCGTGCAGGACGCATCATGGACCAAATGGAGTCGCTCGGCATAGTCGGACCAAGTGAAGGCAGCAAAGCGCGGGAGGTACTGATTTATGATGAAATGGAGCTGGACAAATATTTGAAACAGCTCGGGCTGAAAACTTAATTAATTATGAATGGGTTAATTACGAATTACGAATCAGAGCAATTACATTTTATTTTTAAAACTTAAGCCAATGAAAATACAGCTAAAAAATGCCAATTCTTTAGAGCATTATGTGGCCACCAATGACGCAGGTCATCAGATTGAACTGAGTGGCGATGGCAGTGCAGTTGGACCAATGCAGGCGGTATTGATGGCAGTAGCAGGATGCAGTACCATTGATGTTGTGGCGATCTTAAAAAAAATGAAGCAGCCTCTAGAGAGCATTGAAGTAGATGCCGATGGAGGTAGACGCGAGGAAATTCCCAGAACATATACCAGTATTCACCTACATTATAAACTGACTGGTGCATTGGATGAAACCAAAGTTGCCAGAGCCATTGAGTTGTCATTGGGCAAATACTGTTCGGTCTCTAAAATGCTGGAAAAATCGGCTGAGATAACTAGTAGCTATGAAATAAATCAATCGACTTAGTAGTTCTTCCAGTTAATAATGTCGGGTAAATTAAATTTTATATCTTTTGAGTCAGGTTTTGGTGTAAATTGTTCTATTGTTAAATTGTTATCGTGATTTTTTGCGCAGCAAAAAAACAATGGCAATGAAGCAATCAGAACAATAAAACAATTTGTAAAATGGCTGATCTACTCATCGAAATCTGTTGCGGACACTTAGCAGCAGCCCGCACCGCTATACAAGCTGGCGCAGACCGACTCGAACTGTGTAGTGCCTTGCCGCTTGGCGGACTGACGCCCTCCCCTTCTTTTATTGAACAAGCTAAATCCGCAGGCGATGTTCCGCTGATGGTGCTGATACGCCCGCGCGAAGGACATTTTTATTATACGCCAGCAGAAAGACTTCAATATCTTCGCGATATAGAAATCAGTATACATGCAGGTGCAGATGGACTAGTCGTCGGTGCGCTAAGGGCTGATGACCAAATTGACCTGCTTTTTCTGAAAGAAATCATTGCCCTTGCAGACGGGCTGCCCGTCACCTTTCATCGTGCTTTTGATTTTGTAGCTGACCCAATCATCGCTTTGCAACAACTGATAGACCTAGGTATTCAACGCCTGCTGACTTCGGGGCAACAGCCTACTGCCTGGCAAGGGCGGGAACTGATAAAACAACTGATTGATGTTGCGCAGAATCGCATGATTATCATGCCCGGCTCCGGCATTCATGCTGATAATATTCAAGAACTGACTTCTTATTGTGGCAACAAAGAGATACACTTATCTGCTAAACGAATACTCAAACATACCCGCACACGGCATCCATTTGACATTGATTATTGGACGGCAGATGCAGCTGTCATTCAGCAATTGAAAACGAACCATCAGGTTTAGTAAATTTGCGACAAGCTTTGTGGATAGGAAGTTTACTAAACCTATGTTACAACAAAGCAACGGAAGGTTTAGCAAACTCGCTCCTCTCAAATCCTACGCACAAGTTTACGAAACCGTCAGACAGTTGGTACTAATAAACCGGCAAAGTCGTATCAATTTCCTCCGCATAAGCTTTCACCCCGCCTTTCAGATTGTACAAATTTTCAAAACCAAACTGCGCTTCCAAATCACGAATAGCATCCGCGCTGCGTTTGCCAGAGCGACAGTGGATAACGACTTGCTTGTCTCGACTGATTCGTCCGGCTTCTTGTAGAATCGTTCCCAAAGGGATCAAGTCTCCACCAATTTGCACAATGTCGTATTCGTGCGATTCACGCACATCTATCAACTGAAAGTCTTTACCCGTATCTTGTAAAACCTGTAGTTCCTGCACAGTTATTTCTTTCACTGATTCCTTCGTAGAAACTTCTTCATGAGGCATCCCGCAAAATTGTACATAATCAATCAGTTCTGTTATGGGTGCTAAGTCTGGATTTTTAGAAATTTTGAGTGTTCGAGTTTCAAAATTCAGTGCATCAAAGAGAAATAATCTGCCGACCAGCGGCTCGCCGATTCCAGTGATGACTTTGATGACTTCATTGGTCTGTAAGCTGCCGACAATACCCGGCAACACACCAAGCACACCACCTTCTGCACAACTCGGCACTAAGCCAGGAGGCGGTGGTTCTGGAAATAAATCTCGATAATGTGGTCCTGTTTCCCCCTTGCTATTGGTATAATTGAACACAGATACTTGCCCGTCAAAGCGGAAAATAGACGCATATACATTGGGTTTACCCAAAATAACACAGGCATCATTAACCAGATAACGAGTTGGAAAATTATCTGTTCCGTCTGCTACTACATCGTAGTCTTTTATAATATCCAAAGCATTTTCGGAAGTCAGTTGTACATTATAAGTCACAACTTTAATATGCGGATTCAAGCCTTCGATGCGTTTTTTGGCAGCTTCTACTTTGGGCATCCCGACGTTTTCTTCGCTAAATAAAACCTGACGTTGCAGGTTACTTTTATCGACCACGTCAAAATCTACAATGCCTATTGTACCCACTCCGGCTGCTGCCAAATATAGCAATAAAGGACTGCCCAGACCACCCGACCCAACAACGAGTACTTTAGCCGATTTTAGTTTTCTTTGTCCTTCTATATTAAATTCAGGAATGATGATATGGCGGCTGTACCGCTCCATTTCTTCCCTTGAAAATTTTATATCGCTCATTTTATTAATGATGAATTTTTGACTGCTCCGTAAACATGGCTTTTGCTTTTTCTACCTGTCCGAGTGCTTACAGTTTTTCTATTTCTTCCAGCTTGCCAAATTTACCAATTTCTACAATAATATACACGATTTGACCGTCCATTTCTTCGGCTTCCTGATTATCCTATGGGATTGAAGTGATTTAGCAACAAAAAAACTTTCATTTGTGCATAGCAATGTATAATTTGCAGGCTGATTGAAACAAAGTTCGGAGTATAATCTATAATCTGCTCTGCTTTACATCATTAAAAACTGGTTTTTCATGCAACTCAACACCATTTTATTATTTTTTCAGGATGCCGAAGAGGCAGCCGCATTCAGCCTTTTGGATTTAATAACGGAAGGAGGACCATTAGGTATTATTATTATAGCTCTACTGCTCGTTTTGTCCTTTATTGGTTTATATATATTTATTGAACGTAGTTCTACGATTTCAAGAGCTGCTAAGATAGATGAGTCTTTTATGGCTAAAATCCGCACCAATGTACAGTCTGGTTCTATTGATGCTGCACGGGGTTTGTGCCAGAGTACAGATACGCCGATTTCCAATATGATTGAAAAAGGGCTTATGCGCATCGGACGTCCATTGGGTGATATACAAACTGCCGTAGAGAACGTCGGAAACCTTGAAGTGACCCGTTTGGAAAATCGCATGTCTACACTCGCTACCATTTCTGGTGCTGCACCAATGATTGGTTTCTTTGGTACGGTGACAGGTATGATTATGGCCTTTTATAAAATGGCAACCGAGAAAAATGTAACGCCAGATGTACTGGCAGGTGGTATTTATCAGGCACTCCTGACAACTGCCTTCGGATTGTTCGTAGGTATTTTTGCTTTTATCGGGTATAATTACCTCGTAGCCAGAGTAGAAAAAGTAGTTTTCAATATGGAAGCCACTTCTATGGAGTTTATTGATTTATTGCAAGAGCCAGCGAGTTAATTACGAATTACGAATCGTTTAATTACGATTAACTTAATCAACTAAATACACTCAATTACTCAATACACTCAAAATGGGTTTAAAAAAGAGAAATAAGGTCAGTGCAGAGTTCAGTATGTCTTCGCTGACCGACATCATATTCCTTCTATTGATTTTCTTCATGCTGACGTCTAGTATTGTCAGCCCGAATGCCTTGAACCTGAAATTGCCGAGTTCGAGTTCTAAGACCGTAGCACCTCCTACAATTTCTATTTCTATTGAGCGGGGTGGCAAGTTTTATTATGGTACAAAAAGAGCTTCTTTATCGGAAATCAAGGGCAAACTCAGGTCGGAAGTTCGCAAAGCATCTAATCCAAAAGATGTTACAGTAACAATCAATGCTGAAAAATCGGCAGAGATTGAACATGTCGTCAGCATTATGGATTTGGCTTTACAATTGAATATTGGGGCTATATTGGCAACTGATCCTAAGTAGGGTTTTGGTGATTGGAATATTGGGAAGTTGTCCTCGACTCCGCTCGGACAACTGTCATTTTGTATTCGCTTAATGCAAGACTTGTTCATAATTTCTTCAAAACTATCATGTCGACAAGAGAAAGACGTCGTAGGGAAAGTCCTGGTCAGCGCACTGGGAAAAAGCTCATTAGACTTTGGATTATTCTTACGGGTATTGTCGTATTGCTTATTTTTTACAGCGTTTCTCTGTATCGTAATTTCAGCCAGCCTTCAGCACTTGACCTTAAACTTCCGTCTTCAGTAGTCAATGACTCCGCCTCTTCCATTCTTATTCATATTCCAAACGACAGCCTTTTTTATTATAATGATATTCCGCTTAGTCTCTCTGAAATTGAAGATAAACTAAAATGGGAGATCAATAAAACAGGTAATTCCAAAGACCTGATTATTGATATTCAGGCAGGAGAAGGCGTAGCAGCAGCAAAGGTAGTTCGCATTATGGATATTGCATTACGACTGGATATAACTGCGCGGCTTGTGCCGAATTGAGCTACCTACTTTTTTTTATAATTCTTGCAGCATTTTTTTGATTAGAGAAATTTGTCCTAAATGGTAATAGCTGTGCTCAATAACGCCTTCTATATTTCTTCTGTAATTTCCGTATTTCTCATCTACGAAAACTTCTTCCCACTTTCCGTCTGGCATCCGTTCAAGATGACTGGCAAATTTTTCTGCATTGGTACTGGTGTCGTTTCGCAGTTTTTCCCAATCTTCAGCTGATTCAATTGGTGGAAGGTCAAAACTGTATTGATCCCGGATTTCAAGTTCCCCGCCTTCGAAGACATTCAAAATGCCCGCTATGTAATAATTGACATGGTAAGTCAGTGCAGCAATTGTATTCAGCGAACCTATTTTGTGGATTGCTTGCGTCCAGGTCACATCTGATAATTGATCTTTATAGTTGGTGTTGGCAATCCATTTCCCATCGAGCAAAACTTCTCTAAAACGGGAAGCTATTTGTTTTGAGTTTTCCATTTATAGGTATGTTGTTTCTTTTTGTAAAATTAAATCCGATCACATTCATTCATTCACTCTCTCACTCTCTCTCACTCTCTCATTCCCCCCATTCAATAAGCCCATAATCTAAATCCAATAAAATCATTGGACAGCAGCCAAAGGGCAAGCACAAACAAAGAAAAAGCAGTCCATCTATAATACCATTTAAATATCTTATTTTTTTCTGAAAGTTTAAAACTTTTTACAACAGAAAGAACAGAACTTATGAAAAAAGCGATGGAGCCCAGAAATACAGTTATACTCCCTAAATTAATGGTTTCGGGTCTTTCATACAACTCCGTTGTCAGCAAAAATGCAATAATCGTCAGCATCAGACAGGCTGAAGAAATCCACAAGACCAAACGACTAGTTTTTGATTTTTTAACTTTCTTAAAAAATTGTAATACCCACCAAAAAAAGCCAACGAAAAAGTATTGAATACTCATTATAATGGAAGCAAACAACAAGTAATTTTTTGCTACTCTAATCGTTTTATTTCCCTTTTCTGCATATTCATTTCCAAGCCAAAGAACAGGCTGTTTGTTTTCATTTTCCAAGAGCATAACAAAAGGGACACCTTCGCTTTTTCTGTAAAACTGATTATTGCCTTTATGGTAAAGTGTATCTCGAATAACACCTCCAAAGTCTTTAACCATTAGCAAGTCTCCTTCAAAGGCTATCGTATGTCCAGTCATCATTTTTTGGGCAAAATGCATGGTTTGATTGCGAGGGCTTTTGAAATTATAAAAGCCTTCAAATTTACTTTTAGTTTCATTGGGTACTGGCTTTGTTGCAGTATTGTGATATGTATTTACACCTAGGTAGAAATTTAAAATTTCGTCTATAAGATTCCATATTCGCCCTTGAGTATTTATTGAAACAGCTAATCCAAAATCAGCTTCTCGTGAGTAAAGATACATGGATGAAAATCCATCAATACCACCATCATGTCCATGAAATAAATGGTTGTTTGTCCAGATACTCATGTTTCCTAATCCGTAGCCGCCTATACATCCATTTTTAGCGGCAAGCGTTGTTTCAGGATTTTCTATTCTATTCAACCACACAGGACTTAAAGCATCTGCTGTTTCTGGTATTTTCCCTGACATCATATACCTTAAAAACAAAGACATTTCCTTTGCATTGGAACAAAAATCGCTTGCTGGTCCACCTTGAACTGATTTAAACGCTATAGGCAAAAATTCCCCTCCTTCTCTCTTATAGCCCTGCGCCATTAGCATCTCCGGCTGGCTTTTAAAGTAAAAGCCAGAGTCTTTCATTCCAAGTGGGTTCAATATTTCATCCTTTAAATATTGATCATAAGGTCTTTTGCTGATGCCTTCCATCAAGTAGCCTGCAAGTACATAGCCGGGATTGGAATATGCTTTTCGCACGCCTGGTTTCCAGCGGGCATATAGCGATTTCCTATGCGCATTGACCATTGCCGAACAAGTAAGCGTCTCAATATTCTCATCAGGATAACGGGCATGATTATGCACATCATCAAATCCAGCCGTATGTTCTAAGATTTGTTCGATGCTAATCGGTGCTTCTTTCTTCCATGAGTTTTTAATGCCTAAAGTATGATCGATTTCGTCTATTGTGGTCGATAATTTGACTTTATTTTCTGTCGCCAATTTTACGATTCCCAGTGCAGTGAATGATTTTGAGATGGAGCCTAATCTAAATAAATGATCTCCTGTAACCTGTTCTTGTTTTTCTATATCAGCATAGCCTATTCCACCAGCAAATATTATCGAATCCGAATTTACTATGCTTATCATAGCACCCGGAATATTTTCATTTGCCAAAATATCATTAAGTTTTAATAACAGAGCATCAATATTTTTTTGTCCAAATGAATTATTGATTGTAGTTGTCAAGGCAAGTAGTAGTAATATTTTAATGCCATTCATTTTTTATAATTGAAGCACTCAATAATGGTGGTAAATCTATATCTTACGAACTCTAATTCCAATCAGAAATTGCTCGACAAGCTAAAATATTTGTTAAAACCAGCGCGTTTCAAACCATAAGGTGAGCAAAATGTTAAATTCACAGCTAGGTACACGCCAAAAATACTACTTTTTGCATTATATTTGACGCATAGACACTTATACAGCATTTGTATTAAATCCACTTAATCAACTCAATTAGCATTCATTATGGGAATGACAAGAACAGAGACCGAAGAAAAGAATATAAAAAAAGGCTTTTACAGTTCCTCCTTTTTGCACCTCTTTGTTGTATTGCTCTTAATTTTTCCGTTTTGCAAACTTCCTTATCCGCCACCAGGACAGGAAGGCATTTTGGTCAGTTTCGGGATGCCCCAGGAAGGGATGGGGGAAGTGCAACCTATGTCACCAGACGCTAGCCCTGAGGCTTCCTCCTCATCGGCTTCTCAGCCTATTGCGGACGCCAGCTCGGCAAAGTCTTCTTCCAGTCCGCCACCCAAGAGTGATCCCGAACCACGAAAACGACAAGAGACAAAACCGACTGTCCAAAAAGACGTCGTGACGGATAAAAATGCAGATACACCTGCCATTAAAAAAGACAAAAAAAAGAAAGACGACGCAGCCCGAAAAGCAAAAGAAAAAGCAGACAGCGAAGCAAAGAAAAAATCGGATGCCGAGCGCAAACGCAAAGAAGAAGCCGATAAAAAAGAACGCGAAGCAGCATCCAAAAAACGTGCTGCCGAAGAAGCCAAGCGCAAGGCAGAAGAGGAAGCGAAGCAAAAAGCAGAAGCAGAACGCAAACGCAAGGAAGATGCCAAGAAAAAATTTGGTTTCCCTGGCAGTAACAACAGCACGGGACAAGGTACGACAGATAAACCTGGAGATCAGGGTGCCAACGACGGAGACCCGAATGCCGAGAACTTGGAAGGCGACAAAAGTCCGGGCAAAGGCAAGGATGGTATTGGAGTAGATATGGCAGGCCGCGATGTAAAAAATCGACCTAGCGTCAATGAAAACAGTAATAAAACAGGTGATGTAAAAGTCAAAATCTGTGTAAATAAACGTGGCGAAGTCATCAGTGCAAAATATACCATTCGAGGTTCTACTACACAGGACACCGATCTTGTATCGCTTTCAGAACGTAAGGCAGAGGAATTCCGTTTTAGTTCTAATGATAATGCGCCTGATCCTCAGTGTGGGTCTATTACCTTTAAGTATCGGGTGGAGTAAGAAGTCGATAGTCCGCAGTCGATGGTCGATGGCTATTAGGAACATTCAAAAATCGGGTAAATAGAATGGCTTCATTGCTATGTGTTTCATTGTTATTATTTTTGCTTCGCAAAAATTACTACAACAATTTAACAATCACAACAATGGAACAATTTATACCAAAACACAACCTTACTAATCACTAGTTACCAATCGACCAATCACCACATCACCAACATGAATACTAAGCTCGACTATCCCCAAACTCTAGACTACCTCTACAACCAATTGCCCATGTACCAGCGGGTGGGTGCAGCGGCTATGAAAAAAGACCTGACCAATATCCTCGCGCTTTGCGCTGCGCTGGGCAATCCGCATAAAAAACTCAAAGCCATACATATTGCAGGGACGAATGGAAAAGGTTCTACTGCCCATATCCTCTCTGCAGTCCTACAAAGTGCCGGGCTGAAAACCGGACTTTATACTTCTCCTCATTATCGCGATTTTCGGGAGCGCATTAAGATTGACGGACAATTGATTTCGGAAACGGCAGTCATCCAGTTTGTAGCGGAACACAAAACACTTTTTGAAAAAATACAGCCTTCCTTTTTTGAAATTACGGTCGCCATGGCTTTTCTACATTTTGCGAATGAAGAAGTTGATATAGCCGTTATAGAAACTGGGCTGGGCGGCAGACTGGATTCTACCAATATCCTCTCCCCTATCCTATCCATTATCACCAATATCAGTTACGATCATCAACAGTTTTTGGGCGATACGCTACCGCAGATTGCCCGTGAAAAAGCTGGCATCATCAAGCCTAAGACCCCAGTTGTTATCAGCGAACGTCAGGAAGAAGTCGCGCAAGTATTTGAAGAAGCCGCAGCACTGCACACTGCCCCACTCTATTTTGCCGAGCAGCATTTTATAGTACAGGAAAAAGATATTGCCCTTGGGGGAAATACTTACCAAGTCTTTGATAAAACTGGCAAATTGCTCTATGACAAGCTTGAAACCGACCTATACGGTAATTATCAAAGTAAAAATTTATGTGGTGTTTTGCAAGCTGTGAAATTATTGAATGAGGAAAAGCAAATTATAGATGAGTCTGCTTTACGACAAGGTTTAAAACAAGTCAAATTGCTGGCAAATTTCATTGGTAGGTGGCAGGTCATTACTCAAAACCCACTGACAATTTGTGATAGCGGACATAATGTTGCTGGACTCCGTGCAATGGTCAAACAGCTTGGTCATCTGTCCTACGCTCATCTGCATATTATTATCGGCATGGTATCCGATAAAGACCATGACAAGGTGATTCGACTGCTCCCTAAAGCAGCGACTTATCATATTGCCAAGCCCAATATTCCACGCGGTATGGATGCAGAGGCTTTATTGAAAAAATTTAAAAAAGCCGACTTAGAAGCTTATGCTTATTCGAGTGTACCGGCTGCTTTGCGTGCCGCACAAAGTATTGCTACATCAGATGACTTAGTGTTTGTTGGTGGGAGTATTTTTGTCGTAGCTGAGGTCCTTTAATACTCATCAACAAGCACAATGAAACGCAGGTTTCGATTAGGGAAGAAGAAGGAGATAAGGAGTATTGTATCAGGAAAAAAATATCAACCCATAAGCCGCAAAGCCATGTCCAAATCCTCCTTCGTATCAATACTCATCGCTTGGTGAGTTGTACGTGTAATACCAATACGAATACCATTTTCCATCCAGCGCAACTGTTCCAGACTTTCTGCCTCCTCTAATGGCGTGGGGGCAAGTTGAGCAATGCGCAGCAGCGTGTCGCGATGATAGCCATACATGCCGATGTGTTTGTAATAAGTGTGATCATTTAAAGGATTTTCTGTTCTAGTATCCCGCAAGAATGGAATGGCGTGGCGGCTGAAATAAATGGCTTCGTGAAGGGCATTAAAGACCACTTTCACTGTATTGGGATTATTTAATTCATGGGGCAATTCTATCTGCTTTGCCAGTGTACCTATTTTAAATTGTGGGTCATCTATTAAAAACTGAATCAGTCCATCTATTTGTTCAGGATTAATAAAAGGCTCATCGCCTTGTACATTGACGATAAGGTCTGTATGGAGTTTTTCAGCGACTTCTGCACAACGTTCTGTACCTGTGCGGTGTGCGCTGTCCGTCATCACTGCTCTCCCAAATTGCTGTACATGGTCGTAAATGCGCTGGTCGTCAGTAGCAACAATTACCTGCGTAGGCAGTGTGGCTTTACAGGCTTGTTCATATACACGTTGTATCATGCTTTTGCCCCGTATGTCGATGAGTGGTTTGCCAGGAAAGCGGGTGGAGGCGTAGCGGGCGGGAATGATGATTGTTGTTTTCATTGTTTCATGGTTTAGTTTTTTCATGGTTTAGTTTTTTTTGCGTAGCAAAAGAATACGTTAACAATGAAGCAGTCGAACAATAAAGCAATCGAACAATGCAACAATCGAACAATGAAGCAGTTATTTTAATAAATTCATCCGTTCCATCAATTGGTCTTTCATGCGCTTACTGACTGGAATAAATCGGTCGCCTTTCAGCGAAAGCTGATTGTCTTTGGTATTGAAATTTTCGATTTGATTTAGATTGACCAGATAATTATTGTGTACCCGGATAAATGAAGTGGGCAATTTTTTTCCCATATCGCCGAGCGAGTATCGAACGGTGTATTTGGCTTCTCCGGTATAAATATCAGAATACCTGCCTTCTACAGAAACACACTGGATGTCATTATAATGTACCTTAACCAGATGATCTCTTTTTTTGATAAAAAAGCTATCCTGCATGGCTGCTACATTTGGCGCATTGGCACTAAATAGGCTTCCTCCGCCCTGAAATTGTTCGACGGAAAGTTCTATCGCATATTGAAGTTCTTTGATGTTGTAGGGTTTTAGCAAATAGCTGGAAGGTACTGTTTTTTTGGCCGCTTCAAATGTATCTTTATCATTCATACCAGTCAGAAAGATAAGTGGTTTTTTTCGTGCAGGATTTTCGTGCAAATGCTCGGCAAAAGCAATGCCGTCCGGCACTCCATTCAGCATAATATCTACAATGACAATATCTGGATTTTGTGCATAAAACAAACCATAAGCTTCCTTAAGATTAGGCGCAATACCCGTCACTTCATAACCACTTTCCTCCAGAGAATATTGTAAATCTTCTCCCAAATCTGGTTCATCTTCTATAATTAGAATTCTTATTTTACTCATAAATCCATTCAATTACGAATTACGAATCATTTAATTACGAATTTCATCATCAGCCTGTTGGAAAATGAAGCGTAAAAATTGTTCCTTTCCCGACTCGGCTTTCTACTTCAATTGTTCCTTTATTTTTTTCCATCATTTCCTTACACAGCCAGAGTCCGAGTCCTGTTCCTTTTTCACCTGCTGTGCCCCTCGTCACTTTTTCATTATTGACTGCAAAAAGAATGGGTATTTTTTCTGGAGGAATGCCCTGTCCCTCGTCTATGACTTGTATAAGGCGGTTTGGGTTGCCTATTATGCCTCTAATCGTAATTTCTCCATCGGCATCCGAATACTTGATGGCATTCGCCAATAGATTTCTGATGACTACTTTAATCGTATTCAGGTCGGCATAAACACTAAAGTCATCGGACATATCTTTCTTTAAGGTAATATTTTTATGTTCTAAATCGTATTTAAAATTATAAGCTACCTGTTCCACCACGCTGTCCACATTGATATTCTCATAAGTAAAATGAAGCCTGTTGGTCTGGGAGAATCCCCAATATAAGATATTTTCAATAAACCCGTTTAGTCCGTCTATTATTGCCCCCATTTTGGAAACAGGTGCTTTCATATCGTCATCGCCTTGTTTTGCCTGCACGCGTACCATTTTTCGCTGCGACATATTCAGTTTGGACATCATGCCTCGCAGGTCGTGTCCCATAATGGAGAACAGTTGGTTTTTGAAACTATTGAGTTTTTCCAGCTCTTCCTTTTGTCCGGTAATGATGGTATTCAGTCGGCTTTTTTGTCGATACAAGAAGTAAATCAGCCCTGCCACGAGTGCCAATAAGCCTGCGCTAAGTCCAAGATAAGACAATTGTTGCTTTTGTGCTTTGATTTGTTGTTCTTTTTCTCGGGTTTCGTATTGAGTTTGGAGGTCATAGATTAGATCTTCACGCTGTCGGAGTTTTAAGGTGTCCATAACCGCCATTGTCTTCCGAAAATAAGCTATTGTCGAATCAGGATGTTTATTTTGTTCATACATGGCAGCAATATTTCCATAAGTTGCTTTAAGCAGCTCAAAGGCATCAATTTTTTCACTCAGTTTGGCCGACTTTTTAAAATATTGAATGGCTTCCGGAATATTGGCTTCCATATCTTGCATATAACTTAGACTTGCGAGGTTGTTATATAACATGGCTTGTCCATAAATATCTCCCATCATATTTTTAACCTCCAGCCCCTTTTCATAATACTCTTTTGCTTCCTTATATGCTGCTTTGCGCCAATAACAACTTCCTAAAAAATCCAGTGTCGTTGCGATTTGTGCATAATTTTCTGCTGATTCAGAATACTCCAGACTTTTAAGAAGTTGCGTGATAACTTCATCAAGATCAGTTGTGCCTTCGTACCAATACTGCACCCGTGCTTTCTGATAGTAATACGCTCCCTTTAAGTTCGGATTTTGCACATTTTCTACAATATTTCCTGCCCGATCAAGATATTGCGTGGCATTCAGCGAATCCTTTAAGGTATAATTGATTCTTGCAAGTTCGATGTAGGCATAAGCCCTGTCCTCCTCCAAAGTTCTTTGAGCAATATACAGTGCCTGTAAAGTGTAGTTTTGTGCTTCTGAAATTTTGTCATTGGCACGACATGTTCGAGCAAGTAATAATAATGCCCTTGTAGAATCTTCTGGTTTATTGGTCGCATTTAAGGCTTGTTGAGCATAGTGGGTTGAACTTCCGTAATTTGTCTGGTAATAACAAGCTTGTGCAATATAAAAATAACAGTTATAAGGTCTTTCCAAATACCTTTTTCCCTGAGTTTTTATTTCATTCAGCAGGCAGGTGTGGACTTCGGCATTTTGTGTTTGTGTATAGACAGCAAAATCTTTCCAATTCGATTCATCACAATTAAACAGGGTGATATTCCCCCCACTAGCACAAGAGATATAAGGAATAATATAAAGTAAAATGAATCCGAATAACCTTTTGTTTCTCAAAAAAGAAAAAATGTAATCTCCTATATTATTCACCACCACCTATAATCACAATTACATGCTTGGGAATATGGTAAAGTACGATCCCTATATCTTCTGATTTAAGGTATTCTTTACCATCAATTATATAAATGGACAGGTCTTCATGGAAACGCCTCAAGCGTTCTTGAAGCACCTCATCGTAGGCATACTCCCCTATCGCTGCTTCAATTGCTGCGAGTTCTATATACTCTTTATTCCCGCCAGGGTTAAGTGCTGTATAAATTGCTGTATATTTTTGGTGTGCCTGATATTCATCCCAATCATACATACACAGACGAACCTCATATCGGACAAGATTACTTACCGCATAGTCTTTCCACTTTCCATCTAAATCTTGTTGCACCTTCACTGTTTCCAATTCGTCATCGTCACTTAAATCTTTGTAGATTCTATAAAAAGCGACTGCCTCAGCCATAGGACCATCCTTAGGTGGGTTTTCTATTGTCTTTATTTCCACTTTATCGCCTGAAACATTCTCCCCCTTTTCATTCACCAAAGCGCAAGTCCAGCCTTTAGGACAGTAAAAATCTATGTTAAGAGTGAGGGCATGTTCTTCTGCATCATTATGTGTCCATTCTGAATAAACTAAAGGCCCTTTTACTGTTGCCATGAATAATTATTTATTTGGTTAAAAAATGCTTTCTAGTTGTGGAGGTATCGGGCAAATTATTTGTTGCACAATATAAGATTATTTTCCCATGCATTCAAAGTTTAATACCTTTCTCTTTTAATATTACACATTTTCATGTAACTTATGCATCCATAATTCAAGTTATTCAAAAACAATGTACAAATGACCACATTCATCAATTTTCATCTGCCTTATAAAGATGAAAACGGAGCTTTCGTTTCCTCAGAACAGCAGGCCAGAAGCATTCTTGACAAAGCCCAAACCCTAATCGATTCAGGTGTGAAAGGAGTAGCCATCACCTATTCCGCCAATTACGGGCAAACCGTCAATATCCATAAAGTATATAATGCAGGAGAATGGTTTACCGGAACTTCCGGTTCTAATCAGGCAGACGTCATGACTAAAATGGAAAAACTCATGGAAACGGAGTATAGCGATTTACAGCATCTCCTCCAGATTGCGCCCATCACTACCATGACCTACGAGATCAAAGATGGTGGATATGGTGGCAAAACCCATCAGGAAGTTGTAGAAGCGGATTTGGCGTATATCAAACAATTATTGGACAAAGGCTGGACAGTATTAGGCTGGATCAATCAGGATTCTAGTCCGCTGTATGCCGTTGGCGGTGGCATTGCCAGTCTTCCTATAGTTTTAGACAATCTGATTCAGGATACTTTAAGCCAATATGCAAGATAATATGAAAAATTCTTAAACAAATTGAACATCCGCATTGCCTTAGTGTCGGAAATACAATATCTTACAGCGGTTTTGAAATTTCACCCCAAATACACAATTACTTAATTACTTATTAATACACCCAGTTAGCAAAAAGATGAGCGAAATTCGAAAAATAGCAATTATGACTTCCGGTGGCGACGCGCCAGGAATGAACGCCTGTATTAGATCGGTGGTGCGAACTGCTGCTGGTCATAAATTATTAATTGACGGCATTATACGCGGTTATGAGGGCATGATAAAAGGGGATTTTGAGCCGATGAATACCCGTACCGTAGCCAATATCATTCACAGAGGTGGCACGATACTGAAAACGGCAAGAAGTAAAGCTTTCCGAACACCAGAGGGACGGCAGCAGGCTTATGAGCAATTGGTCGCAGCAGATGTCGATGCAGTCGTGGCTATTGGCGGGAACGGAACTTTTACTGGTGCGCATATCTTTTCGCAAGATTATAAGATTCCATTCATTGGTATTCCCGGTACGATTGATAACGATTTGTATGGCACAGATTATACGATTGGTTTTGATACCGCAGTGAATACAGCCATCGAAGCAGTCGATAAGATTCGTGATACTGCGGATTCTCATGATCGGCTGTTTTTCATTGAAGTGATGGGGCGAGATTCTGGTTATATTGCTTTGAATACAGGAATTGGCGTGGGAGCTGGTAATATTTTACTACCCGAAACACATACCGATATTGATGAGCTAATTGAAGCTTTAAAAATTGGCGTCAAGCGCAAAAAATTGTTTAATTTGATTATCGTTGCCGAAGGCAATAAAAATGGAGGCGCAATAAAAATAGCAGAGGAAGTGGATAAGCGTTATAAGCATTATGAAAGCAAAGTAGCTATCATCGGGCATTTGCAACGTGGCGGTTCTCCTACGGCTTCAGACAGGGTTTTGGCAAGTCGCCTCGGCTACTCAGCTGTCGAAGGGCTGCTGAATGGACAACAAAATGTGATGGTTGGTATTGTCAATGATAAAGTCAAATACACAACACTGGAAGACGCGATCACCAAAGAGAAAAAACTAAATCCTTATCTGATGAAAATGGCGCAGGTATTGGCTATTTAGTGATTGGTATATTGGTAACTGGTGTATTGGTAACTGGTATATTGGTAACTGGTGTATTGGTAACTGGTGTATTGGTAACTGGTGTATTGGTAACTGGTATATTGGTAACTGGTGTATTGGTAACTAGATAAACTCATTGTTACTGCTACTGCTACTGACACTGACACTGACACTGACACTGACACTGACACTGACACTGACACTGTAAAAAGAAAAAGTCCAGCTTGCGAGCAAAGCGATGCAAGCGCAGGCGAAGTCCCTCTCCGCCGAAGGACGGAGAGCTTAGGTGAGGCAAATTCGTGATAGATTATTAAAAAAAAGAAATAAAAACGTGCATTAAATATACATAATAAAAAACTGATTATCAGTTAATTTATATTTGTATTTATTTAAAATTTGACCATTCGTAAAAACAATTTGAATTTATAATTTGCAAAATGAAACATTTTGTTTTATCTTTGCATTATAAGTTTAAAACACGTTATTATGAATAGTCAAACAATCACCTGGGATCTTAGCCCAAATCGCACAAAAAAAGTAATCGCTTTTTTAGCTCATTACTTCAAAACATCAATCAAGCTCATTATTCTTTTTATGGCAGCCAATGTATTGCTTCGCAGCGATACCAGTATACAACTCAATACAAGCAGTATGTTGCCTGTTTTTTCTGCTACAAAGACACCACCGAACTCTAGTGCCATGTTTGTCAGCTCTCCTGCTCCTGCGCAGCCGCAAACGCCGACTTATGCGCATCTGCCTATTCAGACTCAAGCCGTTCCTCCCTCTCCTGAAAGTGAAGCAGGTTTATTTCTCAATCCACTCGAAGTTTTTGATGAGGCGGAATCTAAGCCTACCGTGAAGGTGAAGAAAAAACGTCGAGATTGTCAGGCTTATATCAAGCGATTCAAAGGGACTGCCATCAGTGAAATGAAAAAATATGGTATTCCGGCAAGCATCACATTAGCGCAAGGCATACTGGAAAGTAATGGAGGCATCAGTCGTCTTGCTGAAGAAAATAATAACCATTTTGGCATGAAATGTTTTTCGACTCAATGCGCAAAAGGACATTGCACCAATTTCCATGATGATGACCATAAAGACTTTTTTCGCAAATACAATACTGCATGGGAAAGCTATCGCGCACACAGTCTTTTACTAGCGACTAGTAAGCGTTATCGTCCGCTATACAAATTGAAAAGAACAGACTATAAAGGCTGGGCAAAAGGTTTGAAAAAAGCAGGCTACGCTACAGGCAAACAATATGATAAAAAATTGATCAAACTTATTGAGTCTTTAGATTTGGCTCAATATGATAAGTAATGAGGCAAATTCCAAAACGAAAAATCCAAATTCCAAAAACTTTACTGAAGCGTCATTATTCTTTGGAATTTGGATTTTTTCTTTTGATTTTTTCAAGTTAGCGTTTATCCGCAACTTGACTCAAGATACTATTTTGTGGGTTCATTTGTTTTTCACCGAAGCCCAATGGGGCTTCGGTTTTTTCTTTTTTTGTATCTTTGTGGCAACAAACCATATTCATAAACAGTTAATCATCTATCACAAATAAAAAATATATCATGAGAAGAATATTATCGTTAGTTGTCTTTGCCGCAATTGCTTTTATGGGCTATAATCATTTTTATGGTACAGACGAAGACCGTGCAGTAAACAAAGAAATTACAAATGGCGTAAAAGGTGTCGGTAGCGCAGTCGGCAAACTTTTCCAAAGTGCCAAGAAAAATTACGCTGAAGGTAAATTTGATGATGCCATTGAAAAAACAGGCAACGTTATTTCACAATTGGGCAAAAAAGCGCAGGAAATCGGTCAAAATTTCCCTGAACGCTTGAAAGAGCTGGAAGAAAAAAGGAATCAATTGGATCAACTCATTGAAACCACTAAAACGACTCGCAGCAGTGAGCCAGAAAAACAAAATGAAGCCATCAAAGACGAAATGAGTGAACTCATGGAGGAACTTGAGACGCTTAAAAATGATATGGATAAACAATAACGATTATGCTTCGTTTCGATTCCGCTCAACGAACCACCAATATTAGTTGTCTGAGCGGAGTCGAAGACAATACAGTTTCGGCTACGCTCAACGAACCACCAATATTAGTTGTTTGAGCGGAGTCGAAAGCAACTCTATTATGGAAGAAAAGTTCACCTTAAAAGCCCTCTATAATGAGGCGTTTATAACAACACTGGGAAACGCTATTGCACAGGAATCAACTGGTTTTGATGCTAAGGCTTTTAAACAAAGAGTACTAGACAAAGACTGGACGCAACGAGAACTCAAACAGCGAATGCGACATGTTACTCAAACTATGCACGCTACAATTCCCGGCACTTATCCTAAACAAATTGCTCTACTTTATAAAGTCGCTCCAACTATAAAAGATGGACTGCTTGGAATGATTTTTCCCGATTTTGTACAACAATATGGACTGGAAGATTACGATACTTCTATTCCTGCCCTGGCACATTTCACTTCTTACAGTACCTCGGAATTTGCAGTACGCCCTTTTATTCGAGAATACCCCAAACGAATGATGCAGCAAATGCTAAAATGGGCTGACCATGAGAATGAGCATATCCGTCGTCTGGCGAGTGAAGGCTCTCGTCCGCGTCTGCCCTGGGGTGGCGCATTAAAAGCTTTCAAAGCCGACCCCGCACCCATTCTACCTATTCTTGAAAAATTGAAAGCGGATGAGGCTTTGTATGTTCGTAAGAGTGTTGCCAATAATCTCAATGACATCATTAAAGACCATCCTGAAACCGTTCTCCAAATAGCAGCTCGCTGGCTGAGAGCTGACCATCCGCATACCAACTGGATTGTGAAACATGGTACACGTACCTTATTGAAACAGGGTGATAAAAGAGCTTTAGCCTTATTTGGTCTTGACGATGCTTCTAAGCTTCGTATTACTGAACTTGCTTTTACAAAAGATCAACTTCAAATTGGAGAAGATTTTCGCTTTTCATTCACTTTGCATGTCGATAGCAAGCAGCAACGCAGCATTCGACTGGAATATGGTGTCTACTTTGTCAAAGCAAATGGCACACAGTCACGCAAGGTCTTTCATCTTGCCGAAAAGGAATTTCAAGGGGCTCAGTCTTACACGTTTAATCGCAAACAGCATTTCAAAAACCTGACGACACGAAAGCATTATCCTGGCATACATCGACTGGCAATTATTGTGAATGGCGAAGAATTGACAGAGCGGGAATTTGAGCTAAAAGAGGCATAATCTCCACAGCTATAACAAATCAAACATTGAAACTTCCAACATTTTGTTGTACTTTTGCGTTTAACATAGACATTGAACGTCTGAATTTGAGGATTTTATAAATAGAAGATCTTCTTTTAAACATACAAATTGTGATAGTCGCGCTTGTCACATGGAATGATTTCCTTCAGGATTTCCTGAGGAATCCTGGTCAGTTTATCCAGGGACATTGGCCTTATTTACTAGGGCTGCTGCTGGTATTGTTTGCCCTTTCCCGTCTCAATAATTACCTGGAAATACGGGGAGTGGATCGCGCCATCAATGTTGCTCGTGCCTTTGTCGGGTCGGTGATGGCTTTCGTTGTTGCGCCTATCGTTTTTCTACTCCTCCTCAACGCCGTGGCATACGTGAAAGGTATTCCACGATTCAATCTTTCTTTTATCTGGGACTGGCTTCGCCTGACAGGAACTACTTTCTGGTGGATTTTGAAATGTGCGACTTGTTTTAGTTGCGAAGGCGAAAAAATGGATGTGGCTTATGATATTCATTCGCTCATTCGCATTGCCTGGGTGATTATACCGATTTCTTTTATCTGGCTGCGTTCTGTGTCTTCCAATCTCTGGCGTATTTTGCTCATTCCTTTCATTATTGGTGTTTTTTATATTACTTATCAGCGCGAAGCCACGCCGACTTTTCTGGAGAATCACATCCCTGAAAAGTATAAAAACTTCACCGTTCCAGATTTCTTAGAGCTGGGCAATGACACCAAAGATTTCATGGACAACATTGTCGATAAGGTAAGAAAAAAGAAAGATGTTATCACAGATATTAGCACGGATGTCACTACTGATGCCGACCGTATTCCGGTACATCCAAACAATACCGATACACAAACCCGACGAAAAGTACAACCTAAGACAGATACGGAAATTAGCAATCTGGATAAGATCAAAAAAACAGGTGATAAATTCAGAAAAAAGAATGCGAGGAACATTGTTTTAGGACTAATTGGCTTGCTACTTATTGCCGGGCTTTTACACTTTTATACCAATTTTCGCTTGCTCGCATTGGTCTTTTTACTATTAAGTTTTGGGGGCTTCTTCGTGATGGCTTCCGGACTTCGCGCGCCGCCTGCTGCTTCGACAAAAAATGTGAGTTTTGATGGTTTACTGGATAATTTTGAGCAAATGTATGCCCGACAAAAAGGCGCGCCATCTGTCTCGCTTACAAAGCTTTCGGTTCTAATTAATGAAGAATTAAAATACAAAAAGAAAACTCTGCCAGACTATTTTTGTATAAAATATAAACCGTATTTCTACGACTTCTGTGTAGAACGCGCGGTGTATGAATAAAATCTGGTCGATAGTCTATGGTCTATGGTCGATAGCAAAATGCGCCTATTATATCAAACAGCCATCGACCGCCGACCATGGACTATCGACCCTCTTCACTCCTCAGCTTTATACCGAAATTTTGCGATAAAAACATCCGCTTCTCCTGTGGCTATCAATAAGTCCGTCGGAAAATTAAGGATGCGGGTAAACCAGCCTGTGGTATAGAAATTATCCGACTCATCAGCGACCAGACTTTTACCATAAGCCAGCCCTTGTTGTATTGGTGACTCTACCCATTCAGCTTGCCCGGCTTTATTATATTGCGCAATAAAAAAATTATTGCCGCCACCTGCTGTCATAATCGTATCTGCAAAATTGGATTGTTGATCAAACCAGCCCGTCAGGTATAGTTTTTCTTTGTGTAATAATAAGCCCATTCCTTTGTCGTGCGCTAGGCCGCCTGCCCTTTCCAGCCATTCCAATTCGCCTGTTTCTTTAGCCATTTTCAATAAGAAAATATCCGTCTCACCTAAGCCAGTCATCAAATCATCACCAAAGACTCCGATGCCCTGATAGGCTCCGGTTACATACACCCCCGAACTGTCTGCTACAATATCACCACCGAAACCATAAATGTCTTTATTGCCCCAGTTTTTCACCCATTTCAATGTTCCTGAAGCATCTGTTTTGGCGACATAAATCCCCCTTTTCCCTTTGATGGTATCGCCATCAATCACATTTTCTCCCGAAAATTCTCCAGTCAGATAAACATTATCATCAGCATCCAGTGTCAGCGCATTGACCAATATCTGCCCTTGTCCTGATGAACCTTTCACCCAATCTACATTACCTTCAGCGTCCAGCTTCATTAAAAAAATACCCCGCCAACGTGCTTTGTAAAAATGAAAAGTATCCACTTGGAAAGTATCTGAATATACACCCGCAATGTACAGATTGCCTTTTGTGTCCCTTGCCATATCATAAGCTGCATCAAAACCCCAACCCCCAAATTTCTTTGCCCATCTCAGCGTTCCTGAAGTATCATATCTTACTACAAAAACGTCTTGCTGTTCTGCACCAATTGCAGTCGCACCAAAATGCAGACTATCTTCAAAAAAGCCCGTCAGGTATATTCCTGCAGTATCCGCAGCCATTCCTAAGCTATAATCTTTCCCTTCTCCGCTTGCCTGTCTTGTCCAGAGGCGATTGCCTATGGTATCGTATTTGGAAATAAAAATATCACTATGCCCTGCCGACACCAGCGTATCTCCAAAATCTGCCTCTAATTCGAAAGTACCAGATACGTATAATCCGCCATTTCCGTCCAGGACAATGCTCTGTCCGTGTTCAAAGCCCATGCCGCCCATCTTTTTTGCCCACTGCCAGTCTTGTGCCTGACTTACAGTCGATAAGGCAATAAAAAATAAGACTAAAAAACGAATCCTATAAGTGTAAAAAACCATTTTTATATACTTTTAAATTGTGTATTTGCCTGTTTTTTAGATAAATTTAAAAATAGTTGGCATCATTTTTACCTAAACCTGAATTATTCCCTATATTTAAGGTTGCACCTAATATACATTAAAATACTAACAACGGAGATATCTAAAAGGCAATAGAAAACCAATACCGTTAATGAGAAAAGTCGAGGACATTATACAATCACTTAGCGAGAAAGAAGCCAAAAACTTCATCTTCTTTGTTAATCGAATGCGAACGAATCAAAAAGAAAGTAAGATCGTTCAATTATTCGAAGCATATTATCACAAGACCTATAAAAACAATGAACTCATCATCAAGAACTTGTTTCCTGGAATGAGTAAAAATGCGTTTTATCGCCTGCGTAATCGCCTGCTAGATGAAGTACAGCAAAGTCTGCTGGTACAGTACGGTCGAATGGATGACCATCTTCAGGTGTATCGCACGATTATGCTGGCCCGCATTGCATTTAACAAAGATGACTATTCCACTGCACATACGCTCCTACTCGAAGCCGAGAAAAAATCTCTGAAAATAGAAGCTTATGAGTTGGCTATGATTGTTTATCGCGAATTGATTAACATGGGAACTGTCATAGGCACAATTGATGCACGAAGCTATATAGAAAAACGGAAAAAAATTCGCGAAAAGCACGACAAACTCAGTGAGCTAAGATACATTGTATCTCGGGTTACGTTCAAACTGACTTCCAGTATTCATAACGATTCAGCAGACTCGGAAATTTTGCAGACTATGGCAGAAATCAAAGATGAACTTTCTGCATCTGACCTGGTCAAAACTTCTTTCAATGCCCGTTATGATGTCTTTCAGGGCATCCTGAATATTTTATATCAGGAGAAAAAACTAGACCTTTTATTAGAACACCTCATCAAAGGCTACCAGGAATTTGAAGATGAGCAATTATTTACAAAAGCACATCATAATACCAAAATTTATACCCTGAGTTGGATTGTTGCCACCTACCACTGGCTACTTAGAGTGCCAGAATCTATTCCGTATATGGAAACCATGTATAAAGCCATGGAACAATACGACAGTCTTTACATGGATAAATACATGCCATTTTACATGACGTATAAATGCTCCATGTATTACCATACCAATCAGATAGATAAAAACCTTAAAACCCTACATAAACTGACGGATGAATACCTTGACGGGCGTGATATTGCTCATTTGTCAGAACTTCCGCAAAGTGTGCTCGTCGGGCATATCGGGCGGCTGGCGCAGGGTTATTTTGCAAAAAGAGATTACGATAATGCACTGAAACAATTGGCGCCCTGTTATATTTCCGAAATTCATGATAAGTTGCCACGGGAATTTAGAATGGAAGTTGCCATACTCGAAGCTATTATTTATTACGAAAAGAAAGAGCATCGTTATGCCTTGACTCACCTTCGCCGCACCAAGCGAGTCTATAAAAAATTGCTTGCTGAGGCTAATAATGTAATTTTCAAATCTTTTATCAATCTTCTTGTGGACATCCTTAAAGATGGGGAATTTGATCCCGACCCAACTGAATTAAAAATCATTCAGCAGTTCATATCAGAACATCCGCCTTATGGTGTGCCTTTCGAAAAATGTATCAGTTATAAACTCTGGCTGGAGTCCAAAATAAACACAAAAAATTATTATGACATTGTCATTGAATACGCTCGCAAAGGCAGTGAACATAAAATAACTTCCAGTCTGCCGTGATTCTTTTTTACACAGATGACATCAAAGATGGCATAGCCACATTGCCTCCAGAGGAAGCACGTCATTGTTTGCAGGCTTTACGCAAACAGGCAGGCGATACGATTCATTTTGTCGATGGGAAAGGTGGTTTTTATGAGGGCGAAATTCTGGAAGCCAGCAGAAAAAAATGCACCCTCAATATCAAAAACGAGCAGCAAAACTACCAGGCTCCGGGCTTTCATTTACATATTGCCATAGCACCTACTAAAAATATCAGTCGCCTGGAATGGATGTTGGAAAAAGCAACAGAGTTCGGAATCTCTGAGGTCACGCCCCTACTCTGCCAACGTTCCGAACGCAAGAACATTCGCACTGACCGCCTGCAAAAAATCATGCTGACCGCCATGAAACAATCCCTAAAAGCCTATTTACCACAACTCAATGAACTCACTTCTTTTAAGGATTTTATTCGTAAAAATATAAGCGCAGACGCTACAAATTTCATCGCACATTGTCATGAGAATGAAGTCCTTCCCCACTTAAAAAATGCCTATACTAAAGGCATGAATACAACTATCCTGATCGGCCCAGAAGGCGATTTTTCTAAAGAAGAAGTAACACTCGCTTTGCAAAATGCCTATCAGCCCATCAGCCTCGGCACCAGCCGCCTGCGAACAGAAACTGCTGGATTGGCCGCCTGCCATATTGTGAATTTGGTAAATTGGTAAATTGGTGATTCGTGATTAGTAATTGGTGATTGAATTTGTTAAGCAACACAAAACACATTATCTTTACTGCTCTAACTCAGCAAGCAATAGGAGTGAGATTTCATTCGTTGCGAAGAGAAAAGAGATTTTTACGAAGTAAAAATTAAACGAACCAATCACCATTCAACCAGTTACCAATCACTAATCAATCAACCAATCACCACACAATATGCAATTAAAGAACATCATTGGCTTTGAATTATCTGCCGAAAGCACAGACACCCTGCAAGCCTGGAATCCTGCTGCTGACGAAATACTGGAAGGCAGTTTTAGCGCAGCGACAGAAAACGAAGCCGACCGTGTCATGCAAAAAGCACAGGACGCTTTTCTACAATACCGCCATTTTTCTGGTGCAAAACGGGGTGAATTTTTACGAAAAATAGCCGATAATATTGAGGGGTTAGGCGATACGCTGGTCAGCCGTGTGATGCAGGAATCTGGTTTACCGGAAGGAAGAGTAAAGGGCGAGCGCGGCAGAACCTGTGGTCAATTGCGTCTCTTTGCACAAGTAGCTGAAGAAGGTTCTTGGGTCGATGCTACTATTGACACCGCAAGTGGAGATATTCGTAGATTGTTGATTCCAGTTGGACCAGTTGTCGTCTTTACGGCGAGCAATTTCCCACTGGCATTTTCTACGGCGGGTGGCGATACGGCTGCTGCGCTGGCCTCAGGTTGTCCGGTTATTGTGAAGGCACATGAGTCGCACCTCGGCACCAATGCGATGGTGAGTGAAGCAATCATTAATGCAGCAAAGGAGACTGGAATGCCAGACGGTGTTTTTTCTTCTTTAAATAGCAAAGGCTATCAGATTGGGCAGTTATTGGTCATGCATTCACTGACTAAGTCAGTCGCTTTTACAGGTTCGCATCGAGGCGGTATGGCTTTGTATAAACTGGCTCAACAGCGAGAAGAGCCTATTCCTGTTTTTGCAGAAATGGGCAGCATCAATCCAGTTTTCCTATTGCCTCAAGCCATTAAAAACCGAAGCGGAGAAATTGCTAGCCAGTTGGCAAAATCGCTCAACATGGGTGCAGGACAATTTTGTACCAACCCAGGTTTATTAGTTATAAAAGAAGACGACCAAACAGCCAATTTTATTCAGCATTTGCGCGAAGCAGTGGGACAACTAAAACCCTACACGATGCTGAACAAAGGCATTTTCAATAATTATAATGATAAAAAAACAAGCGCGATAAACGCCGAAGGTGTACAGCAGGAACAAGCCATCAAGGAAGGCGGAACACATCAGGCTTTGCCTGCTATTGCTTCTGTGAGCGCAGCGGCATTTGTCAAAAACCCGGCTTTGCATGAAGAAGTTTTCGGGCCTTTTTCTTTATTGGTCAAATGCAAAAGCGATGAGGACTTAGCGGCTGTCGCTAATAGTGTAACCGGACAACTGACCAGTACGCTCATGGGCGAACCGGGTGAGCTGAATACTTATAAAAATCTAATTCACATTCTACAGGAAAAAGCCGGACGACTGATTTTTAATGATGTACCTACGGGCGTAGCCGTTTGTCATGCCATGCACCACGGCGGTCCATATCCTGCGACGAGTGACGGACGATTTACCTCAGTGGGCACAGCAGCAATCAAGCGTTTTGCACGTCCATTATGTTATCAGAATTTCCCAGATGAGCAGTTGCCTGATGCCCTGAAAGCTGCTAATCCGCTCGGTATTTCAAGAATTGTGGATGGGAAAAATGAATGAATGGATTTATAATTTATTCACTCATTTTATCATCCATTCATTCACTCATTTCAAAAATCAAATCATGCAAAAAGTCAATCAGGAATTTGATATTTGGGCAGGTACATACACCAAAATCATGGAAGATTTTGTACCGCATTATCGTAAGATGCTAACAGCTAATGTAGATTACCTACCCGTCGATTTTCAGCCGAAACGTATTTTGGATTTGGGCTGTGGCAATGGGAATGCAACAGCTATTCTACTGTCTAAATTTCCTGATGCAGCATATACCTTGCTCGACGCTTCTGCGGAAATGCGTAAAGCCTGTGCGGAACGCTTCAAGGACAATTCTATTCATTTTGTGGAAGCTTATATTCAGGAGGCAGACTTTGAGTCTGGAGCTTTTGACTTGATTGTTGCCACACTGAGTATTCATCACCTGGACAGCAAAGAAAAGCAGCAACTTTTTGCACAATTGCCGGTTTGGTTGGATAAAAAGGGGATATTTGTTTACTCAGATTTGATGCTTGACCATCAGAACAAATCGCTTCATGATCCGTTTTTGAAAACATGGGAAGCCTTTGCTCGTTCCAATGACAAAACAGATGCAGACTGGAACTGGATGGCTGACCACCATGCAAAATACGATAAACCAGATGATGTGAATGAGCAGATGATATGGCTGATTCAGGCTGGCTTTGATGATGTGACTCAGCCCTGGTCGGAGGATTACTGGACTTGTTTGATGGCAATGTGAGTTGTGGGATGAAAGAACGATCCCGCAGGGTGAATGTCCTGTGGACATTCAAGTGATTGAACCGCGACAGCGGGTGGGCAGCCATCGCTACACGACCGAAGAGCAACGCAGTGCAGGAGAAAATTTGCCATTTGCAGCCAATTAAGAGAAATTTAAACACGTTCTAAAACCATTGGCTACCAAATCATTCGTCGCTATCTTGGATAGCTCTTCGAATGACAGTTTTGCAAAGTGTCATGATAGGAAGTAAATTTTCAACGCTTATTTAGAATAAAGTCATAACACGATAACACATCAACACGACAACACCACAACACATCGAACATGGATACCATTATCACCTATTTCACTGACATGCCCACGCTGCACCGTTCCATTTTACTGGTCGGCGGGCTGACTTTTTTCTTTTTACTGGAAAATGCTGCTCCTTTGTTTTCCATGAAAACCTATAATCGGGCTAAGCATACAGGGCTAAATATATTTTTTACGGCTACAACAATTTTGGTCAATTTATCCATGGCATTTCTGCTGGTACTGACTGCCGACTGGGTGGCTAGTAATGGCTTTGGTGTGATGAACTGGATGGCTGGTTTTCCCATTATTCTAGTCGCACTTATCGGACTGATGTTGATGGATTTCATTGGTGCCTGGTTAGCACATTACACGGAGCATCATGTGAAGTGGATGTGGAAATTTCATTTGATTCATCATACTGATCAGCATGTGGATACGACAACAGCCAATCGTCACCATCCTGGAGAGAGCGTCATTCGTTATGTTTTTACGCTGATTGCTGTCATTATCGTTGGCGCACCAGTCTGGATGATTTTTTTATACCAATCTTTATCGCTGGTGATGACGCAATTTAATCATGCTAATTTATCCATGCCGAAGTGGCTGGATGATGCTTTGGTTTGGGTGGTTTGTACGCCTAATATGCACCGGGTACATCATCATTATCGTCAGCCTTATAGCGACACCAATTATGGCAATATCTTTTCTTTTTGGGATCGTATTTTTGGGACTTATGTCGTGGTTGATAATAAAAAACTGGTGTATGGTGTGGATACGCACATGGATAAGCAGGAAGCTAATGATGTTGGATTTCTATTGAAGATACCGTTTTTGAAGTATCGCTCGCATATTCAGTATGAGCAGGAAGAACAGTTGTAGCTGTGTAGCTTTCAAAAAAGCCCGGACACAAAGTCCAGGCTTTCTATAATTTTGTAATAAAGTCTATTGTCTTTCAATAGCTCCACAACCAAGTCGTGGTCCTGCTGCACCAGAAGGCTGGGAAGAAAAATCGTCCGGTCCTTCATGGATAATCAGAGCTTTTCCAACAATATTTTTAGTGTCATCGCTGCATCCAATACACCAAAGATCAGTCATTTGGCTTACCGTACCATTGCCATTTGCATCAATTACAATGTTTCCAATGTCACCACGATGAAAAGGGGGAATTCCCCATACACCATGGTCTTCACCTGTTGGATTCCAGTGTCCTCCTGCAGAAGTACCATCAGCAGCACTGCAATCTCCTACCTCATGTATATGGATAGCATGGTCACCTTCCGAAATTCCTCCGATAGTTGCAACCATAGACACCATGCCTTCACTATTTTCCGTAAACGTCACGGTGCCAGTAAGACCACTTGAATTGGTCGCGACCATATTCGCTACTGCGCTTATAGTTGTATCTTTAGCATCATCATCTTTACAAGCATTAAGAAATAACATGCAGAAGCTTCCCATAGCCAGAAGTAGTAAGTTAGTTTTGTGTTTAAGCATAATTGTTAATTATTGATAAATGTTTAATGTAATTAATGGTCAAAACAGCTAATATTGACCACAGTGAAATGCAATGATAACACAACTCAAATAATAATCAATAATTATTCAATTTAAACATAATATATTTTAGCTATGATCTCATTACTATAAGTAATACTCACACACTCTTTACTTTGCTTTGCAATGACAATTGCTTTTGCTCAAACCTTTTCTGGAGTAGGCAGCTTTCTACTTCAAAAATTTCTTACTCACCTGTCCGTCTGCTGTGGTAATTTGTAACAAATAAACCCCAGGCGTCAAGTCCTCTCCGCTTAGTTCAAGTGTATAGTCTCCGCCCGTTTGTTTTTCATTTTCCAATAAGGTAAAACAAGTTCGTCCCAACTGGTCAATGACTGAAATACTGACTGTTTCAGCTTTTTCCAACTGATAACTCACGACCGTTTCATCCGTGATTGGATTAGGATAAATATTGGCATCAATATCCAATTCAGGCTCGGAGATACTCAGTGGATTACTGATCGTATGTATTGTTGTATTGGTAATTACAGGTGCATTAAAATCAAAAAATATAGCGGCGGAGTTTTTTATTTCTGTGCCTATCGGCAAATTTGGAAAACGGCTGATGGTAAAACTTGCAAAACCATTACTAGCAGGTTCGTTGGTCGTGCTGTCCACCAGATAAATATTTTCAAACCAAAAGACCAGTACATTATCATCTTCAAACTGTAGACTATAAGGATGGCTGCTTGGTCCGGGCTGAATACTTTCAATGTCAAATACAGTCAAATCCAGCGTATCTCTTACCACAACGGTAAAGGCAGTGTCCGTTCCTACATTTTGAAAACGTAAATTATAATTAAAACTCACATCGTCTTCCAGAATATCGCCGCCCCATTCATTGGAGTCACCGATGAAGCCGCGTTTGTCATTGGGATCGTAGGAACCTGTTACCGTCTGATGCCACTCGGATACATTATTAGTTGGATTGTCGTCTGTTGCAACTGGGTCGGCTGTTATTTCACCATCAATCAAAGTGCCTAGAGGCGTACCGACTGGGACAGTGGCATCCATGCTTAAAATAAAACATTCATTCGGTTCAAAATCAGTATAATTCCAGGTCGCAGTATAAGTCAGCGGATCATAACTATCTGCTGGCGGGTCAAAGACTATATCAATCAACAGGCTGTCATGGGTAAAAGTCACTGTTCCATTTGTAACGGTTTCCCCACCGATATTGCAGGTATTTAAAAAGTAACTAATCGGAAAGCCGGGTCTTGCTAATCCCATAACTACCGATACACAGACATCCTGGTAAGGCGCGTATTCTACATAGAAATCATTATCATCCGATACCATACCATCAGTAGGTAGACTAACCGTACTGATTGCCGAGGCCGGACAAAGGGCTTCGTATTGATTGGTGAGTACCATTTCTACATCATAAGTACCAGCATCCAGAATAAATTCGTAATAGCCATCTGCATCCGTAAAAGTTGCCAGTCCATTATCCAGAATCATCATTCTATTTTCCAGTCTCACCGCACCTGCATCATCTACACAATCAGGATTTATATCATCATTAATGACATAACCGCCCAGCACGACTTTACAGGAAAGGTCTTCATCTATATAGAAATTGCGGTGTACAGTGCAAGGCTCGTCAAGGTCGGTGACCGTCACCGAATACCAGCCCTGTGCCAGTCCGCTTTCTGTAGCTGTGGTACTTCCCGTACTCCAGGCATATTCCAAATTGGAAGAGGAACTAGTGACTATACTGACTTCTGCTGTGCCATCTGAGCCATCGCAAGAAGCTGTTGTTGTGCTTACCTCAAAATATAAAGAGCTGAAAATTTCAAAGGATTGTGTAGCAGTACATCCATTGGCATCTGTTATCAAAATTTCATATATACCAGGTGCTAAATCAGAAAGCATAGGATTTATAGTAAAGATGCCATTAAATTCATAGGTATAAGGTGCCGACCCTCCTATTACATTGATTGTTGCACTTCCTCCTGCACTTCCATCACAGGCACCATCTTCTGTATCAATTGTAACGTCAATCGGGGCAAGCTCATCTATGATTAAGGTCGTAACTGCTGTACAACCGTTGAGGTCTATTACCGTTACCGAATACATTCCTCCGGTCAAAATCACCGGGCTACCAACCTGCCCGTCACTCCAGTAAAATTCATAAGGTCCACCTATTCCACCTGTCACTATAGCATCGACCTGTACAAATTCTCCGGCACAGGTAATTGGGGGTGCGGTAGCATCTACGATGAGTGGCGGCGATTCATTCAAACAAATTGTGGCTGGCTCTGCACAACCAGTATCATCAGTTACTGTAAGGTCATAACATCCTGCTGGCAAATTTGTCAAATCTGGTGTTGTTGCACCATTATTCCAGAGATAAGTATAGGGTGCTGTTCCATTGCTCACTTGCGTCATTACGCTTCCATCAGCACTCCCAAAACAAGTTGGATCTGTTCCTGTGAGATTAATATCAAAACTACACTGGCTGTACATCCAGTTGGTCATTAGGATAAAAAGAAAAGTAAAAACAGGTTTCATAATATTTGCATTTTTAATATTTAAAAATTGAGCATTTAAACGTTTACTAAACCTACGTAGGTTTAGTAAACGTTTAAATGCATAATCACTTCCAGAATTGTCATAATAATGTCTGCGTTCAATTTCAGAACGCAGCAAGCTCTTTTTCCGTTGCTTTTCAGCAAATTATATTCAAAAAGGGTAATAGGTTTCTTTATGTGTCTATCTCTATTTGCATAAACTAAAAAAGGCTGCTCAATAATGAGCAGCCTCTTAACTAACCAATAATTTCTATTCTTAAATTTATCTATTGATCACAATCAGTTTCTTCGTAACAGAATACCAGCTATCCGTTCTCACCTTAGCAAAATAAACGCCTGCTGTCAGGTAACCCGGATCAAAGTCGTAGCGTGTCTGGAAACCAAGTTCGAAGTCACTCATATAGACAAGTCTGCCCAGTTCGTCGAACAACATAAACTCAGCTGCTCCTTCAAAATCCTGATTGATACCTACGGTAACATTAGAACCGCTACCGATCAGATTTGGCATCAGTGTAATGTCTATTTCACCTTCTCCACGCTGGCTGCCATTACAGGGTACATTGCACACGGCACTGGTAAATCCAAGGTGTTCGCCAATCGTGATGCTGGAATAAGATGGATCACTCGTTGGTGAATTATTACCAGAACCATAAACGATAATCACTTGATCGATACATTCCGTAAAGGTCACGAGTATGCTTTCATCGTCGCCAGAGGCGGAAGAATTAGCCGTCGCTTCTGCACAATTTCCATCAATGGATACGCTACCATCAAGTGAAGTGATGACTGGCATAATCTGTGTTGAATTACCACCAAGTAAACCATACACACAGACGCCTTCCTGCTGCTGTGAACCACCCGTTTTGTAGTCTAAATCTACGATGTCAAATACCACATCATTGGAAGCTTGACCAAGATTATAAGTGATCGTTACATTATCATCCACAGTATGTGGCTCAATGCCCACCTTGATTCCCGAATCGTCTTCTCCTGTGTATTCTAGGATGTCATCAGGATCAGCAATACTGATGCTGTATGACTGACTTCCAACGGTATAATTACCTGATGTCGTATTATTCGCCCAGTAATATCCGCTTACTGCAAAGTCGAGTGTTGCATCTTCACAGATAGATTCACAGGCATCTGGCGTACCATTATTATTGTCATCAATATTATCGTCTCCATTCGGACAAACATCTGCGTCATTACATACGCCATCGCCATCATCGTCTCCAATCGAAGCACAATCTACAGCAATAGGACAAGCTCCTTCGCAGACTTCCGTATTGAAGCCAAAGTCCTTACCAATATAGATTTTCGAGTAGGTCGGATCTGTCGTTGGCGAATTATTGCCTGTACCGTAGATGATAACGACTTGGTCGATACATTCATCAAAAGTCACCAGGATACTTTCATCGGCACCAGAGGTTGCTGAGTTGGTGGTCGCTTCCGCGCAATTGCCACTAATCGCCACGCTGCCATCCAGAGAAGTAATCACAGGCATGATTTGTACGAGGCTTCCGCCCAATAAACCATAGACACAAACTGCTTCCTGTTGCTTAGAACCGCCTGAAGAATACTTGCGATCCAAATCTACAATGTCAAATACCACATCATTAGACACTTGGGAAAGTGAATAAGTAATGACTAGGTTGTCATTCACATCTGAAGGATCTATACCCACCATGATACCAGACGCCCATTCTTTACTGTCCACAAAGATATTATCAGCATCCAGTATATCAATGTCAATCGTTTGGTCATCAACTGTATAAGTTCCTGATGTTGCGTTGTCCGCCCAAGTCAGGCTTGTATTATTATCAAAATCCAGGCTATAATCTGTACAGCCGTCATTACATTCATTATCACAAACCTGTGTATTGAAACCAAATTCTCCACCAATGTATATCTTAGAATACGTTGGAGCTGGAGTTGGTGAATCTGGTCCAGATCCATAAACGATAACGATCTCGTCAATACATTCATTGAAGGCAACCAGTATACTTTCGTCCTGACCAGAGGTCGCAGAATTGGTGGTCGCTGCGGCGCAATTACCATTAATTTCCACACTACCATCCAGTGAAGTGATGACTGGCATAATCTGAGTTGAACTGCCATTCAGCAAACCATAGATACAAACACCTTCTTGTTGTTGTGAGCCGTTTGCATAATATTTACGATCCAAATCCACAATATCAAACACCACATTGCTTGATGTTTCGGACAGCGTGTAAGTAATCGTCACAGCATCATTTGTATCATAAGGATCAATACCCACCATGATACCAGCACCAGATTCTTCGCTGTTTATAAAGATATTGTCAGAATCGGCGATATTAATGTCAATCGTCTGGTCACCAACAGTGTAGCTACCCGAAGTTGCATTAGTCGTCCAGCTCAGACTTGAGTCATTTTCAAAGTCTAAATTATAGTCTTCGCAATCTTCGTTACATTCGTTTTCACAAACTGCCGTGACAAATCCAAAGTCTGCACCAATATGTATTTTGGAATAGCTTGGGTACGCCGTTGGCGAATTTGTTCCCGAACCATATACAATGACAATTTGGTCGATACACTGATCAAAAGTCACCAAGATGCTCTCGTCCTGACCTGAAGTGGATGAGTTGGTCGTCGCTTCCGCGCAATTGCCATTGATAGACACATTGCCATCCAGTGAAGTAATAACCGGCATGATCTGTACCGGGCTTCCGCCCAATAAACCATAGACACATACGCCTTCCTGCTGTTGTGAACCACCCGTTTTATAATCTAAATCTACAATGTCGAAAACTACATCACTCGAAATTTCTGATAATGTATAAGTAATCATCACAGCATCATCTGTATCATAAGGATCAATACCCACAGCAAAACCAGAACCCGACTCATAGCTATCTACAAAAATATTATCAGGATCAGCAATTTGGACATCTATAGTCTGATCTCCAACAGTATAAGTACCAGATGTGGCATTGGTTGTCCAATTCAAACTTGAGTTATTTTCAAAGTCTAAATCAGATTCTTCACACTCACAATCATCCGGGATGCCATCACCGTCAGAATCTACTAAATCATCTCCATCAGGACAAATATCTTCATCATCACAAACAAAGTCGCCATCAGCATCCAAGCCATCACAATCACAAGCATCTGGAATACCATCGCCGTCCGTATCAATCAGGTCATCGCCCAATGGACAAATATCTTCATCATCACAAACAAAATCGCCGTCTGCATCGCCTAATTCATCACAGTCGCAAGCATCGGGAATACCGTCGCCGTCTGTATCAATCAGGTCATCACCCAATGGGCAAATATCTTCATCATCGCAGATGAAATCACCGTCTGCATCGCCTAACTCATCACAGTCGCAAGCATCGGGAATACCATCGCCGTCTGTGTCTATATTATCATCACCCAGTGGGCAAATATCTTGATCGTCACAAACCTCGTCACCATCACTATCTCCAATGATTCCGCAATCGCAAAAACATACATCTGCCGGATCATTAATAAAAAACATTTGCTCGCAAGAAGCTGATCTTCCGCAAGGATCTGTTATTGTATAAGTAAAGGTATAAGTCGAACCATTACATCCTGCACCACCAGACACTACAGGTCCAGTGATCACAACTTCATCAATTGGTTCAGTCATTTCTACCTGACAGCTATAAGTATATTCTGCATCTCCTAAAATAATATCTGTTACACAAGCTACAGTATCACCAGGCGGGCAGGTAATGGTAGGTGCGTCATTTTGTATCGTATAAGTTTGCTCGCAGGAAACCATGCGTCCACAATTATCCATCACTTCATGAGTAAAGGTATAGGTGGTTCCCGGGCAATCCGGTTCTCCTACAACAACTGGTCCTGTCAAGCTATAAAATACACCACAACTTGCTGTAAATTCTGCAGCTGTAAATGCGATGTCTGCTTCGCAAGTTGTTATTTCATCCGGTGGACAAAATGTAATCACTGGCGGATCATTCTGAACAGTAAAGACCTGATCGCAAGAAGCTGTACGTCCACAATTATCCGTAATAGAGTAGGTATATGTATAAGTCGCGCCATCACAATCAGCTCCACCATCAATCACAGGCCCTGTTATCACAGGTTCAATTTCTTCGCCACCAGTACCAATAATACCTGTAGTACAGGAATAGGTAAAAGCAGGATTATCATCAAGAATAATATCACCTTCACAGGAAACGACACCACCTGGTAAACAGGAAATCGTAGGAGGCGCATTATCAATAGTAAATATCTGATCGCAGGAAACCGTTCTTCCGCAATTATCAATCACGGTATGTGTATAGGTATAAGTGGTACCTCCACAACCTGGCTCACCATTCAATATGGGTCCAATTACATTAATAATACCTCCGCAGTCTGCTGTAAATTCGGCAGGAATAACATCAATATCTTCTGCACAAGTCACCGTCTGGTCAGCTGGGCAAGAAGTAATTTCAGGAGGATTATTTATAATAGTAAAAACCTGGTCGCAGGAAGCCGTTCGCCCACAGGCATCGGTGATAGAATAGGTATAAGTATAAGTTGCAGCATCACAATCTGCCTCTCCGCTAATCACTGGTCCAGTGACCTCTACTGCAATACTGTCACCTGTTCCGATTACATTAGTCGTGCAACTATAAGTAAATTCAGCTTCACCTGGTGCAATATCTGCTGCACAGGTGACTACAGCACCCGCAGGGCAGGAAATCGTAGGCGGCGCATTATCAATAACAAATACTTGATCGCAGAAAACAGCTTGTCCACAATTATCTACCACTATATGTGTATAAGTATAAATTGTTCCTGAACAATCCGGTTCTCCTTGCAATGAAGGTCCAACCACACTGGCAGAACCACCACAACTGGCAGTAAAATCAACCAATTCTACATTAATATCTGCTGCACAAGTCACCGTAGCTCCGGGTGGGCAGGAAATAATCGTCGGCGGGCTATTTTGAATCGTAAAGACTTGATCGCAGGAAGCCGTTCGCCCACAGGCATCGGTCACAGTATGTGTATAAGTATAAGTTGCGCCATTACAATCAGCGTCTCCAACAATAACAGGTTCAGAAATTTCTACATTTCCAGATGATCCACAGCTTGTTGTAAAATCGGCTGACACTGGGCTAATGTCTGCTGCACAAGTCACCGTTACATCTGGCGGGCAGCTAATCGTTGGTGCAGCATTTTGAATGGTAAACACCTGAATACAAGTGGCAGTTCTGCCACAAATATCAGTTGCAATATGGGTATAATTATAAGTTGTTCCTGCACAGTTTGGCTCACCTATTATTATCGGTGCGCCTGCAACTGCTGTCACACCAGTCAATCCACAACTCGTGGTAAACGTAGCTGCAACAACTTGAATGTCTGCCTCACAAGTTACAGTCTGGTCTGCGGGACAGCTAATAATTGGTGCATCATTTTCGATAGTAAACACTTGCACGCAAGAAGAACTTTCTCCACATTCGTCTGTAACAATATGTGTATAGGTAAAAGTCGTTCCTGAACAATCAGGGTCGCCACTAATAACTGGTCCAACTACACTAGCGACTCCTCCATAAGAACAACTCGTCGTAAACTCGACCAGGCTTGGTGCAATATCAGTCACACAAGTCACCGTCATATCAGCCGGACAATCAATCAGAGGCGGGTCATTGACAATCGTAAAGACCTGCGAGCAGGAAGCGGATTGTCCACAAATATCACTAATGGTTTGTACATAAGTATAAGTTGTTCCATTACAACCTGGTATTCCGTTAATTTCGGGACGTGATATAATCAATTCCCCTGGCCCACAAGTTGTTGAAAATGTAGCGGGTTGTACATTTGGAATATCGTCTTCACACTCTACATTAGCATCTGGCTGGCAAATAATGGTTGGTGGCGGGACGCCTTCGAGTGTAATCACAGTTACACAGGTTTGCTCAACTGGTGGCAATGTACCTTCCAGTCCAGTAATCGTAAACGTCACTTCCACTGTTCCGCCTGTACAAGCATTTGGAGCTACATAGTCGTGAGTGACGGTCACACCTGTACACCCTATGGTATCAAGTGAGCCTCCAATTGCTGTAAACAAATCAGTTGTATCTGTTTCACAAGTAATCATCACCGCTGCTGGTGGACAATTTATTATCAGTTCACAGATTTCATCTGCATACTCGCTACTGATATTGTTTCCGCTTAGCGGCAACGTAAATAAAAAAAACGATGCTATAAACAAACATCGCTTTAAGTTAAAGCAGTAACTTTTCACAGCATTGCTGCAAAACATTACAGAGCACGATTGATTCGGGAATGCTCTGTTTTTTTCATGTAAATGTTTCGTTTTCAACATAGGTGTTTGAATTAAATTAAATCTATTGGTTTGATATTTCTCATACTTAATAGGCATAGAAATTCCATTAGGCTACCTACGAGCCAGTCTATTTTTTGTCTGAATGCAAAATAGGACTGAACACAAATCAATGGATGATGTTGATTTGTAGTTTAGGTTTAGACTAAGAGTGATCAATGTATATAAAATACATCGCATTTGCTATATAGTAGAGTAAAATCCTCTTGCCTATATAGAGTTTTCATTTCCCAATATGGTTGCACGAATAATAAAATAAATACGTAAAATTCGTAGGTGTATTGGTGTAGGGATTAGTAATAGTTGATTGGTGGCCAGTTTCCTAGGATCTTGAACACAAAACGCAAAACATCGATCAAATACAAAATTCACATTAAAAAATAAAAAATATGTTAAAATTTCAAAAGAAAGCATAAAAAAACCCTTCCTTACGGAAGGGTTCTTCGGAAAGAACACGTCTATAACGTGTAATTAATTCTTTTTGATAAATTTTCTTTCTTTAATACGGGCTTTCTTACCAACACGTTCACGTAGGTAATATAATTTTGCGCGACGCACACGCCCGAATTTATTTATTTTGATATCAACTATTGTCGGTGCTTGCATTGGAAAAATACGCTCCACCCCTACTCCGTTCGACATTTTACGAACGGTAAAGGTTTTGGTTAAGCCTTCTCCATTTATTTGGATTACATCTCCACGAAAAGCTTGAATACGCTCTTTGCTTCCTTCGATGATTTTATATCCTACAGTTACGTTATCGCCTGGCTTAAATTTAGGAAATTTTGTTTCCCGTTTCGCCTGTTCTACAACGTAATTCATTAAATTACTCATGACCTTAAATTATGTATATTGTATATGCTTTCTCAAATAGCGGTGCAAAGATAAGGAAATTTTGTTTACTTTGTACTTTTGATTAGAAAATTTCTAGTATAATTTATAAAAAGACAATTATTCTATCAATAAACCAATGAGATGGAGAAAAAAATCTTAGGTATTTCAGCATTTTACCATGATTCGGCGGCGGCACTGACTGTAGGTGGAAAAATCATTGCGGCTGTTCAGGAAGAGCGATTCACTAGAAAAAAGCACACGCCAGATTTTCCGGTCAATGCCATTAATTATTGTTTAGAAGAAGCTGGACTGCGTATTGATAATCTGGATGCTATTGTTTTTTATGATAAGCCGCTGCTAAAGTTTGAGCGTTTATTGGAAACTTATTATGCTTTTGCCCCAAAAGGGCTTAGATCTTTCCTCAAAGCCATTCCTATATGGCTCAGTGAAAAAATGTTTCTCAAAAAACGGATTTTTGATGAATTGAAAGCCTGTGGCGATTATGATAAAAAGCAGGTCAAACTGCTCTTCCCCGAACACCATTTATCTCATGCTGCCAGTGCTTTTTTCTGCTCTCCTTATTCCGATGCTGCGATTTTGACTATTGATGGCGTTGGCGAATGGTGTACAGCGTCTATTGGTCATGGCTCTGGCAATCAGATTACTTTTCATAAAGAACTGCACTTCCCACATTCTGTTGGCTTATTGTATAGCGCGTTTACCTACTACCTCGGCTTCAAGGTCAATTCAGGCGAATATAAATTGATGGGTTTAGCTCCTTACGGAAATCCTGACGCAGAACAAACACAGCAATTTGTACAGACTATAAAGGAGCATTTAGTCCATATCAAATCGGATGGCTCTATTTGGCTCGACCAATCTTATTTCAATTATGCCACAGGGCTGCGCATGGCAAAGGATGAAAAATGGGCCACCTTGTTTGGTTTTCCAAGACGAAATGACGAGGCTGATCCCGAACAACATCATTGCAATTTAGCATTAGCGATTCAACAGGTGACGGAAGAGATTGTCTTAAAAATGGCACAGGCGGCCAAAACACTTACTCAATCGGACAACCTGTGCATGGCAGGCGGCGTAGCACTGAATTGTGTCGCCAATGGCAAATTATTAAAAGCCAATATTTTCAAAAACATCTATATCCAGCCCGCAGCAGGCGATTCGGGTGGAGCTTTGGGTGCAGCACTGGCTGCACATTATATGTATTTCAATAAAGAAAGAAAGGCTGAACAAAATGCCATGCCCCACCCCTATCTCGGTCCTGCTTTTTCCGAAAAGGAAATCCAGTCAATGAATAAAAAAGTGCGGGCAGTCTCGCATCAGCACAAACATTTTGAAGAGCTGGCGCAGGAAATGGCTGCTCGGATAGCCGAAGGGCAGGTTGTCGGTTGGTTTCAGGGCAATATGGAATTTGGTCCCCGCGCATTGGGCAATCGGAGTATTCTCGCTGACCCTCGCAATCCTGACATGCAAAAGAAGCTGAACCTGAAAGTCAAAAACCGGGAAGGTTTTCGTCCTTTCGCGCCTTCTGTTTTGAGTGATGATACAAAAGATTATTTCGATATGGAGACAGATTCTCCTTATATGCTGCTCGTCGCGCCTGTGAAAGCAAAAAGGCAAAAACAGCTTCCAGAAAATTATCACGACTTGCCGCTTTGGGATAGGTTGTATTTTCAACGAAGTGATGTTCCGGCTATTACGCACTTGGATTTTTCGGCAAGAGTACAAACCGTTCATCAATCCACCAATCCGAGATACTGGGCTTTGATACGTGCTTTCAAAAAAATCACCGGCTACGGATTGTTGATCAATACCAGTTTTAATGTGCGTGGCGAACCCATTGTCTGCACGCCTTATGATGCTTATCGTTGTTTTATGAGTACGGAGATAGATTATCTGGTGATTGAGAATTTTGTATATTGTAAAACAGAGCAGCCCGACTGGGCGCATAAGGATAAGTGGCGGGTTCGATTTAAGATGGATTGAGGTTGTTGTGTTGTTGTGTTGTTGTGTTGTTGTGTTGTTGTGTTGTTGTGTTGATGTGTTGTCCTCGACTCCGCTCGGACAACTGTATTTTGGGTAGTACTCGGCTAAAGTATGATTGAGTAAATTCCGTTGTCGTCAGACGAATTCGGTTGGAAATACAGCATATTTAAGGGAATAAACCACCAATTCTCATAAAATCCTTCGTCTGCCGACTATTCCATACTTTAATCGAACACTACTGTATTTTGCAGTTGGTTCAGAAGCTGCCTGTGTTCGACTCCGCTCAGGCAACTGTATTTGCATATTTAAATTATTAATTAGCCATGAAATCGTTTTTTAAGGTACTGTTTTATAATATCATCATTATAGTTGTTTTGCTGGCCTTGCTGGATCCGCTTTTCAAAAAAAACATAGCCGAACATCAACTGCTCCGCAGCCAACGAACTGTGATACTGCGCGAATATCCGCCCAATATCGACATTTATAAAACACCTACCGAGTACGCGCTTAGCAGAACCAATAATCTAGAAAAAAAACCTTATCGCATCCGAACGAATCAGCATGGATTTATTATTGGTGAACATACCCCCAAAGCAGATTCCGCAGATATTATTTTCTTTGGCGGCAGCACTACGGAATGTCTCTATGTGGATGAAAATAAAAGATTTCCTTACCTGGTCGGCGAAAAATTAAGCACAGATTCTAATAAAAAAATAGTCGCTATGAATGGCGGCGTGGGCGGAAGTCATACGCTTCATTCTACCATTAATTTATTGACAAAAGGGATATCACTTCAACCTGAAACCGTGGTCTTAATGCACAACATCAATGACCTCGCATTGATGTGTAAAACTGGCGAATACTGGACTGCTCCAGAAACTCGCTCTATTATTCAGAAAAATGGAAGACCTGTTTCCAATAAAAAACTTCGAGGTCGGATTAGTGATTTTTTCAAAGCTGGTAAAGACCTCATTTTCCCCAATATTTATCGCAAAGTAAAAGCCATTAGCAATAAATCTGCTTCCAAAGACATAGATGAATGGCAGGGCTACAGGAATTTAAAATCCTACCCCTATCCCGACATGGAACGACAATTTGAACAGGCATTATTGTCTTTTATTCGACTGGCTCGTGCCAATGGCATTGAAGTTGTTTTGATGACTCAATTTAACCGACTGCGGACTGATGATGATTTTATACGAAATGTATACGCGCCACAGCGAAAAAAACAAAATGTCTCTTACGACGATTTTTGCACTTATTATAAAGATTTCAACACCCTTATCAGGAAAATTGCGGCGGAGGAAAATATATTGTTGATTGACCTCGACCAACAAATTCTGGCAAATAAGGAGTATATTTACGACTCGGTTCACCTGACAGAAAAAGGAAGTGAACAGGTGGCTGAAATTATTGCGAACGCATTACAAAATCAATAATATGGAAGGATTGAAAGACCTCTGGTTATTTATGAAAGAACGTAAAAAATTCTGGTTGGCTCCTGTGATTATCGTATTGGTATTGCTGGGTTTATTGTTGGTATTTGGTGGGGGTAGTGCGATTGCGCCTTTGATTTATACTTTGTTTTAGTGGGAGACCGCTTCGCTGCGAGAGGAGAGACCGCCTTCGGCTGCGAGAGGCGAGATTGAGATTGCGCATCGCGGCGTTTACCACTAAGAGAGCATGCCTGCGGCATTGAGAGACCGCTTCGCTGCGAGAGGAGAGACCGCCTTCGGCTGCGGGAGGCGAGATAGGATTGCGCATCGGGGTGTTTTTTTGAATTTGACATTTGGATTTGTATTTCCACTTAGCCAATTACGTTATAATAGCACAATTCTACAATCACACAATCCTACAATTCACTCATTTTACCTATGAAAAAACATACACAAAATCCGATTCTTGTTATGCTGGCTATTTCGGCTGGGATGACGATTTTATACCTAATTTTCAGAAAAGAAGGCTTTGTTTACGCTTCGCTGATTATTGCCTTGACGGGTCTGCTGTCGCCCTGGCTGAGTCGTAAAATTGCTTTTGTTTGGATGACAGTAGCTGGTGTCATTAATCGGATATTGACGACCGTTTTATTGAGTCTGGTTTTTTATCTGATTTTGTTTCCCTTGGCTTTCTTTTCAAAATTGTTTGGCAAAAAAGATGATTTGCAATTGAAAGACAAGCCTGACAGCATGTATGTAAACCGAGAGACGACTTTTGATAAAGCTTCTTTTGAGAAGACTTGGTGAGCAGTTTCAGTGGCAATGTCAGTTTCATGCGCATCACGGCGTTTTTTTAACCACTAAGGAAACTAAGGGTCACTAAGAAATTTTTGTTATACGACAATATGAAGAACTGAAAAAATTACCTTTTGATTTCTAATACCAAATATCTTATTGTTATCGGTGGACCAACGGCAAGTGGGAAGACTGGCTTGGGCATTCGGCTGGCGCAACATTTTAAGACGGAGATTCTTTCGGCGGATAGTCGGCAGTTTTATCGGGAGATGAATATCGGTACGGCAAAACCAGATGCTGGAGAACTGGCACAGGCAAAACATCATTTTATCAATTCTCTGAGTATTCAGGACAGCTATACGGCGGGTGATTATGAGCGCGATGCCTTGGTATTATTGGATCATTTATACCAAAAACATGATGTTGTTATTATGGTTGGCGGTTCGGGTTTGTTTATTCGGGCAGTTTGTGAAGGACTGGATAATTTTCCAGATATTCCTGTTCAGATTCGGGAAGACTTGAATACACTTTTTGAAAATAAAGGAATAGAAGCCCTACAAGAGGAGTTGGAACAACTGGATGCTGCTTATTATGCAAAAGTAGATCAACAAAACCCTAAACGCCTGCTTCGTGCGCTGGAAGTTTGTCGGGCTACAGGGCAGCCTTTTTCTCATTTTCATCAACAAAAAAAAGCAGTCCGAAATTTCATGCCTATATATATAGGTGTCGAATGGGAACGAGAAGCCTTGTATCAGCGCATCAATCAGCGGGTAGAACTGATGCTGGAAATTGGACTGGAAGCAGAAGCGAGTGCCTTGTCTCCACATCGCCAGATTAGCGCCCTACAGACTGTTGGTTATCAGGAATGGTTTGATTATTTTGACGATAAAATTGACCGCACAGAAGTTATTCGACTCATCAAGCGCAACTCGCGTCGTTATGCCAAAAGGCAATTGACTTGGTTTCGGAAGGTGGAAGGGATGCAGTATTTTGGTCTCGAAAATTTTGAGGAATTGATGCGGCATTTATCTCAGTTTATTGCTTGAGAAAGAGACATTTATATTCCACTATTGCACCGTCCATATACACAACTCAAGCTTTACTGTAAATCGGATTAGCACGCTCAAATGCTGTTCGGGATGTTTTTTTGGTTTTAACTAATTTTTTTCAAGTTACAGAGTCATTGCGAATGGATACACGAGCATTATTTTTAGTAAGTCCTCAAACTTTCACCCGTTTAAACTTAACCTCTTGCAATTTATCCAAATCACTCATTAAAGCATCAAAAGTAAAATCTTCATCTACAAATACATAATTTATTATTTTATCTGTCATAGACTTTACCTTTGCATAATTAGCCGCTTTATCGGCAGGAATTTCATCATTATCTATAGCCATATAATTAATAACAGATAGAGGTACCTCAAATACTTTTGACAACTTTTTCAATAAAGTCATGCTTGGTATTTTTACTTCATTTTCTATTTTAGAATCGTATTTCATAGTATATGGGTTCTGGTATAAAACAAAGATACTAATACTTATAGTACAAGTCAAGTTAAATTCAAATAGCTTCTAAATGATTTACCCCTTTAGCATTAAATAAATCTGTATATTTGAACATTGAAGTACTTTATACTTACTTCTACAGTCAATATTCATCTATTCGATATTCTTCTCATGCACACTGCAATCATCATAGGCACAGGTTTCTCTGGACTTTGCATGGCCATTAAGCTCAAGCAACAGGGGATTCATGACTTCATTATCTTGGAAAAGGCTAGTGACATTGGCGGTACCTGGCGCGAGAATACTTACCCTGGCGCAGAGTGTGACGTTCCATCTGCTTTGTACAGCTTTTCTTTTGAGCCTAATCCCAATTGGGTCTATAAATGGTCTATGCAGCCCCAGATTTTAGAATACATGCAATACGTTGCAAAAAAATATGATCTCTATCCGCATATTCATTTTCAGCAGGAACTGACTTCTGCTGAATGGCAGGAAGAGCAGTCCAATTGGCTTATCCACACCAAATCGGGGGCACTTTATGAAAGCAAAACTTTTATTAGTGCCATCGGGCAATTGCATCATCCGAATATCCCTGATTTTGAAGGTAAAAATCGCTTTGAAGGAGACAGCTTTCACTCTGCTCAATGGAATCATAATATTTCTCTGGCAGGGAAAACAGTCGGTGTTATTGGTAATGCTGCAAGCGGCGTACAATTTATACCCGAAATTGCCAAGACTGCGCGTAAGGTGATTATTATCCAACGTTCAGCCAACTGGATATTGCCCAAGCAGGACAGAATGTATAAAGATTGGGAGAAAAAACTGGTCGGTCGTTTTCCTTTTTTATTGAAAATATATCGAAACAAAATATGGTTGCTGACAGGCGGCTTATTTCTACTCCTGAAAAGTCGCAATCGGTGGTTGAGAAAAATTTACCAACGAAAAAATCTCCATTATATCAAAAAGCACATCAAAGATCCTCCACTTATTAAAGCCCTAACTCCTGACTATCCAATGGGCGCGAAAAGAATCTTGTTTTCAGATACTTATTATCCTGCTTTAGCCCGCCCAAATGTAGAATTGCTCAGTGGTGGTGTGCAGGAAATCAGATCAAATGGTCTCCTTGCAGGCGATGGTTCTATACACGAATTGGATGTTTTGATTTATGCCACAGGTTTCAAAGCGCATCCCTTTTTAATGGGGCTGGATATCAAAGGCAGTAGTGGCAAAACCATCCAAACTGCCTGGAAAAACGGATCGAAAACTTATCTTGGCATCACGACTCATGGCTTCCCCAATTTATTCATGCTCTATGGACCCAACACTAATCTTGGGCATAGTTCTATTCTTTTAATGGCTGAAGCGCAATCTGCTTATATTGCGCAATGTATCAGCGGCTTACAGAAGAATAATTGGGCTTCTTTGGAAGTCAAGCCTGAAGTCGTGAAAGCTTATCAGCAGTCATTACAGTCACGACTGAAAAAGATGATTTGGACTGAAGTCCCACATAGCTGGTATAAATCGGCAGATGGTACGATTTCTAATAATTATCCAGGGCGAACAATGGAATATGCAAGGCGGACGAGGCGGGTGGATTTTGGGGATTATATTCATATTTCATAATCATATAGGACGTGGGGGGGATTCATGAATCCCCCCCACGTGAATCGGAACAATTTTATAGAAAATAGTCTGTCAACAGGATTTATAAAATAATAAAATTTAATTACTTTTGAGCCATGAAAAACTTACTCTTCCTAATATTCATCCCCTTTCTGATGTTTTCCTGTACAGCGACTAAAAAAGTGAGCAATTCAGCAGGACTCAAAGGTGATGCAGACCAGAAACTCACCGAATCGACGGTGGATCTTAACGACATCAAAGCGCATATTCATTATCTGGCTTCAGATGAAATGCGAGGACGCAACACGCCCTCGCCCGAACTCAATATTGCTGCCCGTTACCTTTCTACTACGCTCATGCGTTATGGGGTGAAACCACTTCCGGGTTGTGAAGATTATTTGCAAAAAGTCCCCATGAAAACCGTCACGCCTGCCGATACGGGAAGGCTGAAAATCGGGACACACAAGGAAATGAACTTAATGACTGATTTCCTAATGTTGGATGGTGAAAATATTGAACTGTCTGCCGAAACGGTTTTTGTCAATCGCGGTACAGCAAAGGACTACGAAAATGTCGATGTGAAGGGCAAAATAGCGGTGAGCATTTGTGGCTATGCAGGACAAGAAAGTCCACAGGAGTGGTTTTATGCTGCTCAGGAAAAGCAGGCTTTATCCAAGAAAAATGGTGCAGTAGCCCATCTTGAGGTTTATAAATCAGCAGAAATTCCTTTTTTCTTTTTGGCGCGGTTTTTCTCTGGTTCGTCCACAATGCTGGATGACGGAGTCGCAGCATCACTTCCTTTATTTTGGGTCAATGCGACAGATTCATCTGCCATTGCCAGTTTAAGAAATGACAATAAAACAAAGTGCAATATTTATGTAGATGGCATGTCGGTAGAGCAGGTGGAAACCTATAATGTCGTCGGCATGATAGCAGGCAGCGATCCTGAATTGAAGAAGGAACATATCATCTATTCCGCACATTACGACCATATAGGTATAGGGCGAGAAGTAGAAGGTGATAGCATTTATAATGGCGCAAGAGATAATGCCGTAGGCAGCGTGACGGTACTCTCTGCCGCCGAGAATATTGCACTGCATCCGACCAAACGTTCTGCATTGTTTATCTTTTTCACAGGTGAGGAAAAAGGCTTATTAGGCTCTCAATACTACGCCGAAAATCCACTTATCCCACTCGACCAGGTGACGTATTGTTTCAACAGCGATAATGCAGGATATAATGACACTTCTGTCGCCACGATTATCGGCTTGGAGCGCACAGAAGCCCGCAATCTGATAGAAAAAGCTTGTACTACTTTTGGCTTAAAAGCGATTGAAGATAAAATGCCCGAACAAGGCTTATTTGATCGGTCGGATAATGTCAACTTTGCTCGTCAGGGTGTCCCCGCGCCTACTTTCAGTTTGGGCATTACTGCATTTGATGATACGGTGAATACTTATTATCATCAGGCTGCTGATGGACCGAATACACTGGATTATGCTTATCTGCATAAGTTTTTCAAATCTTATGTCTATGCCTGTCGTCTGATTGGCAATACTTCGCAGTCCGTTTTTTGGAAGGAAGGCGATAAGTATTATGATGCTGGGAAGGCTTTGTATGGGAAGTAGAGAAGGAATAAGGAATATCGAATTATCGAACACCGAATGTCGAAGTGAAGGCAAAACACTTCGACATTCGGTGAGTTTTATTTATTTTCTGAATTTATTGTATACACGAGTTTTGTCATCTCGCTCACCTTAATCATAGCCGCGCCTTTTATATCTTATTGGAAATAATCAATGAAAGACAACAAGCAGCAAAACATCATCATTTATAATACCCCAGACGGCAAAGCAGCCGTCGTATTATACGCTAAAGACGGCAATATATGGATGAATCAAAAACAGTTGTCCGAACTTTTTGACACCTCTGTACCCAACATCAGTATGCACATAACTAACATACTGAATGACAAAGAATTAAACACAAATTCAGTTATTAAGAATTACTTAACAACTGCCGATGATGGGAAAAAATATGAGGTAACTTTCTACTCACTGGACATGATACTGGCGATAGGTTTCCGAGTAAGAAGTAAGCGCGGTACACAGTTCAGAATCTGGGCAAATCGAAATCTTAAAGCGTACATGATTAAGGGCTTTATCCTAGATGATGAACGCCTGAAAAATCCTGACGGCAGACCCGACTATTTTGACGAATTGCTGGAGTTCAGTTAAGATACCATATTCATTTTCATTTTTCAGAAGACCAACTCTGGTACGATGCGTGGTGGTTCGTGTATCAGCCCGTAAGCAAGTAGCAAAGCGGAGTAGGTTTTTCCACCTCCACTCGGACTTTGTAAAGCCATCCGAATTTTAGCTTTCTTACGCTCAGATTTTCGTAATTGCATAAGTATTTTAGTTTTGAAATGATGATATAAAAAAAGCCCTGACGGATGCCAGAGCTGTATTACCTATGTAGGGTGGTATATTTAGTTTTGAGGATTGGAGAATTGGGGAATGTTATATATCTTTGACTTCGTAATACTTCGAAAAATGTTTTTAGTTTAAGTTTTGTATTAGCCCGTATACCATAGAATTAAGGGCAATGTCAAAATATAAAAATGCATAATATTGAAAATTCCAAAAATAATAAATAATCACGCCAAGGAAATTAAAAACCATGTACGCGATGGCAATATAGAAAAAGCTATTAAGCGATTGATAGACTTTGCAGACAACTATCATCTTAAGTCCCAAAACAAGACGATTAAATTGAGTGGAAGATATAATACCTTAAAACAAAAGGTCGAAAAAGGAATAATAAACCATAATGAGGAAGAGGTCAGTCTTAATAAGATCATTAATGCTATTCCAAAAATTGTCGACGACATCTATCAAAAAATAGAGTTGGAGTATCATAAAGGAGAGAATAGAAAAAAATTCAATAGTTATGACGATTTTATTAGAAGTGAATCTCAGAAATTGAGAACTCCAGATGATGTCATTTTAGAAATTAGGAATGTTGAAAAAAAATATCGCAGTACCAATTTCTGTCTTCAATTAGAGAGTCTTTGTCTACGTTTAGGTGAAATCACAGGACTTGTCGGCGAAAATGCTACGGGTAAAACAACTATGCTGCATATATTTGCTGGAGATTTAGCATATGATGAAGGAGAAATCAACTATCCTACTTTCCAAAACAATAAATGGTTATACTGGCCCGATATAAAGAAACAAATTTCTCTGGTTCCCCAGGAAATCCCTAAATGGCATGGTACATTAGGGCAAAATTTAAGCTATCATGCTGCACAACATGGTATTTATGGGCTAAAAAATAAAAGAGAGGTTGAATATATTGTACATAGACTTGGACTAGTTAATTACATAGATAACACATGGCAAGAACTTTCAGGTGGATACAAATTGCGATTTGCACTAGCAAAGGCACTTGTATGTCGTCCTAAATTACTAATAATTGATGAACCATTGGCTAACCTAGATGTAAAAACTCAATTAATTGTATTAGACGATTTAAGACACCTCTCCAAGAGTCTACGGAATCCTCTCAGTATTGTTATTAGCTCACAGCATATACATGAAATAGAATCTATATCAGATCAACTACTCTTTATGCAAAGAGGGAAATTAGAAATTTTCAATTCTAATGAATATTACAGAGATAAAAATCAAAATATTTATGAAGTTTCCTGTTCTGTGACTCAACCCCAACTAGAGAAGGCACTTAGCATTTTACCAGTGGTTAATGTCCAAAATAATAGTTCAGTCTACATAATTACTACGCTTAAAACTGTCAAATCAAAAGATTTACTTTTGGTGTTAAATCAGAATAACATAAAAATACAATACTTCCGAGATATTAGCCAATCCATTAAAACAAAATTTCTATGAAGAACATAATTAAATGGTTATTTTATAGTTCTATCAAACTTAGTAGAAAATGTGATAATTACCTGATTCATAATTATCCCACTATTTGGCGAACACGTATCCATATAGTCCTTCCATTAGCCATAATTACTTACCCATTACTTTTTGCGGCTGGATATTATTTGCCCCGAAACACATTTTTAAATCCTATTGTTCATCCTATTCAACCTGTAGAAATAACCGATGGTAGTTTTTTTCTATTTCCATTTACATTTGCTATAGTGGCTATGTTATATTGGGGATATACACAGTATGTTTATAAATTTGAAGGAAGTCAGCCTCGAAAAATAATCTTGACATTAATTATTTATGCTATAGGTCTATTTGTCATAATAGCATTAGACACTACAGCATTTAAATTAGGAACGATAACTAAGTCTTCTTTACTCGTAAGTAAAAAAGACTTGAAATACATTAAACATAATGATAGTTTTTCATATGGTTTCTTTCCTCCTCCTAAAGACATATCTTATGAGCAACACAAAGAATATTTTTCTAAAAACACTATTTTCAAAACTATAAAAGGGCATGAAGATTATATATTATATAATAGATATAAAAGAGAATACTGGTTAAGCCTATCTGATTTGTCTTTACATCTATATTATTCTAATAGTCCTAATTTATTTGATTTGAAGCAAAATCGTGGATCTGCTCATATTAATCCTAGTTTTTTGTTTAATGCGAATCAACCAGAGTCAGCAGATTTAAACAAATATAGTAAGTCACCCTTTTTTAATCATTTGTTAGGTAATGTTGATGAGAATACCAAATTGTTATTACTTCATCAATTAAACAGAATAGATTTATCTAAAAACCCTAATGAATTTCTAAATATACCCTCCATAGAGTACTGGAGTAGCCTTACTTATAATGTGGAAGGTATAGATCAATCTGACTTAGCTAATTTATCATATTTGTTTTATATGTTAAAAGATTCCGTAGCTTCTTATAATCTTGACGATTACCAACAATGGGAAAAAGCATATTTCAAATATTATATAAACAGTATTTTCAATTCAATAAATGTCCCTATATTAGAAAAATATGGCTTAAATGTTTCAATGCTCCCTGTAAAAACAAAAAATATTTCTTTAAAAAAACCTAATTTTTTAATCTTATTAGAGGAGGGGGTTCGTTCTGTTGAGCATGCAAAACAATATTTAGAACAAAAAATTATAGTACGCTACTATGTATCTGTAGCTCAATATCTTCCGATTTTATTACTCCTATTTTTTGGAATTCCCTTATTACTTCAAAAAAATTCTTGGAGGACATTCCTAATATTCTTATTAGCATTAGCAATATGTTCTTTTTTCGTTCTAATAGGTAATTATATTTATGGTGAAACACAACAAATAATTGCCCAAAAAAGTAGTAATGTCTACATTGAGAATAGCAGCGAGGCAATGATGCCATTTGGAATTCATAAGGAAAAATTTCTCGCAAATTTGGGGCTCAGATTGATGCTCTTTAGTCTCATAATTAACTTTATTTCAATTTTTACGAAAGATGTTAGAGGTCTAGCAAATTTATTCATACATGTATTCATTGTATCGGCAATATTTACTGTATTTGTTCCTATTTTTATTACAAACTCTGAAGCTCAAAGATTCAATGAGGACGGACTGTATTACATAAAATCCATAAAATTCTATCTCGCTTCGATACTTTGTATAATTGCTCCATTATTATTTTGCCATGTATATATCTTTCCTAAAATAAACTATCGAAGTTTTCTATTAAGTACCTCCTCGTACAAATATTTTGCTCGGTTTCGATTAAACAACTATTTATTAAGGAGATACCCTACAGTTTGGAGGTTTAAAATTCACATCCTAATCCCTGTTTACTTATGCATTTCTCTATTGCTCTTTATCTTAGGGTATTATCTGCCTAAAAATACGTTTTCTTCCCCATTAATAGATCCTATACAACCAATAGAACTCTTGGCAGGCAAATATTCCAATATTTCTTTTTTGCTAATGACATTAATTTCTATGTATTGGACTTATCAACTATATCTCTATAAGTCTACTAAATTTAGCTTCAAAAAAATATTTTTGGGTATTTTACTTTATTCTGGAGGTCTATTGGCAGCTTTAGGTATATCTACAGTTTCTTTTCAAATGGGGATAATCGTCAAAACAGCTAATTTAATAGATAATGACGATTTAAAATACTTTGAAGATAACAAATGTTTTTTGTATGGTTTTTTCCCACACAAGAGCAGTTCTAAAACTATTGAAAAAAATTACTTTGAGGCAGATACAATATTTCAAAAACTATGGGAGAGTGAACAATATATATTAGAAAACAGGTATAACAAAACTTACTGGAGCTTCATTAATGCTAATAATATCAATGACTTATCCATAAAAGACAGGTCTTATTTATCCTATTTGTCGTTTAAATATGATATATCTGATAGATATAGAAAACCAGATAAATATAATCTAAACATTCCAATAAAATTAAATTACCTCTCAGATAAAGATGACTTATTATTTCTATCATATCTTTCGACTTTCCCCGATAGACAGAACAAGTCATATTTGTATAAACTAGATTCTTTAAAAAGCCTAAATAGAAGTAGTTCGGCTAGAGCGAGGGGGGAAATAGAACATTTATCATATACGTTATATCGAGATAAAAATTATTCTGCTTTTAGAGAAATAATACGTCTGGGGGAAAAATTTGATGAAAACATATCAAATCGTTACTTAAACGATATTTGTAATTATGAAAATTATTATGAAAAAAATATTTTCGCTAGGATAGACACTACTAGGCTCAACAAATACGGTTTAGGCATATCTATGAAAGAAATTCAGCAAGGAGATATGTCTTTTAATACGCCAGAATTTACTTATCAGCTAGAAGATAGTATTAGGTCAGTGAAAAATGCTCGGCAGTATTTAGAACAAAACATTTTTTCACATTACTTAAAGATGCTATTATTGTATATCCCCTTTGTTGTACTTACATTTTATATCTTATCATTGAGATCAATAAAGGTAAATTTATTCTGGAGTGCGTTGGTTCTATGTTTGGTCATAATTTTAGTTGCAAACCTAATTTATGGCGAAGTACAACAAAATATGCATAAAGAAATGCCTTGGGGGATGCATAAAGAATTTTTCTTGCCCTATTGGACAATGTGCACATCTATTTTGAGTTTCGCTATTATACTTATTTCAACTTTGTTAAATCGTTTTCTTCATTTTAATACTTTCTTTATCTATTTGTTCTTGTTTTCATCTATTAGTACCGTAATTACGCCAATTTTCATTGAAAATATTAACGCTCAATGGCTTAATCAAGATTATTTTTACTATCCAAAAACATGGGTTTTCTACCTTACACTGGTTTTGGCGATATTGGCTCCAGCATTATTTTCTTATTTGAGTGTATTGCCAAAAAATAAATTATGATAAATTCTTAATAATAACCTCAAATATTATAAAGCGTTACTACCAGCCATTAAATAATTTCAAAAGTTATATTGTGTTTGAAATTACCCTCAGTCCAGAAAACAGGACAGTTCAATCAGTCATTAGTTATTATAAAAGAAGGCAAGCATTTCTTTGGAGAATAGAATTGATGGATATAACAGGGGATGTTATTCTACTTGGGATTAACCAGCCATAAAAACAGCAATTACTGAACAATCGCAATAGAAAGTAAAAGAAAGTTAAAAGTGCTCAGTAACCGTTCAGTAGTAAAATAAAAAGCTCTGTAAATCAATGACTTACAGAGCTTAATGTACCCGAGGCGGGACTTGAACCCGCACGCCCCGAAGAGCACAGGATTTTCTTACCAACTACAACTTTCGTTGCTGCCTGTTGAGGCATTTGTGGTCTGGACTTTCTCTTTACCATATTCTATGAATATAGAATTTAGGTACCTCCCGTCAAGTCTCTACACCTTTCCTATTTTAAAAATAGGACTTGGCTCGGGATTGCCAACAGCATTCGCTGCGAGGTTTCCCCGAATTTGAGAGGTTCTACTCCTGGAATTTCTTCCAGGGCACTCAATTTTTCTTTAAGTCCGGCGTGTCTACCAATTCCACCACTCGGGCATCCTGTTTTGGAAATCAGGTCAGACCTTCATTCCTATAAAAAAGCCTTCATTTCTGAAGGCTTTGAGCGAAAGACGGGATTCGAACCCGCGACCCCGACCTTGGCAAGGTCGTGCTCTACCAGCTGAGCTACTTTCGCTTAACGGAGTGCAAATATACAGCAATTCATTTCATATATTCAAGTCTGGAAAAGATTTTTTTAAAAAAAGATTTTCCAGACTTGAATCACTGTTATTATTGTTTCATTGCTAATCTTGTTTCATGGTCAAAAAAGAGTTTTTGCAAAGCAAAAAATCACATCAACAATCACACAATTTCACAATCACACAATCACACAGTTTATAAACTCTCCTTTTCTTCGTCAAAATCAATATTCATTCCGCCATTTTTGTGCTGCTCATTGATCATTTCTGTAAATGTTTTGAGGCTGTTTTGATTTTTGTCCAACATTTGTACCAGCAGATTCGACTTCATATTGCTGGTCGTGATTTGCATATCCTTGATATAACGGCTGTCAATATCATCTGACATCCCTTTCATCTGAGCCGCATCCATGTACATACCGAAGATATTTCCGGTCAGCACATTGGCTGCTGTGCCTTTTACCTGACCAGAGCGGGCATAACCACCACTTTTCACCTTGCTGAAAATATCCTCACGATCGGTGATGAAAATCATATTGTCGCGGACGACCAGTTTGGCATTAGATGTACCATTTTTGAAACGGCGTGGACTTTTCGATTTATCCAACATTTTGTCCAATGCACCGGCTGTGCCTTTGATTTCGTATTCGTTATTGCCCTGTTTTTCCAGAATATTCATTTTTTCACCCAGTTCGAAAAACTTACTGAGGTGCTGGTCGTCTTTGATATTCATCATAATAAGGCTGCTTGGCGATTTTTCTCCACCATTATCATAAGCAGCTATCATGACATCGCCATCAAAAGTTTCTCCGAAATCTTCAGTCTTCAGTCCGTATTCGCTCAAACCCATGTTGATAAATCCACCAAAACCCTTTTCTTTCAGTAATTGCTGTAAGCCCCGAAAATCCATTCTGAAACTCAATGCTGTTCCCAGTCCTTCACCAGGCATGTATTTTGAAAAATCAGTTTTTACTTCATTCCCAAACACCATATTCAGGTCTTTGGTCAATGCACTTTTCAGCATGTATGCTGAATGTCCGACAATTGCGCCATCTTCAAAATCAGCATAAGAATTGACATAATTTTCTTTCAAATCTTTCTGGCTGATGCCCATCAGAATCAACTGCTTTTGCATGCTGTTATATATACGTTTTGCGTAAGCATCAGAACCCATCCAAAGTGATATATCATGTTCTTCACGAAGAAAATCAGTCAGGTTTGAATTATTCGCAATAGAGTTTTCTCTTTTGGTATTAAATATCGTCACCAGGTCGCTTTGCAAATCGCGCCCTTCTCCCCCACCGACAACGGCAAGATTACCTGTCCAGCCAACAACTGCTTTATTGCCTGTTTTGGCATATTTATAGCCTTCTTCTGTTTTAATATTAATGTCTTCTTTCGCAGCAACTAGTTTTTCAAATTGCGCAGCATCATTCAATTTAAAAACCAGTCCTGAAAACTGATTTTTTCCATTGTCAGAACGATCTGAACTGAAAAAATAAGCATAATCGCCCAAGTCAATTCCGGAGTTCTTTGGATTGCGCAAAATATCCGCCACAACTTCGCCTTTTTCTTCTGCTTCGCTAATCATCTCCTGATAGAACTCCATGTTTTTCATATTCTCAAAATCAGACTTGTCCATCAGGCTGTTGATGTTGATGCGTCCAACAGAATAGGCATTTTCAGGAACATGACTCAAGGCTTCACTGGTAAATCCGGTCAGTCGAGCCATCGTTTTAGTGCTGTCTTTGCAGGCATAGGTGCCGAATAAAAGTGTAGCAGTCAATAAGCTTAAAAGAAAATAGTGTATTGTTTTCATGATAAAAATTTATGGGTTGAATGATAATAGGCAACACAAATTCAAAAATGATATTTATTTGTGGAGACAGTTATTGATTTATTTCGAGAACAAAGATATTTGATTACTTATAAGCTGCTAACTTTGTTAGACTAATGAGCATTTTGAATGGATGAGCGTAAACTTCGTAATGGTAAAGCTGTGGAATTGTGAGATTGTGGAATTGTGAGATTGTGTTTTGAATTTTCTGACAAATTGAAAGTTATTTAATTTTTTCGTATATTTACATAAATAAAACTAAAAACAACACTATGTCTAATCAAAAAGAACTCACTCGACAAGCAGATGACATCATCCGCAAACACATTATGTTTTCACTTGGTGCTGGATTAGTACCATTACCTGTCATGGACATCATTGGTGTATCTGTCATTCAACTGGATATGCTCAGGCAGTTATCACGACTATATGGCGTTCCTTTCAAAGAAGAACTTGGAAAAAGCTATATATCAGCTATTGGTGGCACCACCATCGCTCGCATAGGAGCAAGTTTTATCAAAACTATTCCCGGTATTGGCTCTGTCATTGGTGGAGTTTCTATGTCTGCCCTTTCCGGTGGCATGACTTACGCGCTCGGTGAAGTATTCAAAACACATTTTGCTGAAGGCGGAAATTTAGCTGACATAGATGTCAAAGAAGCGAAAAAGGTATATAAGGAAGAGTTTGAAAAGGGCAAAAAAGTCGCCAAAGAAATGGAAAAAGAAAAAAAGCAATCTAATGACGATGACGATAGCGATGTTTTTGATAAAATAGAAAAATTGGCTGCATTAAAAACAAAAGGACTCATCACGGAAGAAGATTTCAATACACAAAAAGAACGATTGTTGAATAGTATATAATAGACCTTATATTTAAGTCGATAGTCCATCGTCGATAGTCAACTATCGACCATCGACTATGGACTCATAACAGTTACAAATAAACCCAAAAAATCCCTATCTTCGCAGCTCAAAACATAAAAAAATGCAAGAACTCACCACCTATCTCGATACCCATAAAGACCGTTTCCTCAATGAATTGCTGGAACTGCTCAAAATGCCTTCCGTCAGTGCAGATTCTGCTTTTTCGGCAGATGTAGCGCGCACTGCTCAGTTTGTACACGACAGCCTCGTAGCAGCCGGAGCAGATAATGTAGAGATTTGTCCTACGCCTGGACATCCAATTGTCTATGCGGAGAAAATTATTGATCCCAAATTACCGACGATATTGGTGTATGGGCATTATGATGTACAGCCACCTGATCCGCTGGATTTGTGGGAATCTGGCCCATTTGAGCCTGTTATCAAAAAGACCGCTTTGCATCCTGATGGAGCTATTTTCGCTCGTGGTGCCTGCGATGATAAAGGACAAATGTACATGCATGTCAAGGCATTTGAGATGATGATGAAAAACGACGCGCTGCCTTGCAATGTCAAGTTTATGATAGAAGGGGAAGAGGAAGTCGGTTCGGATAATCTCGGCCCGTTTATCGAAGCCAATAAAGATAAACTGGCGGCTGATGTCTGTCTGGTTTCAGATACTTCTATTATTGCCAATGATGTGCCGTCCATTACGGTCGGTTTACGCGGACTGAGTTATGTGGAAGTCGAAGTGACGGGACCCAATCGCGATCTACATTCTGGTGTATATGGTGGTGCAGTAGCCAATCCAGTCAATATTCTGGCAAAAATGATTGCTTCAATGCAGGATGAAAACAATCGCATTACTATCCCAGGTTTTTATGATGATGTAGCACTGGTCACGGATGCCGAACGTGCTGAAATGAACAAAGCTCCTTTCGATTTGGAAGCGTATAAAATGGATTTAGACGTCAAAGATGTTCGTGGAGAGAAAGATTACACCACTCTAGAACGCACTTCTATCCGTCCAACGCTCGATGTGAATGGAATCTGGGGCGGCTATATCGGCGAGGGTGCAAAAACCGTTTTGCCTTCTAAGGCTTTCGCCAAAATCAGTATGCGACTGGTGCCCAATCAAAATGACGATAAAATCACTGATTTGTTTACCAAGCATTTTGAAAGCATTGCGCCTGAATCGGTCAAGGTAAAAGTAACACCACATCATGGCGGTTTGCCTGCGGTCACACCAACAGATTCAGTAGAATATAAAGCTGCTGCCAAAGCAATGGAAAAAGCTTTCGGTAAAGCACCGCTGCCTCAACGTTCAGGCGGTAGTATTCCGATTGTTTCTCTATTTGAAACTATTCTGGGCGTCAAAACTGTCTTAATGGGTTTTGGACTGGATTCAGATAATATCCATTCGCCTAATGAGCATTATGGGCTATTCAACTATTATAAAGGCATTGAAACCATTCCTTATTTTTATCAATTTTATGCTGAAATGAAGAAATAGAACGCAAATTCTATAACACAATCATCACACATCAAGGTAATCTCCTAAGAGATTACGTCCCCTCTTGAGAGGGGAACCGAGGGGTGTGTTATACTAAAACACTGATAGACAAACAATTTCACACAAGCTTTCTGGGCTTTAACACACCCCTATATTCCCCTCTCAAGAGGGGACGTATTTCGCTTTGCGAAACACCTGACTTAACGTTAAAACCAGAGCATAAGTGGGCAATATCCAATTTCATTTTAATAAAAATGAAAAAACTCTCATTAAAAGAACTCAACAGAGTCTCCTCTGCTCAATTCAAAGCGCAGGACAAAACACCGATTGTCATTGTATTGGATAATGTACGGAGTGGACTGAATGTCGGTTCTGCTTTCCGCACAGCAGATGCTTTTGCTTTGGAGGCAGTGTATCTATGCGGCATCACAGCGCAACCTCCACACAGAGAAATTTTGAAAACGGCGATTGGTGCAACGGAGTCTATGGACTGGCTTTACTTCGAGGAAACAACGGCAGCCATTCAGGATTTGAAAGCAAAAGGTTATCAGATATTGGGCGTGGAGCAGGCAAAAGAGAGTATTGCCTTACAGGATTTCCAAATAGATAAGTCGGGCAAATATGCGGTGGTATTTGGCAATGAAGTGAAGGGCATCAGCGATGAAGCCATGCAAATGCTGGATGCCTGTCTGGAAATTCCCCAGTTTGGCACTAAGCACTCTCTGAATATTTCAGTCTGTACGGGTATTGTGGTGTGGGATTTATTCCGGAAAATATATTTTTGAAAAAAATAGTAGAGGAAATTCATGTTTCCTCTACTATTTTTTTTAATCCATATCATCCGCTCCTCTGAATACTCTCTCCCAACGCACACCATCCGATAATCTTCCATTTTTCAGCGACATCCAGATAAAGAGTGGCTTGCCTACAATATGGTCTTCTGGTACAAAACCCCAAGAACGGGAATCCAGTGAATTGTCTCGATTATCCCCCATCATCCAGTAATAATTTTGCTTGAAAGTATAGCTTGTCGCAGGCTGCCCATTGATTTTGATACCACCTGCGCCAATTTCCAAATCATTGCCTTCATAGTCGCGGATGACCCTTTGATAAATCGCAATATTTTTAGGACCAATACTCATGCTTTCTCCCTGTTTTGGGATATTAATCGGACCAAAATCATCAATACTCCACCCTCTATTATCATTTGGAAAAACGCCTCGGTGTACCGGATTGGGTATAGGAAAAACCTCTAATGTATTATCTTTTTTCAAATAGGCAGTCTGTTCTTCTGTCAAAGTCATGATGCCGTTATTTTCTGTACTCCATTCAATGCCCAGTTCTTCTAATTTCTTAGGATTGGGTTTTGAACCTGTTGCGTTGACCTGATAATTGGTTTGCAATCCTTTAGGGCTTGGTGCGGGTTCGTCATTGACAAATAATTGTTTTTTTCTGACTTCCAGTTTATCACCTGGCAGTCCCACACAACGCTTGATATAATTATCTCTTTTATCCAATGGACGCCAGACTACATCATAATTGCGTTCTACACGTGTACGTCCTTCTCTACGCAATAAACCGTAATAATGCGGATCCTGACCTTGACTCTGATTCACGCCTTTTCTAAAAGCGACACTATCCCCTTCTGGAAAATTGAAGACGACAGGATCATAACGTTCCAGATTGCGAATAGCGGGTAGTCTGCGGTATTTCCACTGAATGGCTTTGGAGTAAGACTCATTACCTAAAAGTGGAATCTTATTGTGTACCAATGGAAACTGCAAAGGCGTTACCGGCATACGCGAACCATAACTCAGTTTGCTCACAAACAAAAAATCGCCGACCATCAGCGAGCTTTCCATCGAAGGTGTCGGGATGGTATAAGCTTCAATCAGAAACATCCGAATAAACGTTGCCGCAAAAACCGCAAAAATAATCGCCTCTGCCCATTCGCGTACAATAGATTTTTTAATCGGATTCTCTTCACTCATCACGACAGCCTTACCAAGATATTTTTCTTCTTCTTTAAAACCGATATAAGGATAAAAAGCAAAAGGCACAATAATGGCAGCAGCATGTTCCAGAAAACCAAATTTGCCAAAACTCTTGACCATATCAATGAGCATATAAGCAAAAATGAAAATGCCCACAATTGGCACCAGCAATAAAGCCAGCCAATACATAGGACGCCCAGTGATTTGTAGCCAGGTATAAAGGTTGAGCCCAGGCACTATGGCTTTCCAGCCTGGCTCTCCAGCTTTCTCAAACATTTTATATAAACCCGCGCCAAAAGCTAAGGTGAGGAGTAGAATTATAATGTACGACATATCTTTTTTGGTAATGATGAATGATGAATTATGAATGATGAATATCTCATTCATCGTTTATCGTTCATAATTCATCATTAAAAAACGTTGCAAAGATATACGATTCCATTATTTCATTGTACTAATACAAAGTTAATTTTAAAGTACACTTCGGAGTTCTTTCTTAAACTTCTCCTAAATTTGGGATATTGGGGGTTGGTAATTGGGGTATTGGTAACTGGTGATTGGTATATTGGGGTATTGGTTTTCGCTTCGCTCAACCAACTGTCTACATTGAGCGAGGGCAAAATGATTTTGACTGAGCGGAGTCGAAACAATCTTGTCCTCGGCTCCGCTCGAACAACTGAATTGCAGTTGGTTGAGCGGAGCCGAAACCAACACTGAAAAAGGTTTAGCAAACTCGCTCTTCACAAGCACGCACACAAGTTTACGAAACCAGCAAACCAATCACTACTCACCAGTCACCAATACCCGCTCCGTCGTCTTTCTACCTGAATCCAACGCTTCTAGCGTCAGCAGGTACATACCTTTGGGAACATTTTTGAGTTCAATTTGCTCCATTGGCTGATCCAGTCTGCCAGCTTGCAGGTTTTGTCCTAGTAGGCTCGTAATTGTGTAATGGAGTGGACTTGTATTTTCATTTTCTATGACAAATAAACCTGAATTGGGGTTCGGATAAATCGAAACACCGCTGAGTTCTTCCACTTCTCGAATAGCTACTGGACAACCGGGGTCAGCCATACCTGGGTTGGCATACATATCCAGCGTATCTCCAATGGTGATATTTGTAAATGTAGTGGCGATACTCCAACTTAAGGTATCCATATTATCATCATTTGGGTCGCAGAGTACCAAAGAATACCCTAAGCCATCCGCTTCTTCTGGCCAGCCATTATTGTCATTATAATCCACAAAATCAATGGTATCGCCATCTACATAATTGAAGATAATTTTTTCGCTATTATTATCCAATTGTCCGCCCCACTGAAAAGGTGTAATCCCATAAGTCAGTTCAAAATTTGCAGAATCTTCTGCCAAAACCAGATAATCGCCTGGCTGCATTATAATGTCTGGAAACTCAAAATCAATGCCCTGATCGAAGTAGCAGCCCCATAGATTTCGGGCAATACCAGAATTATTATATAACTCAATAAAATCCAGACTATCATTACCTGGTGCATTATACATAATTTCTGTAATCACAATATCCCGCACTTCTCCTGTGCTGTGCCAAATAACATTAAATTCATTAGTCACACTCATTTGGTTATTCAATAAATCCTGTATATCGCTTACCGTCATGGTCGTCAATACACCATCTTGCAAAGGAGTAGATAAAGTCAATGTCACAATTTGATTGGTGGCATCTCTTACTGCTGTCAGCGATCCAAGATTTCCATAATTTGCACCATTTTCCCCTGTTGTATTTACGGCTTCATTAAATTCTACAATGACTTGATTTTGAGAAATTGCATAAGCACTGGTCGGTACAGGTGGGAGCAAATCAATACCCGGACAGGTAGTTCCCGGATGCGTATAGAGCTCTAGTCCATTAACAAGAATACCAGTCGGCAAATCTCCGGCAGTCCAGTTAGCCGGGTCATTATTATCCAGATTTGGATCACATAAAACGATAGATGCACCGCCACCATCAGGACTGACGGGTCCAGTTGGCCATGGAGCAGTAGTTTCGTAATTGATGGTATCCATTATCATTCCCTGTGCATTGACTAAGACCAGGCTTTCGCCTCCATTACTCAAGCCTCCTAACTCCCATTCCAATGCCGTTTGTCCAAATGCATTTTGAAAAGCACTGGCATCTCGCGCGACAATTATATATTGCCCTGGGGACATAAAGATGCCGCTGAACGTATAAGTAATACCACGTGTAAAGTTCCAGCCAGTCAGGTTTACGCCAGCAGCACTATTATTATATAGTTCTACAAATTCAATGGTATCGGAACCTGGTGCATTATAAAGCAATTCTGTGATAACAACCTGCGAATGGGCATTATAAGAAAACACAAGCAGGGTAAAAATGGAAAGTATAAACTGTTTCATTAAATGTATTTTTTGTAAGACAATAGACTTTATTCTGAAATAATTTGGTTCTGTACTGCGAATATCTTCATATTAGACGAAAGATAAAAGGTCAAGGATGTATTTTCATACGAATAAAATTGCCTTACGGCTAATATAAAGGTGCAAAAAACAGCATAAAAGTCGGAATTTTCCTGATAAAGTTCATTGTAAAAAAAAAATTACAAAGAAACTATAGCTCTTACATAGTGTTGAGTTTACAGCATTGTGTCTTATTTTTAACAATTGCTTCTCAAAAAGATAATGTATTTTTGTGAATTAATTCATTCAAAATCAAAACAGATGCATAGTGCCACACAAATCTTAGCTTCCATTCAGCAGGAAATTCATATTATTAAACATTTGTACGGTAAAATAAACCCTGGCAATATGTCATTCAGTCCTGGCGATAAAATGCGAACAGTAGATGAACTATTAAGATACATCAGTTATGTAGGTATATCAATTGCCGACTGGCACAAAAATACCATTGAAGGTAAAGACAGCAAAGGTTTGTTTCAAAAGTATGTTGAAGAAGCCAAAGTTGCAAACCTGACAGATTTTCCAAAAATGATGGACGAGCAATACGAGAAGATTGCTGCCATTCTGAGTATATATACAGAAGATGACCTAAAAAACAAACAATGCAAAACTTTCACCGGCGGCGAGGTACCGCTTGGAGAAGTAACTATTAATACGATTCTCAAATACTTTACGGCTTACAAGATGCAATTGTTTTTATACCTCAAACAAGCCGGACAAAGTGAGTTGGATACTTATAATTGTTGGGCTGGCATGGATCGCCCAGCACCAAAAGAATAAATCTTACAACAAAGTCAACAAAAGGTGAAGCCCCTACATGGTTTCATTGCTGGATGGTTTCATTGTTAAAAGAAGTTTTTTGCTTCGCAAAAAAGTATAATAACAATCAAACAATTTTACAATTTTACAATTACCTAATAATATTCCTCACTCCATTAACATAAATTACAGTATTATGCATAAAAAGTACTTATCCTTTCTAATGATGATGATACTTGCCTCTACAGTACATGCGCAAGTGATTATCAATGAATTTTCCGCCGCCAATTTTGACAGCTTTCAGGACAATTATGACGAGTACGAAGACTGGGTTGAATTATATAACAGCGGTACTTCTACAGTCGATCTGTCTGGTTATTTCCTCAGCGACGAAACTAATGAATTGCAAAAATGGCAGATTCCTTCTGGCGTTACTATTCCTGCTAATGGGCATTTATTAATTTGGTGTTCCAACCGCGATGAAGTCAGCACTTCAGGCGATGTTCATGCTGGCTTTAAGATTACACAAACTAAGGGCAGTGAAGACATTGTACTTTCCAATCCTATGGGAATGCCATTGGATAGCAATAAAATTGACATGCCCAATCAGCGTGGACATTCCTGGGGTCGCGCGACAGACGGCGATGCAAGTGGCTGGTATATATTCACCAATCCTACGCCCGGAACAGCAAACACGGGTGCTAAGCCCATATATGTTACGAAGCCAGAAATTGCGCCCGCCGCAGGATTTTATTCTGGTTCTGTCACAGTAGACATTAGTTCACTTGACCCCAATACTACGATTTATTATACAACAGATGGCTCTACGCCAGGTACGGGTTCTACGCAATACACCGGCCCTTTTACGCTGAATCAAACTTCAGTAGTCAAGGCTATCGCTGTAAGTGTTGATCCCAACATCCCTCGTAGTTTCGTTGACTTTCATACTTTCTTTGTAGACGATTACCACACCGTAAAAGTACTTTCTATTTCAGGCGATGAAGTGCCTGATTTACTAGACGGACAAGGCGGTGGATTTGGTGGTGGATTTGAGCCAGATGGTGCTTTGGAGTTGTTCAATGAAGATTCTACCCGTGTATCTGATGTGACAGGTGATTTCAACAAACATGGAAATGATTCTTGGGCTTATGACCAGCGTGGTATTGATTTCGTCAGCCGGGATGAATTTGGTGATGATTATGCGGTGAAGAATGAGATCTTTGATATGTTCAATACTACTAATCGCGACAAATTCCAACGCCTTATCATCAAGGCAGCAGCCAATGACAATTATAATTATGAAGATGGTGCGCATATTCGAGATGCTTATATACATACCCTGAGTCAGCTCGCAGATTTGAATCTCGATGAGCGGAGTTATGAGCCTTGTGTCATGTATGTGAATGGAGAATATTGGGGCGTATATGAAATACGGGAAAAAGTAGATGATAATGACTTTACAAAAAAATACTACGGTCAGGGTAAAAGCGATTTGCAGTTTATCAAGACATGGGGAGGCACCTGGGCAGAGTATGGTGGTCAGCAAGCATTGGATGACTGGAATGTTTTGCAAGACTTTATTGTCAATAATGACATGTCCGTTCCTGCAAACTATACACAGATCACAGCAGAATTGGATGTCAGCAGCCTAATCGACTATATGATTATCAACACCCATGCAGTTTGTACGGATTGGCTTAACTATAACACCGGCTGGTGGCGTGGATTAGATCCTGATGGTGATCCACTTTCTCTAAAATGGAGATATATCATGTGGGATGTGGATGCCAGTTTTGGACATTATATCAATTACACTGGCGTACCAGACGACAGTCCGACTGCCGATCCTTGCGATAATGAATCTCCAGCTATTGATGATCCAGAAGGTCATACTGCAATGCTGACTTCTTTACTGGAAAATCCTGACTTTTTTGCTTTATATATCAATCGTTACGCAGATTTGAACAATACTTATTTCACCTGCGATTATATGATTGGTTTGCTCGATAGTATGATTAATCGCATCGAACCGGAAATGCCTCGCCAAATCGCTCGATGGAGTGGTGGTAGTATGACTGGCTGGATGGATAATGTGCAGGAATTAAGAGATTTTATTAATACAAGATGTACTGTAATCAATAATGGAATTGAAGATTGTTATGACGTAGAAGGGCCTTATAACCTTACGGTAATTGTTGAACCTGCAGGCTCGGGTGACGTAAAAGTTAATACAATTATTCCACTCAACTACCCCTATAATTCAGATTATTTTGAAGGTATTCCAATTACACTGGAAGCCATTCCTGATGGCTTGAATACTTTTGATTACTGGGAACCTTATAATTCTACATTGAATCCAAATACAACAGACCCGATAGTTGATTTTGGTATTACGAGCATGGGCGATACCGTTATTGCACACTTTATACCATTTAACTGTCCACCAATCAACGTCATTCCAAACATCACGAATGCTGATTGTGGTGGGACAAATGGATCTGCCAGCCTTATTGCAACAGGTAGTACTGGTCCTTACAGTTATCAGTGGGACAGTTCCGCAGGCAACCAAACGACACCAACGGCCAGCAATCTTGCCGCAGGTACGTATGATGTAACCGTAACAGATGCCAACGGCTGCGACCAGATAGAAGCTATTACTGTACAATCCAATGCAGGTGATCTTACAACCAGTATATCTTCTACAGATGCCGATTGTACAGCCGCAACAGGTACAGCAAGCGTCACAGCAACAGGTACAGCTACCCCATTCTCTTATAGTTGGGATAATGGACAAACTACAGCTACTGCAACAGGACTGACTTCAGGTACTTACACCGTTGAAATCACCGATGCCAATGGATGTATTCTTGTAGAAACAGTCAATGTAGGCTCAGTAGGTAGTCTGGCGATTACCGTAAATGTCGCTGATGCTGCTTGCGGCGCAACGACTGGAAGTGCCAGTGTTGTAGAAAGTGGCGGGACAGCACCTTTCTCTTATCAATGGAGTGACGGGCAAACTGTTGCGAATCCCACATTAGCACCAGGCACTTACACTGTTGATGTCACTGATGTGAATGGCTGTACAGAAAGTCAGCAAATTACAGTGAATAGCACAAGTGCACTTCTTACAGAAGTCAGTGCAACAGATATTCTCTGCTTTGGCGAAAACAATGGAACAGCCACCGTAACGACACCAGGTACATTTACCTATCAGTGGAGCAATGGACAAAATACTGCAACGATCAACAATCTGCCAGCCGGTTCATATACTGTGACTGTCACACAGGCAGGATGTTCTGATATACAGACAGTTTCTATTACGCAGCCTACGCAAGTGGGTGTCAATGTAAACAGTAGCGAAAGTCCATGTAGTGTCAATTCTTCTTCTGCTTCTGCCTTCGGATTTGGTGGCGCATCTGGCAATTATACTTATGTGTGGAGTACCGGACAAACTGGCTCATCTATTGGAGCTTTGACTAATGGTACTTATACGGTAACCGCTACAGATGTTAATGGCTGTACTGCTGTGGGTTCTACGACAATCAATTCTAGTGCAAATGCACCTATTTTATCTGGTACGCAAAACGACATTACCTGTAATGGAGATAATGATGGTTCAATCGATCTGACGATTAATGGTGGTACACCTCCATTTAGCTATAGCTGGGATAATGGTAGCACAAGTGAAGACCTCAACAATCTTGCTCCTGGCACGTATACTGCACAGGTAACTGATGCAAATAATTGCCTCGCTATTATTTCGATTGTTGTCGCCGAGCCTGCTGTACTGAGTCTGAACTCAAACAGTATGCCTTCTTCTGGCAATGATGGTTGGGCTTCAGTAGATGTAATTGGTGGATTACCTCCATTTAATTATCAATGGAGTGATGGACAAACTACCCAGGTGGCTTCAGGACTTGCTCCAGGCACCTACACTGTTGTCGTGACCGATGCCAATAACTGTACGACAGATATGCAGGTCACAGTCGAAAGTTTTGTCAATACCATTAATCTGGAAAATCTAACGACCTTTGAACTATACCCGAATCCATCTGATGGGCATTTTACCATCAATGTTCAATTTAGTGTTACTGAAACAGCCAATTTGTCTATTTTCAGCGAGTTAGGTCAGCAGGTTTATAATTATACAAATACACAAAATAGCTTCACGCAAAGTATTGACATTAGCCAACATGCCGCTGGCACGTATTTTGTAACAGTGAGCACAGATAAAGGAAGAGCAATTAAAAAAGTTTTACTGCTCAAATAAATGCAACGTAAGTTCGGTTTTTACCGACTTTTAAAATACTATCAAACACACCCGTTTATGGTATCCCGAACAGTTCGCTGTTCGGGATTTTTTTTAAACACTATCCCTATTCATACATAAAATTGGTACGATAATTGAAAATACGAGGATATGTAAGTACATTTGTACATAGTTTTAACTGAATTAAATCATCTGCTAATTTTAAAACTCAAATAAAAATGAAAAAATTATTGTCTCTTATAGCTCTGTTGGCTTTTGCTACTACTGCTATGTTTGCGCAGCCTGCAAAAACAACCGTTAAAGGCGATGTTCAACCATTGAACGTGAAAAAAGAAGTTGTAAAGCCTTCACAAGCTACACCAGCACCTACTACCAAACCAGCTGTTATTGCGACCAGTGGTGCTAAAATGACTTTTGAAACAACAACTGTTGATTATGGTACAATTGAGCAAAACTCGAATGGCGTGCGTACTTTTCCTTTTGTAAATGACGGTACTGAGCCGCTCATCATCAAACATGCAAAAGGAAGTTGCGGATGTACTGTACCTAAATATCCAAAAGAGCCTATCATGCCAGGCGAAAGCGCAGTTATCGAAGTAAGATATGATACTAAGCGTGTAGGACCTTTCAGCAAAAATGTTAGACTGACGACCAATGTTAAGGAACAACCTATCATGCTGTACATCAAAGGAACTGTAAACAAAGCTCCTGTTGGTTTACCTGCGAAGTCTAATACACTTCAAGGTTTCTAAAAAAAATATTACAATCTATTTGTAAAAGCTCTGCGAGTATTCGCAGGGCTTTTTTATTTTTGTGGCTTGACAATATGAGTGAATGAGTAAATGATAGAATGAATCCATTTGCTCATTTTATCATTCACTTATTCGTAATTCGTAATTCGTAATTAAACACACTATGCCAAACATATCTGACAGAGGGCAAATACTCCCCTCCTCCCCTATTAGAAAACTTGTTCCCTATGCGGATGCCGCTAAACAGCAGGGCAAAAAAATCTATCACCTCAATATTGGTCAGCCGGATATTCCGACACCTAAGAATGCTTTGCAGGCTGTACGGGAATCTGATTTTGAGGTACTGGCTTACGCGCCATCTGCCGGCACACAACAATATCGTAGCAAATTAGCTGGATACTATAAAAAGCTGGGCATTGAACTGGATGCTTCCAATTTTATCACGACAACTGGTGCTTCGGAAGCTTTGAGTTTTGCGATGATTAGTTGCCTGAATCCGGGCGATGAGCTGATTGTTCCTGAACCTTTTTATGCCAATTATAATGGTTTTTCTATTGCGAGTGGCATACAGGTAAAACCGATTACTGCCTCTATTGAGAATGGTTTCGCGCTGCCGCCTATTCAGGATTTCGAGCAACAAATCACTTCCAAAACCAAAGGCATTCTGATTTGTAATCCATCCAATCCAACAGGTTATTTGTATTCTAAAGAAGAATTATTGCAATTGCGGGATATCGTTCTCAAACATGATTTATTTTTGTTTGCGGATGAAGTGTATCGCGAATTTGCTTATGACGGAAAGGAATTTCATTCTGTTTTAAATATAGAGGGACTGGAAAATCATGCGGTGGTTTTTGATTCTATTTCCAAGCGATATAGTGCCTGTGGTGGGCGTATTGGCGCATTGGTGACTCGAAATAAAGATCTACTGGCAACGGTGATGAAATTGGCACAGGCGAGGTTAAGTCCTCCCACTTTCGGACTGATTGTCGCGGAGGCTTCATTAGACGTGCCAGAAAGTTATATCACAGAAGGTATTGCAGAATACAACCGCAGACGGGAAGTGCTGATACGTCGCTTACGCGCAATGGATGGTGTTGTTGCTCCTAATCCTGGTGGTGCTTTTTATGCTTTTGTTCAGCTTCCCATTGATGATTCTGAAAAATTTTGTCAATGGCTTTTGGAAGATTTTGACCATAATGGCGCAAGTGTGATGATGGCTCCAGGTTCTGGTTTTTATGCAACAAAAGGACTAGGTAAACAGGAAGTCCGTATTGCTTATGTCTTGAATGAAACGGATTTGAATGTGGCGATGGATTGTTTGGAAGCGGCTTTGAAGGCTTATCCTGGTCGGGTTTAGTAGGGAGACCGCTGCGCTGTCAGAAGAGAGAAGAGAGATTTTTTTGGTTTATAACTATTTGTGCATTCGTGGCTAATTTCATTGGATTAGATTATGAAAAACACCGTAACAGATGTCTCGCAATTAAAAACGGACTGGGAAGGACTGGCTTCAAAATATATAGCGGAACAGGAACTAACTGAGCAGTATTGGAATGAAATTGTGCAGCATTATTCCGGCATCGACCGGCATTATCATAATCTAGGGCATATTCAGGATTTGTTGGCTCGGGCAGCAGCATACGAAGAACAAATCGAGGATTATGATGTACTTCGTTTTTCTATCTGGTATCATGACCTCATTTATAATGCTTTGCGAAAAGACAATGAAGTGCAAAGTGCTGATTTCGCAGAAAAGCGATTATCTAAAACACAATTGGCAGCAGCAAAAATACAACGCTGTGTCCAGCAAATTATACTCACCCAAAAACACAATACTGCCGACCAGCCTACTGACGAACAATACCTGATTGATTTTGACCTGTCTATTTTGGGCAGTTCCTGGGAAGATTATATCGTTTACACGGAAAACATTCGGAAAGAGTATCATTGGTATCCTGCATTCGCCTATAAAAAAGGAAGAAAAAAAGCGATGCTGACTTTTTTGGAACGGAAGCAAATCTATCAGACAGATGTTTATTTTGAGCGGTATGAACAGATGGCGCGGGAGAATATCAGCAAGGAAATCGATTTACTTGGCTAACATTTTAAAGGTAAACGCCCATGGTATAAATGGCAAGAGCAGTACCTCTTTCCTTCTGAGGAAAATAGTCAGAGATATATCAATGTCCTTTTGATGCTTAGTAGTCTCAATACTTCTCACAATCCTTAACACACTTTCCTTTAGCATTAATAAAAAAAGTCTTGCTACCAATAGCCACCCTAGCCATACCTTTATGCACTTCATCAAAGGCAGCAGCCCAATCGTATTGAAAAGCGATGATTTCTTTATCTTCAAGATTGATATACCCCCATTTTCCACCTTGCATCACGGGCGCGAGTCTACTACTAAAATAAGCAGTACGCTGATATTTGGTCGGGATAACCATTCTGCCTGTGGTGTTGATATAGCCCCATTTTCCATCCTGCATGACGGCTGCCATGCCTGACCTAAATGCCTGTGCCTGCTGGTAAGTCGGTGCTACCGCTATATTGCCGTTCAGGTCAATATAGCCCCACTTTCCATCCATTTGTACCGCAGCATAATCTTCAGTAAATGCTTGTGCCTGAGCAAAACGGGGTGGAATCGTGAGTTGGCCTTCCTCGTTGACAAAGCCAAATTTTCCTGCTTTCATAACACGAATACGAGGCGTATTGATATAAGCCATTGCCCCATCAAAAACAGGTTCTGTAATCACTTCGCCAGCTTGGTTTTTATAGCCAAATTTCCCTGTCTCCTCGTCTTGGAAACGCCTGATTTTTTTATTGGTATCCGCTATATTCGCAATAGGTAGGGCTAGACCGGCAGCAGGAGTAGCAGCATCTTCAGCATCGGTATCCGACAACTGATTGCATTGAGAAAAAGAAAATAAAAGGAATAGCACCAAGCCTAATAGGGCAATGTTGGTGTGGAACATTTGTTGAAATTTAATATTGCCTGATGGCACAGTTTAATAATCTTTTGTTTGGGCATCATCTTCCCGATTTTATACGAGATTAACACGAACACAAATAGTTTTCTTTTGTATAGATTTTATTTAAACAGGCCGTAAAGCTAATGGTTTTCTTTTTTTTATGGAAATTTCAAACTCGTATTCTAACAATTCAGCTATTTTTACGTAGAATAAAACTCAAACTTAGGAATGATAAAACATGAATGTACATAAAATACTACTGCTGCTTTTTAGTCTGCTGCTCTTCAGTGCTTCCCACACCGCTCATGCCCAACAACAAGCAGAAGACTCACTCAAAGTATTGTCCTGGAATATTTATATGCTTCCTCCCCTGATTTATAAAACGGGGAAACACAAACGCGCCCGGCTCATTGGACAACTCTTAAGCGAAAGCGATTATGATGTTATTGTTTTTCAGGAAGCCTTTCATCATGGTGCGCGTCGAAAAATAAAACGCTGGATAGAAGAAGCCTTCCCTTATCAGGTTGGTCCTGCAAACCTTCGTTACATTTCTCTACGCACGAGTAGCGGGGTATGGATTATCAGCAAAATTCCGATTAAAAAGGTAGAATCTATCTGTTTCAAAAAACGCTGGGGCTTTGATAATAAGATGGCAAGAAAAGGTGCTTTGATGGTAGAAGGAGAAAAAAATGGACATACTTTTCAGATTATAGGCACACACCTGAACGCCGGAGGTCCATTAGATATACGCATGAGTCAGGCAAGTGCTATTCAAAATGAACTCCTTGAGCCTTTCCAAAAAGAAAATGTTCCACAGATTATTTGTGGTGATTTTAATATCAGCAAAACGAATGAAGCTGCCTATGACAAATTGCTCACAACTTTAAAAGCAAGAGATGGAAAACTCAAAGACAAGAAAGGCAAAATGACTGAAACACGGGAAAAAAATGATATGCGCACCTGGAAAGGCAATGGTATCATCGACTTTATTTTTTATCGGGGCAATGGTCGAAAAGTCAAATCTATAGTCCGCAAAATTCCACTGATTCGGCATCGCTGGCATAAGAAGCATCAGGATTTGGCGGATCATAATCCGATAGAAGCGACGATTATCTGGTGATTAAATGTCCATAGTCCACGGTCGATAGTCGATGGCTGTTTTTTAGTCTTCAGATCATTTCAGTATTTCATTTTGCTTCGCAAAATGCGTGTAAAACTTATAAAACAGTAATATTGTACTCCCTCGCTATGGACTATCGACCATTGACTAGGACTATACTAATCATCAACACTTACATTTTCACCAGCCTCAATTCCTCCACCTTTTCCAGCAGCCAGGGTTTATTGCTGAGAAATTCATAGGCATTAATTTTTTCTATCAGTGCATCAATCTTCTGGTAATCGCCTTTCTGACGGATATTTTCTAGACGACCAAGTACGCTAGTGAAATTGACATAGGCTTTTTTCAGCCTGCCTGTCATGCCTTTTTGTGAGCGGACATATTCTTTAAACGACTTACTCAGTGCCTCAAAAGCAATGCTTTCCTTCAGTTCATAATAACTTCTCAGCAAAATAGTCTTGCGCCCCAGTTCATACGATAATTCCATTTTATCTGTCTGATTGAGGTGCGTCATAGCCTCCTTGTATTTATGTTGATAAAAAGCCAGTACACCTTTATTAAAATGATAAACGCTATCCCGAATTTCAGGTTTTAGATGCCGGGCATGGGATTCCAGAAACTCATCCGTCCATTCAAAGGCGCCTAATTGCCCGCCAAGGGCTACAATATTCTTGACCAGTTGTGCAGAAATAAAACGATCTAAAAACAAATTGCCCTGCTCGGTCTGAGTTTGTCGGAGCAAAAACAGCGTTTGCATATACTGTGTTTCTCCCGAAATGATTTTAGTCACACAAAAATTGGCAAGCGTCGTATATAAATCATCTAATACCTGCTTGGAAATTTGATGGTGGTGTTCTTCTATCAAAACCAGCAAACGCTCAAAATGCTGTTCGTTGTCCTGTTCCTTCAAAGTCAATAAAGTCGTATAAAACAGATCAATCAAGGGGTTTTGGCGCAGGTTTCCAGCAACGGCCAGTTCCATGATTTTCTCCACTTGTTCTTCATCATAATCAACAGGCTGCATGGTTTTTCGATTCGCAATTTCATAAGCAAGCCGAAGCCGCTCGATTAAATAAAATTCATCTAAGGCATGTATATGCTGCCCCAGATGCTGTTGCGTCTGTTTGTCCTCTAAATAATGGCTATGTATATATTGATCACGAGACAAAAGATACTCCTCAAAATAGTATTCCATGCCTTTTCGGACTGAATACGTCCGCTTTTGTTTTAACGCTTTTAATATTACTTTTGAATATTCTACTTTTTCTTGCTCAAACAGTCCTTCTAGTAACAAGTGTTTTTTCAGATAATTATGCTTGTTCAATGTTTCTAATGCAATAAAATCTTCCGCCAGACGAGCAAGTTTACTCATAATAACTTCTAAAGTATTTATTTTTTTTATATCTTGTAAAACCATTTGAAACAAACGACCTTTATTAAGTGCGTGAAGGGTTTCTCTTTCATAGCATAATTTAATACAATTAAATACTACAATACATTGCTGACTGCGATTATGATATGGAGAATGCAGAAAACGCTCGAACTGCTTCATATCCTCCTTTGCAAATGCCTGAAATAGCCTTAATAGGCGACTTTTATCCATTTTATAATAACTTTTAATTCTTTGAACTTAAAAGCAAAGTTAAAAAAATACACTGCTTTTCAAAAACAAAAAACAGTATTATTTTTACTTCTAAGCACTTAAATATATAAAATAATTTAAATTAATAAAAATAACAATTCAATTTTAATACATTAAACGTTTTTTTTTACACGGGAACCGCTGTATTTTTGACCTAACAAAGCAGATAGGCATCCAAAGATTTATTTGGTGACAAGAACAAATCTCTGGAAGTAAGTTATTTTAGAAAATACATTTGGTTTCCCCCTAATCAAATGTGCCATGAAGATTTCTTCTCCCCTATCCACAATCATGGCGTTTTGGGCATACATTATTATGCTAATGCCTACTGACGCTTTCTCCCAGAAAAACGTCATACTTGAGCATGACGACTTTATTGAGATTTTAGTAAAGTTTGAAGAGAATATAGTATCGACTAAGAAACAAACGCTCATTGAAAATACGAATGCTGTTGTACTGAAAAAATTTAAGTATTCAGATACAGAACTCTGGAGGGTTCCTGTAGTAGCAAACACAAAGGACAATGTCCATAGTGGAACGGCTGCTATTGCAGAATACATGAACAGTTATCCTGATATCCAGTACATAGAGCCAAACTATAGTATACAAATTTTCGGACAGCCTGACGACCCCGCTTTCAACCAGCTTTGGGCACTTAAAAACTCAGGACAATCCAACGGTCTTGCTGGAGCTGACATTAATGCTGTTAGCGCGTGGGATGTAAGTACAGGAAGCACCGAAGCTATAGTTGGGGTATTGGATACCGGGATAGACTGGTCACATCAGGATTTGGCAGAAAACATCTGGCAAAACCTAGGAGAAGATGCTGATGGCGACGGGCAATTATTGGAATTAGATTCCATTACGGGTCAATGGGTCATGGACACTGGTGATCTTGATGGAGTAGATAATGACAATAATGGCTACATAGACGACTTAATTGGCTGGGATTTTATCAATAATGACAATAATCCTTTCGACGATCATGGTCATGGTACACATGTAGCCGGCACAATAGGTGCAAAAGGCAACAACAGCATCGGCACAACAGGGGTAGCTTGGAACGTCAGGCTCATGCCCTTGAAAATATTTGACCAAACTGGCAATGGTTCAGTAGGTACAGCAAAAGAAGCATTAGAGTATGCTTTGAATATGGGCGCACAGATTTCCAACCACAGTTGGGGAATATTAGAACATTCTCTCGCATTTTTGGAAACACTGGAAACCGCCCTGAATAATGAACATATAATTGTAGCTGCCGCAGGAAATGCAGATTTGAATAACGATTTATTCCCTGTATATCCAGCAAGTTATGATTTAGAAAATATAATAGCAGTGACTGCCACTAACAGGCAGGACGGCTTCACGACATTCTCCAATTACGGAGAGAACTTTGTGGATATCGGAGCGCCGGGTAAGAGTATTTATAGTACTCTGCCCGGCAATTTTTATGGCAGCTACTCTGGTACGTCCATGGCAGCACCTCATGTTGCAGGTACACTGGCCCTCGCCTGGGGAGTTTGTCATAATTACACTGGTTTAGAACTCAAAACTCAGCTACTCAATTCTGCCACAGGCATCAATTCACTTATCGGAAAATGTAAAACCGCCGGACGACTCAATGCTGGAGATTTCATTCAGGCTATAGCAAGTCCTGACGCAGGTTTTTCCCATCTGCCTTTTGATACGTTGCGGGTTGAATTATCGGCAATCAATCAAAATTTTAGCAGCTATTTCTGGGATTTTGGTGATGGAATGACCGAAACGACTACCGACAATACTGTTTCGCATATTTATGCAGCAAGTGGCAATTATGCTATTTGCCTCACCGTATCTGATAATTGTGGTGAGCAACACACTTCTTGCAAAGACACTTACATCAGTGTAGGTAATATACCTGCCGATTGTACGCCCACCTGGACACAATACGCCAATGGTGATTATATTCTGGCATTGGCTGAACAAGGCAACTATATCTGGGCTGGAAGTACAGGAGGTTTGTCCCGCATTAATAAAATGAATGGGACACATTATTTGTACAGTAGTGCCAATTCCGGACTGCCGCACAACCACATTAATACCATTGCGATAGACCAAAACGGCACAAAATGGATAGGCATGGAGAAAGGCGGACTAGCAAAATTTGACGGTTCTTCCTGGCAGGTTTTCAATACCAGCAATTCCGGCTTACCGCATAATAATGTTCAGGCAATTTCAATCAGTCCTTCCAATACACTCTGGATGGCCACAAAAGGCGGCGGGCTGGCAGAGTTTGACGGGCAAACCAACTGGATAATTCACAATGCGCAAAATTCTATTTTACCAACAGATATACTTAGTGATGTGATTTTTGTTTCCCCATCAAAAATTTACGTAAGTACAGCTTCACTCGGCATGGTCGAACTGATTTCCGGCACCTGGTGGAATACCGGCAACGGACTGCCCAGCAATAAAATTCACGATATTGCTTACGATGCACAGGCAGATGAATTTTGGGTGGCCACCAATAACGGACTGGCTTACCGAACCGCCAGTAATAACTGGATTGTATATACAGCGACCAATTCTCTATTAAGAGGGAATAATGTATTAACGGTCGAAGTAGACAATACAACTGGCATGAAGTGGATTGGTACCTGGGGGGGCGTGCATCAGTTTGATGGTACCGCCTGGATCATTGATGATAATTATTCTTCTGGTGGCATGTTGCTTAGCAATTCCGTAAACGCTGTCCTCCCTAGCACAAGTGGCACAGCCTGGATGGGAACCAATCGCTCACTCACTAGGCTGAATAATGGACAATGGGATAACTTTACTGGACTAAATGCTTTATTACCCGATAATCGGGTCAATGAAATTATTGAAGATAAAAACGGTGACATCTGGGTCGCAACAGAAGGCTGCCTCGCTAAGTTTGACCACGAAAACTGGCTGATGTATAATACCTTCAATTCACCATTGCCTAGTGAAACGATTTATACTTTGTATTCAGATGAAAACGAAATATGGGTTGGTGCCTATGGCGGACTCCTCAGAATAGATCCAGATTTACAGCTAGAAACCGCAACAGGCTCTTCTAACTGGGATTTGTATACCAGTGAATTGCCAGGCGATATGGTTTGGACAATTACCAAAGACAGTACAGGCAATCTCTGGGTCGGCACCTATGGCGATGGGCTTGTTGTATATGACGGGACAAACTGGACAACTTATGATACCAATAATTCCATTCTACCCGATAATACCATTGAAAAAATCATTTTTGATACAAATGACAATTCCATCTGGATCGCCACACAAAACGGTGCAGTTCAGGTAGATAATGCTGGCAATTGGACTTTACATGACAGCAATTCAGGAATGCCCGTCAATACGGTGTATGACATAGATGTGGATGCCGATGGTGTGAAATGGTTTACGCTTTGGAATAATAATATCGCCTCTTATGATAATACAAACTGGGTCACACATAATGACTTGACCGCCGGACTTACAGGGCAAGTAAAAATGCTTTGTATTGATACAGAAGGCGAAAAACTACTTGGCACAACACATGGCGTATGTAGAATAGGAGAAGAAGGAGCAACAGCTTATAATACACTCAACACAGGTCTGCCTGACAATCAAATCCGTAGTATTACGGTCGATCCTTCCGGCAATCGTTGGTATGGTACAGCAGGTGGACTAGGAGTACAATCCGCACTAGCAGCTTCTTTTATTTACCAACAAGAAGAACCTTGCCTGGGCAATACCGTGACTTTCATGAGTGCTTCCAGCAATGTCAATACACAGCGCTGGTACATCAACGGCATTGGAGTCGGGCAAAGTCCAATGCTCACCCATACTTTCCCCGAAAGCGGGACTTATGAAGTTCGATTATTGGTAGAAAATGCTGACGACTGTACTGCCTCATTTGTAGAAGAAATCACCATTGGAGATCGCGCCAGCGATCTCAGCCTTACGCCCATGATAGATGTCTGCGATGATTACATCGACCTCAATGCCGAGCTGGACAATTTGCAAACTTATCGCTGGTATAAGGATGAGATTATGCTTAGCAATGCAGCCACGTACAGAGCAGAAGAATCTGGTACTTATATTCTAAAGATCACTGACTGGTGCGGCGAAACAGGAGAAGATACAACAGAAGTCATGTTATCCTATGACTGCATCTGGCCAGGCGACACCAATGACGATGGGCAAGTCAATATGAAAGATATTTTGCCTGTCGGCAGGTCAGCCGGTTTAGTAGCTGTTCCGCGCTCTGGAGCTTCTATATTATGGGAAGGACAAACAGCTCCACCTGATATTCTGGACGGTGCCAACAGCTATGCAGATGCTGATGGTAATGGAATTGTGGACAGCACAGATATTCTGGTCATTGAAGACAATTATGGCAATATACATGGCGAACCATCCACCGAACCTACATTGAGTTTCTTAGTACCTCCAGTTGCTTCACTTCGTCCTGTCCTAGAATCTGCTTCTATTTTTAATGGCAATGACAGCCTTGAATTATCTATCATACTGGCAAATGAACTGACTTTCCCCTTCTCTTCTTATGGTATTGCCTATTCTCTGGAACATGGCAGTAATTTCACGGAAGTGGATTTCTCCAATAGCTGGTTAGGCGATGATAATTCCGCTTTATTGACACTTGATGTCGATGATAATGGAAACCGCACAGACATTGCCATTACCAGAACCGACCAACTTGATTTTGAAGGTGCAGGCGTGACTTCTGGTATTATTACGCTGCAAGACTTGCCAACAGGTGGTAGTGCAGGTATCAATTATACCTATAATTTCCGATTGACCAATATTCTGCTGGTCGATAGTGAAGGTAACGAGATTCCAGTACAAGGCCACGACCTTACGCTCACTCGCTCGACTGGTAGTCCGATAGCTGTTGCCGTCGAAAACACCAGTTATACTTGTTTGGAATATGGCAAAGCAAGAGCCATTCCTTACGGTGGTGTATCACCTTATACTTATTTGTGGGAAACGGGAGAACAAACAGCAATTATTACTGGCTTATTTCCCGGTATTCATCGAGTCACGGTCACCGACGCCAATGGCATTAGTCAAGTAGGCGAGGCTCGTGTGGTCGCGCCTTATGCCATCAATCTTTTTACCAATGTCCAGCCCGAAACAGATGGCATGATGAATGGCACAGCAAGTGTCATCGCATCAGGCAGCGCAGGCTATAGTTATCTTTGGAGTACTGGACAAACGACTACTTCCATCAGCGGATTGGAAGCTGGAACATATAGTGTAACGGTAACAGATGAATTGGGTTGCTCGGCAGTCGAGCAGGTCATCGTAGCCGGAACAGTTATCGTAAAAGCCAAAGTTCTTTTAGAAGGTCCTTATGACCCGACGACTGGACTAATGAAAAGCTTATTGAATCAGGAAGGTCTCCTCCCCTACGGCTCGCCTTACGAAACGGGAGAAAGCACCAACTCCAATGCCTTCCTCGGACTTAGTAATAATGATGATGTCGTCGATTGGGTATTGATAGAATTGCGGCATCAGCAAGATACTAGTGTCGTCGCTCGTCGTGCCGCCCTCCTGCAAAGAGATGGCGATGTGACTGATTTTGACGGCGAAGCCATACAATTCAAAGATGTCCCGGCTGATGATTATTATATTGCCATTCGCCACCGCAATCACCTGAGTATGATTTCCGCCACGCCGCTTCCTGTCAATGCTGGAGAGAATGAGTATGCGTTTCTCACGCCTGGCTCGGTTATGGAATTGCCTTTTGGCTTGAAAGAGCTGGGGCAAGGTTCAGGCATTTATGCGATGTATGCGGGTAATGCCGCCAATAGCGATCCCGTCAGAGAAGAGATTACGGGTCTCGACAAAACCATCTGGGATACTTGGAATGGTATTTTCGGATATTATGTAAAACCAGATTTTGACCTTAGTGGCGATGTGAATGGTGGGGATAAGGCGAAATGGTTTGAGAATAATGGCATTTTTAATACGCTGCCAGAATAAACATGGACAACATCATAATTTTCGGGAATTTAACCCAATTACAAGGATGAGCAAATTATTAAATACTTAGTGCCTTTCGGCACTAAGTTTTAAGACATATTAGCCTCGCAATTTATCAGAAAAAAGTGGAATATCGAATATCGAACAAGGAATATCAAATTACGAAGTATGTATAATTAATTTTAAAGTAAAATAGACTGTAAGTCAGTGATTTATTTTTTTTAATCCTGCTAAAAAAGCCTCTTCATTTTAGCAGTTTAAGGTATTAATACTTCGATATTCGGTGTTCGATATTCGATATTCGTTATTCGACATTCAAAATGTACTGATTTATTTAGTGCCGAAGACACTAGTAATCAAAACTTTGTAATTTCAACCCTAATTCCCCATTCCCCAATCTCTTAATTCCCTTTTTGTCCAAAGTCTACAATACTTAGATGCAATCATTTTGTTTTTTGGTGGATGGTCTCAAAAAAATATTTCCAGACCTATACTAAACATCATTTCGCCCATTCACTCATTCATTCATTTTTTGTACCTTTGCTGCGCTATATTTGGAAAAGTCAAAAAATCGTTATAAAAAATTGATTATCAGCAATAAAAAAGCATGATTGCATACGTAAAAGGCCCAATCACCCACAAAACACCTACCTATGTCATTATAGAAGCAGGCGGCATAGGCTACCATATCAACATCAGCCTTTACACCTATTCAAAAATTGAAACTAATGTGAGTGTGCAACTGCTGACCTATTTTCACGTCAAAGAAGATGGACAGACCTTATATGGCTTTAGTGAAGAAACAGAACGGGATTTATTTATCAAACTCATATCCGTATCTGGAATCGGGCCAAATACGGCTCGAATTTTGCTATCTTCCATCACGCCACAAGAGGCCCGTACAGCTATTATTTCAGAAGATGTTCGTACCCTGAATGGCGTAAAAGGCATTGGTCCTAAAACAGCCAAAAGGCTCATTCTTGATTTGAAAGACAAGTTGATGAAAGACTCGGGTGAAGGTAATCTAGTCTTGCCGATTGCTGGAAATAATAAGTTTAGAGAAGAAGCGTTATCAGCCCTCACAACGTTAGGGTTTAACAGAATACGGGTGCAAAAAGTACTGAATAAAGTGTTGAAAGAAAACACAGCAGTCCCCAATTCAGAAACACTAATCAAGTTGGCTTTGAAAAATTTGAGTTAATCGTACAGACAGATAAAACTTTAACAGTAAAAATCCGTACAAGAACAATAAGTTTTGAACGGAATATGTTAGAAATAGAGTAAAAAGTAAGCAAGCTGTTTTACAGCAATTTACTTTGACTTTTTTATAAAAATATTCGTCATTATAAAGTGAATGAGTAGATAAGAATTTTGCGAAGCAAAATACCAAATCACCAATCACTTAATAAACCAGTTACCAAATTGCCTATGAGGTAAAACTCTACACTGTATTTTAAAATTAACATGAACCGCCGAAAGGCGCTTAATTCTCACATTGTCAATTGTTTATACAAAACATACAATTCGACGGGTGATTTTTATGTTTATTCAGAAAACAAAACACGTACTTTTTGCCTGTTTATCACTATGAATATGCAAAAGTACTTTTTATAGAAATTTATCGCAAATATGACGAATAGATTGATCCTGACTGCCGCCCTTTTTCTGGGCTGCATGACCAGTACCCTCTGGGCAAACTTTGGTACCGGACTTAACATTGACGACCCTTTACTTAGCTTTGATAATACGTTTCTCATGCAGGGAGACACCCTGCCCCCTATCGAAGATCGTGATGAAAACGCAATCATGGACGATGGCCCTGCCAACCCTTTTGATCTGGAAGACCCACCAGCTATCACTACAGATGTCACCTATGATCCTGAAACGGGTTATTATATCATCACGGAAAAAATCGGGGATGCCAATTATCGCCCGCCTACTTACATGACCTTTGAAGAGTACATGGAATGGAGTGCCGAAAATGAGCAAAGCAACTATCTTCAGCAACTATCCGAAAGTTTCTCGCTTTCTGGCAGCAGCAAGAAGGATCCAATTGAAAAATACAAGGAAGAGATTCGCAATTCCCTCATCGACAGGCTTTTTGGTGGCAATGAAGTAGATATTCGACCACAGGGAAATATTGACCTGACCTTCGGAGTTGATTATCAGAATGTAGAAAATCCTATCCTCACAGAACGTCAGCGCAAGCAGGGTGGATTTGATTTCGACATGGCTATTCAGATGAATGTCATTGGTAAAATTGGAGACAAACTGAACCTTGGCACCAATTATAATACACAGGCAACTTTCGATTTTGATAATCAGATGAAACTGGAATATGCGGGTTCAGAAGACGAGATTATCCAGAAAATAGAAGCAGGTAATGTGAGTCTGCCACTACGCAGTAGCCTTATTCAGGGCAGCCAGAGTTTGTTTGGTATTAAAACAGATTTGCGATTTGGACGATTATCTGTTTCTGCCATTGCCTCTCAGAAAAAATCGAAACGGGAAAATGTACAAATACAGGGCGGCACACAATTACAGGATTTTGAAATTGCTGCCGATCAGTACGACGAAAATCGCCACTTCTTCCTGTCGCATTATAATCGAAATGACTATGAGCGGGCATTAGAAAATCTTCCACAAATCAATACCCTGTTTAAAATCACAAAAATGGAAGTCTGGGTCACCAATACTCGGAATGCCACAGAAGATGTACGGGATATTGTTGCCTTAATGGATCTTGGAGAACCAAATGGAGACAAGGTTGGTAATAACACCGTCAATAATCCATCTTTTAATCCACCTAGCCTTCCTGTCCATCCAGTATTAGGCAGTACTACAGTTGGGCTACCTGCCAATGATGCCAACGGACTCTACGATGAACTCAATTCAAACGATAATGTACGCGACCTTGATAATGCAGTTTCGACCCTGCAAAGTTCTGCTTTTGGACTGAGTCAGGGAGAAGATTTTGAAAAAGTACGGGCGCGTATTCTCTCCTCTTCTGAATATACCTATCACCCAGATCTTGGCTATATCTCGCTGAATCTCACCCTACAGCCAGACGAAGTATTGGGCGTGGCTTACGAATATACGTATAATGGAGAAGTAAATCAGGTAGGAGAATTTACCAATGACCTACCTACTGATGCAGATACACTCAATGTCATGTTTGTAAAGATGCTGAAAAGTGCCTCGCAAACTACAAGCTTGCCGATTTGGGATTTGATGATGAAAAATGTGTACTCTATTGGTGCTTATCAGGTCAATCCACAGGATTTCAAGCTGGATGTATTTTATCAGGATCCAGGTGGAGGATTTATTCGCTCTCTCCCAGAAGGCCCAAATGCAGGACGCAATATCATTACCCTCTTGAATCTCGACAACCTCAACAGTACAAGTGACCCTTTCGCTGATGGACGATTTGATTTTGTGCCAGGGCTAACCATCAATCCTCAAAACGGACGGGTGATTTTTCCAGTATTAGAACCTTTTGGCTCTTCCCTTGTGCCAGTATTTACCGACCGAGTAACAGGCGTCATTGACGATGCCGCTCTTGCCAAATACCAGTACCCACAACTTTACAGGAATACCATCACCGAAGCACGGGAATTTCCAGAATTTAACCGCTTCATAATCAAAGGAACATACAAGTCGAGTGTTTCTTCCGAAATTTCTCTTGGTGCTTTCAATATCCCGCGTGGCTCCGTAACCGTCAAAGCAGGAGGACAGCAACTCACAGAGGGCGTTGATTATGATGTAGATTATAATATCGGTCGGGTAAAAATCCTGAATGATGCCATCCTCAATTCCGGTTTGCCAGTCGATGTATCTTATGAAGACAATACGCTGTTTGGTTTCCAGACTAAGACCATGTATGGTACAAGACTGGACTACGAAATATCTGAGAATTTTAATATCGGTGGTACATTTATGCACGTTTCGGAACGCCCGTTTACACAAAAAGTAAATATCGGCGATGATCCGATTTCCAACAGTATTTACGGACTCGATATTCAGTACAGTAAAGAAGCGCCCTGGGTCACTAAGTTTATTGATAAATTACCTTTATTACAAACAAAAGAAGCTTCACAAATTTCTTTCACTGCTGAAGGTGCCGCGCTCCGTCCCGGACACGCCAAAGCCCTCAACAGTGTCGATCAAAGTGAAGACAGAGGCGGAACAGTATATCTGGACGACTTTGAAGGTGCTTCTAGTAATTTTGACCTGCGAACACCAACCACAGCCTGGTTGCTAGCCAGTACGCCTTCCGATTTTCAGGAATCGCAACGCATTAATGATCTGGCGAATGGATTTAATCGCGCCAAAATGAATTGGTATAGAATTGACCCGACTTTGCGCCAGGAAGGAACCAATCCTTATGTTGCTCAGTTCAGCGAGCAGGATATTTTCCCCAACAGACAGGACAATCAGACAGGTTTACAGAATATCGGATTATTTACTTTTGACCTTGCTTATAATCCAAGCCGACGGGGTCCTTACAACTTTGATGTAGATGGTATGGCAGATGATGGTACGATGGTTTCCGCTGGTATCAACCCTGCAACTGGTGAATTGAATGACCCAGCAAGTCGTTGGGGTGGTATTATGCGTAGTCTCCAAACCAATGATTTTCAGGCAGCCAATATTGAATTTGTCGAATTTTGGGTACTGAGTCCATTTATTGATAATGCAGGCGGCACTGGTGGTAATATGTATATGAATCTCGGTACAGTCTCGGAAGATGTACTACGTGATTCGCGTAAATTCTTTGAAAACGGACTCCCCTCTCCCAACGCAGAAACGCGTACAGATACCACTGCATGGTCGCGCATTCCACGTGTACAGGCGATTACCAATGCATTTGATAATGACCCAGCCATTCGCGATGCACAGGATTTGGGACTGGACGGCTTTGATGATGAAGGTGAAGCAGAACAGTATGCCGACTACCTCGATAAGTTAGGCACCTTCGCTCCAAATTTAGTCAGTGCAATAGAAACCGACCCCGCGAATGATAATTATTTGTATCACAGAGATGTCTCTTATGGACCGATAGATGATCCCAACTCTACCCCTACCCTTCAGCGTTATGACAGATTCAATAACCCACAGGGCAACTCGCAGGGGACAGATAGTGATACCCAGAATAATCAGGGGCTAAACTCATCTGCTACTAATGTTCCCGATTCAGAGGATATCAATAGAGACAACACACTGAATGAGAAAGAAGCTTATTTTGAATATAAAATTCCAATCATGCCCGATGGCACAGGCGGTGTAACGCCCAGCCAGTTTATGGTAGATGAAGTAGAGATGACCAATGGTTGGAAATGGTATCAATATAAAATTCCAGTCGAAGAGTTTACGGGCAAAGAAGGCAGTATTCAGGATTTTCGTTCTATTCGCTTTATGCGAATGTACCTGACGGATTTCCAAGCCCCTGTTGTCATGCGTTTCGCTCGTTTACAATTGGTGCGCAACCAGTGGAGACGCTATCTTCGTGATCTTGCAGGCGCAGGTATTGGCCCAATTACTGATCCTAGTGATCCAACACTTTTTGATGTTACTGCCGTAAATATTGAGGAGAACAGTGGTGCTACGCCCTTCCCTTATGTACTGCCTCCAGGCATTGAGCGGGAAAACTCACTGGGTACATACACCAATGCCCTGCAAAATGAACAGTCGATGGCACTCAATGTCTGCAACCTGAAAGCTGGGGATGCACGAGCCGTTTACAAAATCATCAACCTGGATATGCGGACTTATGAACGACTCAAAATGTTTGTTCATGCCCAGTCTGCTGATCTGACCGAGTTTGAGCCAGGCGAAATTTCTGTTTTCCTTAGAATCGGTAGTGATTTTGAAAATAATTATTATGAATACGAAATACCCTTATTGCCCAGTGACACCAATGCGCTAGGCACAGAAAATTACAGTATAGAATCGCAAGAAGCTGTTTGGCTGGAAGACAACCGTTTCGACTTCCCGCTGGAACTGATGCGCGACGTAAAGAAACAACGAAATGCAGATGGCTCCCCCACCTCTGATAAATATACCATTACCGACCCTGATGATGCAGACAATGAAGTTTCTGTCATTGGTAATCCAGATTTGGGTTATGTAAAAGGCGTGATGATTGGCTTACGTAATAACACCGACGCCGATAATGTGTGCGCAGAAGTTTGGCTGAATGAGTTGCGCCTCAGCGGACTCGATGAAAAAAGTGGTGTTGCTGGTCTTGCTCGTCTGGATGTCCAAATGGCCGACTTTGGTAATTTCACTGCTTCTACCAATTACAGCAGTATAGGTTTTGGTGGGCTGGAAGAGAAAGTGCAACAGCGTGCTATGGAATCTATTACACAATATGACTTCGCAACAACGCTTGAACTGGGCAAATTTTTTCCAAAAAATTCAGGTATTCGTGTGCCGTTTTATGCACAATATTCTACCACAGTAGAATCGCCTGAATTTGATCCTTATCAACTTGATTTAAAACTAAAAGAAGTACTGGAAACTACGGATCCGGCTGACCGCGATTCTATACGAAATGCTGCCAATGATTATACCTCGATTCGAGGTTTCAACTTTACCAATGTACGCAAAGAACGGACGAAGTCAGATCGAAAACCCATGCCCTGGGATGTCGAAAATCTAAGCCTGACTTATGCCTACGACCGCACGATCAAGCGTGACCCTACAATTAGAAATGATGAGATTAAACGCTATCGCGGTTCAGTAGATTATAGTTATGCCAGTCAGTTACAACCAATTGCGCCATTCAAAAAAATGAAAGCAAAATCAAAATGGCTGGGACTGATACGAGAGTTTAATTTTAATCCTATTCCAAATTCCATCAATGTCCGCAACGACATCAACCGACAGTTTGGTGAAGTCAGCTATCGCTTTGGCGATCCGCTAAATGACACCTATTTTGATAAACGCTTTACCTGGGACAGAGCCTACGGGCTTCAATGGAATTTATCCAAAGGACTGACCATGGGCTTCAATGCAGTCAATAATGCAGTGATTGATGAGCGACCTGAAATTGCGCTTGATGAGGATGGCTTCCCAATATTGAATCCTGCCACTGGTCTGCCCGATCGACTTAGCAAGGAAGACCGCAAGGAAGATATTATGACCAGCTTCCGCGACTTTGGTCGGAACAAGCATTATAATCAGGGACTCAATCTCAGCTATACCCTGCCGACCAAACAAATTCCTTTGGTAGACTGGACACAAATCAAAGCACAATACAGCTCTACTTACGACTGGAATCGTGCCAGTTTGAATGTGGAGAACCTTGCCAATACAATACAAAACAGCCAAAATCGTCAGGTCAATGCTGATCTTGATTTTACCAAATTATATAATAAGTCAAAATACCTGAAAAAAATCAACAGCAAGCCTAAGAAGAATTCGAAAGGCGGAAAAGATGGGCGTGGAGGAGATAGCAAAGGCGACAGAGGCGGTAAAGTTGGTTTAGATGGTAAAGGAAGTAGACCTGACAAGAAAGGCGGCGGAAGAGATAAAGATATAGTGAAAGGAGGAAAAGACGATGCCGGTACAGATTCAAAAGGTAAAGGCAAGGGCAAAGGCAACAGACCTGGTGGAAAAAATAAAGGGACGGATGGTGCAGCCGATGGTGTATTGGGCAAAGCAGCAAAAGTGAAAAAAGATCGTGAGCCAACGATGATTGAGCGCATCATTATCAGACCTTTGATGACTGTTCGTAAAGCAAGACTCTCTTTCTCTGAAAACTACTCCTCTGTCTTGCCAGGTTATGAAGATGAAACGCGCTTGTTCGGACAAAATAATGATTTCAGTCGTCCGGGGTGGGATTATGTATTTGGCTTACGCCAACCGTATTTCAATACTTTCGGGTCTGGAGGCTCTTACGCCTGGCTCGATAAGGCCGCTACAGAGGGCTGGATCACTAGTGATATTTATCTGAATCAACAGGTTTTGAATAACTATACACAGTCCTACGATGGTAAGGTAACACTGGAGCCTTTCAAGGATTTCCGTGTGGATGTAGATGCCAATCGCGCCTACTCCAAAAACCACTCGGAATACTTCAAAGTAGCCGAAGAAGGTGGCGAGTTTGAACACCTGAATGCTTTTGATGCGGGTAGTTTGAATATGTCTTACTATACGCTACGCACCATGTTTAGAGGGACAACAACAGATGATCTGGCGAAAACATTTAAAGAATTTGAGAATAATCGCCCCGTTATTTCTCAGCGCCTTGCCGAACTGGATGGTCGTGTAGGTACAGGAGATACGCATCCATTGGATGGAGAAGAATACGCCGAATACTACGGACGCTATCAGCAGGATGTATTGATTCCGGCTTTCCTGGCGGCTTATACGGGTAAAGATGCAGCTTCTTTCCCGCTTAAAATTGCCAATGTATTGCCACGCCCCAACTGGCGACTGACTTATAATGGACTGAGCAAGATTGATATGTTCAAAGACTTGTTTGCCAGCGTGAGTATTTCGCACAGTTATACGTCGACTTTGGGTATGAATAGCTTTGCTACGGATTTGGATTTCCAGGAACGTTTGTACAATGAAAATACGCTGAATTATTATTCGACTTACGAAATTCCTGATTTGGTCATCAATGAACAATTTGCCCCACTGATTGGTGTGGACATGCGTTTCAAAAATGACCTGACGGCCCGTTTCAACTGGAATAAGAGTCGTAACCTCGCCATGAGTTTCACAGATTATCAGCTTTCAGAAACGAATAGTGAAGAATATACAATAGGTATCGGCTATCGTGTGAAAGGTTTTAAACTGCCTTTCAAATTCAGCGTCGGACAAGGCAAGGACAAGAAGAAAACGAATGAATTGGAGAATGATTTGAATTTCAAATTCGACTTCTCTTATCGCGATGACAAAACAATCAATCACCTGCTCGATCAGGAACAAGCCATCGCTACACGTGGCTCGAAAATCATCCGTATTTCACCGTCTATTGATTATGCCGTCAATAAGTTTGTGAATGTCCGTTTGTTCTTCGACCGCAGTCGCACGATTCCAGCCACTTCGGCATCCTTCCCGATTACGAATACGCAGGGTGGGGTGACGATTCGCTTCTCGCTGGCGCAGTAATGTAGTGATTGCTTATGCTAATTTGTGATTGATCTAATCAGTAATTGAATATCGAATAAGAGCTGTTTCTATAAAAGAAACAGCTCTTATTCGTTCAGCTCCGTATTGGATTTTTCTTTAACGTAAGGAATCTATGCATCTGATAAACAACGCTGTATCTTCCAGCATGTATTCTAAAATTGGTCGGCATTTATTTTTGCAGGCTGGGTAGAAAACATTATGTTCTTTTTCTTTGGTAGGATTTCCCCACCAAAATTCTGTCAAAGCGATTGGTTTTAATTGGTGTTTAATGGCATATTGCAGTAGTTTAGGAGCAGCGCATTCACCGGCTGCTGATGGAGGAGTTCCATTTGACGAATCCTTAAATATTTCCAATAGGTTTTTCTCCTTTCCCGAAAGATTTACAAAACGATAATTTTCAAAAAGTCGTTGTTGCAAGGCAATTGATTTTTTCTTCCTTTTTTCTTTTAGAAAAATAATTTCAGCCGGATTATTGGTCTTTTTAATTTGACTGCCGATTTCAGTCAACTCTGTCATGCCTTTATTAATAAAAAAGTCCCCTACAGAATCATCAAATATTGAAGGAACAAATTTGTTGCATTTTGCATCTCCTGGCAATTTCCCTGAAGCTGTTCCTAAATAATGATACGCATGGTCTTTTTCTTGCACCACAAGAACGCCAAACATTTTCCCTTTTTGAACACGAAAATCATACTTCCATTTTTGAGATTCTAAGGCAATGAATTTTTGAAATTCCTTCGCCGCTATTCTTGAAATTTCAGGAACATGTTCCCCGAATGGATTGTTGAGTTTCACCGGAACATTAATCTCGGATATATCCGTTTTAAAGTTAAAGATTAGTTGCTTGTCCATTCTCATTATAGGCTGAATGCCTTCACATCAAAAAATAAATTGTCTGGCTACTTCTTCAATATCTTATCCGCAATTTTCTTAGCGTCTAGGCAATATTTGTCATTACCCTTCAATTTCCATTCGCCCGTCTTTTCAATGTAATACCGAACTGTTTTCTCTACAACTTCTGAATAACCACCATACGATGATAACATATCTTTCACCTCTGCCATGTAATCTGCCCTACTTAATAGGTTTAATCCCACCTGGTCCCACTGCTTATTAATACGTTTAGCTTTCTCTTTATAAATTGGGTTGATCGTTTTATAAGCCATTAAAAAAAGCGACAGTGCTTTCGCTTCTGCTGATGGTTTTTCTGTTTTCTTTTTCATACTTTTTGTTCTATTTAGTGGAAATACAAATCCAAACGTCAAATTCAAATTCAAAAAACTATTGACAATAAGTCAATTATATAAATTGAAAGTGGCGTTTAGTTGAGTCCAAGCACTTACTGTTTTTGTTCTTCCGAAGTCAAGCAATAGCAAAATTAGCTTAATTGTTTGGCTTAGTATAAGCGATTAAGCTAAAAGAATATGGCAATCGCATAAAAATATTTTTTAAACCACTAAGCGCACTAAAGGACATGAAGCCGATAGCCATCGGCTTGTATAGCGTAAAGAACACGAATGAATTTTCCTTTGTGTTCTTTTTATCTGGTTAGTTTTAGTGTTTCTTAGTGCGCTTAG
>CALFBH010000120.1 GCA_937951615.1 uncultured Saprospiraceae bacterium | reverse complement strand
TAAAGTATGATGGAGTAAACTCCGTTGTCGTCAGACGAATTCGGTTAGAAATACGGCATATCTAAAGGGATAAATCACCAATTTTCATAAAATCCTTCGTCTGCCGACTATTCCATACTTTAATCGAACACCCTTAATTATTCCTTTCAAAAAGGAGAAGTATACTCAGGATTCGTCAAAAAAGCTTCATCCGTCAATGTTTTTAAAAAATTGACCAAGTCTGCTTTGCCTTGAGCATCCAAAAATAAACCTGAGTCCATGGTATTGATTACTGTTGGATCAGCCGTTGAGGAGGGCTGGATACCTGCATTATAATGATCGACCACTTCTTCTAAAGTCTGAAAACGACCATCGTGCATATAAGGTGGCGTGAGGGCTATGTTTCGGAGAGAAGGGACTTTGAATTTTGCACGATCGGCAGGGTTTTGAGTCACGATTTCACGTCCCATATCCTGAAATGTTGCATCGGTATCAAGTCCATTGTTCATGTAAAGGTTATTTTCAAAATTAGCTCCACTATGACAATGCGCGCAGTCGGCACCTGAATAATCGGGGAAAAACGGGTTGTATTCTGTAAAAAAAATGGCTCGTCCACGCTCTTCGCTGTCGCTAAGTTGGGCTTCACCAAGCAGAAATTTATCGTATTTGGAATCAAAGGAAACGATGCTCAACATAAACTGTTCCATTGCTAAAGCCATTTTCGGCGGAGTAATTTCATCACTTCCAAAAGCGCGGATAAACTGGTCGCGGTACATTTTAGTATTACTGAGTTTGTTCACCACATTTTCCAGCGTTTCATTCATTTCCAGCGGGTCTTCTATGGGCTCTAATGCCTGATCGCGAAGCAAGTTTGCCCGACCGTCCCAAAAGAAATTATTATTGTGCCAGGCCATATTGAAAACAGCCATTGTCTGACGATTACCAGGGGCGCCCTCTACGCCAAGAGAAAAGCGGTCGATATCCGAAAAAGCATCGACTTGCAAATGACAACTCGAACAGGACTGGCTATTGTCCTTAGATAACATGGGTTCATAAAACAGCATGCGTCCCAACTCAACGCCTTGCTTGGTCAGCGGATTATCAGCAGGAAGGTCAGGGGCAGGCAATGCACCATATTCCAAAATATAAGGCGTTTCGTCTAGTATGACTGGCTCTTCCTGCGGTGTCTCATCGTCTTTGTTACAAGCGATTATGAGCAGGACGCTGATTATAAGCAGCAGGCAGTGTTTTAGATTTTTCATTTGTAAACGAGAATGATAAATGATAAATGTTCAAGACTTTCTACTCTCTGAAATCCGGATTATTTACAAAAGTATCGTCTGTCAGAGCTTGTAAAAATGCGAGAAGGTCACTGCGTTCTGAAGAAGTCAGGCTGAGTGACTGAATTAAATTGCTTTTATTGGGATGGTTTTCGCCGCCTGAATTATAATGATCAATCACTGCTTCCAATGTGGCTATGGAGCCATCGTGCATATAAGGGGCGGTCAGTTCGACATTCCGTAGACTAGGAACTTTGAATCTTGCCAAATCTACTGAATCTGCCGTCAGTCGGAATCTGCCATCGTCTTCGTAATTCTCATACAAGCCATTATTTTCAAAGGCATAATTGCTGAAATTGAATCCGGCATGGCAAGTTGAGCAATGGGTTCTTTCACTGAAAAAAAGACTCATGCCACGCTGTGCTGCTCCCGATAATGCTGAACTTTGGTCGTGACTAACATATTGGTCATACGGACTATAGCCACTAAGCAGACTGCGTTCAAAACAAGACAGGGCGCGAGTGATAACAAAGGCATTGGGTTCACGGTCGTAGGCTGCTGCCGACATGGCTACATAAGTAGGATCTGCTGCCATTCGTTCTGCAATGAGTATGATATTGAAATTAAACTCATGTTCTTCCTGAATGGGAATAAGGATTTGCATTTCCAAGGTCGGCACACCGCCTTCTCTGGTGAAATAAGGATGATAAGCAAGATTCGCCAGTGAAGGAGCATTGCGTGTTCCTAGTTGCTGCGCTACGCCTTTACTGAAAGCCACATCGTCACTAAAAGCAAGTTCGGGATTATGGCAGGAGGCACAGCTAATCGAAGAATCAGCAGACATGAGCGGATCGTAGAAGAGTTTTTTACCCAACGCCCATCTTGCAGCAGTGTATTCATTGCCTGATGGCGCTACTATTTCGTCGAAACCAAGTGGGATGTCCATCAACTCTGGCTCATATACAGGTATTACATCTTCCTTGTTGCGACAAGCAATTCCGATTAGGAGGAGTAGGAAAATGTAATACTTATACATTGGTTTTTTATAACAGTTTAAGTCCATAGTCGATGGTCGATAGTCCATAGCTGGGATTTAACAATATTCCTATTTTTATAAGCTTTACACGCATTTTGCAAAGCAAAATGAAATACTGAAACGGAATTGACCATTAATTGGTTCAGGGGCTAAAAAATGAATTTTCCATCCGCCTATTTCGCAAAAGCGGTGGGTTTAAACCCACCGCTTTTGCGAAATAGGCGTGCAAATCAATTAATGGTCAATTCCGTACTGAAATGACC
>CALFBH010000119.1 GCA_937951615.1 uncultured Saprospiraceae bacterium | reverse complement strand
TGGCTTTGCCTATTGATGGGGGGATTACAGCCTAGTGCCTTTCGGCACTAAATAAATCAGTACATTTTGAATGTCGAATAACGAATATCGAACACCGAATTTCGAAGTATTAATACCTTAAACTGCTAAAATGAAGAGGCTAATATGAAAATATCGAATATCGTAGTAGTCGTTACCACAGTTTCGTAAACTTGCGCGTAGCGGTTGTGGATGGTAAGTTTGCTAAACTTTCCACGATAGAAGACAAGAATTTAAAACCACATTATACTGTAAATAAAGAAATTCGTGCATCCCCTTTTCTACAGATACCAAAAAAAATCATATCTTAGATGATATGAAACACAAGACACTCACACTACTCGCGACACTCCTCATGCTGACTGCCTGTAATCAAGGTATAAAAGAAACAGCAGAACAGCCGAAGAAAGGCACAGCCGCCATCATCCCGCAGCCACAACAACTGACCAAACAGGAAGGCTATTTCTCCTTGACCGAAGGGGCAAAAATTATCTTGTCCGACCAGTCTGCAAAACTAGCTGCCGAATATCTATCAGATAAAATCCAATCGGCAACGGGTGTACAACTGAAGACCGAAACGAATACATCCGCACAAAAAAATGCCATTGTTTTTATACAAGACAAAAGCATCGCACACGAAGAAGGCTATCGCCTCACCGTCAATCAAAATGACATACAAATCGCTGCCAAAACCGGACAAGGCGCGTTTTATGCCGTGCAGTCTTTATTGCAACTGATGCCCGTCGGCGTATTTGGTCAGCAGACTTTTGAAGGGCTTGACTTTCAAATTCCTTATGTGAAAATTGAGGACGCACCTCGCTTTTCTTATCGCGGAATGCACTTGGATGTCTGCCGTCATTTCTTTTCCGTAAAGGATGTAAAACGCTATATAGACCTGCTGTCTATTCACAAAATAAATTATTTCCATTGGCATTTGACCGAAGATCAGGGCTGGCGAATTGAAATAAAAAAATATCCAAAACTAACCGAAGTGGGTGCTTATCGCAAAGAAACCCTCATTGGTCATTATAACGACCACCCACATCAGTTTGACGGAAAACCTTATGGCGGTTTTTATACACAAGAAGAAGTGAAGGAAGTGATTGCTTACGCGAATGAGCGATTTATCACCATTATACCAGAAATAGAATTGCCTGGACACGCGCAGGCTGCGCTTGCTGCTTACCCAGAATTTGGCTGTATAGACGAACCCGTAGAAGTGCTGACCAAGTGGGGCGTTTCCGAAAATGTTTATTGTCCGACCGAGGCGACATTTACTTTTTTAAATGATGTTTTAAATGAAGTGATGGATTTATTTCCTGGCGAATATGTTCATATTGGTGGTGATGAATGTCCGAAAACTCAATGGGAAGAAAGCAAATTTTGTCAGGAACTCATCCGGAAAAAGAAGTTGAAAGACGAATACGAATTGCAAAGCTATTTTATCAGTAGAATAGAAAAACACATCAATGCCAGAGGCAAAAAAATGATTGGCTGGGACGAGATACTGGAAGGCGGGCTTGCGCCCAATGCGACCGTGATGTCCTGGCGTGGCATGGAAGGCGGCATCGCAGCCGCTACACAAGGACATGATGTGGTGATGACGCCAACCTCGCATTGCTATTTCGATTATTACCAGTCGCAGCACAAAGCAGAACCATTAGCCATCGGCGGATTTTTGCCCATTGAAAAAGTATATGGTTTTGAACCTGTACCTGCCGACTTGCCTGCCGATAAAGCTAAACACGTCATTGGCGCACAAGCCAACCTATGGACAGAATACATCCCAAGTCTAGAAAAACTGGACTACATGGCCTACCCACGTACCTGCGCAATAGCAGAGATCGGCTGGTCGGCAAAAGACCAACGCAACTTCCCCGATTTTGTGCAAAGACTCGACCCGCATTTTCAGCGACTAGAAGCCTATGGTGTCAATGCAGCACAAACCGTGTATGACATAGACGCTGATTTCAGAACCAGCAACGGAGCACTCATCGCCCTGCTGCGCTCCAATGTACCCGGCACATCCATCACCTACACGCTAGACGGCTCGACACCCAAAGCCAACTCAACACCTTACACCACGCCCATTTCCATCACAACATCTGCCCAATTTCGAGCGGCTGGTTTTGTCGGCGGCAAAGTAAAGGGCAGAACCTTTGAAAAAGACATCAACCTACACAAAGCAGCAGGCAAAGCCATCCAACTCACCCACGCACCCGCCGCAAGATATTCAGCCGGCGGACAAACAGCCATCATCAATGGCATCAAGGGCAGCGACGAGCGATATGGCGATAAGGAATGGCTGGGTTTTGAGGGTAAAAATATGGAAGCCATCATTGACCTGAAAGGCGAGCAGCAAATCAACACGCTCGACTTCCGATTTTTCAAAGGCGAAGGTCAGTGGATTTATCTCCCGAAAAAAGTCAGCGTCTATTGTTCGTCAGATGGCTCAGATTATGAATTGACCGGCGAAACCACAGACATTGCGACAGACAGCAAAGTAGCGACACCATCTGTCAAAGTCAATCATACCGCACGTTACCTGAAAGTCGTGGTACAGCGATTTGGAAAAATACCTGAAGGTGGACAAGGCGCAGGACATGAAGCCTGGTTGTTTGTGGATGAAATTACCGTAAAGTAAAACAGGCATCCTGCCTGTCATTTATCATTGATCAGGGTTCATTTATCATTGCTGATGTGACGTGTTCCTTTCGTTTACGTTCTGTGAATGATAAATGAACACATCGTGTATGTGATAAATGTTCAATGACAAATGTTCAATGAAAAAGCTTTATTCAAAAAACTCATAACAACCAATATCCGGCGATGAAGCATCCCGTACCATGCCGTCGAGGTCTAGCGGAACAGGCATCATGAGCATATTGGTGCCAGCATTGACGGCAGGATTGATGATGGTATCTAAATGATAATCCAGGTCATCGGAATCCAGAAAGCTAAAGTCTTGATTATTATTAATCATCACATTGTCCATAAAGTCGGGGCTATCTATGTTGAGCGTATCGGCTTTTATCAGGCAGTGATTGAAGGTGAAATTATAAGGTGCAGTGACAATCTCAGGATTGTCTAAAAGCAATTCATCTGAGAGAGTGCCATAAAAAATGCAGTTTTCAAAGACAGCATTTACAGCATTCTCATAAATAATGGCATTGCCGTCAGCGTCCACACCAGGGACGAAATAATTACTCATGCGTAGCACGGGCTTGGAATGACTGACGTAGGCATTATTGGCTTCATTGGCAAATGTGCAGTGGGTAAACTGATAATTGCCGCCATATTCAAGTTGCAGATTGTGAAGACTGACATCATAAATCAGACAATTGCTGCCTGTGATAGTCGAATGGAGTCCCAATATCCCAGAAGAAGAAATTTCGTAAATGGTAGAATTATTGATGGTCAAATCAGCCGCAGAATCCACGCGGATACCTACTGCTGCATTGCGGATTTCAGCATAATCAAAACTATTTCCAGTACAGCCCGGCGACAAAAAGATACCGCCCCACTGGCCTGGCACATCTTCAAATTCCGGCTCTATACGATCCGTCCGAAAACGTACTGGTGCGCCCAACTGCCCATTCACTTCTATCGACGCTTCATCTGTAAAATACAAGGTGCCATTGGGCAATAATAAAATATCTCCATCAATGGTATCCCGCGATGTGCCGCCCTGAAAATGGACATCCACGCCGGGATTAATCACAAGATGACAACTATCCACGAGCAGAAAACCCATGACAACATAAGGCTTCACATCGTCCCAGACTGTCGTACCACCGCCACAAGTCAAGACGCCAATGCGGTAAGAATCCCCAACATAATTGGCGTCCTGTCCGAAGGATTCCAGAAACACAAACTGCGTATTGCCATTGGTCTGAAACTCGATGGAATCCAATACGATGAATGGATTGCCAGAGTTGGTCGGGTCTATTTCTACCTCTGCAAAAATGTACATGCTGTCCTTTGGTGCAATATCCACTTCTTCTATCAGGTTGGTTGGCGTACCATCCACATTGATGTTATAAAATGAATTATTACCCAGCTCAATTTTATCAATCCGAATAGATTTATTGTGCCGATTAAATACTTTTACAATCCGAGTAGCCGAGCCTCGCGCTGTGAATACCGTGTCGAAACGCAGCGTATCTATCGAAAATTCGAGCTTATCGCCTGTCGCTGTTGTGAAGCGTTCTTTTCTACATCCGCTTAGGATAATCAGCAATAGAAGCATTGCCGATAAGGTATATTTCAAATACTGTTGCATGTTTATTATTGTCTTTATTTGCTATACACTTTAATCTAAATGACAATCCCCCATTTGGAGCAGAGGTGGTGATCCGTTCTATTTGCTAAGTCCTGAAAGGACGTGATATGTCAGGATAGGACGCAGTCCTATTTCAATTTACAAGCCATATCTTCAAGCCCTGAAAGGGCGAAATAACTTATGTCGCCCTTTCAGGGCTTGAAGATCATGTCTTTACAAACGATGGAATACTTCCATCGCTGACATATATCGTCCTTTCAGGACTTTATTTAGAATCAATCACTCCCATCAACAAGGGTAATTCGGCAGTTTTACCAAAGTATATAGCAACTTAGTTGTCTATTTTATTTTTGTTATAAATGCACTAAGCATATATGGAGGTTTGCGCATTTTAGTCATTTCTTAACGTCTCCTTAAGCCTTCAAATTGCAAAGTAAGTCTTTTTCCAGTAAAAAATCCTTGATAAAAGCCAATAAATCCCGACCTTTGGGTTTCTTAATTACGAATTACGAATCAAGCAATTACGAATTGACCAGTCAATTTGTTATAAATTACCAAAACAATGGGAAGAGCATTTGAATATAGAAAAGCCACGAAATTTGCCAGATGGAACAAAATGGCAAAAGAATTTTCCAAAGCAGGACGCCAGATCACAATAGCCGTCAAGCAAGGCGGACCCGATCCCGACACCAATGTCCTGCTCAGAAGAGCCATTCAAAATGCTAAGTCGGTACAAATGCCCAAAGATCGTGTAGATGCCGCCATCAAAAAAGCTTCTGATAAAGATACGAGCAATTATGATTCGGTGGTCTATGAAGGCATGGCTCCACATGGTGTAGCGGTTGTGGTAGAAACGGCAACAGACAATCCCACAAGAACAGTTGCCAATGTGCGGTCTTACTTTCGTAAAAAAGGTGGCTCACTTGGTACTTCCGGGATGCACGATTTTATTTTCAACCGTATGGGCGTGTTTTATATCAAAGCTGAAAACATAGCAGATGTAGAGGAGTTTGAGTTGGAATACATTGATTTTGGCTTGGAACGTATCGAGCAGAACACGATTGAAGAACAGGATTTTGTACAGGCTTTTGTCGCTTTTGAGGCTTTTGGAAAGATGCAGGAAGCTTTAGAGCAAAACAAGATCGAGGTCGATAAATCGGAATTGGAACGCCTGCCCACACACACCAAAGAAATCGCAGACGAAGAACAATTGGACGAAGTTTTAGCCCTCATCGACCTGATGGAGCAGGATGATGATGTGACGAATGTTTTTCACAATCTTGCTTAAGGAATTGTGGAATTGTGGAATTGTGGAATTGTGGAATTGTGGAATTGTGGAATTGTGGAATTGTGGAATTGTGGAATTGTGGAATTGTGGAATTGTGGAATTGTGGAATTGTGGAATTGTGGAATTGTGGAATTGT
>CALFBH010000118.1 GCA_937951615.1 uncultured Saprospiraceae bacterium | reverse complement strand
GCTTGTTGTAAAACCAAAGATAAGAGGAAAAATTTGCGCCACAAGTCCATCGTTCTTTTTTGCCTAGGCAAAAAAGAACGATGGACTTGTTTTTTCAACTAAAAAAAATGCCGTTGCATTTATTGGTTGAATCTAAGATTCAATTTATAATAAAAAATTGGAATTTCTAAATAAATATCCAAATTGCGTACATTTGCCCCATCAAGTCAGTCTATCGCGTTTTGCAATGTTGCAGAATGAGGAAAGTCCGAACAACACAGAGCAACCACACCACCTAACGGGTGGGGGCTTAGCGCAAGCTAAGCAACAGAAAGTGTCGCAGAAAATAACCGCCCTTCGCTTGTCGGAGGGTAAGGGTGAAAACGTGCGGTAAGAGCGCACGCTTTCCGATGGTAACATCAGAAAGGGATAAACCTTGTGGGTTGAAATGCCATGTAAACCGGCGGGGTCAGTTCGACTGACCAAAGGGCGGCTCGTCCTTGTCGGAGGGTAGGCAGATAGAGCCTGTCAGTGATGGCAGGTCGAGATAAATGATAGACACCTCGCTTGCGGGGCAACAGAATTCGGCTTATCGACTTGTAATAATATAAAACGCCTTCCGTTTTGCTTGAGCAAAATTGGAAGGCGTTTTTTTACTTCCTAAAACGTCACTCCAAGTTCTCTAAACATTTCCATAGTACGGATACAACTTATACCAAAAGCATCGCAAGCATCTGGAATCATAACCCTTTTAAGTTTTCCAGTACCTCCTTTTTCGAGAGAAACAACCTTAGTATTATTCTTAATTGCACAAGCAATAATCCAAGCGTCTGCCACCGAGGCTGTTGAAAATTCCTGAATAGCTTCTGGCTTATAGTTTCTCACAGGATTGGCTGCCCAATTTATAAGCTGACCATATTCCAAAATAGCTCCTTGAGACTCTTTGAAAAAATTATCTGGCAGATTAGTTTCGCACCACATTTTTAAATCATCATCCTGAGCATATAATTCAGATTTTACTTTATCTATACTGAATATTTTCTCGTCAAGGGTTAGTTGTTTTATTGTATCCCAAAAACTAACTGCAACATCAAAGGGGTAATCTTCTTTGTAAGCCTGAATAAAAACATTAGTGTCTATGAGGTAAGTACTCATTTATGTTAAATGTTCTTCTGTAAATTTGGTGTAAGTTTTGCCTTTTAACCCTGTTAGTCTGTAAGCCTCTGTATATAGTATCTTTTTCTCTTTTACGGCACTTTCTACAAAACGGGCAAATTGTGTACTTATCCGCTTTCTATTAGTTGCATAAAAGTCACCTCCTTTTCCTTTAGGGCTACTTCTTACTTCGCTTACATAACTATTATAAAAATCAAAATAGCTTTCTTTTGTAATCAATTTTAAATCTAAAGCGCGACGGGCAATCACAATAGGGCTAACTTTAAATTTCTTATATAAGGCTCTGGTGTCATCTTCTCCTTTTTTCCAAAAGTCCAATAAACGCTCTTTAGGAACCAAAAATTCCGCTGCTATTTTATCGCACAATAATTCTATCTCATCATTTGCAGGCAAAAAATTATTATTATCAAATCCAGCGGATATGCCAAGCCAGATATGCGCCAATTCGTGAAAAATAGTAAATACCTGAGCAACCTTTGCGTCCTTAGCATTTACAAACATAAAGGGAACATATTCATCTATCAATACAAACCCTCGACATTCTTCTACTCTTAATGGCCTCCTGTTATTATTACCTACCACCCCGTTAAAAGTGACAATTATCCTTTTCGCTTCTATCTTAGAAGTAAGGTAGTTCAACGCACTAAACATATTATTATGTTCCTTTGCCCAATCACGAGGTATTTCTAAGACTTTTCTAATATCTTCAACTATTTCCTCAACTGTATTTTTTACAGTAAACCTTCCAACAAAATCTAATGATTCAAATTCTTCATCTTCAAGATAGTCACTTAACCAATCCTGTCTTTTGCGGATAGTCTGAACAGTATCAAATAGTTCTAAAGAAATACGATCCGTCTTTTCCTTTCCAGCTCTGAAGAAAGGAATATCGATTTTTTCCGTAGGGGGGCTTTGTAAAAACATATAACCGAAAGGGACATGTACATTTTGAGTAAATGACTCTAACTGTTTGACAGTAGGCAAAGCAGTAGCATCCAGCCATTCTTTTACCTTAGGCTTCTTATCTAAATACTCATCTAATGAATACCCCGCACGAAGTATCGCCCATTGTATAAGATCTGTATTTATATTTACTCGTTGTACAGCCATCAATATTTAGTAAATTGCTGATTAGAAGTCAAATGTTTATGCGCTTGTTTACGTTTTTAGCCATTGTTTTGTTAACAAAATAACGTAAAATATTCCAAATTATATTCTAATTTACCTACAATTGCATTTTACGAAGTAAAAAATAAAATCTCACAGCGAAGCGATTTCGCTTCTACGATCTTCTGATAACATGCTTACTAGTATAAAAATATCCATTATCCAGTCTTAGCTGTACAGCGTACTGCCCACTTGGAATGTCGGATACATTAAAAGGTATTTTGCTATAGCCATCATAGACGTCTACACTTACTGATTTTACCACCTGCCCATTCATGCTATATACCTCCACTGTTCCTTTTGCATCTCCGCTAATTGTCACGCCGATATAAATAAAACGGTCAGCCGGATTCGGATACATCTCTACAATAAAACCTTCTTTATCCGACAGTGTGACGACTTCTACATTATGTCTGTTTTCTCTGCCATCAAAATCAACTTGCTTGAGGCGATAATAAGAAGTGCCTGGAAGTGGTGTTTCATCCATTTCGCTATAATTGATCGGAATGCTGGAATTGCCTGCACCAGGGACTTCAAACAAATCTTCAAACGTAATGCCGTCTTTACTTCTTTCGATAATAAAAAAGGCATTATTGATTTCGGTCGCTGTTTGCCATTTGAGGGCAACTTTATCATTGTCCACCACTTCAGCGGTGAAAGAAGTCAGGGTGATGGGAAGAATATTGGTCAGGTAACAATCCGGATCAGCTATTGCATCCTGTTGGATAAATGGAATTTTATTTCCAATATATGGATTAAACTGTGTTTCCGCTATTACAGTATCACTAGCACCTAGCCAATCCTGAAGTAAAGTAGCATACACCTGACGGTAATCGTGTTGCAACTCACCTTGATATTGCCCACTGGCATCTGCATTATTTAGAATCGGATTATTTCCAATAATACCTGCATTGACGGCTGACCCGAATACAAACATAGGTGCTACTGTACCATGATCGGTTCCTAATGCACCGTTTTCATTAGCGTTTCGTCCAAATTCGGAGAAAGTAACTGTCAATACTTTATCTTCTATACCCAGTCCAGATAAATCATCCTGAAAAGCTTTGATAGCATCAGATATTTCTTTTAGGAGCAGGGCGTGTCTGCCTTCTATAGGATCAGTTGCTTCAGATTGCTGTGCATGTGTATCGAAGCCAGGCAGGTTGAGGAGGTATAATTTTGTTTTGCAACCTCCGCTCACCAGTCGGGCAACTGTTTTTAGCTGATTCCCCAAATCACTTGATGAATCGTAATTGGTGTGTGAGTTGAGTCCTTGATTAAAAACCTGTGTGATGCGTTGTGCATAAAGACTTACACTGCTTTCTACATTGGTGATATATTCTAGTTCTGAACCATACTGAGAAGTAGGAAAGCTATCCATTGGCGCAGTACCGATTTCATTGACCTGATTATAAAAACCAGTTGGATCCTGCCCAGTCAAGTTGATGGCAACAGAAAACTCTGATTCTGATAAAAAGCCTACCGATTGTTTGCTGTCTCCCAATTGTATGCCTGGTGGATCAGCCATAACTTCACTTGGTCTTCCAACATAACCGCGATAACTTCTATTCAGGTATCTGCCCATCCAGCCAGTAGGAATATTAAAATTGTCTGTCGTACCATCTCCACCAGAAAACCACAACTCGCTGGATTTGAAGTGAGAGAGGTTTGGCAGTTCGTATCCTGTATTTTGGATAATACTGACTTTACCTTCATCATAAAGGCTCTTAAAACCAGTCATGACAGGATGTAAACCTACTTGTTGTTCCAAAGGAAGTGTGCTGTCCAAGTCAATATATGACTTGATTCCGGAATCTGGAATCGCGAGTGTCGGGCGTCTATTGATATAATCGCTGTACTGTTCGATGGGAATCAGCGTATTTAGTCCATCATTTCCTCCTTTAAAATGAATGACAACCAATATGCGCTCTGCAACTTCCTCGCAATCAATCGTATTTTGAAGCAGTCTTTGATTGGCAAATGTGCGTATAGGCGTGCCACCCAGTACCAGCGGTGTCGCGGCAAGTGGAGTAGCTATTTTGAAAAAATTTCTTCTATTCATAATATTATTAAATTATAAAACCCAAAAAAAGGAAATTCCAAATTCCAAAGGAATAATGAGTATTTGTATCAGTTTTGGTATTTGGTATTTTTTCAATTTTGGTATTTTCAAGTTGTTTACAACTTGTGCATTACATCAACTGAAATTCGGGCGCAAATAACATGTATTTAATTAGTCGTTCCAGTGCAATTCGGACTTCCACATCATTATTCGTTGCCGTATAACGCGCCCATTCGATTGTCCAGTCGTTAAAATCAATATCATCTAAGAAAATTTCTACCAAGAAGTAGGAGAATCGCTGTGAGGCAACAGGTTCGGGACAAAAATCTTCCATCAATTCAGCGATGATGATAAAGGGATTAAATGGATCTGAAACATTATTTTTGACAAAATCAACAACATCTAATTGTACGCCACCCAAATTAAACTCTCCATCAGAACGTTGGCCTTTTATAAACAGATCAGGAATTTCATAACGTGGCACAATGCTACTACTTGTCAGCCATTCCCGATGCCAATTGGGTTGCTGGTAATAAGCAGGATAACCGGCTACTGCATCAGGTCTGAATAAGTATAAATTAGAACGGTACAATTGATCAATCACAATACCGCTTGCGTAGAATAGGAGGTAATGATTCTCTGCATCATTTATTGGATCGGGTATATCAAGTTTGAAATAACTTGTGATATTCAAAGTCAATTCAAGTGGCGATTTGAGTAGCCCGCCAATAATTTCATCATTATTTGTGCTGTCATCTTCATCGTAGAAATGCTGGCTTTTAAGCAGCATATTCATAACAGGTAGCAGCTCGTAATTGCTGTCGCGGAATACCGTTGCCAATGGCTCAATAATATCCTGCTCAATTTCAGTGTCAATCTTTCCACTAACAAAAAAGCGGTAAATTTTCCGACAAATAAAACGTGCAGTTTCGTCCTGTGCAAAAATCATATCCACAAAATCCTGCAATTCTCTTTCTATGTCGCTACTTGCTGTCGCACCCGTAATCACTGTATTTTGGAATGCCGCGCTAAATGTTTTATCTGTAGTATCATGCAGCGAATAATCGTAATACCCCGTAGGAATATTGTTGTCACTATCAAGATAAACAGGTCGATCGGGTAGCGCAGGTGCTTTTATACCGGTCAGTATTTTTGCCGCAGCTTGTATATCGGTTTCTGTATAATTGGTGTAATCTCCTGGTCCGACTTGTGGTCCTTTGCCAATTGTAAATAACTCAAAAAATTCGCGGGCGTAATTTTCATTTGGGTTATTTTTGGTGTTATAAGTACCGTCCAAATATTTAAGCATCATTGGATTAAGAGTAACTTTAAGTGCCAGTTCCTTGAAATTTCCAAGCGTGTAATACCGCATAAGTGCCAAATAGTCAAATAATTCCTGCGATTTTCCAAGATCGTGATTGATGACAAAATTAGAATGTAGGAAAAAAGACATTTTATGGCCAATAGAACTGTCGTTTAAAGCTTCATTGACCCACCAGCCTGTTACAAACAATTTTTTCAGCGGATCACTAGAAGGCGATCCTGCGTCAGGATTGATCCATGTTTGTCCATTTGCATAATCAATGGGCTGTTCAACAGTTGGCGCAAGCAGTGTCATCAACTCATCTACTGCATCCACAGCCGTTTTAGTGGCAAAAAGTTCTATCCGTTCTCTCGTGAATTGGTAGGAAGTGCGTCGAAGCAAATGCGCTGCGAGCCTCCTGCCCAATACACCAGTTTTTTCATTAAGTGAAGCCATTGGTTAAGATTAGTTCCGGCAATATATCCGGGTATTTGATAAATAATTATATTGTACTTTCTGCTAAAATATAAAGCGCATAAATTTTTATACATATAAAAATACGCAGAAAATCTTACACAAAGATAACATTTCTCTATTTGAAAAAAGTAAATTCATTTAAAGCTAAATAAAAGCATAAAATACGTTCAGTTCTGTTAAAATGCTCAATGGGAATAGTTTGCTTTGATTAAGCGCAAGAGTAGGTGGGTCAAAAGTGAGGAAATTATTGAATAATACAAAGAAAAGTAAAGTTTTTTTCATACATAATCAGATGTTTTAATTTTTGAATTTGAGCGGATTATAAACTTTCATTCAAAAAAAGCGGGTGTTATTTTTACCTTTACGGCACAATTAATTTAAGATGAGAATACACCTTATAGCGATTGGCGGAAGTGCCATGCACAATATTGCGCTGGCCTTACACCACAAAGGCTTTACCGTTAGTGGATCAGATGACGAAATTTATGACCCTGCACGCAGTCGGCTGGAAAAATATGGGCTATTGCCAAGTACTGAAGGCTGGCATCCAGAACACATTACATCAGAACTTGATGCGGTGATTGTAGGGATGCATGCTCGTCCCGATAACCCTGAATTGCAAAAAGCCCGTGAACTGGGCGTACAAGTCTATTCTTACCCCGAATATGTATACGAACAATCCAAAGACAAGAAGCGAGTTGTCATTGCAGGAAGTCATGGAAAAACTACGACGACAGCGATGATTCTTCATGTCCTCGGGCAATTGAATCGGGATGTGGACTATTTAGTAGGCGCACAGTTGGAAGGGTTTGAGACGATGGTGCGCCTGTCGGATGCGCCGGTCATTATATTGGAAGGCGATGAATATCTTGCTTCTCCTATTGATCGTCGCCCGAAGATTCATTTTTACAAGCCACATATCAGCATCATTACGGGAATAGCCTGGGATCATATCAATGTATTTCCAACTTTTGAAAATTATGTAGAGCAGTTTGAGATTTATATCAAAGATATCGAACGGGAAGGTGTTTTATTTTGGTTTGAAGAAGACAAACACCTGCAAAAAATAGCCAATGCCAACCCACATATCCGCACACAAGCCTACGGGACACCAAATTATAAGGTCGTAGATGGACAAACGATTTTGAAACATGGCAAGTCGGAATTTCCATTACAAATATTCGGTAAACACAACCTGCAAAACTTAGAATCTGCCCGGCTGGTGTGCAATGAACTGGATATTGATGACAAAACATTTTATGAAGCCATCAGCAATTTTGGCGGGGCCGCTCGCCGACTTCAGTGTCTTCATAAAACGGATACTGGCATTGCTTATCTCGATTTTGCGCACGCGCCTTCCAAAGCGCAGGCAACGATTCGCGCTTTGAAAGAACAGTATCCCGACCGGCAATTGGTTGGCTGTCTGGAATTGCACACCTTTAGCAGTTTGAACAAAAAATTCCTGACTGAATACAAAGGAGCGATGGATATGGCGGATGTAGCCTGTGTTTTTTTTAGTGAGCACACGCTCAAAATGAAACGATTACCTGAACTTTCTAAGCAGGATATCGTTGAATCTTTCGGACATCCTAACATGAAAGTGTTTACACAAAAAGAAGATTTACAAAGCTTTTTGGAAACGATGTCCTGGACCGATCGGAATCTATTGATGATGAGTTCGGGAAAGTTTGGTGGATTGGAAGTGAAAAAACTGGCAGAAAACTTGTTAAATAATAAGAAATAAATAACGCCTGCAACTGTTTAGTATTAAAATCAGTTCTATATCTTTGTGCCTTCATTGTTTGAGTATATTGAGTTGATTAGGTAATTAAGTTACTCCATAAGTATTTTGCTTTGCAAAATATCTTTCATCTAATTACTCAGTCCACTCAATTACTCAATTAACACAATTACCAAATACAATGTCAGACAGCCTTGTCATCATACCAACCTATAAGGAAAGGGAAAATGTCGAAAATATCATTCGAGCAGTTTTCTCATTGGACAAAGATATGCATGTGCTGATTATTGACGATGGCTCACCTGATGGCACGGCACAGATTGTAAAAGAACTCCTTCCCGTATTCAAAAATCGGCTTTTTCTGGAAGAGCGTAGCGGCAAACTTGGCTTAGGCACGGCCTATATCCATGGTTTCAAATGGGCATTGGACAGAAAATATCAGTATGTTTTTGAAATGGATGCGGATTTTTCTCACAATCCAAAGGACTTACTCCGCCTCTATGCTGCTGCCAATGAGGAAGGCATCGGTATGTCGGTCGGATCGCGCTATGTGCGAGGGGGTAAACTGGAAAACTGGCCGATGAGTCGCATCTTTATTTCTTTTGGCGCGTCGCTTTATGTCCGCATGATTACCTGGATGCCGGTCAAAGATCCTACTGCTGGTTTTGTGTGTTATAAAAGAGAAATTTTGCAAAGACTAGATTTCGATAAAATTCGTTTTATCGGTTATGCTTTTCAGATTGAAATGAAATTTGCCACCCGTTCTCTGGGCTATAAAATCAAAGAAGTTCCAATTACTTTTACGGATCGGATAGAAGGCGTTTCCAAGATGTCGGGCGGTATTGTAAAGGAAGCTGTGTTAGGTGTTTTGAAAATGAAATGGCGGAGTTTTTCTGATACTTATGAGAGAGGGGAGAGACCGCTTTAATAGGAGCGGCAATCGCTGATTTGCCTCACCTAGCCTCTCCATCCTGCGGCGGAGAGGGACTTCGGCTGCGCTTGTTCTGCTTCGCGAACTCGCTGGACTCCTTTTGTTTTTGCTCCCTCTCCATCGAAGAAAGGAGAGGGCTGGGGTGAGGCACACCGTACTTGTTCTGCTTCGCGAACTCGCTGGACTTTTATAAGTCAATCAACTTAATAAATCCAAAACGGAATATCGAATAACGAAGGAGTAACTCAACTCGCAACCCAACAACCCGCAACTCAATCAACCCGCAACTCAATCATCTCGCCACCATCCGTTCATAATACTGTACAATCCGTTCATCGAGCATAATATCCTGTGGGCGTATTTTTTGCTTGAGCAATATGCCATTAAAATGAGTACAGCGACTCAATGCCACATAAGTCTGCCCATGCGCAAAAGCTCCGCTACCGAGGTCGATTACTACTTTGCTAAAGGTTTTGCCCTGGCTTTTATGAATCGTCACTGCCCAGGCCAGGCGCAGTGGATATTGCTTGAAAGAGCCGACAGGTTCTGTGTCCAACTTATCGCGTCCGTCTTCTCCGGTTTTCATCTGGTATTTTAGGATCTCCCATTCTGCCTGCTCGACTTCTATGATTTTTTCTTCTCCATCTGGTGTTGGTATAGCCACCTTTATGACATCTTCCTGCAAGGAATGAACTTTACCCAATGTACCATTTACAAACTTTCGTTCCGGGTCGTTTTTCACAAACATCACCTGCGCACCTTCTCGCAATTTTAGGATCATATCCGTCGGAAAAGTACGTTCGCTAAAGTTTCCGTCTACTGAGCCAGTGTAAGTTACCTCGGTAGTCGGCAGTCGGCGCAGTCGAGAGCTGTTGATTTGATTGACAATGGCATTGCGGGTAGAAAGGGTGATGTAAGCGTCTTCCAATGGAATGTCATCGCCGACATAACGTTCATTCAGCGTATTCAGGTCGTCCCAGTCGATGCGGTTGGTGCGCACTCGGTCGAGCAGTTTGATAAAATGACGTTCTTCCTGTCGATAGACTTTCCTCAACTCAAATGGCTCTAAGTGAAATTCATTGAACACGGTAGCTGAGAAAAAATAGGGACTTTCGTAATAAGTATTGAAGTATAATTTTTCCTCATTATTGACAACGGGTGGCAGTTGGAATAAATCGCCAAAAAATACAATTTGCTTGCCGCCAAATGGGGCAGGGTTTTCACAATTGATGCGCAGGAAGTAGTCGATATTGTCCATCATATCCGCCCGTACCATCGAAACTTCATCAATGATAATGGTGTCGAGTTTCTTGTACATATTCTTGTATCGACGTGGCTTGATGTCTTTTTTTGTCAGCGGTTTTGGCGGAAAGCCAAAGAAGGAATGAATGGTCTGCCCTTGTACATTGAGTGCTGCTATACCCGTAGGCGCGAGCACCACTACCTTTTTATGGGTCGTATTGCGAAAGAGTTGTAAGAGCGTAGATTTTCCTGTTCCAGCTTTACCCGTGATGAACATGCTGGTGTTGTATTTTTCCAGCAAATCCAGCGCGTAGCGGAAGTCGTCATTGAGTTCTATGGGTGGCTTGTCTAACATGGGGAGCTAAGTTAAGAAAGTTGATGGAGTAATTGGGTGATTGAGTGGATTTAGTTATTAAGTTGATTGGGTTAATTGAGTGATTGAGTTTATAGAACCTAAGAATAACACGAGCATATATGAATCTACTTAACAACCTTCATATATGCTCGTATTTTATTAGGAATAATAATAGTTATTCTCTACTATTATGGACAGGTAATCGATTCTGTAATCAATGTGCCACTATCGGCTACCTTTATTCTAAAACAAGAACCATTCGGCGAAGTCATTATAACACCATAACAGGCATCTTTGATATAGACATCACTTTCTGCGAATATAAAAGGAATATTAGGGGGTGTACAGTTATTTGTACAGGTTCCATTCTCAATTACAACACTTATTTCCTGTGAAACATCATTCATACAGCCTTTAGAATCTGTAAAAGTATAGGTTAAAACATGAGTTCCTACTCCCACTTCTGACGGTTCAAAAACATCACCTGTCACCCCTGCACCACTATAAGTTCCTCCTGTAGGTAAGCCACCTATTAATTGAATATTCGACTCGTCAATACAAAAAGTATTTTGTGCTAAAACCCAATCAACAGTTGGTAAATTATTGACAATTATAGTTACTGTTTCTATATCCATACAAGCATTGTCATTTGTTACAGTAACGGTATAACTACCGGGATTAGAAACGAAAATAGAAGCTGTATTTTCACCTGTACTCCAATTGTAATCGATGCCACCACTTGCCGTCAGAGTTGAATTTTCTCCTTCACAAAATTCTAAATTACCATCAATCGCAGCATTAAGTACAGGGAAATTACAACAGTCCGGATCGGAGCAATCAATCGAACCGTCACCGTCATCATCAATCTGATTGTCGCAAATTTCATTTATGGTGCACGTAGAGGTACACGCTCCGGTTATAATATTTAGAGCTAATGAAAAACTCCCCACATCATTTCCATATTGAGACATTACAAAAAGTGAATAACAGCCAGGCTCTGTTAGCGTAGTTTGAATTTGGACTACCCCACTAGACCAATCTGAAGCAATTTGATTACCCAATGAATTGTAAAGTTCCATTCTTTTAGTATTAATTTCTGACGAAGAAAGATTTATATTAATTGTTGCTCCTGGAATCACACTAAAATTGAAGGATTTAGCTTCAGTTACAAGCTCTAATGAATCCATGTTTGCACTATTACAGACTAATGGAGTAGCCGCAACAGGATTTATAATTCTTTGGAGTGAAAAAAAGTATTCGCCCATGTCATTCCCATACTGTGCCTCTACCTGTATTGTATATTCTGCTGATGTTGGCATTGGTTGTAAAATGCTGACTAAACCGCTAGACCAATCTGAGGCGACTAAATCCCCCTCTGAATCACGAACCTCAACTCGGAGAGAGTTAATATCTGTTGAATTTGCTCTTATACGCAATTGGACACCAGCGGCAACACATAAAGAATAGCTATTGACATCCCCTATAAACTGTAGGGTATCTGTAATATTATCTCCAATGTTTACTGGAACGGGCTGCGCAAAGATTGTCGTAGATTTAAAAATAAGAAAGAAAAAAAGTATCGATACAGTAGCTGTAAAACGGATTGGCAAAATGCCGATTAATTGAAATTTTGTTTTTCGTTTCATCGTTATTTTTTTATGTGAAAAAATGTTTTGAAGATGTTGTTTTTAGGTTTACAGGAGCTTTAGAGTTTAGCGTAAATACAATTAGCAGATTCTTGTAGTCGTTTTCTCTTTTTGTTGTTGCGAATTGGCGTTGAAAAGGTGTAAATGTTATTTCCATTAGATTTCCATTCCCCATCCTCCATCCTGAAAATGCCCGTAATCTTTTTCTCTGAATAGATGTCAAATTTTATTTCAACTATGTCGTGAGTTCTAAAAAAATCTAAATCTTCCTTTGTCAGATTATAAAAAGCTCCAACCTGATAAGTTCTAATCACTCTGCCTCCAGAATAATCATCACAAGGATAAAGGGAGAGTTTCTCGCCATTGGAAGCTACAAGCATGAATTTGTTATTTTTTTGAATTGAAATTTTTTTACTTGCTGCTCTGAAAATGTAGATAAACATATAAGTAGCTTCTTCCGCTTTCGCAAAATTGTAAAAGACAGCCATATCCACTTTCCCAATTATCTCTCTATGTTTTGTTAGGTAATCCGGTTTAATAACTGTTGCAGACTTAGAATATCTCAAGGGTCTCTGGGGGATTTTTCCTTTTTTACATTGTGCATCGGCATGAACTGCCAGCATCATAAGAAGTAGCAATAAAATGGTTCTCATCTTTACGTGTTTTTGTATTGAAGTAATATTGTTTACAATACATTAATCTCTTAGTTTTTGAACTAAGGCAAGTCGTAAAAGATAATTAGCCAGAAAATAATTTGTTTTGTATCTTTTCTGGACAAATATCAATAAACCACTTTCCAATAGTGTCATCAAGTCTGTCAATGGTCGTTTCAAGTTTTTTCATATTTTTAGCCGTTAGTTTTTTTCCCGTCTCATAGGTTTTGTTCCAAAAGCAGACAGTAGCTTTTTTCTTTGCCCATGTGAAAGACTGAACGAATCTAAAAACAGTCATTCTGGTATCCATAATATCAGCATTCCAATGCTGCTCTAAACCACCCCAGACTCTTTCGACAGGGTTGTATTTGCTGTGATAAGGAGGATAGTAACATAGCTTCACCTTAATGTTATGTTTTAGTGCAAATTCACAAATTCGCTTCATGAACTGTGTACGTCGGCTATGACATTCCGGACCGTTATCTGCATTCAGTAAAATGGTATGAACCTGTCTGAATCGCTCTTTTATACCTGACCAGAAATCGTCGAGTAAATCAACAATGCAATCCGCTGTCACCTTAGATTCTGCCAAATATATCTTTACTTCTTTCTCATCCGTCAGGTAAAATCCAAAGGGAGTAAGATGTTTTCTGGCAAAATCATGGTCACCTGCCTCTACCTTAGTCCAGTTTTTACCACCTCTTGAAAAATCGCCTATAGCTACTTTGTTTTTGGCATCAAAAGATATCCGAAGTATACCCTTATCTACCGCTGCCGCCTCATGTTCTACCGTAAGTTGATTAAAAATTAAATCTGTCTCTTTAATTTTTTTTTGGCTTCGTCTTCGCTACTTTTCTGCGCTTATATCCCAGACGTTTCATTAAATTACCTATCGTACTTTCACAAGGGAGTGCTGATAACTCATAACCACGATTTTTTAGCTCTTTAAGCACCTCACGAGGACTTAGACGGGTATATAAACGAGTACTTGTAAATTTAGGATCTGTCTGACTTGCACCATCCACTATTTGTTTTACGCTTTCTGCCAGTTCAGGAAAATCAACCTCTGTTTTGTGGCGACCACGTTTACTAAACTTATCTTCTATTGATATTCCGCTTTCTATTTCACTTATTCCTTTACGGATTGTATCCCGACCTACTCCAAATGTTTTGGAAACTAAAGTATGACCACCATAACCTATATCCAAAGCTAACTGACCTAAAAATTGTCGCCGACTACTACCCTTTAATGCAGAACAGGCTAAACGTAAACTCGGTAATAAATCAAAATAATTTTCTTTTGTCACTTTCATCTCACATAGATAATAAATCCTGACCAGTTATTTTTTACAAATTGCCTTAATCAAATCCTTCGTCTGCCGACTATTCCATACTTTGAACACCGCATTAAATTTAAATTTGGAAAATGAAGAAGAAAAGTCGGCTGACGATGGTTGCTTATCCACACGTATGATGATTTTCAGGACGATGAACTCCTGAATAAATTGAATCGTCAGACGACTCTGGTTGCTTTTTAATTTGATGCGTTTGCCCTAATTATTTTATGTACTTAGGTTCATCATTGATTTACCAAAGTTTGAAAACCAACTGGAATGGAATCGTAGGGCGGTGATTGGGTATTGAGATGATTAGGGTAATTGAGTTATTAAGTTGATTGAGTTATTAGGTAAATCATTTTGCTTCGCAAAATACCACATAAATTACTCAATCACTTAATACACATAAATTACTCAATCACTTAATACACTTAATAACTCAATCACTCAATACACCCAATTAACTTAATAAGTTGTGAACTTAAAACGAGTCGTATTAGTTTATAGTAGCAAAAGACAATTTTAGCAAAAACAACTATGAAACGATACATTTTACTGGTTTTTATTTTTCTATTCAGCCTTCAAAATCTCCAAGCCCAAAAACACACCCTCAGCGGCTACATCAAAGACATCGACAGCGGAGAGACGCTGATTGCTTCCAATATTTATAATAAAAATGACATCGCGCAGGGAACGACGAGCAATGTCTATGGCTTCTATTCGCTGACCTTGCCTGAAGGTGAATACACTTTTCTGATTCAATACCTGGGCTATGCCGATAAAGAAATTACGGTCAATCTGAATCAAGACCAAACACTTGATATAGAAATGACAACAGGCGGCGTAGTGACCACAGTTGAAGTAGTCGTGACAGGCGAACAACTGGACAAAAATGTAGAAAGCACCGAAATGGGCACAGTTGAATTGTCCACCGAAACGCTGAAAAAAATCCCTGCCCTATTTGGCGAAGTGGATGTGCTGAAAACCATTCAATTGCTGCCTGGTGTTTTGTCGGCTGGTGAAGGCAATGCTGGCTTTTATGTGCGTGGCGGTGGTCCTGATCAAAACCTAATCTTACTGGACGAAGCTGTTGTGTATAATACGGGACACCTGTTGGGTTTCTTTTCTGTTTTTAATGCGGACGCTATTAAAAACACCACGCTCATCAAAGGCAGTATGCCTGCCAATTATGGTGGTCGATTGTCCTCTGTCGTAGATGTACAGATGAAGGACGGCAACGATAAGTTTTATAATGTAGAAGGCGGCATTGGCATCATTGCTTCGCGGCTGACGGCAGAAGGCCCGATTGTCAAAGACCGTAGTTCTTTCCTGATTTCCGGTCGTCGGACTTATCTGTTTGATGTTGTACAACCTATTATCAATAAAACTGATTTTGCTGGCACCAATTATTATTTTTACGATTTAAATACGAAGGTAAGTCATCGTTTCTCCCCAAAAGACCGCTTGTTTTTTAGTGGCTATTTTGGTCGGGATGTCTTGAATTATTATTCTGCTCCACGCGATTTCACGCTGCGTATGCCCTGGGGAAATGCAACTTCTACTTTGCGCTGGAATCACTTATTTAGCGATAAGCTATTCATGAATGCCATGGTGATTTATAATGATTACAAATTTGAACTGGAAGGCGGCCAGCAGGATTTTTCTTTCAAATTGTTTTCTGGTGTTCGGGATTGGAGTGGTAAAATTGACTTCGATTATTATCCTTCGCCTAAGCATAAAATCAAAGTGGGCGGGCAATATACTTACCATACTTTTACGCCCAATTCCGCTTCCGCAACCGCCGGAGAAGTGGAATTTAATACTGAAAATGATAAAAAATACGCCCACGAAGCCGGCATTTATGTGCAAGATGAAATGAAGTTGAGCAGTCGTTTTACACTCAATCTCGGACTGCGTGCCTCCTTGTTCAATCAAATTGGCCCATATAGCAATGCGGACTCTACGGAGGTATTTAAAGCCGGTGAACCTATCGTGACGTATAGCGGACTGGAACCTCGTGTGAGTGCAAAATATTCTTTGTCTAAAAGTTCTTCCCTCAAAGGCGGAGTGGCTTTGACGAATCAGTACATTCACCTCGTTTCGAGTTCCACCTCTACCCTACCGACTGATCTTTGGGTGCCGAGTACGCGCAAGGTGAAGCCGCAAACTGGCATACAATACGCGCTGGGTTATTTCCAGAATTTCAAAGACAATCAGTACGAGGCTTCCGTTGAAGTCTACTATAAAGATTTGTATAATCAAATCGACTATGCTGAAAATTATGTTCCCGACCTGACGACCGAAGAGGAAGATGAGTTTGTGTTCGGACGAGGCAAGTCTTATGGTGCAGAATTATTTTTCAAAAAAAGAAAAGGTAAGCTGAATGGCTGGGTCGGTTACACGTTATCCCGCACCGACCGCCGTTTTGATGATATTCAAGATGGAAAATCTTTTCCGACCAAGTATGACCGCACGCATGATCTCTCGATTGTCGGCAATTATGACCTCGGTCCTAAATGGTCATTTGGTACAGCTTTTATCTACGGAACTGGCAATGCGCTGACCTTACCAAAGAGTTTTTACTTTGTCAATTTTCAGGTCACGACAGAGTATGGCCCGCGCAATGGCAGTCGGCAGGAGCCTTATCATCGACTAGACTTATCCGCTACTTTTACGCCCAAAGCTGATCGTAAAGACAAGCCTTTCCATTCAAGCTGGGTTTTTTCTGTGTATAATATTTATAATCGTAAAAATGTATTCCTGACCTATTTCAGTCCTGAACAGGATGCCCTCAGCGGACAAGCAACTTTGAAGGCTTATAAGGTGTCTTTATTCCCAATTATCCCTTCTATCACCTGGAATTTTAAATGGCGGCAGAGGTGAAATGTGTTGTCGTGTTGATGTGTTGTGGTGTTGATGTTTTTCTTTCCACTTTACTATTCGATATTCTCTCCAATTCAACTTTGCGTCTTAGCGACTTTGCGAGAAAACAAACTCAAATGTCAAATACAAATTCAAAACACGGCGTGTTCATTTTTAGCCACGAATGCACGAATTAAATTTGTGGAGGATTCGTGCATTCGTGGCGAACTTCTATTTTTCAAAATTTGTTAAATTTTACACTTTTATAATGAAAGAATATTATATATATTGTGGGGCAAAACCATAAATTATGAAAAAGCAAGTAACTCGTCAATCACTACACCAAGAAAAACTAGAACAACTCAATTTTGACCAAGCCGAACAAGAAGTTCGTGAATTATTTGAACAGGAAAACCTGCCTACGTCATCCGAGTTGGAAAAATATAATGTGCTTGTTCCCAATGGTGCTGAGCGTATTTTAAACCTCATCGAAGAAGAAAGAATACATCGGCGAGAAATGGAACTCAAACAGCTTCAGGGGCGTAACACTACGAATAACCTAATGGTTATATTTGGTTTTATATTTGGATTTTTCATGCTTATTTTTATTGGAAGTAGTCCAAACATGAGCGGTATTGGCTATCTAATTGTCTGGGCAACTATGGTCGTTATTTTAGGGCTTATTTTTGCACCATATATCAAATCAAGATTAGGAAATAGATAAACCAATCTACGATGCTTTGGGCGTTTTTGATTATTCTTTTATGCCTCATTATGATTCCGACCACTTTGAATCCGAGGCAGTTGGAAAAGAAATTCAAAGATGCATCGACAATAAATGGTTATTTAAAGCTTTAAGAGATGGAGAGGTAATTATAATAGAATAGTATGCCATTTAATGTGATCATAGTTGGAGGTGGATTAGCGGGTTTAACCAGTGCTTTGCACCTTTCTAAGAAAGGCTTAAAAGTGCTTTTAATAGAAAAACATAAATACCCCAGACACAAAGTCTGCGGAGAATATATTTCCAATGAAGTCCTTCCCTACCTAAATGCTTTAGGATTTAATCCATTCGATTTTGGTGCAAAAAATATTACCGACCTAGTGCTGAGTACGCCAGGCAGTCGTTCTATCAAGATCAAACTGCCGCTTGGCGGATTTAGCATTAGCAGATATTGCATAGATGCTGAACTCGCAAAAAAAGCAGAACTAAATGGGACTCAAATTGTTTACGCTACCGTTAAAGACATTCAGTTTAAAAATGACCAGTTTGAAGTTTCTACCAATCGAGGGGAGCAATTTGAAGCAAAATTAGTCATCGGTTCTTTTGGGAAGCGTTCTAATATTGATGTAAAAATGAATCGGGATTTCATGAAAAAGGCCTCTCCGTTTCTTGGCGTCAAAGCACATTATAAAGGCGATTTTCCTGAAAATCTGGTCGGATTACATAATTTTGAAGGCGGATATTGCGGCATTTCAAAAGTAGAAAATGACCACATCAATGTCTGTTATATTGCAGATTTTAAATCCTTCAAAAAATTCAAAAACATTGAGGATTTTCAAGTGCATGTGCTTCGTAAAAATAAATTTCTAAAGGAGGCATTTCAAAATTATGAATTAGCATTTGAAAAACCTTTGTCCATCAGTCAGGTTTCATTTGCGGCTAAAAATCCTGTTGAGCATCATATTATCATGTGCGGAGACAGTGCTGGCATGATACATCCACTAGCTGGCAATGGGATGAGCATGGCCATCAGAGCCGCTCAAATGGCGTCTCAACAAATTTTAAGATTTACAAGTGGCGAACTTGAATCCAGAAGTGCCTTGGAAGCATCTTATTCAAAATTGTGGAATAAAGAGTTTGGCACTCGATTAAAATCAGGACATATTATTTCAAGACTATTTAGATTGGGTATCTTGTCCGAACTGATGATATTGTGCTTGAAGATATTTCCTTTTGTACTGCCCTATATTATCAAAAAAACACACGGCAGACCGATGAAACCTGAATTATGAGCATACAAACACAAATTCAAATGTCAAATACAAATTCAAAAAGCTCTTAAGCAAACTTATTCATTCATCATTTACTCATTTTCGCATTCATTCATCTACTCATTCAATAATTCATTCATCATAAATGTGGATTGACACAACATACAGAAGCAAGGAAATTGAAATCATGGACGACCTTGACATGAGTGGTGAAACACTAGTTGATAGTTTGGACAAACTTGGCAGCATCAATAAGTGGCTTGGTGGTAATCAGGTGACCTTAAGCGGATTAAAATTATTGCTAAAAGACCATCCCAAAGACAAGGAAATATCTATCGTTGATTTTGGTTGCGGACATGGAGACATGCTGCGCAAAGTAGCTAAATGGGCTAGAAAAAAAGGCTTCAAACTCCAATTGATAGGCATAGATGCAAATCAGGCTACAATTGATTATGCCAATGACTTATCAAAAGACTATCCAGAGATAAAATATCTAAAACAAGACGTGCTGTCTGATGAGTTTCAAGATACAAAATATGACATTGCACTTTGCACCTTATTTCTTCATCATTTTGAAGATGAAGTTGCCTTAAATTTCATTAAAAAAATATTCCATAATGCCAGTATAGGCTTGGTTGTAAATGATTTGCATCGCCATCCAATGGCTTATTATCTTTTTAAATTATTGGGCTTAGTCATCAGTAATAAAATGGTCAAGGCGGATGGGCTAACCTCCATTTTAAGAGGTTTTAAAAGAATAGACTTAGAAAGATTTGCTGAAAAAATAGAACATAAAAGCATCATTAATTGGAGATGGGCTTTTCGTTACCAATGGATAATACAGAAATAATGAGTGTAAAAGAATTTAAAGGAAATAAAGAGTGGGCGATTATACTCGGTGGATCCAGTGGACTCGGTCTGGCAACAGCCAAAAAACTAGCCCTTCACGGATTAAATTTGTGTATTGTGTACCGAGCCAGAAGATCAACTTTGCCGGACATTGAAAATGAGTTTGAGCAGATCATCTCAAATAATGATATTCAGTTGATTCATTTTAATGCCGATGTTATAAAAGAAGAAAAAAGAAGGGAAATCATCCATGCATTGATGAATAAACTGGGTGAAGAGGGCAAAGTAAAAGTACTGGTACACAGCATAGCAAAAGGCAATCTGAAACCCATGCATTCAGCAGATTCGCCAGAACTAAAGAACGATGATTTCCACCTCACCATTGAAAATATGGCCATCAGTTTGTACGACTGGACAAAAAGCATTTTTGAACAAAAAATCTTTTCAGCAGATGCCAGGATCATCAGTTTTACCAGCGAAGGCAATAAAAAAGCCTGGTCAAGTTATGGCGCAGTCTCCGCTGCAAAAGTAGTCTTAGAGTCCATCACCAGAAATATTGCCTTAGAGTTTGCCCCACACGGTATCCGGGCAAATTGCATTGAAGCAGGCACGACAGATACTGCTTCGCTCCGCATGATTCCAGGAAGTGAACAACTCAAAAAACACGCTTTGCAGCGCAATCCTTTTAAAAGGCTAACAAGACCAGAAGACGTTGCAAATGCTGTTTATTTATTGACTAAAGACGAAGCGAAATGGATAACTGGCGCAACTATTCCAGTCAATGGAGGTGAGCACTTGAGTTAATTGAGTTATTGGGTGTATTTAGCACATTTTGCGTAGCAAAATAGTTCTCACCTAATAACTTAATCAACTTAATAACTCAATCACCAAATACCAAGAACATGACATCAAAAGAAATCATATCAATACTCCCCTATCAGTATCCTTTTTTATTTGTGGATGAAATTTTATCTGTAAATGAAAACACCATAACTGGCAGCTATCGCTATGATGAAAAGCTTCCTTTTTATGAAGGTCATTTTAAAAATAATCCTATCACACCAGGCGTCATCCTCACCGAAACAATGGCGCAAATAGGCTTGGTCTCACTAGGCATTTATATGATGAATGTAAAAAGTAGTGCTGCATTAGACGACATAAAAATAGCTTTAACCTCTTCAGCAATAGATTTCTTTAAACCTGTTTTCCCAGGAGAACAAGTAATCGTAAAAAGTGAAAAGGAATATTTCAGGCTCAATAAACTGAAGTGCAAAGTGCAGATGTTCAATGAAAAGGAAGAATTGGTTTGCAGAGGCACAATCTCAGGCATGATGAAATGAACACCAAAAAATCAAGCTATATCTTTTTTTTAACTTATCTTTATTTATCAAAATAATTTCTGAGAAGAAAAATAGACAAAACCATCTAATTATCAAGCAATTAATATGCATCCTAAAACGTCAGTTATTTACGGATTTATACGCTGCAAATATCATTTGGTATCATGTTTGCCTTATCCGTGATATACCTCAAATGTTTGTACGACGTTTACACAAAACTTTTTTTTATGATTAAGATAATAAAATTAACCGCTTTACTGCTGCTTGCCGCTTTGTCTTCTGTTTACGGACAAGAAGGCTGGTTTGTCATTACCACTAGAGGTGACCGCCTCGCCTGGGTAGAAGCCGATGAACTTTCTCCATCTGGCGATTTGATTAAAATCAAAAAAGGCAATCGTTATGGTCTGATGGATCAGAATGGCAACATTGTCCTCAAAGCCAAATACGAAGCCATCAAAGGGTATTCCAACGGACTGGCTGCCGTGCGTCACAAAGGCAATTATGGTTTTGTAAGTGAGAAAGGTTATATGGTCATAGATGCCATTTACGATGATGCGACTGGCTTTACAGAAGACGGGGTTGCTGCGGTGCAGAAACTTGGACGTTGGGGTTTTATTGATCGTTATGGCAAATTATTTATTGACTATATCTATGCTGAGGCTTCGCCTTTTAAAGGTGGTTATTCAGTGGTCAGAAAGCGTTTTGACAAGACTGTTGGTATGATTAATAAAGACAATAAATTTGTCATTCGCAGTGATACGTATATGAATCTGGCTTTTCCGCAGGAAGGTATGGTCGCTGCACGTATTCGCGGCACGGGCAAGTGGGGTTTTGTAGATACTCGCGGTACGACTATTGTCAGTCACAAATACAAAACAGCTTACAGTTATAGCGAAGGACTGGCTTTTGTGGCAGAAGAATATAAATTTGGTGCAATTGACAAAACTGGTAATATGGTTATTGATGCCACTTACAGTGATGTAAAAAGAGAAGGCTTCAATAGCGGACTGGCTGCTGTCAGATCTGGCGGAAAATGGGGCTTCATCAATAAAAGTGGAGAAGTTGTGATTCCTTTTGAATACGATGATTGTAGTTCCTTCTCTCAAGGCTCTGCTGCAGTATTGCAGGATGGCTATTGGGGCTATATTGACACGAATGGCGAGATGATGATTCCTTTTGAATTTGAATTGGCGACTGGTTTTTTCCGTGTAAAAGATCAATTGGTAGCGATTGCCAAAGAATCTCCAATTCCACCACCAATGGATGACATTGATGATGAAGAAAGTCTGATTGAAGATGAAGAAGCAATGGTTGTAGATGAGGTCATCGAAGAAGAGGAAGAAGAGGAAATGTTATTAGATGAAGGTGAAGAGGAAGGCGAAATGGTAGAAGAAACCTACGAAGACGAAGAGGAAATGTATGAGGAAGAGCCAGAAGAAATAAAAGAAGATGGCGAATTACAGGTCACCAAGCCAGGCAAAGACAAAACAAAGGGTAAAGGGAAAGGAAAAGGCAAAAAGCCAAAGCCTTCTACCAAGCCACAAAACGATACAACAGTAGAAATTGATGAAAACGCTCCTGCCGGCATCCGATTTATTGAGCAGATGCATGGCGTAGAGCAGGCAATTAGCGACAGCCGCATGGCTTATAATGCCAGTCTGATGTACCTGAATGCCGGACACGCCGACATTGATGCTTTTGAGCAAAATGCAAGAGTCGCACGCAGTAAAATGAATACGGCATTGCTGAAAATCCGTAAAGCTACGCAGCAAATGAATAAAGCCAAAACGACCAGTGCATCAATGGATTGTGCAAGTGCCAATCAATTGTTTAGAGAAGCTAATTCAGATCTGTTGGATGCATCTGAATTACTGGAAACTTCTTCTGATCTTTTGAATGATACGGTTTCTAAATCAGGTCTTAAAGCATATAGCAAAAGCATTGAAAAAGTAACAGACAGACTGCATGATGTAGAGCATAATCTTCGTCAGGCAACTAAGGCTTTAGCGAATTGTAATTGAAAAAAGTCGATGGTCGATAGTCCATAGTCGATGGTTGCACGGCAGGTTGAAACCTGCCGCTTTTGCGAACGATTACCTGTGTTTCGCAAAAGCGTAGGACTTCAGTCCTGCGTAATCGACCATGGACTATGGACTGCCGACCATCGACCAATACCATGTACCAACACACACAAACACCTTTCGGCGAATACACTTTACACAAAATCGCCAATACCAAAACGGGCGAGTATTTTACTTTTGTTCCTGACTTTGGCGCAGCCATACAAGAACTGGTTTTGCGAAAAGGTGAACACTTACATGACCTCATTGATGGCTGTAAAAACGCTGAAGAATTAAAGACCAATAAGCAATTTAAAAGTTCCCACCTCATTCCTTTTCCCAATCGAATTCAGGCAGGACAATATCAGTTTGAAGGTAAAAATTATCAGCTTTCGCTTAATTTTGCGCAGGAAGGCAATGCCATTCATGGGCTGGTTTACAATAATTTTTTTAGCATAAAAGATAAGCCCGAAAAACCTAGTGAAGTTTCTTTGACTTTCAATTTTGAGGCAATTCCTTACTTTCCTTTTTCTTTTCATCTTGATTTCCATTATCGGATTTCTGAAGGTCATTTCTCCTGCAAAGTCAACCTGACGAATACCAGCAAAGGCAATATGCCTGCGGGCATCGGCTGGCATCCCTATTTCAAAATAGGCGACAAAAAAATTAATCAACTATCTCTGCAACTGCCAAATTGTAAACGACTGGACGTCAAGGATATGATTCCAACTGGACAACTAACAGATTATCCAAATTTCAAAGACTGCTCCTCTATTGGGCAAACTGAATTTGACACTGGTTTCCTCCTTGCTGACATTACTAAAGCAACTACCCTACTGCACGATGCTCAACAAGATGTAACGCTAAGCATTTCGCAAACAAACTGTCCCTATCTTCAAGTCTACACGCCACCAGAAAGAAGCTCTATTGCCATAGAACCTATGACCTGCGCAGCAGATGCTTTTAATAATAAAATGGGTTTAAAAATACTCTCGCCTGACGAGCAACTTGCGGTATCCTATGCTGTTCAGCTGCGCTGAATAAGTTTAAGTTTAAGTCGAAGATTAAGTTTAAAAATGGATATTGCCAAAGGCAACACTTTCAATAAGAATTTAAACTTATTCTTAAACTTAAACTTCAAAGCTTGAACATCCTTTTAGTCTTTTTGTTACCATAAAGTTATCCCGTTTGGGTTGATAGTCAATAGTCCATAGTCGATGGCTGTCTTTTTAATATTCAAGTCATTTCAGTATTTCATTTTGCTTTGCAAAATGCGTAAAAAACTATCGACTATCGACCGTGGACTATCGACATAAATACTATATTTGCACCATGACAAAACAAGGCAGAAAAGGCATATTATTAGTCAATCTTGGTACGCCCAACTCACCAGGACGATACGATGTTTATAAATACCTGAAACAATTTCTCTTAGATAAGCGTGTCATTGATATCAACGCGATTAGTCGAAATCTACTGGTAAGAGGCATTATCGCGCCTTTTCGCTCCAAGCCAACGGGCAAACTCTATCAGGAACTCTGGACAGAAGAAGGTTCGCCCCTCATGGTCAATGGACAAAAACTACGCAATGGCGTACAAAAAATGCTAGGCGAAGATTATGTGGTCGAACTGGCCATGCGCTACCAAACCCCGTCCATCGAATCTGCTTTGAAAAAATTGGAGGCAGCAAAAATCAGCAGCCTGACTTTATTGCCTTTGTTTCCACAATATACTTCTGCCTGCAATGGCTCGGTGTATGAGGAAGTCAATCGCCTTTTGTCCAAACAACTTGCCATTCCGAAAGTCAATTTCATCAATTCTTTCCACGATTTCGAGCCAATGATTGAGGTCTTTGCCGCCCGTGGCAGAGAGCATGATATTGATAGTTACGACCATGTTTTGTTCAGCTATCACGGCTTACCACAACGTCAGATGGTCAAAACAGATATTGGCAACCACTGTATGCAATCCGAAGATTGCTGCAAGACGCTGAGCCTCAAAAATCAGTATTGCTACTCCGCACAATGCTATGACACGACCTATGCCATCGCTGCCAAACTCGGACTTTCGCCCGAACAATACTCTGTCTGCTTTCAGTCGCGCCTCGGCAGAGCACCCTGGCTACAGCCCTACACCAGCAAGACATTGGAAGAAATGGCTGAAAAAGGCATGAAACGCCTCTTGGTTTTTTGTCCCTCTTTTGTCTCTGATTGTCTGGAAACAACCATTGAAGTCAGCGTAGAATACCAAGAAGAATTTGAAGAAATGGGCGGCGAACATGTTCAGCTTGTCGAAGGACTTAATGACCATCCTCAGTGGATTGAGGCAGTGGTGAAGTTATTGAAAGAGCAAGAATAAACAACACCACAACAAACAAACCAATCAGCCACCACCAGCCATTCCAGCCGCCCGACAAAGCCTCCGCATCGCCAATATGCACAAAAGCCGCCCAATAAAACGGATGCTGATTGCGTGTTATTTCTACATTATCCAGAAAATCCAGTTTGGCAGCATGAAGGGCCTCGTCTTTAGGCTTCCCAGCCTTCAAATGCTGATAATAATAGACCATGATTTTCGACGCTGCTTCATCATCGACCGACCATAAACTCATGGTAATCCCCGGCACACCAGTATAAGCGAAAGCACGCGCCAGACTCATCACGCCCTCTCCCCTTTTCATCGTCCCGACACCCGTTTCGCAAGCACTCAACACCACCATTTCAGCATTCAATTCTAAGCCATATAAATCCAGCACACTCATATAATCATCTTCTCCAAAATACACCCGGCTCAGACTTGCATCATCATCCGCGCAAGCATGAGTGGCTAGGTGCAAAATGCGACATTTACTCGACTTTTCTTCAAAATCCGCCTTGCCTGCCGATTCGCCTACAAAAGCCTTTCCTCCCATAGTATTCGCAATATTTTCCACTTCTTTTTGATTATGCTTTAAAGGCGATAAACGCCCCGAAGCACAAGAACGCATGGCCAGCCCCAAGTCAGGCAAATGATCGAAGGAAGGCGCGAAACCTCCAAAAGCCACGGAAGGACGACGGTTCGGCTTTGTATTCAGGTTTTGCCGCAACACTGCCCCAGAATAAGCATAACTAATCGCATAACGATTCAGCAGATAAGGCATCGCATCACGCCGATAATTGACAGTTGCAATCTGCTCCTCTGACAGTTCTTTTTCCAATAAAATATCAAAGGGAATATAAGCAAGTCCACCATCTGGTACGATGATGAGTCGCTTGATATTATTCGTTTTTGTGTCCAGTATATTTTCTAATAAATGCCGATACAATAGACGAGCATTGCTTAGATAGGCTTGGTCATCTTTTTTCAAAACAATCGCTTCTCTCAAACCAGCTATTGCAGTTTGTATTTCTGCTACTTTCGGGCTGCTTTCCAGTTGAATATCATCTTTTGTAATCAAAAAAGCATAGACCTGACTATCGCCCATGAAATACTCAACAAAAGCCATATTTTCATCCAGAACATCACGTCGAATATCATCGATACTCATCGTTTGTTTATCGTATTTCGCCTGATAATAATCAGGATGCATCTTTTCCAATTTGGCAATAAATATTTCGTACTGATTTGTTTGCTCAAACAAGTCATTCTGCAATTTTCGGAGTCGCGCTTCGTTTTTGGTTTCCTTTTTGAGTTTTCCAATTTTTTCCCGCAGGTGATTCATATTGAAACGCAATAATCGTTCGGCTTCTAGCGTGGCTTCCGGAATATTGGCAAACTGCCGCGCAGCGGTGCTTTTCAGCGCATCCAGTAACAACAAACCCTTGCTTTTTTCCGCATATTCAAAGGCTTTCGCCAAATAATTTTTATCCGATTTTTGCTGGTATAATTGTCGATTAATTTCAATTGCTTTTTCAAAAACAGGATAACTTTGCTCGACCAAAAACTGTCGGGCTTCTTCTGAATGGTATTCTAATCGCATCTCGTCCATCACTTGTACTGCCAATTGGATATGCCCTTCCGCAGCTTCCAAATTCTGCATATTTTTATCCGACTGATATAGCTCAAACAACGCATTCGCCTTCGAACTGAGTGCCAGTAATACAGTCTTTTTATGAATCGTATTTTCTATTTGCGGTAAGCTATAAATACGCTCGTTTCGCAAAAGCGATGGGTTTAAACCCATCGCTTTTGCGAAACGAGCTGTATCGTAATTTTCTGTTATGCTCGCGAGCGCATCATGATAATGTATCAATGCTTTCCCGTAATCTTTCTCCTTATAAAAAACATCTCCAATCTGAAGCAAATCTTCCGCTACCCGATAATGCTGTGCGCCATATCTTTTACGGGTTTGTTCCAGGGCATCCTTCATATAAACCATCGCCTTTTCTGCTTTGCCTTCCAAGGCATAAGTCCTGCCCATCAGCATATTGGTTTTCGGATAAAAAGGATCATTTTCAATATGATATTTCAAGGAAGTATTCAATAGATCGCGGGCATTCTCCACATCGCCTTCCTCAATATACAGTCGGGCAAACTGATTATAATGTGTAATCAGTCCGTTTTTCAGTTTTGCCAGTGATTTTTCTTTGCTGCGCAATTGTTCATTGCTCAGTCCGATGGCTTTTTGATGTTGTATGCGAGCATTATCATAATCGCCCAATGCCTTATAAGTCCCTGCCAGCGACGAATAAATCAGGCTCATCGCATAGCCTTTTCCAAATTTATCGCGCATCTCCTTATCCACTTGTTCACAATATAAAAAGTGGTCAAGCGCAGCTTTATAATTGCTCCTTGCCTTCTCAATATTCCCCAGATACAAATAATTGGAAATGATGGTTTGGTATTCGTATTTGCCCAGCGTATCCCGTTCGCTCAAGGTTTCAATAATGGCTTTGAAATAAGTAGAAGCCTTGTCAAAATTTCCAGTTTTATAATAATAATTTCCCCAGTTGGTGTCCAATCCCAGTCGTGTTTCGCCACCATATTCCATCGTGTCCAAGTTGATATTTTGCCGCTTTATCATCTCCTCGGCATCCGACAAATAGACATACATCGAATCAAAACGATAATGATGCCCGGCACAATTCGTCTTCCACAAACAGGCACTCAGGTAGCTGTTCCAGTTCTCATGTTCCGCCGTGATTTTGGTGATTTGATTGAGATAAAACAAGGCACTGTCCATCTTCGTGTAGAGGTGCGCACCAGCTTTGGCGAGCAGTGTATTGAGTTGTTCATCGGTGTTTTTATCCGCCTGTGCCAAAGCGGTATTTCCAAAAAATAAAAAGGCAAAAAAGAGTGGAATGAAATGTTTAATAAGCATCTTAAATTACAATGTTTGGCTTGCAATTTAAGGCTTTTAGGAATGGTAAAAAAATAACTTCCTGATTTGATCTGTAATTTTTTTGGACTTTTATTTTTAGCCACGAATGCACGAATTAAGGACGAATGTCATTCGTGCATTCGTGGCTAATTTCTATTTCACCTTCACTTTTTTCATCTCATTATTTCCGCTAAAAGTCGGAAAATACATGAGTTCTATTTTGGCAGGATTCAGTGTGTAGTTTCCTGAATATCTTGGAATTAAATCTATGGTATAAGTATATTTCCCTTTAGGTAAAAATTCGCAAAAAATGGCTGTTTCGTTTTTAAAGTATTCTCGATGTGATTCATTTTTGTAATAATTTTTCTTGCTGGCATAAGAACAGCCGCCTGGTATCGGGATATTAATCATCACATATTCTGCATCTTTGTTTACTGTAATGTTTACAATCAGCTTTGTCTCCTCTCCTGCTGTCAGTATTGAATTGGTGGTTTTATCAAATTTTGCAGTAATTTCAAAATCGTCTTTTTTAGCTTTTGGTTTTTTGTTTTGGTATCGCTGATAGCTGGTAAAATAAACGGGAAAGTCGCCTGATTTGGATATGCTGATTTGTTCGTCTGCTTGTACTTCTATTTCAAAAGGGAATTCAGAAACGACTTGATTCACATCACCTGTAAGGCTTAAAGTTGGTTTTCTTAATTCAGTTTTATCGCCAAGTAGATCTGGTAAGATTGTTTCGATGATTTGTGCCGATTCGTAGGTGTTTCGCCAATATCCTCTTTTTCTTTTTTCTAGAAAATAATTGCGCATTTTAGCCAGCGTTTCCTCATGTTTTGTGGAGTCTGCTCTTAGTATTTTATAGGCTAGCAAGGTGTTTTGTACATCATTGAATAGGAGGCTCGTTTTTTTATCGTCTTGCTCCGCAAAATATATATTTCCGAATAAAGTTGTTTGTATAAATGAAGCTAAGGTATCCAAATCATTCTCCATTTTATACAAAGCCCTTAATTCAAAAATTTGAAGCTGTTTATTTAATGTGCTGTCTTTGGTTTCTTCCAACATTGACATATATCGCTGCTCATCTATCTGCGCCCCGAGGAGATGCAGCGTTTTGAGTATTCTGGCGCGTCTGTAAAAATCGCGGTTGTCTTCAAGTTCCCATACTAGTTTTTTGATAATCTGACTTTTGTTGATGTTGGTTGTATAGCCTAATTTTTCTACCTGTGTTATAGCTTCAAGAACATGCAGACTGATCCATTCGCTTTGCCTGGAATCTTTCCACCAGCCCCACAAACCATTTGCTTTTTGATTTTTCTTTAATAAACGGATGAGTTTTTTTATATCCTTGTCGTACTTATACTCTTCTCCTTTGTATTGTGCAATCTTTTTTGCCGCAATCAGTCCTTTTAGTTTTGACGCAATTTGCTCATTGCAGAAGTATTTGTATCGTCTTAAATGGTTAATTTCATCTTCAATAACATCCAGTACATCTGCTCTGGCGTATAGATTTACTTTGCCGAGTTGGGCATCGAAAGTCAGGTTTAAAGTGGTATCCTTGTCCAGCACATAGAATTGTCCTTTGGTTTCTTCCAGCCCGAGTGGATAAACGGGAATATCCCGACGTTCACCATCAAAGTAGCCTTTCTCGTCTTCGACGACGTATTTGACAGAGAGCGAATCGGTCTGAGCTATAATGAGCAAGGTGTCGATAATGGAGTGCGTACAATATTCCGTATTGTCATACAAAGATTGCTCATTGATTTCAAATTGCGTACTGACTTTTATCGAATCCTGCCCATAGTTCAATACTTTGCCAATAGCATAGCTTGTATCTGCTTCAATCAGAAATCGGGGTACTGCCAGTTGTGCCATCAGCGGTTTGTATGACTTGACAAAACCAGAAGTTTGTCCTGATTGTTTTTTGCCATTCATCGCCAGATAATGGGTTTTCCAATTGGTGACATCATCGGGAAAAGTAAGTTCAAAAGTGGCTTTTCCTTCCTTATTGGTCCGCAGTGTGGGTTGCCAGAAGGCATAATCGGAAAAATTTTCTCTGATTGAACTGGACTGCGAAGCAGCTTGCAGGAAAGCATCGTCAAAGTCAGCTCCTTTATTTGGCTCAAAAGTTCCCGCTCGTGTTGTAATGACAACTACTCCATTTGCAGCTTTTGCTCCGTATAGGGCAGTTGCTTCACTTCCCTGTAGTGTTTTGACTTCTTGTATAGTATTCGGATCGAGATCGGAAATATTGCCTAGATATACTTGCCCGTTTACTATATAGAGAGCTTGCTTGTCAAACTTAATGGATGACGCACCTCTCATTTCCACTTCAAGTCCGCTGGCAGAAACAGCGAGTCCCTGTACTTTTACACCGTCTACATAAACAATCTGGTCGCCTTCGCGCGCTCCACGAAAACTAATGTTTTTGCCTTCTTTATCCTGGGATACTCCGGCTACAGCCCCAGCCAGTGCATTTACGTTACGTGTCGGAAGCCTTCGGATTTCTTCAGATGAAGCAGTTTGAACAGCATAGGAATAGGATGCTTTACTCCTTGTTACACCATAACCTACAACGACAACCTCATCCAACAGCTCCCCTTGACTAAGATTTACATCAACTACACTCCTGCTTCTTGCCGAAATAGATTGATCCGCATATCCTGTATAAGAAAAGACCACAACATCAGCACCCCAGGGTACTTTTAAGGCATACTTTCCATCAATATCTGTTACTGTTCCAATCGTCGTACCTTCTACAAATACATTCGCAAAAGGTAAAGGTTCTCCTTCTTCATCCCGCACATAACCTTCTAGTATATGACCATCATAGTGTGGCCCGTACTTCTTTATAGGTTTTTCTGTTTCTTTTTTGGGCTTATAAGACAGTGACCTGTCGCCAAAAAGTGTTTTTTCTATTAGGTTTTTTATGTAAATGCTGTACTTATCATTCATCCGTGTTTTGGGCTGTTCGTATTCGTAATGATTGAGTCCATGAGGTTTTACCTGAATGGAATTTAATACGTGATAGCTTTCGTCTGTATAGAAAAAAACGAATTTGTAAGTTCCTTTATTTAAAAGACCTGAAAAAGACCTGCGCCCCTGATAAATACCAAGCAATTCATCTTTATCCTGACTGAATAATAAGATATGCAGTGGTCTTTCGCTCATTTTTTGTAGTCCTGTAAAATAAACTTGAAGGCGACCACGATTATTTGGTGTTACTGTTGGTGAAAAATGTCTTGCCAGTCTTAATTGTCTTGCGGCAAGATTATCCTCCCATTTTTGAAGGAAAGCTGCTTTGGAAATATACTCATCTGCTAAGACTGTTACAGGTTTGTATAGATTGAGTTCCTTAGGATATTTTCGTCTATCCACGCTACGCATTTTCAGCAATTCGGGCGCGAAATCATATTCAAAGAAATGCTCGTGCTGAAAGTTGGTGGAGACACTGTCTGTAAGATTAAAACTTAAATCACCCACTATTGGCCCTGCAAAATAATACCCCCGTTTTTTTGCTCTTGCATGAGGCTTCAGTACCTGAATATGTCCATCCTGTTCCAGATAAGCATATTGTTCCCAATTTTTTTGTCGGTAAGGAAAGATATATTTGTATAATAAGTTTTGTTCCTGCTGGCTAAGTTCAGGCTTCACATCTCTTATTCTGACATTCTTCAATTGAACATCCTCATTCAAACTAAAAATCAATTTTTTGCCTGGCTGAAAATACATGCTGTCAATCGTGATATCTGCATAACTTGTCCGCAAATTGATTTGATGGAAACCACTGTCAATCGGAAAGGAGTAAGGTTGATTATGTGTCGACCAACTAAAATATACTGGTTTATTGTCCACATAAACAACATGAATGGGCTGAATCGCTCCATCGGAAACGACAAAGGGAGCAAACTGCGTCAGCGTATCCGCACTTTCATATTCAAAACGGTAGATGCTGTCTTTCGGGTAAATGAATGTATAATATTCAATAGAATCCAGCCCTGCCAGTATGCTCCAGGCATCGTAATTCAGATCCAAGTCCTCACTGTAGGGTTTAGTGTTTTTGAGACTGAAATTATTGATTAATGATTTGCCTTTTCTGTCTTTGCCAAAATAAGGTAAATTTGGTGTCGCATAATTAAACTTCTTTGTCAATCCATAAGCTGTAACATCCACATTTTCAACAGGTTTACCATTTGCATTGGTAACCAATACTTCAATCTTCGATTTTTGCCCCGGATATACTAGTTTAGGTTCTGTAATGGATACATTTAGTTGCTTATCTACTAAAGGAATATTATAGCTTTTTTCCACTATTTTACCTGCCCATAAATACCTTATCGACACAAAATAATTTTGCTTTGACTTTGTTTTTTGTTGTAGATTGAGCGAATCAGCGTAGCCTGCATATTTTTCTTTATTCCCTCTGTAAATGTTGTAACTAAAAGGAATATTACGCGGATTATCCACCTGTACAAAAACTGAATCGAGCGTTCTATCCGCATAGCAGCTCAGCAAATCAGGTTCTTTGCTCATCCTAATGCTTTTCGACAGGCTATCCGCTTCTATGACATAGTGGGAATAGTAAGGATTCAGCGCAAGTGTACAAGGTGTATACCCACTATAAACTGGCGTGCTATTTCCGAAATTATCCTTAGCACTTATCGTGACTTTTTCAGGCTTTGCTACTGCGTTTTCTTTATAAAAAAATCGAATAGAATCTGTTAGTACCCTGGCATCAAAAGTTTTTAACTGATAGAAATAATTTACCGTCTTTTTTTCGGATAAGACTTCATTGTCGGAAGTGAGTAGTTTTACATTTACACTATAATCAAAATTGATTTTGGGGAATAAAGAATCAGGCAGTAGCACCTCTGTTTCACTGCTAGGTTTAAGTTGCTGTTTTACAAAAAGCAGGGTATCTGGCACAAATACAGGATTGTCAAAGTACTTATGTATTGTTTTGGGCATTACTAAAACCTCAATCCTGCCATCCAGAATATTCAAATCATTTTCGTCTGTTCCCTTGATGAATAATTTTCTTTTCTGATTTCTAAATTGTTTTTCATCGTCCAATCTGACCGCAAGTTGTGTCTTTGTCAATTCGTAGTCTTCGTATTTAAAAGCACTCCTGATGTATTCTTTTTTGCCATTTAATTTGAGGGAGATACTGTAATATCTATCCAGTTTTAATTCCAGAGAATCATGTAGGAAAAACTCATAAGCATAGCCTCCTTTCCGATAAGGTTGGAGCTGTGTGAGTTCGACATTTTCCCTGTTTGTCTGTATGGATACGCTGACTTCTTTATTAATAGGTTTTCCCTTTTTTGTTACCAAAAAAGCTTTGAACTTCACAGTATCGCCTGGCAGGTATTTGGGTTTATTGAAGACCATGTAGCCTGTATGGCGCTCTCCAAATCTATAATCATTGCAGTGATAATCATCAAAAATACAGGCAATTTTTTCATAGGATTTTACAAAGAAGTTTTTCGTTCTGCGAATTGTGCCTCTTGAATATCCATCAGCAATCGACTTTACACCATCCACCGGAATGAGCGCGACAAATTTTATGGGCATCCAGACGTATTTCAGCGGTGTCTGGTAAGCAATTTTTCGGTAGCCTCTTTTAATGCATGAATTATTACGATCTCTGGACAAGTCGTAATAGGCTGTAAAACCATCGTGCGTAATGCTAAGTAAACCTTTTTTGTTCGATTTTTTATCAATATAGCATTGCGTGTTTTTATTGAAGCGCAGTTTTTTCTTTTTCACTTTCAGGTCGGCATTCTGAATGATTTTTCCATTTAAATCATAGACCTGAATACTCAAATCTGTATTATTATTTAAAATAAAAACATTGAAATCTTGAATAGTTGTAATGGCAATTTTCTGCTTGTTTTGGTCTGCATAGGTTTTGATATAATGCCCTTGTGATAAACGTCTATTATATTCCTCGTCTGTTGGGAATGAATCTACTCGTGTATGAAAAAATGTGCTGTCGACTCCCTCAATAGTATTGCTGTAAATTTCTTCTGCCTCCTTCTCTGTAATTTTATAGATGTAGGTGTACTCGCTCGTTTGGCGACTGTCTATTAGTTTTTGCCCCTTTGCTTGGCAGCAGAAAAACAGGAGTAATAATATAGTGAGTACATGTTTTATTTCTGTGGGTAGATTCATTTTTTTTATTTAAAGGAGTCAGAAAGCATTCAGCAAAGAAGAATGTTCTCGCTAAGGCGGCAAAGACGCTAAGGGAAAGAAACTCTGCGCCTTTGCGTCTTTGCGAGAAAAATAGGAAGCCCGTCCCGCACAAATACGGCATGGGTAATTTTTTCAGAAGTGTTTCGGAATTTGGAATTTGACGGTTTGGTAAACTTGTGCGCGGGTTTTGAGTGGCGAGTTTACTAAACCTTCTATGTTTTAGATAGAAAGGTTTAGCAAACTCGCTTCCCACGAGGCCTTGCGCAAGTTTACGAAACCGTCAGTTACTGCACAATTGTCACCGTCTCCACAACATCCCAGTCTTTAAACTCATTGGTATAATACAAATAACCCGAAGAAGCAGGTGCATCAAATTCACCAGGCATTTCAGCTTTCAGGTCGAGGTGAATGGTTTTGCTTTCCGAAGGTGCCATTTGACGATAATAGAAAACTACATTATTGCCAATCACTTCATAGAAATCTACAATTTCTTTGTCTAATAATTCTTTCAACTGCCAGGGCTGTGCAGTCAGTCCGGCTGGTAAGCCGACGATGGCGAGGGTCATGGGCTGCCCGTCTGCGGTTTTGTTTTTGAGGGTGGTGGTGAGGCGGAGGGTCTCCCCTACTTTTGCACTGTTTTTCGCCAATTTGGTTGCTATGTCGATCACACATGCTGCGTCGGAATGGGGCAAAGTGGTCTTCCAATTTGCCGCTAAGGTATAAGGCAATGCCGCTTTTGTTCCTGCAAATTTGACTTTTACATTTTGCTTGCCATCTTTGAAATATTGCGCTAGGTCGTCCATGACGATTTCGCCTTTTGTTCCAGCTTCATATTTTTTCGTGGCGACTTTTTTGTTATTGACATATAATTCCAATTCGCCGTCTTCTTCGGTTTGCTTGGCATATTTCGTATAAGCAATTAAGGAACGTAAAGCCAGAACTGTGCTGTTCGTATTTCCAAAACCACCATAACCTCCACGCGAGTTGCGGACAAAATCGGCTACTTTTTTGATGCTGGTTGCATCTGGTTTGTCTTGCTTGAGCAGCGCCATTAACGTCAGAGAAGCCGTTTCTATTTTCAGGGCATTTCCGCCTGAACCTGGGCCTGATTTGTCTTTTTCGCCGTGTTTCCATGCACCTTTTTCGGCCTGCATTTTCATTAATTTTGCTAAGATCTCATCGCCTCGTTTTTTGTCTTTTTTATTATACAAAATATTGGCGGCAAGCCCCATCAAGTAAGGATTTTTAGCTGTTTTAGCATTGGCGTAAGCGGCATCTACTTCTTTTTGCAAATCCTCATAACCAGCTTCCGTCAGTCCATACGTGATGTAGGCACTCATGTTTTCATCAGTGGTCAAGCCAAAACTATGTAAAGCACGGGGGTTGCGTTTGAACAAGCCATTGCCATCGCGTCTTTCCATCAGCCAGTCGGCGGTGCGGTCGATCATTTCTGTGTCCACGCCGTCCCATACTTTTTTCATTTCTGTAAATTCCATCAAACCATAAGCCGTCAGTCCTTCGTGTCCAGGGTCTTTGCCAAACCACTCAAATCCGCCGCTTTGCGATTCGTAACCTGTCAGGCGTTTATAGCCTCTTGCGATGAGTTCTTTTGCTTTTTTCGCTAATTCGGGGTTGATTTGGTCGGTTTCATTCATGTATTGTAAAACCAGAATATTTGGATAGGTCGCAGAGGAGGTTTGCTCAAAACAACCATGTGGCTCGCGCAACATAGATTCCAAGCCAGACATCAATTCGCCCGCCAAATCGGGATAAGCGGTGAGGCTGACTTCGAGTGAGCCGTCCACTACATCATTGATGTCCATTTCGTAGGTTTCGTTGAGTGCTTGATTGGAGTAGGACAGCATGGCTGGGAAGCCTTTGGAGACTGAGCTGATTTCCTGCATCACATTATCTTCAAAGCCATTGCTAAAAAACTGTAGTCCAAAATTTGCTTTGGGTTGTGCCTCTGTGACTAGAAATTCTATATAATCGGTCTTGGTGAACTTGGGTGCAAGGGTCAGTGTTTCGGGCAGTCTTTCTTTTGGTTTAAAGCCTTTTGGAATAGTAAAATCCAATACGCCATCCAAGGTGCCATCTGTGTTATTGACGAAAGTCAAAGGCAATTTCAGTACATCGCCTGTCACGACTTCTACCGGGATTTTGGCATTCATACTGAAAGGTAATTGAGAATAAAATTTATGCGTGCCTCTACCGACTGTTCCATCCTGCGCAATGCCTTCGGCAGTAATATTGAATGATGTAATGGCATCGGAGGTGTAAAATTCGAGTTTTGCTTTTCCTGTTTTGTCTACTTTTACATGCCCGTTCCAGTAGATGGTGCTGCGGAAGTCTGTGCGTTGGGCTTGTTTTGTGGGCTGTGCATCGTACTTTGGCGCGGCAAATTCGCGTGGGCGGTAGTAGAGGATTTTTGGTGGAGCTAGTTTTCTGACATTGCCAAAATTAGCTTCATCTTCTATCATTCTAATATCCTGTACTTTCGCACGTTCACGCTTCATGGCAAAACGTTCTGCTTCTGCTCTTTTACCTGCTACTTTTGCTTGTTCTTTTGCTTCTGCATTGTCCATTCGCGCATCTACTAATTTTCGTTTAGCTTCTTGTTTTAGTGCTTTTTCAGCTTCCTCTTTTACACGTACACCATCTACAAAAACGACCTGCTCACCTTCTCTTGCGCCTCTGAATTGTACGCCGTCCGCATCTTTATCTGCTTTTACACCAGCTGCCTGGGCTGCCAGCGCGTCGACATTACGGACGGGCAAGTTTTCTGCATCATCCATAACCATATCTTCTTCCATTTCTATCATTTCTTCTGGGACTTCTTCGATTACAGGCGGTCGTGGTGATGCCGCCATTGCAAGCTGCGGTCTTTTCCTCTCTCTTTGCCCCCTTGCTTTTTCCCTGACACCTCCTTTTCCTGGGCGTGCACCTGCTACAACTACCTCGTCCAATAACATGCCAGCATCATCCAATTCTATATTGATTTCACTGCTTCCTCCTACAGGAACGGTCACATTCATATAGCCTATATAGCTCACTTGAAGCTTTGGGTTAGCAGGAAGACTTTCTGGCAAAACAATTTCGTATTTACCGTCAATATCTGTTAGCGTTCCGGTCTCTGTTCCTAGCATATACACATTAGCAAAAGGAATTCCTTCTCCTGTGTTTTTATCTGTTACAACACCCTGTATTGCGGGACGAAAAGTCACCTCTGTTCCGTAGTTTGTCACTAGTCGCTTTGTGTCGTATTCTTTTGTATTTGCGACAAGCGTTACCGGCTCGTAGAGTGCTATATTTTTAAATGTAAATACTCCATCTTTATCCGTTATTTGCTGAATATCTTTGCCTTCTATTTTTATAATAGCATTTTGAAGCGGCTCATTTTCTTTGCCTAAAACTACTCCACTGATTACATTCGCCTCATTGGGATAACCTGCTATGGGCAAATCATTACGTACCTGTTCCCAGGTAAATCTGCGCCAGCCAGAAGTCATCAGCAAGTAATCTAGTGCGAGTTCGGCTTTTTCTTCTGCTGCATCAAAATAGAAATTCGGTTCTTCTACTTCTCCGGCAAGATCAGCTTCCATGAGCAACCAAGAGAGGATGTTGGAAGATTTATCGTCGGCGAAGGTCAGGAGTTGGTCATCAGCTACTGCAAGGGACAGATCGGCGGGCATGGGGACGCCGCGTTGGTCGCTGACTTCGATGGTCATTTCCACTTTTTCGCGGGGCTGGTATTTTTCTTTATTGGTGGAAATATTGACCTTGAGTTCCTGGTGTTTATTGACGAAAGTCAGTCGCTCTGCACGGGCAATGCCTTTACTATCGAATAAGGTCAGTTGGGCTACGCCTGCGGGCATTTTAGTGGTTGGAATGCGATGTATATTTTCTCCTGTATTGGCTTTGATTGGATTGGCATAATAATTTTCGCCTCGGATATTCGCCAAGACGTACAATTCTTCGTTTTCAGTTGATTTGGTGTTGATGATAATATTGTCTTTGGTGACTTCTACTACTTCTAGTGCAAAGCCCCGTTTTAGGGCTTCGGGCAGGTCATGAATTGCCTTTACGTTTTTTGGTTTGGTGATTTCTACTTTGTAGCTTTGTCCTTTTAATGGCGTAAACTCAAATGCGCCCATGCCTTGATGATAGGATTTTAATTTTGCGACTTCCAAACCTGTATTGCTGACTACCCTGCCTTCTATATCTGCTGGCAAGCCAAATTCATTCAAGGCTTTAAAGGCAACTTTGCTTTTTAGTCCAGTAACCAAATCGCCACCTTCGGGATATAATGCGAGGTCAATTTTATTCAGCACAATCGGCACAGAACGAGAGATGGATTCCGTCAAGCCTTGATATTGTATCATGACATTCAGAATACCGTCATTGCTTTTTAAGGCTGTTGGTAAATTGAACTGGACATTGGCTTTGCCTTCTGCATTGGTTTTTCCATTGCCTTTCAGTAATTGCCTTCCTTCCAGATTGACGACAAAATTGAAATCATAATTACTTAGTGCTTGATTGGCATTGGTATTGAGGTCTAGGTCGGCTTTGACCGCATCGCCTGCGCCGTAGGCTTCGCGCTCAAAATCGAGTTTCATTTTTAGTCGGGGCAATACGACTTTCTGTACTTGTAGTTCTTTGATAAAATAAGCTGGGTCGGGATCGTTTTTTTGCCAGTTGGTATAGGCTTTTACTTTATACATCCCGCCTACTGCATTTTCATCAATATCAAAGTCACCGCAGGCTATGCCATTATCTGCAATGAGGTTGAGCTTTTTGGATACGCTGCCTTTAGGATTGATGAGTTCGACATAGACAATGCCCGATTTTTCGGATGGAGTGAGGCTCGCGCCTTCGCGGACATAAGTGGACAGCCAGATGGTTTCGCCGGGCTTGTACATCGGTTTGTCGGTGTGGATATAGACGCGGTCTTCGGGACGCTCTTCGTTGGATTGCTTGAGGTCAGCGAGCAATTCCTGGATGATGTCGCGGAAAGTTTGTGGGGCATCGGGGCTTAATGACATGGTTGTTCCTGCTAGTAGGACTAGGAATAAGACGGGTATTAAAGCTTTGGTCAATTTCATGATTATTTTGGTTTTTAGAAGCGAGAAGTCAGACACGAGATGCGAGACTTGTTGCTTTGAATTTTTCTTTCAGTTATCTTATATTTTGTAGATGCAGATGAGGGTGCTTTTGGTGGGCTGGATTTGAAAATTAGTTGTCACTTTTTTGCACTAAAAGTGTGTTTAGGGCTTGCGCAAAAATAAACGCTTCATTTAATGGTGTCTTTTTGCGCAAGCCCTTAGATTTCTATGATTTGGTATTTCAGCTAAAATACCTGTAAATTTGACAACACTTATATATAACGACTTTTATGCTAAATACATTATAAAATACCATAAATAATGACCAACTATTCCCGCCGTACTGCCCTCAAAAACCTGACACTTGCCCTCGGTGCAATGACCGTTCCAGCTAGATTATGGGGCAACGCGACTGAAAGTATTCCCATGATATTGCCCGAAAGAAACAAGTATTCCAAACCTGACAAAGCCGTTACGGCCATCACACTTGGTGCAGGCAATCGCGGCAATCTGTACGGTGAATATGCCATTAAATATCCTGACGAATTGGATATTGTAGGCGTTGCAGAACCTATTGATGTTCGCCGAAAACAATACATAAAAAGACATAAGATTAAAAGAAAAAACACCTTTTTAACTTGGGAAGATGTCTTCAAAGCACCCAAATTTGCGGATGCTATCCTCATAACCACACCCGATGATCTGCACTATGGACCTTGCATGGAAGCCTTGAAAATGGGCTATGATATTTTGTTGGAAAAACCCATTTCACCATCTGAACAAGAATGTCGAGACATTCTGGAATTATCACAAAAAACGGGTCGAATCGTAGCCGTTTGTCATGTCCTGCGCTATGCCCCGTATTTTATCAAATTGCGTGAAATTATCCACTCGGGCATCTTAGGCAAAGTCGTCAGTATGCAACATTTTGAACCCATCGAACACGTACACATGGCGCACTCGTACGTACGTGGGAATTGGCATAATTCTGTACAAACCGCACCAATTATTCTAGCAAAATCCTGCCACGACCTAGACATTATCAAATGGATGCTTGATAAAAATTGTGAAGACATTCAGGCATTTGGTTCGCTTTCCTGGTTCAATAAAAATAATGCGCCCGAAGGTAGCACCGCACGTTGCATGGATGGATGTTTGCATGAGTCGGCTTGTCCCTATTCTGCTCTAAAAATCTATCATCGTGACCGCCAGCGCACCTACGTTTTTGATTTGCCCGAAGATAAATCGAAACATGGAGATGCCATTTTGGAATATCTCAGAACGACCAATTACGGACGCTGCGTGTACAAAATGGAAAATGACCAACCCGACCATTACACTTGCAATATGTTGTTTGAAGATGACGTAACTGCCAGCTTTAGCATGGAAGCATTTACTTCCTATCATGGGCGTCGGACGCGGATTATGGGCAGCCTGGGTGATGTCGTTGGTGATATGCAGCAGTTTGTACATACCGATTTTTTGACCAGCGAAAAAACAGAATGGTCGCAAAAATCTGATGGTCATGGCGGCGGCGACTGGCGTTTGGTAGCAGACTGGATTCAGGCAGTATCGAATCAGGATAAATCGCTCTTATCATCCACGATTGAGGCATCTATCCAGAGTCATATAATGGGATTTTCAGCAGAAGTTAGTCGAAAAGAGAAGCGGGTTGTCGCTGTTAAGGTTTAAGTCTTTAGCAAAACACCTTTCTAAGTCATAAACAATTCAAGCCAATTACTTGTCCAACAATCTTCTGTGGTAATTGATTTGTCCAAGGTGATAGTTGAGATGGCTAGTCAGGTGTATGAGGAAGTATTTGTTTTTCATTTGACGTAAGTCACCTGCTCATTCTTTCCGCCAGTTTTCCGTCCTTAGTTCTCTTTCCTTTTTATAATCATTTTCCATTTTCAAAGCTCTGTACAGATTAAAATCTTCTGCTTCGTGTAATGCAGGATCCCAGGCTTCGATGATATAGTTTTTATTTTTCCAGTAGTATTGATGTTCTTTGCTTTCCCAATTGGCATAAACCTCTTCCCAGTCAAATCTTTGAAAATGGGGTTTCAATACATTTTCAGTCAGTGCTTCTCCTTCCTGTTGGAATCTAAAATCTACAGACAATCGCATGGTTTGAGCAGAAAGGTTATCAAGGGCTTTATGTACGGTCAGCGATGGAAAGACTAGAAAATCTCCCAATTTAAAGTCCGTAGCGACCCAGTTGAGTTCCTTATATTTTTCGGGCATGATGACGGTTCTTTTGCCTGCGCCAAGGCTATATTCCAAGGAGAGTATTTCATCAAATTTGTGAGAGCCTTCCAAAATACTGACTCCTCCAAGGCTTTGTGGACAATCACTGAGCGGTATCCAGGTGGCGGTCAGATTTTTAGTCCCTTGGTTATTGGGGTAGTCCTGATGTGGTGGTGTGGTGGTCTCATTATTTTTTGGAAAAGTGAGTCGGGCTACTGAAAGCGGATGCGGAAAAGCACTTTCGCCCAACACTTCTTTCATTACAGCAGTCAAGGCAGAATCTTGTCCCAATCCATAAAAAGATTCTAGCTTCATGACTTCATCATAGACTTCAAAAAAGCCTTCGTCTGCTTCTCCTTCTGCCAGTGGGATACGATGCGCGATAGCATTCATCAATTCTTCTCCCTGCTTGATCCAGCCTGCTGTTGCCAGGATATTTATAATGTCTTTTCTCAACTTGAGAAGTGGCGTTTGTGGAATGGCATTTCTGAACAACAGATAACCTTTATCTTTCAATCTTGCCTGAAGTGCCTCCGGTTGTCCCAGCAAATCATTGGATGCAATCATTGGTAACATAACAAATATTTTAAGTGCTAAAAATCCTACTCCACTTTCCTTTGCACACCGATATACAAGTCATCTTTTTTGCCATTCTGTGTCCAGTCGAGCATAGCTTTAAAGGTAGCGGTATTATCTGTATTGAAGGAGACTGAATACCCTGCATTTCGTTTTTCCGGCTCGACTTGATTGAGGTAAACAGAATCCTGACTGACGTGCCAGATTCCTGACGGAGTATTGAAAATTTTATCGCGCAAGTCACGGTATTCGGAATAATAAGTGCCGTCTGCCTTGTAGTATGTACGGATAGGCTTCATTTTCAGTTGCGCTTCCCAGTCAGCTTCGGAATAGGTTTTGACTTCACTGCCTGCTGTGTTCAGTGCAGTGGTAATTTCCATGGAAACGTTGCGCCATTCACCGATAAACTGTTCAGGTTTTAGTGTTGGAGTACTTTGTCGGGCAGGTACTTCGACTGCTTTTTTGTCGGGTACTTTGGTGCTTTGCTCTTTGCAGGCAATCAGCAATGTTGCCATCAGGCAAATAAGGAGAATCTGTTTCATAACTAGACTTTATTCTGAAATAATTTGCACGCAGCTAAATAGTCTTTTCCCGCTACTCTTCATTAGCCAAATAATCCCTATGCTACGGCATAAGTCATATTTGGCTGCCTCGATTAGCGAAAAAATCCTTATTTCCATGCTATACAACTTATTTCAGAATAAAGTCTAATAGCGAATAGGCGGTTACAAATCTTATGCGAATTTACAACATTCATACGGTTTTTTAAAACTTCTTATTTTCTCCCTTTTTTCAGATGGAAGAAGAAGCAGTAATCCTGTTTCATTTGAGGCTCGCTGCTGCTTTTTAATTTCCCCGTCTAATATTTAAATTTTATCCGCTATCTTAGCCCCGTGAAATCGGAACTCATCAAGAATTATTTTCAGTATTACGCCCGTGCGCGTACCCGTTATCAGATTCATTCGCCTTTTGTCTTTTCTTTTGTAAAAGATGTTTTGGAAGATGATCGAGAATTTTATGCCTTTGAAAAAATCGAGCGTCTGCGCGAAAATCATCTAATGGATAAACAGATGATTGAAGTAACCGATTTTGGAGCAGGTTCTCATACCACCAAAAACAATTTGCGTTCTGTCCAGTCTATTGCTAAGTCAGCTGTCACACCAAGTCGTTATACGCAGCTATTATTCCGGGTTGTCAATTATTATAAACCCAAAACCATACTGGAAATGGGTACTTCATTGGGCATTTCCACTTTGTATCAGGCAATGGCGATGGAAGCTGCACAAGTTGTCACGCTGGAAGGTTGTCCGCAAATTTCCAATATCGCGCAGCAAGGTTTTGATCGTCTGGAAGTTAAAAATATAGACTTGATGACTGGCGATTTTGCTAAGACACTTCCACTTGCATTACAAAAATTGAATCGACTGGATTATGCTTTTTTTGATGGCAATCACCGCAAAATTCCTACCCTCTCCTACTTCGAGCAGGCATTGCCTTATGCAGATGAAAACAGCATTTTTGTTTTCGACGATATTTACTGGTCTGCTGAGATGCGGGAAGCCTGGGAAACAATCAAAGCGCATCCGCAAGTCACACTGACGATTGATTTGTTTTATATGGGTTTTGTGTTTTTTAGAACGGAAAATCAGCATCCTGAACATTTTACCATTATTGATGCCTGGAAAAAACCCTGGGCAATGGGCTTTTTGAGTAGTTGAATGGCAAAATAAATTTCGGGATGACTCATATTTCTATTTTGTTTTTTACCTGACCAAAAATTTCTTATAGCTTACATGATTTCCGACCTGTATTTGTATAATATAGATACCAGCATTTACCTGTTCTATCGTTAGATTCTCTTTATAAAAACCACTAAAATCAGACAAGGTATTTTGATAAACCTGTTGTCCCAATATATCTACAACACTCAATCTTACATCGCTGCTTTGCGCTAATTCAAATGCCAGCGTAAATGTTCCTGAATTTGGATTTGGATAAACTGCCAAACTGTTTTCCAGTTCTGGTAAATCATTGACACCAATAGAACAATCAAAAAACAAAGGCGCAGAAGTTGCAGAACAGTTATTGGCAGAAGTCACCATCACATAGTATCCGCCCATTTCAGCAGCCTCATAAGTTGCGGCTATTGCTCCACTAATCGCTGTGGTATCTACCTCAGAAATAAAGTACCATTGATAATTATCTGACATGGTCGAGGAAGACAAGGTGACGACATCACCTGGACAAATTTCAACTTCACCACCTGCTGCACTCACAGTGGGTGTTACAGGCGTCGGGTAAACTTCTATCGTATCCGTAGAAGTAATCGTTTCAGCATAATCATTAATGGTCAAATCAACGGTCAAAGCACCTGAACTTAAAGAGCCAGTTGTTGCCTCGGTAAAATTCACATTACCACAGTCATCATCTGGATTTAGGGCATCATCTGCATCCCATACTTCTACTGAATAATTACCAGCCATCAGGTCGATTGCAGGCGAAATATTGATTTGTACAGGCGGATATTGATCCTCCACCGTCGAGAGTTCTGTGTTGTAAATTTCAACCCCATTTGGATCAAAAATACGAATATAAAAATCTGGTGCCAGTGGAATAAGCGGCGTCACATCATCATTACAATCCGATGCAGAGATAGTAACAATAGCCAGTTCACGCGGCAGCGTATCAATGACTGCTTCATAATTCACAATATATGATCCTGGTGTATTATAGCTTTGTGCAGGCGGTGTTTCTGCTGTAGAATTTGTGCCATTCCCCAAGTCCCATGAATAGGTAATACCAGCATTTCCATTACTGGGAATGTTGTTGGTAAACTCCACCATCAGCCCTTCACAACCTGTAGCAGGAGATGCGCTAAAGCCAACAGTATTGCTCACAGCGGGCAGGATGTTTAGCGACTGGTCGAAAGAAGCAGCTTGCCAGGTACCAAGTACATTGACTTCCAGATTGATGGTTGCTGTATATAAACCAGGGAATAATGGAACACCACATATCGTAGCACAACCATCCTTTTCAGCAGGAAGTGCGTATTCTGGCAAATTGGGCAAATAATCCATGCCTTGTGGCAAACCAGTCACAGAAATAATCCGCATCGCATCCAGTGCCAGTCCACAAAATTCAGGCGGCACTAAAGTAGGATCCAAGTTACAAATCGGCTGTAAGGTTTCAGGAAAGCGGAAAATAATAGGCTCTTCATAATATTCCCCCTGCATTCCATCGGGTAATTCGTTGATGTAAATTGTATCAGCAGGCATCCCAGGTATAGGCGGGCTGACGGGTGTGCAGGCAGGGCATTGAGCATTGGATTGTACTGACAATCCGGCTACAAATAATAGTAGCAGTACGTGTTTGAGTTTCATTCTTTTCATGCTTTTAATGTAGTAATTCGTGATGGGTTTGTTATTAGTAATTGGGCAAAAATAAAAAAAGCGCCTGACTCCTATTAGGAATCAGACGCTTTTTATTCATCTTAAATCGTCATTATTTGCTAACGACCATTCTTTTCGTGATTACGCTATTGCCTTGACCAATAGCATAAAAGTAAACACCTGAATTCAATTTACTAGCATCAAATTCAACTGTATTTTCACCTGTCATCAGGTTTACACGCTCTGCATGTACCATTTCACCAATCAGGCTATACACCTTAAAATCAAATTCGCCAGACTCTTTAGAATCAATGCTGATTTGAGTTGTATTGCTGAATGGATTAGGAATATTCTGCCCCAATTCTAACTTAGAAGCGAAAGCATCATTCACACCAATCGTACAATTAGCTGCATCTTGGACAATTATTTTGTACTGACCAGGAAAAATAGATCCTGGGAAAGTAACTTCTAAAGTTGCACCTACATTTACATCTGTAACAACAATAGGAAAATAATCTCCCGCAGTCGTTGGCGTACCTACAACAGCCAGACAACCAACTGCCTGATCCGGGAATACACAGTCAGCGCTTGGCTCACATACCCAAGTATCTGCTCCAGGGGGAAGTCCTGTAATATCTGTAACGGTAACACTGACCAAATCCAGCGTAGTCGGTGAACCAGGCACCAATTCTACTGTAAGAGAATCTGGTACTACAGCCGTCCATAATGCTTCATAAGCTAATCCAACGCAAGCTGTAGGCAAAACAGAAGTTACGGAACCTACTGTATCCGGCAAAGGATATACACCAGCTTCTTCGTTTTCATATTGTGGGTCGGGCGTACAAGCTTGTGCAAACAGGTTTGTCACACTCATACTAAGGGTCAAAATAAAACTTGCAAGTAAGATTTTTTTCATAACTAATTTTTTAAAAGTAAAGCATTTTTTTGTTATTTAACGTTGCAAGATATGGCTTTTTTTTGAGGGTAAAAATAAAATCCTAATTTTCATTACGTCCCTACCTTCTTACAGAACTAAAATAGACTTAGCTTATCAACACGAAACTGTCAAATTTATCTTCCAAAACAATTCAAACTCAAAATATAATTTGCTTTTTTGATAAAAAAACTACCTTTGTCATAAACAAAAACCTAATTTGCTATGAATACTCAAGCCTTACGTACCCCAATAATTTTACTATTTATTGCCCTATTGAGCTTCCCTGTTTTGGCACAAAAAGCGACTTTAAAAGGAAAAATGATCAGTAAAGACAATGGCTCTACACTGCCATTTGCCAATGTTATTATAGGAGATACCGGCACAACAACCGACTATGATGGCAATTATGAAATACAACTCGACCCTGGTATATACTCGGTTAAATTTGAATACATTGGGCTAAAAAGCCAAACCGAAGAAATCACCCTCAGTGCAGGTGAAGTTAGAGAACTGAATGCTCAATTGAGCGAAAGTGCAGAACTCTTAGATCAGGTCGTCGTAACGGCTAATAAATCCGGCGTGAAAGTCGGAGAGTCTACTGTTTCTGTGTCCGTTATCAAACCAGATCTTATTGATCGCACCAACTCAGATACAGAACAAGTCGTCGAGAAAGTACCTGGTGTAACGGTCATTGACGGACAAGCCAATATACGGGGTGGTTCTGGGTATTCTTATGGAGCAGGTAGCCGCGTATTGCTACTCGTTGATGATTTGCCTTTCCTTTCCGGAGATTCTGGATTTCCCAACTGGCGAGATATTCCAATTGAAAATGTCGGGCAAATTGAAGTCCTCAAAGGTGCAGCTTCTGCCCTCTACGGCTCTTCTGCCATGAATGGAATTATCAATTTCAAAACAGCTTATCCGACTAGCGAACCGTTGACTAAGATTGCTATTTATAATACCAATTATTTTACACCACCAACTATAGACACCTGTACGACTGCTGACTGTACAGGAAGTGTTAATCGTCAATGGTGGGGCAAAGACCGAATTGCAGCCGATACGATGGCGATGAATGATACCTTGCCTAAACCGGGTGATTATGGGATTCAATTTGCCCATCGCCAGAAATTTGGAAAATTTGACCTCGTTGTGGGTGGAACTTTTTATAATAAAAATGGATTCCGACAGGAAGAATACGACCGCAAAGGACGCATCAACCTGAATACTCGCTACCGCATCACAGACCGCCTTTCGGTCGGCATAAATGCTAATGTAAATCGGGGCAATAGTCGCTCTTACTTCCTCTGGCAAAATCCTTATGAAGGTGCTTATGAAACTTTTGCCAGACTTGATGGAAATTTAGGCGCACTCGTGGAATTATTTGGATTTGAGAGTAAATTCAGTACAACAACGAGCAGTAAAATACTTCGTTATAATGTTGATCCTTTCCTGACCTATTTTGATACAAAAGGCAATCGACACAAAGTATTGTCGCGGTATTATTTTATTAATAATGATAATGGAAATAATCAGGGCAATAAATCTCAATTATTATACGGAGAATATCAGTACCAACGAAAATTTGAAGGTAGCGGTATCAATGTTGTTGCTGGAATCGTAGGTACAGGGACACAATCGGAAGCACAATTATATGGGAATGCCGAATACAGCAGTTCCAATCTGGGAACTTATGTGCAAGTCGATAAAAAATTCATGGACAAATTGTCTGTTTCTCTAGGTGCTCGTTATGAATCCAATACTATCAACAGTCCCGACAGTGTTGCCAGTCAATGCCAGTTGGTAGAACATCCAGGTGGGTTCATTCCCAATCCAAGCCCTAAATCAAACGAAGCCAAACCTGTATTCCGCGCGGGCATCAACTACCAACCAGCCGAATACACCTACCTTCGCGCCTCCTGGGGACAAGGTTATCGTTTTCCAACTATTGGTGAGCGGTATATTTCTACAGACATTGGAAACATTCTATTTATATGCCCTAATCCCGCTCTAGATTCAGAAACAGGTTGGTCGGCAGAAATTGGGCTTCGTCAAGGCTTGAAAATTTCCTCTTGGCAGGGCTTCCTTGATATTGCTGCTTTCACAACGGAGTATCAGGATATGATGGAGTTTAGTTTTGGTGGCAACCCCGCCCAACCCGTCACAGGTTTTCAATCGACCAATATTGATGACACCCGTATCAATGGCGCAGAAATCAGCTTTATGGGGCAAGGAGAATTATTTGGCTTACCCACTACTATGCTTGCAGGTTATACCTACATCAATCCACAATATCAAAATTTCGATTCTTTAAAAGTTGCCAATTCTACTTCCGATCAAAATGTACTGAAATACCGTTTCCGCCACACCGCAAAAATGGATATTGAATCCACCATTAAAAAGAAAGTATCTATTGGTGTTTCGTTGCAATATAATAGCAAAATGGAAGCCCTCGATTCCTATTTCTATGACTTGGGGAAATTCCTATTACCTGATGCTTTAGGTGATCAGCGTGAAGACTTACTCGGCGTAAAAGACTACAGGGATAATTATGACAATGGTAGTCTGGTACTCGACCTGCGCCTAGCTTATAATATTACGGAACAGGCAAGAATTTCTTTTATTTTGAAAAATGCGACCAATAAGGCTTACACCGTTCGCCCCGCCCTGCTGGAAGCTCCTATGAATTTCACGGTTCGTGCAGATGTCAACTTGAAAGGGAAGGTTAAGAATTAGGGTATTTGGTGATTGGTTGATTGGTGATTGGTGATTGGTGATTGGTTGATTGGGGTATTGGTGATTGGTTAATAGTAGTTAAGTGGAAATACAAATCCAAACGTCAAATTCAAATTCAAAAAACTATTGACAATAAGTCAATTACATAAATTGAAAGTAGCGTTTAGTTGAGTCCAGGCACTTACTTCGGCTCCGCTCAGGCAACTGGAGTACAGTTGGTTGAGCGGAGTCGAAACCAACTGCGGGATATGGACAATTTGAAAATCAAGATACAATGCTCCCAAACATCCCAACACCCCAACACAGGGCAGATTACGAGAATTGGTGTCACTTAATAAATCTTAGTATCTAAAAAAGGTTTATGCTCCATTTAACGGGGACATTATTATCTTTGCGATCGTTACCTAATTACCCTTTTAATAGTGTTATCAAAAAAACTATGAACAAATATCTAACTTTAAGTATCATCGCAGGCATGCTGCTGATGTTTTGGGCTTGTGCAGAAGACGAGACGCCCGCATTTGATCCCTATGAATTTCCAACTGCTGCTGCTTATGCTGGAGAATATTATCCCATGACAGATAGTAGTGCCTGGGAGTATGACGATGGTTTCCAAAATTTATATCGCTACCTTATTGGCTATGATTCTACTTTTGCCAATGGTATCACCTATAAAGTAGTTACTTCCGACCAGGGCGAACCAGATGTATACATTCGCAATGAAGGCAATACATATCGTCAGTTAATTCAAGTTCCTGGTGCTGAAGCCGACTCTACTGAAATTACTTTCCTGATAGACAATCAACGTGTAGAAGAAGGTTGGGAGGATTTGATTCCAATGGCAAATGGCGATACCATCGCTTACCATTGGGCAATCGACGACCTGGAAGATACCCGCCGACTCAATGGCAATGACATCAATGACGTTATCCGTGTACGCCTGCGCAGGTATTTTGTATCCAATGGTACAGAGTTGTTTTTGGGCACCTCTTATTACTGGTATGCCAAAGGTGCCGGGATGGTTGAACGCGATGAGTATAATGGCGTATATCGTCGGGTGAAAGGTTACATCATCCGACTCTAAGCTGTTGTCGATAGTCTATGGAGAGGGCTTTACAACATTCTCGTTTTGTGAGTTTAATGCGCATTTTGCAAAGCAAAATGAACCCTAAAATAGCTTGAAGACAATTTTCAGCCATCGACTATGAACTGTCGACCATCGACCTAATATTTTTCCATGAGTAAAAAAACGCTGGAACAATTCGACTTTCTGGCAGGTGAAACCCTGTTGGTCGACAAACCCAAAGACTGGACTTCTTTTGATGTTGTCAATAAAATTCGCTTTCGCTTAAAACACTTATTAGGCGTGAAGAAAATCAAAGTCGGTCATGCAGGCACGCTAGATCCTATGGCGACTGGACTACTGATTATCTGCACTGGAAAATCCACCAAGAAGCTACACGAATTTCAAGGGCTGGATAAAACTTATACCGGCACATTACAGCTTGGCGCAAGTACGCCATCCTATGATGCCGAAACAGAACCGGATGTCCACTACCCTACCGAGCATATTACCGAAGCTTTATTAAAGGAAAACACACAACAATTTACTGGAGAAATCGACCAGATTCCTCCGATGTTTTCTGCAATTAAAGTAGATGGACAACCTTTGTATAAAAAAGCCCGTCAAGGCATCAAAATAGAAATCAAATCTCGGCAGGTTCGTATAGATGAGTTTACTCTGACCAATATTACGCTGCCCGATGTAGATTTTCGGGTGACCTGTAGCAAGGGAACTTATATCCGTTCTTTGGCGCATGACTTAGGTCAGGCAGTCGGTAGTGGCGCACATCTGACAGCTTTGATTCGTACAAGTATTGGAGATTTCAAATTGGAAGATGCCTGGGATTTGGAGGAGTTGATTGCTTTTTTGGCGCCTACTCCATAACAGTTTCTACATTTCTGCGTCATGCAGGCTACCGCAATTTTTACTTCAGCTATAAGTCCAGACTTCTTGATATTCCATATTCTAAGCCTCTAATTTCGGCTAAACCTCTCAAACGTCCTATCCCGGAATATCCCGGATTAGTCGTTTTGTTTAAGTCGTCCAGCATTTGATGTCCGTGGTCTGGTCTCATTGGGATTATACTGTCTCGTCTTCCTACTGAAACACGTCTTTTCTCTTCTTTGACCACCTCATTCACGACCTTAAACATATCAACATCTCCTTCTAAGTGATTGGCTTCGTAAAAGCTTCCTTCGGCATTTCTCTGTGTACTCCTTAAGTGTAAGAAATGAACTCTATCGGCAAATCGTTTAAATATTTTTACCAAATCATTGTCTTCCCGAACACCTAAAGAGCCTGTACAAAAAGTTATTCCATTCGCGTAGTCCGGCACTTGTTCAAAAATATATGCAAAATCTTCTTCCGTACTGACAACTCTGGGCAAGCCTAAAATTGGCATTGGAGGATCGTCTGGATGAATGCACATTAAAACCTTGTTTTTTGCAGCTATAGGTATAATTTCTTTTAAAAAGGCAATTAAGTTTTCTTTTAATCGGGTGCTGTCTATATCTTCATAGGTATTTAAAATATTTTGGAACTGGTTTAATGTATATCCTTCTTCGGCACCAGGCAAACCTGCGATTATATTATTGCTTAATCGTTTAATGTCAGCTTCATTAAGGTTATTGAAATAAGTTTGTGCGGCATTTTGTTCTTCATCGCTATATAAAGCAGTTGCGCCAGGTCTTTTTAAAATAAAAAGTTCAAATGCAGCAAATGCCATAAAGTCAAAACGCAATGCTTTTGACCCGTCTTCAAGCTCATAATTTAATGAGGTTCTTGTCCAATCTAACACAGGCATAAAATTATAGCAAATTGTAGTCACACCACAGCTAGCCAAATTTTCAATGCTTGTTTGGTAATTATCCACAAATAATTGAAAATCCCCTGATCGTGTCTTAATATTTTCATGTACAGGAATACTCTCAACAACACTCCAAATCAAACCAGATTTTTCTATAATCGCTTTTCGTTCCTTAATGTCTTCCACCGTCCATACTTGCCCGTTTGGAATATGATGCAATGCCGTTACCACGCCTGTTGCGCCAGCTTGTTTTATATCTAATAAGGATACCGGATCTTTTGGACCGTACCAACGCCATGTCTGTTCCATTAATTTTATTTTTATTGGTGATTGGTTGATTGGTGATTGGTTGATTGGTTGATTGGTGATTGGTGATTAAGTGGTTGGACTTAAATAAGCGACACTTTAATTTTTCATAATTCGCTGAAAGCGAATTATTTATTTAAACTTAAACTTACGCTTAAACTTGTACTTCCACTTAATAGCAATTTAAACCCCACTAAAAGCACTAAACCCGCCATCAATTGGGATAACAATTCCTGTTACAAATTTTGAAGCATCGGTACATAGATAATGAACTGCACCATTTAGTTCATCTGCATTTCCAAAACGATTCATGGGTGTATTTTTAATGATCGTTTTACCTCTATCTGTATAGCTTCCATCTTCATTCGTCAATAAAGCTCTGTTTTGATTTCCAATAAAAAAACCTGGCGCTATTGCATTTACGCGCATGCCATCTCCATATTTTTGAGCGAGTTCGACCGACATCCATTTCGTAAAATTATCTATGGCTGCTTTAGAAGCGGAATATCCCATGACTCTCGTTATCGCTCTTTCAGCCGCCATAGAGGAAATATTAATAATCGCCCCTTTTTTATGCTTTGACATGATTTTACCAAAAACCAGTGAGGGAATAATACTACCAAATAGATTTAGATCAATGACCTGTTTGAATTGTTCAATATCTACATCAAATACGGATTGGTCTGGGGCTATAGTTGCGCCAGGTTTGTTTCCACCCGCCGCGTTGATAAGCGCGTCTATTTTGCCGTATTTAGCCATGATTTTTTTTGCGACTACTTCCAGGCTATTTTCCTCTAAAACATTGCAAACATAGCCTTCAACATGTTGACTGATCTTTTTAAAGTCTCTGATCGTATCTCTAAGCTGGATTTCTTTATAATGTAGTATGATTACGGTTGCATTATTTTCTAATAAGTATTTTGCGATTCCACCGCCTAAGACGCCACAGCCACCGGTTATTAGGATGACTTTGTTTTCTATATTGAATAAATTCATGTTCTTTTTTTTACAATAAGTGGAAATACAAATCCAAACGTCAAATTCTCCCGATAGCCATCGGAACAAAAAACTATTGACAATAAGCCAATTATCCAAATTGAAAATGGCGTTTAGTTGAGTCCAAGCACCAGCCTAACTTGGAGGATAACACAGTAATATTTTTGATGGGCTGTTAGAGGTGAAAGTAATTGCTGAAATAGCTGCCGAAATAAATATTTCATCTCCCTTTCTATATTCATATTCTTTTCCATTGCAGCCCATGAATCCATCACCCGAATAAATAACAGCTGCATAGAAAACGCCATTGCCTGATATAGTATAACTTCCGTCTAAAATTAATTCGTTAAGACCAAAGCAATTCGTATGTTTTTCATTGAACAGCGTTCTAAAAGTAAATTCATCTGTGCGGTCTACAACTTCAGGAATGATCTTCCAATTCTTCAGTGCCTCTTCAAGCGTATAGGTGTCATAATGGAAACATTCCAGCATTTTTTCTTCTCCTACACCTTGATGAATCAATTGAGGACCAATTTTCAATCCCTTGGGAGTTGTCCTTTCTACACGCATCGTATAATCTGTAGGCTCTTGAACTTCCATTAAAAAGCAGCCCGCACCTATGGCATGAGGGACACCTCCATAAATCATAAACGCATCCCCCGGCTTCACTTCTATTTTATGTAAGCAATCCAGCATTCCTTCTATGTTTTGATGGTCAAAATGCTGCTTCCATATTTCTTTGGTGACGTGTTTTTTGAAGCCCATATAAACAACACTCTTCTCCCCTTCTATTTCGCGTGTATTTAAAACGTACCATGATTCTGTTTTACCAAACTCCGAATTGAAAACAGTTTTCGCATATTTTTTGTCTGGATGAACCTGGACGGTTAGTCTTTCTATGGAATCTAGCATTTTGATCAATACACCAGTTGTACCGTATTTTTGGGCGAGGCTTGCGCCCAAATACAGTTCTTGATTTGAGTCAATCAAATCCTTTAGAACTAAATCTCCATCTTCAGTTTTTATACGCGACAAACCTTCATCTTCAGGTCTATTGATGCCCCGTGCAGTAACCGTAGACATGATCCATTCCTCAGGCATACTTCCATCGACTTGAGGGTCAGTATTTTTCCAGTTATCAATTAATGCACCTCCTTCATAAGTTCTCCAAACTCTATTAGAAAGTTGTTTTAGAGGGATGTGGGCGTATTTTTCTAGACCACTACTCATTTCTTGTAATTAAAAATTATGTGTAAAGTGTTTATAATTATTATACGTTGCTATACTCTTTTTCAAACTTGCTGAATATCCCCTACCCATAGCTATGGTAGCGGGGGTGCAGGGGGAATTGGTTGTAAAGCATCGCATATATCTACATCGAAGGTAATCTCGTAAGAGATTACGTCCCCTCTTGAGAGGGGAACCAAAGGGGTGTGTTGGCTGGAATACCGACAAATAGTTGAGCATACAATTCGTTCAACCCTTTTCTGCCTAACACACCCCTCTATTCCCCTCTCAAGAGGGGACATATTTCGCAAAGCGAAATACCTTCTTTAATAAGAGTTTCATCTGAAAATCAGAACCAATCACTCCTGCCTCCAAAGGGGGATATTGTCATTCAAATTCAAAAGTGTATAGCAACTTAAATTATTGTATTAAGACTTCCCCCGTTGCTACATTAAAAAATCAATAAATCCAGTTATTGCGATATATAGCATAAAGCAATTAAATATAAAAGTCGCGCCTAATGCTATGTTCAAGCCAAGATTTGCTTTATGCGTTTTCATTAGCTCCGACTTATTCAAAAGAATAATCAGGAATAAGGTAATCAATGGCATGACAAATGGACTAAGTGCCTGTGATGCGATTAATATCCATATAGGTTTTCCACCTAGAAGCGGAACAATTAATCCAGATAGAGCAACCAATACTGCGATGACTTTGAATAATGGTCTTTTCATATTACGCGGCGTACCTGTGTAATCTGAGATCAACCACGGAAACAATAAAAGATTCGGGAAGATAGAGGATAATCCTGCCGCAATAATTCCTAAGGTAAATAAAGTCAGCGCAAATTCTCCAGCCCATGGACCCAGTGCATGCATCAAATCTGTCGCATCATCAACATGTACTCCGGTGAAGTATAATGTCCCTGTTGCACTGATCATAATGGCTAAACTTATTAAAAACGTCATCACCATGGAGGACATCGCATCTTTTTTATCTTTTTCCAAATCGCCTACCTTCCAATCTTCTTCCTGGACCAGGATACTACGTGAAGCCAGACAAACTCCGGCCATGGTCGTGCCTACTATTCCTGCAATGATAAGTCCAGTGTTATCGCCCTGTGGAAGTTGAGGGAAAAAGTCTATAATTGATTTTCCAGATTCCTTTAAAACCATCACACTGGTAATCATAAACGCCAGTGCCATAAAGCCTACCATTATGCTCATCGCTTTAATGAAGTTTTCATGCTTTCCCGTCCAAAACAAACTAATCAATAAGAGGATAAAGAGGCTGGAAATAATCGGCCCATTCAAAAAGGAAATTGAAGTTTTTACTGATATCCATTCCATAGCGACTTCAGCGACTACCCCCATCACTCCTATCACAGATGATACAATGGAGACGACTAAGGCAGTGATGACAAATAGGGTGATAGGTTTGCCAAAGGTCTTTTTAAAATTAAACATCAAAGTATTGCCAGAGACAATGGTGAGTTTGCTAATCGAGATCAGCAAAAAGTAAGTAAAAAAGCAAGACAGTAATAATGCCCACGATAGGCTTAGACCAAATTTAGCCCCAGAAACGACCATGGACGTAACACTTCCCGTCCCAACTACGTACCCAATAATAAAAAAAGCGGGTCCAAAATCCTTTAGTCTTCTTTTTAGTTTTTCTGAAAGAATCATAAGATGGTTTTCTGTATTAGGTGATTATTGTTGTACCAATTCTTAATTCATAAATCCCTTGAATTCTATTTTGAGAGAAAAGAATTCCCGTATTTGAAAAAATTATGACTATTAGAAGTAGCTTCGTCATTTTTTCTTTTTGCTTGCCGAGAACGTCCTCGCATCTATGCCGTGCCGCATTTTTTATGCGGCATGGACATAGATGCAATGTTCCCTTTTCGCCTTCTTTTTTTGATTTTCTTTTCTGTCCTAATCCCAAAACTTATTTGGCTTAATGAAGAAAACAGTATCAATAAAATGGAGCATCCCGTCAGCCGTTAATACGTTTTCATCGTGCAAGTCTTCTAAAATTAATCCGAGATTTACATTTTCGTAATCGTTTCGCCTTTTATTTTCAAATCCGTTAGCAGCCATAAAATCTTTGACTTCTTGCAAATTCGTTATGCTGTCTGCTTTAATATATGGCTGTCGGACTACTGCATAAAAAGTGCTTTCTGACAAATGAAAACCCAACAGATGGTAAGCCGTATCAGCAAAAAAGTAATTATGTAAAAGTAGATTGTAAAAGTAATCTTCCCATGATGCGTAATATATAGCATCATTTAACTTGATGACATATTTCTCTCCTGTGATATAAACTTTTTGCTCTGCACCACTTGCTATAAAACGCTCCTCTGGAATATTCTCTAATATTAGATTATTTGATTTTGCAAAAGCAATCAACTTCTCTGTTTCTTGTGCTTTGTTTTGGTGTTTTTCTTTAGCCATTGGACTTGTGCTCTTGCCTCTTCTAAGGTGACTGGCGACTGTTTGGATAAGCGCATCATAGCTTGCGCCGCTCTTTCCCGAAATGAGATTTTGTAATTCATATTTTATTTGTTTTATATTCATTTTTATTTAGTGATATGAAGAAACGAATTTTCTTTTCCTCCATTTTCTCAGCAAACTCTCCTTTCTTTTACGCCCCGAAACGGAAACGCAAATTATATTTTTTTGCTCGAATCTTTTAGCGAGCGTTTTCTTTTTTTTTGTCCAAAACATGAACGTAAACTTTTTCTTTTAGAATAATTTTTTGAGTAAGCGTTTTCTTTTAATTTTTGTTATACCCAAACTTTTTGCTCAAAAGAGTATTTTTCCACCAAATCTCTCTCTTTATAATCACTTTATCTTCTATTGTAGATTTATAAATATCAAGAATAGAATAAAGGAAATTTTCTTTTATATACTCGAAATTTAAGTTTTTTAATTCAGAATTTCCACCATGCCCATTTTTTGCATATTGAGTCCATCGTCCATGCAGCATCTTTGTTCCATAGGCAGAACCAACATACATTTTACCATTATTTTTATCCATTATCAAGTAAACTCCTTTTTGATTTTCTAATGCGGTTTTCCAAACTCCTTTGTTCAAAACTCTTTTTAAGTCACTCCATGATAGATTTACATTTTCATATCCTGGGAAAATATCATTATCGAAAGTATCTTCTAATATTTGAACAACTTCGCATTTTCCAAGTACCGTATTTGCTCTTCTGATTAGCTGTGTTGCATTGTTTTTGAATTCGATAATTATTCGCCCCGAATATTTTTTATATTTTTCGATTGGTTCAAATTCATATCCAACAGCTTTAAATCTGTTCAAATCTTTGGTGACTCTACTTATATCAAATAGCAACCATTTATTACTTTCTATCTTCACAAAACCAATAGTAATTTGCCCTTCATAAAAAGACCTTTTATCATAATTCCAAAACTGCCAATGTAAAAGTTCTTCTTTATTTTCCTTAAAAATTTTTATAGGGTCAATAATTCCATTAGATTGATTAAACCGAATTTTGGTATTATCAATTTCTTCGAGGTTGAGGATGTCATTTAGGAGAATGGGCATTTTTTCTTTTTTTTGCTTCCAACTAACGTTCTATAAATGACTGACATTCAAGCCCAGTTCGCTGTCAGTAATTTTTAGTTTTGCGATATTTTTTTTCATCTTCTGGAGTATTTTAGCTCTTTTCTGATCTCTGAACAAATAGGGTTCTGGTGGAGAA